>DASZVZ010000083.1:0-2692 GCA_035546875.1 Pseudolabrys sp.
GCGATGGCTCACTTTGCGGACCTTGAGCTCGGAGGCGGTGACGCTCACTTCCTCGTAAGCGTCCGCCGCGCGGTAATTCAGGCGGAAAGCCCAATAGAGCAGCAGCACGTCGAGGCCGAAAAATCCGAACACGGGCCAGGCTCCGGCGAGCAGAAAGACGACGCCGGCAACGAAGCTGCTTACGCCGAAGATCGCCATCACCAGAAAAAACCCGAAACGACTGAGCGAACGGTGCGGTGTGATCACCGCGGAAAAGATCGTGGGCTCGAGATCGCTGGCGTTGTCGGCGCTCATGGCTCTCACTATACCGAATTCATGGCCAAAAAACCCGCGCGCAAGGTCCGCAGTAAATCCGTCAAAAAGGCGCTCGCGAGAGCACGCAAGGGCAAGGCGGCCAAGCTGCGGCCGGCGGGCAAGCGCAAGAAGGTCGACGCGAAAGCCGAGCACGGCGCGTTGCCGCAATGGACAACGGCTGAGATAGAAGAGGCGTTCCGCCGCTTCAAGGCCGCGAACCCAGCGCCGGAAACCGAGTTGAAATACACCAACCCATTCACATTGCTCGTCTCGGTGGTGCTGTCCGCGCAGGCCACCGATGCCGGCGTCAACAAGGCGACGCCCGCGCTGTTTGCCGCCGCCGACACGCCGGAGAAGATGGCGAAGCTCGGCGAGGCGCGCATCCGCGATTACATCAAGACCATCGGGCTCTACCGCAACAAGGCAAAGAACGTGGCGGCGCTGGCGCAAAAGCTGGCCGACGAGCACGGCGGCAAGGTGCCGCGCACGCGCGAGGCGCTCGAGGCGTTGCCCGGCGTCGGACGCAAGACGGCGAATGTTGTGTTGAATGTGGCGTTCGGCGAGCCGACCATCGCGGTCGATACGCACATTTTCCGCGTGGGAAATCGCACGGGGCTCGCGACCGGCAAGACGCCGCTCGAGGTCGAGCAGAAGCTGGAGGCCGCGATCCCGGCGGAATACAAACGCCACGCGCACCATTGGCTTATTCTGCACGGACGCTACACTTGCCTCGCGCGCCGGCCGTTGTGCGAAAAATGCGTCATCGCCGATTTGTGCAAGTGGCCGGCGAAGACAGTATCTGCGTGAGGAGTAGTGCCGGTGGACGCGTCGACGAAGGTAATGCGTAGCGGACCTAACCCTGCCGAATTGCTAAGCCGGTCCGGCCTCGCGCAAAAAACTGTAACGGCGTGGCTCAAGGCGCAGCCGCAGCTCTCCAAAAATTTCCCGCGCGACGCGGCCTCCTGCGGCAAGTTCTGGCGCCTTGGCGCCGATCTCGCCGCGAAGCTCCCGAAGAAATCGAAGCGCACGGCTGAGCAGCAAGCTGCCGCGGAGTTCATCGGCCGGCTGTCGCGCGGCCTACGTGAAGAATTCCTGCTGCGCCACGTCGATGCGATCTACCGTAAACTCACCAACAACCGCACGAAATTTGTGCGCGCGGAAGAGCTCGTTTACGACGCGGCTAAATTGGTGCCGGGGCTCACGCCGACGCGCAAGGAGCTCGCTGCCGAAGACGGGCTGATGCAGAGCGAGAAGGACGGCGTCGAGATCGATCAGGGGATTTTTCTCAGCAACGTGCTCGGACACCCCGAGTCGGGAATGCACCTGTGCCACGCGATGCTGCGGCCGGTGCCGACGGCGCTGGAAAAGCTCGAGGCCTATCTCAAGGCCGGCGTGCTCGATCTCGGCACGGCGAAAGTCGAGCGCATGGGCAAGGCCTCGGTCGTCACCATGCAGAACCCGCGCTACCTGAACGCCGAGGACGAAACCACCATCGGCCCCACGGAGACCGCGGTCGATCTCGCGATGCTCGATCCGCTCACCGAAGTCGGCGTGTTGCGCGGCGGGCCGGTCGATCATCCGAAATACAATGGCCGGCGTACGTTCTCGACCGGCATCAATCTCACGCATCTCTATCGCGGCAAGATTTCGTTCCTCTGGTACATGCGCCGCGACATGGGCTTCATCAACAAGATCTTCCGCGGCATCGCCGGGGACGCAGATCCGGACGAGTTGCGCGGCGGCACACAAGAGAAATGCTGGATCGCGGGCCTCGACGCCTACGCCATCGGCGGCGGCTGCCAGTATCTCTTGGCGATGGATTACATCGTCGCGGCGAGCGATGCCTACATGACGCTGCCGGCGCGCAAGGAGGGCATCATCCCCGGCGTCGCCAACCTGCGCATGCCGCGCTTTACAGGCGACCGCATCGCGCGGCAGGCGATCCTGATGGACAAGCGCATCGACTGCGATTCGCCCGAAGGCCGCATGATCTGCGATGCGATCGTGCCGCCGGGCGAGGTCGACGCCGGCATCAAGCGCGCGGTGGCGGGATTTGCCGGCTCGGGCGTGGTCAGCGCGGCAGGCAACCGGCGCGCGCTGCGGGTCAGCGAGGAACCGCTTGATCTCTTCCGACGCTACATGGCGGTCTACGCGCGCGAGCAGGCTTATTGCCACTTCAGCCCGGCGCTGATCGCCAATCTCGAAAAGTTCTGGAACGCGGCGCAGCGCAAGCTCTGATGAAAAACGGCAAGCCGACAGTTGCGGATCTGACGCCGAAGCGCAGCGAACTCGATCCGATCGAGATTGCCTCGCGCGACGAGCTCGCGGCGTTGCAGCTTCAGCGGCTGAAATGGTCGCTCGGTCATGCGTACAAGAACGTCGCGCACTACAAGGCGGC
>DASZVZ010000084.1:0-15153 GCA_035546875.1 Pseudolabrys sp.
CGGCTTCTGGCGGGGGCCGGGCTCTCTGGCGCGATCGTGATGACGTTCGATGCCGCGCTCGCGACGACGAGCGCCGAGGACTTCGTCGTGACAATCCTTCACGGCCGCTTTGCGGTCGGCGGCGCGGCGATCGGATATGACTTTCATTTCGGCAAGGGCCGCGCCGGCTCGCCGGCCTTCCTGCGCCAACAGGGTGAGCGACTCGGCTTCCCCGTCGACATCGTGCCGCCGCTCGAGGACGAGGGACGGCCGGTCTCCTCGGGCGCGGTGCGCGCCGCGCTCGCTGAGGGCAAAGTGATCGAGGCGGCCGAACTGCTCGGCGCGCCCTGGTTCGTGTCGGGCGAGGTCATCCACGGCGACAAGCGTGGGCGCGAGCTTGGCTTTCCGACCGCCAACATCCGGCTCGATCCGGCCTGCGGCCTGAAGCATGGCATCTACGCGGTGCGGGTATCGGTCGGCGGCAAGCTCGTCGGCGGCGTCGCGAGTTTCGGACGCCGGCCGACCTTCGACAACGGCGCGCCGCTCCTGGAGGTGTTCCTGTTCGATTTCGCCGGCGATCTTTACGGCCAGCAGATCGACGTCGCGTTCATCTCGTGGGTCCGCGCCGAGGCGAAGTTCGAGACCATCGATGATCTCAAGCGTCATATGGACGCCGATGCCGCGCAGGCGCGCGCGGCGCTGGCCCGCGCCCCGGACGCCTTTCCGAGACTCGGTGAGATCTAGACGGTCTTTCCGCGGCCGAATCGGCCTGCTACACAGCCCCGCGATGACCAAGCCCGAGCGCGACTACTCCGAAACCCTGTTCCTGCCGCAGACGGATTTCCCGATGCGCGCCGGCCTGCCGCAGCGCGAGCCGGAGATCCTCAAGCGCTGGGCAGGGCAGGGCATCTACCGGCAGATGCGCGAGAAGGCGAAGGGACGGCCGAAGTTCATCCTGCATGACGGCCCGCCTTACGCCAACGGCAACATCCACATCGGCACTGCGTTGAACAAGGTGCTCAAGGACGTGGTGACGCGCAGCCAGCAGATGCTCGGCTTCGACTCCAACTATGTGCCGGGCTGGGACTGCCACGGCCTGCCGATCGAGTGGAAGATCGAGGAGGAGAACTACCGCTCCAAGGGCAGGCCGAAGCCGGACCTGAAAAATTCCGCGGCGATGATCGCGTTTCGCCAGGAATGCCGCGCCTATGCCGAGCACTGGCTCAACGTGCAGCGCGCGGAGTTCAAGCGGCTCGGCGTCGAGGGCGACTGGTCGCATCCCTACACGACGATGAGCTTTCCGGCCGAGGCGCAGATCGCGCGCGAGCTGATGAAGTTCGCGGCGAACGGCACCTTGTACCGCGGCTCGAAGCCGGTGATGTGGTCGGTGGTCGAGAAAACCGCGCTGGCGGAAGCGGAGGTCGAGTACGAGGACTACACCAGCGATACGGTGTGGGTGAAGTTTCCGGTTAAAGGAGGAAACGGCGAGTCCGTCGTGATCTGGACCACCACGCCGTGGACGCTGCCGGGCAACCGCGCCATCAGCTTCTCGCCCAAGATCGACTACGGACTCTACAAAGTCACCGACGCGCCGGCTGATAACTGGGCCAGGACCGGCGACTTGCTGATCCTTGCCGACAAGCTCGCCGAGGATGTGTTCAAGCAGGCACGGGCCTCGGCCTATGAGAAAGTAAAATCGATCGATGCCGCCGCGCTGGCGGGGATGACGTGCTCGCATCCCCTGAAAGCCAAGGGCGGCTACGATTTCGACGTGCCGCTGCTCGCAGGCGAGCACGTCACCGACGACGCCGGCACCGGCTTCGTCCACACCGCGCCGGGCCACGGCCGCGAAGACTTCGAAGTGTGGACCGCGAACGCGCGCGCACTTGAAGCGCGCGGCATCAACACCGCGATCCCCTACACGGTGGATGAGAACGGCGCGTTCACCGCGCAGGCGCCGGGCTTCACGGGCAAGCGCGTCATCACCGACAAGGGCGAGAAAGGCGACGCCAACGAGGCGGTCATCAAGGCGCTGATCGAGGCCGGCGCGCTGCTCGCGCGCGGGCGGATCACGCACTCTTATCCCCATTCATGGCGCTCGCACGCGCCGGTGATCTTCCGCGCCACGCCGCAATGGTTCGTCGCGATCGACAAGCCGTTCCGCGATGGGCTTGTCCATCGCGATGAACCACTGCGGCGTGTTGCGGAAGATCACCGGCTTCTTCGAGCGCCACGAATGCGGATACTGGTGCCTCAACGTGCCTTTGGCGATCAACATTCCGGCGCGAGCAAGTGCGGAAATCACTGCTCCATTGGCGTCGCCTTTTTCACCCTTGTCATTGATGACGCGCTTGCCCGTGAAGCCCGGCGCCTGTTCGGTGAATGCGCCGTTCTCGTCGACAGTGTACGGGATCGTCGTGTTGATGCCCCGCGCTTCGAGGGTACGCGCATTCGCGGTCCACACGTCGAAGTCTTCGCGGCCGTGACCGGGCGCGGTGTGAACGAAGCCGGTGCCGGCGTCGTCGGTGACGTGATCGCCAGGGAGCAGTGGAACAGGAAACTCGTAGTTCAGACCATTACGAAAACTTCGGGCCAGTTCTGAGTTTACCCAAGCGTCGTTATTCGGTTGGCTAGATGTCGCTAATGGATGCCAACAGGTCAGCGAGCTTAACTCCTCTGGAGAAACGATTCTCTCTAGCCAAAGATTGTCGATGCGGGCAGCGCTCACAAAAGAAGTAACTAGTTTTTGCGCAAGAATAAATTTATCGCCGACCTTAGCCGAACTTCCCGCAGGTGCGGCATCAACTCGATAGAGGCCATAAGAAATCTTTGGTGAATAGGAGATCGCTCGATTGCCGGGAAGCGTCCAAGGCGTTGTTGTCCAAATCACAACTTTCGCGCCAAGGAGATCGGCGGGTCCAACGTTGTCGTCGCTCGAAAGGCTCTTGTTGGCCCAAGACTTCTCTGTTTTTTTACCAAAGAACCGTGGCGCGACTGGGAAACCTACGTAAACCGTATCGCTGGTGTAATCCTCGTACTCGACCTCCGCTTCGGCCAGCGCCGTCTTCTCCACCACGCTCCACATCACCGGCTTCGAGCCGCGATAGAGCGTTCCGTTCGCCGCGAACTTCATCAACTCGCGCGCGATCTGCGCTTCCGCAGGAAAGCTCATGGTCGTGTACGGATGGGCCCAGTCGCCCTCGACGCCCAGCCGCTTGAATTCCTCGCGCTGCACGTTGAGCCAATACTCGGCATAGGCGCGGCATTCCTGCCGGAAGGCGATCATCGCCGCAGGGTTCTTCAGATCGGGCTTCGCCTTTCCCTTCGAGCGGTAATTCTCTTCCTCGATCTTCCACTCGATCGGCAGGCCGTGGCAGTCCCAGCCCGGCACGTAATTTGAGTCGAAGCCGAGC
The DNA here is from genome assembly GCA_035546875.1 of Pseudolabrys sp. Taxonomy (GTDB): domain Bacteria; phylum Pseudomonadota; class Alphaproteobacteria; order Rhizobiales; family Xanthobacteraceae; genus Pseudolabrys. Next base: position 3,393 of record DASZVZ010000084.1, read on the forward strand.
ATCTGCTGGCTGCGCGTCACGACGTCTTTCAGCACCTTGTTGAGCGCGGTGCCGATGTGGATGTTGCCGTTCGCGTAAGGCGGGCCGTCATGCAGGATGAATTTGGTCCGGCCCTTGGCCGCCGCGCGCATGCGCTCGTAAATTCCGAGCTTTTCCCAGCGCCTGAGGATTTCCGGCTCGCGCTGCGGCAGGCCGGCGCGCATCGGGAAGTCGGTCTGCGGCAGGAAAAGCGTCTCGGAATAGTCGCGCTTTGTTTCGGACTCGGACTTGTTCATGGCGGGGTTAGTACAGCGGCCATGCCCCTTTAGGCAACGTTAAAGCGGAACCGCACCCGCCGCCGACGCGTTGATTTGACCGACCGTAAACCGGTTTATCGGAGCGGCAGGCTCCCGGGAGGTAAGGCGTGGAAATCTTCCGTATCCGCCGCACCCTGCGCGACGGACTGATCATCAACGACCCGCAACCGATCGAAAGCGGCTCCGAGGCCTGGGCCACGGCGGCGCAGATCTCGACGGTCGGCATCTTCGTGCTGCTCGCCGGCACCGCGATCTACCTGTGCAGCCCGGTCGTGCTACCGACCACCGCCGCGCTGGTGATCGGGCTCACTCTCGCACCGGTCGTGCGCCGCGCCAGGGAATACGGCGTGCCACCGTGGCTGAGCGCGGTGGTGCTGGTGATCCTGCTCATGGTGGTGCTCGGCGCCATCGTCACGATGATCGCCGCGCCGGCGACCGAGTGGATCGGGCGCGCGCCGCAGGTCGGCGAGACCATCCGGCAAAAGCTCTACGTGCTCGACCAGCCGTTAAGCGCGCTGCGCGATATACAGAAGATCTTCATTCCTTCCGATGCCAATGCGGTCGCCGTTCAGGAATCGCAACTGAGCATGGTGACGCCGGTCCTCGCGTTCGTGACGCCGGCGGTGGCGCAAATCGTCATCTTCTTCGTGGCGCTGCTGTTCTTCCTGGCGAGCCACGCGCAGATCCGCCGCTACCTGCCGTCGCTGTTCTCCGACCGCAACACCAAGCTACGCGTCATTCGCATCTTCAACGACATCGGACACAATCTTGCGTCCTATCTGGCGATGGTGACGCTGATCAATATTAGCCTCGGCATCGTCGTGACCGCAGGCGCGTGGGCGTTCGGCTTCCCAAATCCCGTCATCATCGGCGTGCTGGCGGGTGTGTTAAATTACATCCCCTACATCGGGCCGGCCTGCGTGGTCGTGATCCTGTTCGGCATCGGTCTGGTGACGTTTCCCGACCTCATTCACGCGCTGCTGCCGCCGGTCAGCTTCGTGGTGCTGACCACGATCGAAGGCCAGATCATTTCACCGACCGTCCTTGGCACCCGGCTACCGCTGAGCGCGCTCGCGATCTTCCTCTCGCTGGTTTTCTGGGCCTGGCTGTGGGGGCCCATCGGCGCGCTGCTTGCCGTGCCGCTTGCGATCATCGGTCGCGTCATCTTCAGCCATGTCTTCCCGCCGGAAGAGCCGAATTTACCCGACTAGGCCGGAACAAGTTCCCTCTTGGTGAATTGTCCGTCGAACCCACTTTCACCCGTTGGAGTCAATCGATGGCGACATCCGCAGCAGAAGCAGTGCGCGACACGGCGCAGGACGCGATGAAAGACGCGCGCAAAGCCGTGCGCGATTCCACTAAAGCCGCATCGGCGGCCTCTGAAGATATCCAGGAAGACCTCGAGGAGTTGCGCGACGATATCACGCGGCTTGCCCAGCAACTCGGCACGATAGCGGCCGCGCGCGGCGTGCACGCCTGGAAAAGCGCAAAGTCGAATGTGGAAGGCGCGCTTTCCGACGCCGAGAAGCGTGCGCGCAAGGCCGGCGACGACATCGACAGCATGATCAACGAGCAGCTTCAGGAGCGCCCCTACACGACGCTCGCGGTCACGGCCGGAATCGGCTTCCTCATCGGGGCGTTCTGGCGGCGCTAAAGCTCAAACCCGGGCAGACGATGATCAAGGGCTGGCTGCGTCACCTGGAATTGAGCGCCACGGCGAAGGGCATGATCCCTTCGCTGGCGGCGTGGGCCGCGCTCGCCGCGCTCGGCGGGGCGGTCGCGCTGTTGTTCTTCACTATCGCGGCCGACATCTGGCTTTCGCAGCGGTACGACAGCCTGACCGCGGCGCTGATCCTCGCGGGCGTCTATCTCGTGCTCGCGCTCGCCGCGCTCACCGTGCTGTCGGTCACAAGGCGGCGCGAGGTCGAGCGCGCGAAACGCGAGCTTGCGGCACGCGCGGCGCAATCATCGCCGTTTTGGCAGGACCCGCGCGTGCTTGCGGCCGGCATCGAGGTCGGCCGCATTCTCGGCTGGAAGAAGGGTCTGCCGCTTGCGGCGGTCGGCCTGCTTGCAGTCGGCATCGCGCGCGAATGGTCGAACGGCCACGACAGCGCCGACGAGCACTGACGCTCGCTTCACTTGATCTCAAACGATTCCACTTTCCGCTCGTCCCCGCGAAAGCGGGGACCATGGGCCACAAGCGCCGATTGCGCTTTCGCGGAATTGAGCGGAGAGACAAGCTGCTTCAGCGCCCCTGGTCGCGCCCTAACCTTGGATATTCCCCAACTTCGGAAAGGCATCGCCGGCGCGGGCGAGCGCCTCGCGCGCGCGGCGGCTGTCCTCGGCCATCTGCCGCTTGAGCGCGTCGATCGAGTCGAAGCTCTGCTCGTGCCGCACCCAGCCGATGAAGGCGACGTCGATCGTCTGCCCGTAGAGGTCGCGGTCGAAGTCGAACACGAACACTTCGAGCAAGGGTGCGCCGTTATCGAACATGGGGCGACGGCCGAAACTCGCCACCGCGTCATAGCGCTTTCCGGCAACCGCGACGCGCACCGCGTAGATGCCGTGCTTCAATTCACAGGCCGGATCGAGCCGCACATTGGCGGTCGGAAACCCGAGCTCGCGCCCGCGCTTGTCGCCGTGGACCACCTCGCCTGAGACGAACCATGGCGCGCCGAGCAATTCGGCCGCCTCGACCACCTTCCCCGCCGAAAGCGCGGTGCGCACCGCGCCGGATGAAATCGGCCGCCCTTCGTCTTCGAGCGGCGGCACGATGTCGACCGCAAAGCCGAGCCTCCTGCCTTGCTCGGTCAGAAACGCCGGCGAGCCGGCGCGGTCCTTGCCGAAATGAAAATCGAAGCCGATGGCCGCACCGCCTATCCTGAAGCGCTCCACCAGGATCTTGCCGACGAAATCTTGCGCGGTCGTTCCGGCAAGCGCGGCGTCGAAACGCATGATGATCGCGCCGTCGAGGTGGGTCGCCGCGAGAAGCCGCAGCTTGGCGCGCTCGTCGCTCAACAGAAAAAGCGGGTCCTGCGGGCGAAAAAACTGCCGCGGGTGTGGCGCAAACGTCAGCGCCGCGGCTTTGCGCCCGAGGTCGCGCGCGCGCTTTTGCGCCGCTGCGATCACCGCGCGATGGCCGCGGTGCACGCCGTCGAAGTTGCCGATGGCAACTACCGCGCCTTCGAGCGCCCCGATGCCGCCGCCGTGCGCGGTTTCGCGCGCGACGACGAAGGATTTCGCCGGCTGAGTGTTGTCGTTCATCGCGTGAGTGGAAACCGTTGGCTTTCCGTGCTGGGCGCGGGCAATCGCGTCAAGTGACGCTTTCGACAACGCATGATTAACGCCACGTAAACAAATTTTCAAATTAACGGGTTGTTCAAGCCGGGTTGCTAGCTTCCGGGGAAATACGGGGCCCACCGGACATCACTTTCATGGCTGTCGACCTGTCGATGCCGGTTCTCGTCGTGGACGACTACAGCACGATGATCCGTATCATCCGGAATTTGCTCCGTCAGCTCGGATTCGAGGAGATCGACGACGCCACCGACGGCACGACCGCGCTCGCGAAGATGCGCGTGCGGCACTACGGCCTCGTCATCTCCGACTGGAACATGGAGCCGATGACCGGTTACGACCTGTTGCGCGAGGTGCGCGCGGATCCCAATCTCTCGCAGGTGCCGTTCATCATGGTCACCGCCGAGTCGAAGACCGAGAACGTGATCGCCGCCAAGAAGGCGGGTGTGTCAAATTACATCGTCAAGCCGTTCAACGCGCAGACGCTGAAGACCAAGATCGAAGCGATCTTCCCCGACCCGCCCTGAGCCGCGGCCGGCGCAGGTCTCACCACGCCAGATCCTGCATGATCGCCTTGGGCGCCGCCTTGCCGAGCGTCTCGCGCACCGCTTGCGCATCCGGATCGCCGCCGCCGAACTGCTCGGCGTGAATGCCGGACGTCACGAACAAAAAGTCGATGCCGAGCGTCGCCGCGCCACGCAGATCCGTGCGCAGGGAGTCGCCGATCGCCAGCATGCGCGTGGGCGCGACCTTGCCGCCGCGCACACTTTCCGCCTTTGCGATCGCCATGTCGTAGATCGGACGATAGGGCTTGCCGGCATAGAGAACGTCGCCGCCGAGGCCGGCGTAGAGATCGGCGAGCGCGCCGGCGCAATAGACGAGCCTGTCGCCGCGCATGACGACGACATCCGGGTTGGCGCACAGCATGAACTGGCCGCGCGCGCGCATTCCCTCGAGCCGTGCGCGATAGTCCTCCGGCGTCTCGGTCTCGTCGTTGAACAGGCCGGAGCACACCACGTAGTCGGCGCTTTCGAGCGGGGCGAATTGCACGTCGAGGCCGGTGAAGATCGACTGGTCGCGCTCGGGGCCGAGGTGGAAAAGGCTCTGCCCCTTGCGCGAAACGATGACGCTACGCGTCACATCGCCGGAGGAAACGATGCCGTCATAGGCGGCGCGGGGTACCCGCAGGCGGTCGCACTGGCGGGCAACGGAATCGCTCGGGCGCGGCGAATTCGTGATCAGGATGACGCCGCCGCCCCGCGCGCGGAAACGCATCAGCGCGTCGCAGGCATGCGGGAACGGCTCGAGGCCGTTATGCACCACGCCCCAGACGTCGCACAGCAGGACGTCGTAGGCCGGCGCGAGCGTGGCGAAGTGCGCGGTGACGGGGGGCACGGTGTTCATGACCGACGCGATGGGTTAAGGGCGCAAGGCCGGCCGCCGGCGCGGATCAACGGCTGCCGACGCTTTCGCTGACCAGCATCGACGGCGGCTGGCCGGGAGTTCTTGCGCCGCCGGTGGTCTTGCCGCCGTCGGCGACGCCCTGCAAGGCCTCCGCGCGCACCGGCCGGGGCGGCGAGAACAGGAAGCCCTGCCCGAAGCGCACGTCGTGATCGAGCAGATCGACCACCATGTTTTCGCTCTCGATGCGCTCGGCGATGAGATCGATGCCGGAACGCGCCAGGAGATCGGCGAGATCGGCCGGGTGGATGTCGCTCTGGCCGGCGATCGCGCGGTTGAGCAGAAGTTTTGCCGGCACCTTGAAGAAGCGGAACGAGCGGTCGGCGAGCTCCTTCGGCTCCATGCGCAGGTCGGTGACGTGGTCCATCGAGAAGCGGAAGCCACGCTCGGCGAGCGCGGCGAGGCTCTCGTGCTCGAGCGGCCCGAAGCTGCGGTAGGCGGCCTGCGTGAACTCGAACATCAGCGTCGGCGCGAGCGCGCGGTTCGCCTCCATGAATTCGAGGAATTGCTGGAAGTAGGCCGCGTCGGACAACGTAGTACCGTTGACGTTGCAGAACAGGCCGACGTCGCGGTTCTTCAATTGCAGGCGGCGGAGCACCTGAACGCAACGGAACAGGAGCAGGTTGTCGATCTTCGGCATCGAGCCGGAGCTTTCCGCGAATTCGATAAAATCGGCCGCCGGCACGACGTCGCCATCGTCGGTGCGCAGCCGGGACAGCGCCTCGTAGTAGCGCACCTTGCGCTGCGGCAGGGTGACGATCGGCTGTAGATAAAGATCGATGCGGTTGGCGTCGACCGCGCTGCCGATCAGCGCGACGATGTTCTCGCGGCTCATGCCGCGGAAGCGGCGCGTGCCGTCGACGGCGTCCTTTTCCGTGAGGTCGAGTTCGCCCGGCTCGACCTCGGCTGGCGCGGGCGAAACCGAGGCGACCGGCGTCGGCGCCGCGTCCAACGTGGGCGGCGCGCCCGGCGTGATCAGCGTGCCGATCGGCGTCGCCGCCTCGGCCATCTCAGCCATCGCCTTCGCGCGGTTGTGCAGTTCCGCTTCGTGCGCCGCGACGGTCTGCGCAAGCTGTTTCACCAGCCCGCCGAGCTCGCCGATTTCAGCGGCAAGCGGATCGACCGCCCCGCGCGCGCGGTTGACGGTCGAATCGACGCGGGTCTCCATGGTGCCGAGCCGCCGCCCGATCTCCGCCACCTGGCGCGCGAGGTCGGCGGTGCCGCGCGAGAGGTCCGCGATCTGGTCGCCAAGCTCGCTGCGGTCGCGCAGGCGGTTGGCGACGACGTTGTAGAGCATCATGCCGACGAGCGCGGCGAGCGCGGCAACCGCCGAGACGAGGCCGTTGATGCCCGCTGCGAGATAGAGCACGGCCCCGATCGAGCCGGCGATCAGCACCATGCATACGGCGATGAACATCGCGCTTATGCGCAACATAAGTCGTCCCTGACGGCAGCTTACGCCTTGATTCGCGATACCGCCTCCAATGTTCCTGAGCGGTAGCGTCCGTGCAACCACCAACACCCGGTATGGTAACGGGAAATCCCCCTTATGCGCAGGATTTCCGGCGTAAATGCATTGCCGTAGTTCGGAACTCGACGGTTATACCCGTTCGACCGCCGCCGTATCGCTGATGACGGCCCCGTCCAAAAGCTCGATCCGGCGCTGCATGCGTGCGGCGAGGCTTAGATCGTGCGTAACGGCGACTACCGTCTTGCCGTGCTTGGCGACCAAGTCCTGCAAAACCAGGAATACCTGCTCGCTCGCCTTCGAATCCAGCGAACCGGTCGGCTCGTCCGCGAAGACAACGGGAGGTTCGTTGGCAAGCGCGCGGGCGACCGCCACGCGCTGGCGCTGGCCGCCGGATAGCTGGTCAGGACGTTTGTGAAGGTGTTCGGCAAGACCGAACGACTCCAGCAAATCGCGGCCACGCCTCTTCATGCCGGTGTCGGACAGCGCGCCAAGCGCCCGCATCGGCAGCGTGACATTTTCGAGAATTGTGAATTCCGGCAGCAAAAAGTGGAACTGAAATACGAAGCCGAATTCCGAGAGGCGCAGATGCGCCCGCTCGGCTTCGGTCATGCGCGACGTCGCCCTGCCGCGAATGAGGACCTCGCCCGCGGTCGGCAGGTCGAGCAGACCGAACAAATAAAGCAAGGAAGATTTGCCGGAGCCGGACGCCCCGGTGATCGCGACAAATTCGTTGTCGCGAATCGTGAGACTGACATCGTGCACCAGAGTCGTCGGCACGATGCCCGGCAGAATCCTGCTGACGTTGCGGGCTTCGATCAGCGCCACTTCGGAATCCGGACCGGTCATGTCGCGCCTCGAATGATATCGACAGGGTGGACGCCGGCCGCCTTGCGCGCCGGCGCATAACCGGCCGCCACCGACGAACCTAGAGCGACGATTCCCGCGAGAAAGTAGTGCAGCCAGGAATAGGCGAGCGGCAGATGGTTACTGTCGAGGAACGGGCTTTTGACCTCGATGGAGCCGAGCGCGATACACAGCAGATACCCTAAGACGAACCCGAGCAGGCCTCCCGCCGCGCCGATGATCAAGGCTTCGACCACGAAAATCCCGCGCACGGTCGCTTCGCTGAGCCCGAGCGACTTCATGATGGCAATATCGCGAGCCTTCTCGTGGGTGATCGTCGAGATGATGTTGTAGGTGCCGAAACTCGCGACCAGCAGGATCGCACCGACGACCGTGTACATGATGATGTTACGGATCAGGAATGTATTGAGCAGGTCTTCATTGGACTCCTGCCAGGAAATCGACTTGTAGCTGGTATCTCTTTCGATGCGCGCCGCTACCTCGCGGGCGACCATCGGATCGCGCAGCCGCAGTCGCATTTCGTTGATCAATCCCGTCTGCTTGGAGAGTATTTGACCCGTTTTGATCAGGACGTAAGCCGTCCGCTCGTCGATGCTGCGAACGCCGGAGTGAAAGAAGCCGACGACCTGAGCACTGATGCGAGCGCCTTCGCTGGTCTGGACGGTTATGTTGGAGCCGATGCGCGCGCCGATTTTCGCCTTCAGCCCGTCGCCGATCAGGATGGCGTTGGTCGCGCGAAAAAGATCGGTCAAAGTCGCGCCGCCGCGCAATTGCTGCGGCAGGTCGGAAATGGTCTCTTCGCGCCGCGGATCGATGCCGACGACGGTGACGGCGACATCCTGATTGGCGTAACGCACGATCGACGGCACCCTGACGGACGGACCAATCGCGCCCGGCAACCAGGCTTCCAGCGCAGCCATGGTCGCGAGCGGATTTTTGATGCCCGGGCGGCGCGCTTCCGGCGTCAGACCGTGGATTTCGGCGCTTTGGTAAAAGGTTTCCGCCGGCTGAGGCGGCGGGGCGCGGCGCTCGTCGGAAATCGTAATGTGCGCGATCGTGTTGACGAGCCGGGTGGTGAAGTCGTCCTGCGAGCCCTGCATGAGCGAGGCCATCATGATGGAAAACCCGACTCCGGTGGCGACGCCAGCAACGGCAAAACCGGTCTGCCGCACGCGCGCGCGGACATGCGTCCAGGCGATGTCGAGCGTGAGGTTCACGACGGCGGCGCGACGACCCGGACCTTGTCGCCGTCCTTGAGCGTGGCCGACGCCGGCGAGGCCACGCGCTCGCCTTCCGAAAGCCCGGAGAGAACTTCGATGGTGCGCGTGCCGCGAATTCCGACCTTGATGGCCCGGCGTCTGACCCGGTAACCGTCGACGAGGAATACGTTGTTGTTCTGCACGGCATCGGCCGGCACCAGCAGTGCGTTCGGTTTCTCGCCGGTGATGATATTGGACTCAACGCTCATGCCGGGCTTGAGCGGCGTGTCGTCGGGCAGCGCGATCTTGATACGATAGGTCTTGGCGGTGACATCGCCCATCGGCGTTATTTCGCGCACCTTGCCCTCGATCCTTCGCTCGGGAAACGCATCGGTGCGGAACAAGGTCACCTGCCCGACCTGAACGCGCGGGATGTCCTCTTCGTTGACCTCGGCGACGACTTGCAACGGCTTGGGCACGCCCACGCGATAGATGATCTGCCCGACTTCGGCGATCTCGCCGATTTCGCCGTCGCGACGGAGCACCACGCCGTCCATCGGCGAGACGATCGTGTAGTCGTTGATTTTTTCCAGCTGCACCAGGATTTGTCCCTGCACTTGCTGGAGATCCATGGCGGCTCGCTCGTAGGCTTGCGTTGTGGCGGCGCCCTTCGCGATCAGCGAACTCACGCGGTTCATTTCGCTTTTGAGGAATTCCTCGCGCGCCTTGAGCTCCTGCAATTGCGCTTTCACCTCGCGGTCGTCGAGCCGCGCGAGCACGTCGCCTTTGGCGACCGCTTTGCCTTCGCAATCGCAGATCTCGACGATGCGGTCGCGGATAACGCTGGCGACCTTGGCCCACCGCACCGGCTCCACGGCGCCAGTTGCATAAACGATTTCCACCGCGGTGCCGCGTGTAGCCGCAACGGCGGTGACTTCCGGGGTGCGCCGATAAAGCCAGGTGCCGACCGCGCCGGCCAGCACGACCGCAACCAGCGCACCTACGATAACCCTGCGTCGAATCACGGCAAAATGCTTCCTGAGGCCCATGCCATTTGGGCGCAGGAAGACATCTAACGAAGGCGCCGGCTCGCGGTATTGATGTAGCGCAAGCCCGGCCCGGCCGGCTTCTGAGTTAGGCGATCGCCTTGATGATCTTGCCGATCTTCTCGAAGATCTCGCCGATCTGGCTTTCGCTGACGATCAGCGGCGGCGTCACCGCGATCGAGTCGCCGACGATACGGAACATGATGCCGTCTTCATGGAAGCCGCGTTCCATCGCCTCGTAGCCGCGCTTGCCGACGGCATCCGGCCGTGAGGCAAGATCGATTGCAGCGGTCAAGCCGACGCAACGGATGTCGAGCACCTTCGGCGTGCCCTTGAGCGTCATCGCGGCGTCGTACCACATCGGCTCGATCTTCTTGGCGCGCGCGAACAGGTCTTCGTCGCGGTAGAGATCGAGCGCGGCCAGGCCCGCCGCGCAGGCGAGCGGATGCGCCGAATACGTGTAGCCGTGGAAGAATTCGATGACGTGCTCGGGACCGTGCATGAACGCGTCGTGGATCTCGTTCGTCACGATGACGCCGCCCATCGGCACGCTGCCCGAGGTCACGCCCTTGGCGAACGTGATCATGTCGGGTGTCACGCCGTAGCGTTCAGCCGCAAACGCATGGCCGAGACGGCCGAAGCCGGTGATGACTTCGTCGAAGATCAGCAGGATGCCGTATTTGTCGCAGATCGCGCGCAGGCGCTCGAGATAGCCCTTCGGCGCCGGCAGCACCGCGGTCGAGCCTGCCATCGGCTCGACGATCACCGCCGCGATGGTGGTGTCGCCATGCAGCGCGACAAGACGTTCGAGATCGTCCGCAAGGTGCGCGCCCCACTCCGGTTCGCCTTTCGAGAACGCCTGCTGTTCGCGATTGTAGGTGTGCGGCAGATGATCGACGCCGGGCATCATCACGCCGAACGCTTTTCTGTTGTTGGCGAGTCCGCCGACGGCCATGCCGCCGAAGCCGACGCCGTGATAGGCGCGCTCGCGGCCGATGAAGCGCGTGCGCTGTCCCTGTCCCTTAGCATTCCAGTACGCGAGCGCGATCTTGAGCGCGGTGTCGGCCGCCTCGGAGCCGGAGTTGCAGAAGAACACGTGATCGAGATCGGTTGGCGCGAGCGCGGCGATACGGCTTGCCAATTCGAAGGCGCGCGGATGACCGAACTGGAAGGTCGGTGCGAAATCGAGCTGGGCCGCCTGCGCGGCAATCGCCTGCACGATCGGATCGCGGTTGTGGCCGGCGTTGGTGCACCAGAGACCGGCGGCGGCATCGAGGATCGCCCGGCCGTCGGCGCTGTAATAGTGCATGTCCTTGGCGCGCGCGATCAGCCGCGGGCGCGCCTTGTAGGCGCGGTTGGCCGTGAACGGCATGAAGAAGGCTTCGAGGTCGTTCGGGACCGCGGTTGTCTGTGAGCTTTTCTGCGCAGCTTTGGTCGCCTGGGCCATGACCTTCTCCCTTTCGCGGCCTCATGGTGAGGAGCACGCGAAGCGTGCGTCTCGAACCTTGGGCCGCCCTCGTCCTTCGAGAAGCGCCCTTCGGGCGCTCCCCAGGATGAGAGCGGAGAGGCGATGTTACAGGATTATAGCAATGCCGATAATGACAAAACGGGGAACGGCTGATAACAGCACGTTGAAAATTGTGATTTTCGCAAATCAACAAAAGCAATCATGGCCGATAAAAAACCCGCCAAACTCAAGGCCCGGCTGCCGCGCGGGCTTGCCGACCGCGGGCCGGCCGAGATCGCGGCAACGCGCCGCATGCTGGAGGCGATCCGCCTGCAATTCGAGCGCTACGGCTTCGAGCCGGTGGAGACGCCGGCGATCGAATACACCGACGCGCTCGGCAAGTTCCTGCCCGACCAGGACCGGCCGAACGAAGGCGTGTTCTCGTTCCAGGACGACGACGAGCAGTGGCTGTCGCTGCGCTACGACCTGACCGCGCCGCTCGCGCGCTACGTGGCCGAGAATTACCAGAACCTCGCGCTGCCTTATCGCTCCTATCGCTTCGGTTACGTCTATCGCAACGAGAAGCCGGGACCGGGACGCTTCCGGCAATTCATGCAGTTCGACGCCGACACGGTCGGCGCGCCGACGATGGCCGCCGACGCCGAGATGTGCATGCTCGC
>DASZVZ010000085.1:0-8843 GCA_035546875.1 Pseudolabrys sp.
CGGTCGCGGCGCACCTTGCGCTTGTCGGTGACGCGGGTCAGCCCTCCAGTCCCGGGCAACACCGCGAGCAACGGTGTCTCCGGCAGCGCTACCGCCGAACGGCGGTCGTCTACCAGCATGATGTGTTCGGCCGCCAGCGCCAGTTCATAGCCGCCGCCGGCCGCATTGCCATTGATCGCGCAGATGTAGACCTGGCGGGAATTCTCGCTCGCGTCTTCGATGGCGAGCCGGGTTTCGTTGGTGAACTTGCAGAAATTCACCTTGTCACCATGCGTCGCCTTGCCGAGCATGCGGATATTGGCGCCGGCGCAGAACACATTGTCCTTGCCGGACTTGATGACGACGGCGCGCACTTCCGGATGCTCGAACCGCAGGCGCTGAATCGCGTCGTTGAGCTCGATATCGACGCCGAGATCGTAGGAATTGAGCTTCAGCTCATAGCCGTCCGACAGGCCGCCGGCCTGGTCGACATCCATGATCAGATAAGCAATGTCGCCCTCCTGCTGGATGCGCCAGTGGCGATAGCGGGAAGGATCGGTCTGGAAATCGATCATCTGCATGAGTGTCTCTTGTCGCAAAGTATATGCATTATTATGCATGACACTAGCATTTGGTTCTTTCACCCACAACGGCGGCTCCAAGCCAGCATCGCCTTCGACATAACACACTGAAAAACAACAAATAAACACCAACAACGATCCACAGCTCTGCCGAGCTTGGTGAGGCTATCGCTTGCATTGCCGGATCGATTGCCGCATAGTTCATGGCAATATAATGCATATGACCCGGCGATGAAAAAACCGCGCGGCAACGGCAAGCTCGCGACACCCTCAACGGCGCTCGACACGGACGCCTATCTGCACAGGCTCGGAGGGCGCGTGCGCATGCTGCGCAATCAGCGTGGGATGACGCGCAAGGCGCTCGCCGGACACGCACGAGTCTCGGAACGCTACCTCGCTCAGCTCGAAGCCGGCCGCGGCAACGGTTCGATCGTGCTTTTACGCCGCATCGCGCGCGCGATGGGCACGCCCGTCACGCAGCTGGTCAATGAAAACCCGGATCCCGCGCTCGATGCGGTGCTCCTTGCGCAATTTCTCGAGCGACTGTCACCGCCCCATCTCAAGGAGGCTCGCGAATTGCTCTTACGAAAGTTCGGCGAACCTTCGGCCGATATGCGGCGCAGTCGCATTGCGCTGATCGGCCTGCGCGGCGGCGGCAAATCCACGCTCGGCCGCCTGCTCGCGTCCAAGCTCGAGGTGCCGTTCATCGAACTCGACCGAGAAATCGAGCGCCGCAGCGGCACGACGCTGAGCGAGATGTTTGAGATGTTCGGGCAGGAGACCTTCCGGCGGGCGGAACGCGAAGCGCTGGAAAGCGTTTTGCAACAGCACCCGCGTTTCGTGATCGCCACCAGCGGCAGCATTGTCACTGAGCCGGGCACGCTGGAATTGCTTCTTTCATCCTGTTTTACCATTTGGGTGCGCGCCCAGCCTGAAGAGCACATGAAACGCGTGATCGCGCAGGGCGACCTGCGACCGATGGCCGACCGCGCTCGCGCCATGGAGGATCTCATTTCAATCCTGAAGAGCCGTGAGCCGCTTTATGCCAAGGCGGAAGCCGCCCTCGTGACTACCGGCAAAACGCCGGAGCAGAATTTGGCCGAGCTGGTCCGCGTCGTTCACGGTCCCCACCTTGAGCACGCGCAAAGGAGCGCATGATGTTGCAGAAAACCGATCAATCGCCCGGCGGCAATGGCGCGGGCGGCGAAATAAAGACCGACGTACTGATCATCGGTGCCGGCCCGGTCGGCCTTTTCGCCGTATTCGAGCTTGGCCTGCTCGACATCAAGACGCATCTCGTCGATATCCTCGACAAAGTCGGCGGCCAGTGCGCCGAGCTTTATCCGGAAAAGCCGATCTTCGACATCCCCGCCATTCCGCGCATTACCGGCAAGGGTCTTTCCGACGCGCTGATGGAGCAGATCAAGCCGTTCAAGCCGACCTTTCATCTCGGCGAAATGGTGACGACGATCGAGAACATCGGCGACCCGCTTTTCCGGGCGACGACCGATGCCGGTAAGGTATTCGAGGCAAAAGCGATCGTAATCGCCGCCGGCGGCGGCTCTTTCCAGCCCAAACGTCCGCCGATCCAGGGCATCGAACCATACGAGGAAAAGTCGGTGTTCTACGCGGTGCGCAAGATGGACGCATTCCGCGGCAAGAACCTCCTGATCGTCGGCGGCGGGGACAGCGCACTCGACTGGACGCTCAATCTGCAACCGCTCGCCAAGCGGCTCACGCTTGTACACCGGCGCGACGAATTCCGCGCAGCGCCCGACAGCGTCAACAAGATGCGCGCGCTGGTTTCGTCCGGTGCGATGGATCTCAAGATCGGGCAAGTCACGGGCCTGGAAGGCTCGGACGGCCAACTTTCCGCGGCGACCATCAAACTCGGCGACGGCTCGAGCGTGACAGTGCCGTGCGATGCGATGTTGCCGTTCTTCGGCCTCACCATGAAGCTCGGTCCGGTGGCAAACTGGGGCGTGACGCTCGAGGACGAGCTCATTCCGGTCAACGTGCAGACGTTCGAGACGAATGTGCCGGGCCTGTTCGCGATCGGCGACATCAACACCTACCCGGGCAAGCTCAAGCTGATCCTGTCCGGCTTCCATGAGGCCGCGCTGATGGCGCAGAAGGCGCACCATTACGTGCATCCGGAGAAGAAGCTCGTGTTCCAGTACACGACGTCGTCCACCAGCCTCCAGAAGAAGCTCGGCGTGGCATGACCGTAATTGAGAGCCCCGACCTATCCAGCTCGAATTCGAGAGACGATACCGTAATGCCGAAAATCACCTACATCGAACACGACGGCACGGTGCACACCGTCGAGGCCGAGCTCGGATCGACCGTCATGGAAACGGCGCTGCGTAACGATATCTCCAGCATCGTCGCCGAATGCGGCGGCGGCTGCACCTGCGCCACTTGCCTCGTGCATGTGGATGACGCCTGGAGCGCGATTGTCGGCCCGCCATCGGCTGAAGAAGAGGACATGCTCGACACCGCCTTCGAAGTGAAGCCGACCTCACGCCTGTCCTGCCAGATCAAGGTCACCGAGGCGCTCGACGGCCTGATCGTGCGCACGCCGTCCTACCAGGGCCGCTAAAGGGTCCCCGCCGTCCGAATGCCTAACGGGCGGTGAATACTGCCCGCGCAGTTTTCGATCGTTCTGAAACGCAATGGCATAACTTGTGTGCGATACCTCCCGGTCGACAGGCCGGGGGGCCTGTATTTATGGACCAGCGACGCGCATTTGCGCTTATCTTCAGTTCGGTTATTTGTGCGTTCGTGTTGACGTTTTCAGCGCTGACGCCCGGTTTCGCGCCGGTGCCCTACCACGCGGTCACGACCGCCGTTGCGCCAAACGCCGAGACTGACGACCTCATGATGGCATCGCTTCACCTCGAAGCCCGTGCTGCGCTCGCGCAGCTTCAGGCTGCAGGCGCAAAACGATAGCGGCGACGATCCTAGCGGCCGAGGCGGTGCTCGCTGACTGAGCCGCGCTCGATGAAATAGGCGCGCGCCAACAAGTCAACGACATGCACCTCGTTGGAGTCGGCAAGCAGCACCGACATGCCTTGCGACTTGAGGTTGGCCAGCACTTCGCCGAGACGCCGCGCAAGCGCCGGCGCCAATCCTTCGAACGGCTCGTCAAGCAGCAAGATGCGCGTGCCGGCCATCAGCGCGCGCGCAAGTGCCACCATTTTCTGCTGCCCGCCGGAGAGCTCCAGTGCGCGCCGGTCCTTGAACCGCGCCACCTCGGGCATGATCGAGAATATCCATTCAAGCCGCTTTTCGACGCCGTCAACGCGCGTCGACCACGTCGGCAGCCGGACATTTTCCTCGACCGTAAATTCCGGCACCAGGCGGCGATCCTCCGGCATGTAGCCGACGCCCTGTGCGGCACGGCGATGCGCGGGCAACGTGAGCAAGTCGACTTTGTCGAGCTCGGCCCGCCCGGTCGCCGGGATCGCTCCCATCAGGGCGCGGATCAGCGTGGTCTTGCCCGCGCCATTGCGGCCGATCAACCCGCACATTTCGCCTTCATTCACGGTCAGCGAAGCGCCACGCACGATCGGAATAGCGCCGATCGCGGCGCTCAGGTTGCTGACGCTAAGCATGCGCCGCTCTCCCGGCCGTATCCCTTATTTTGGTGCCGCTGATCAGCTCCTGCACCTTGGGGTCGCCCAGCGTTTGCGCGGGCGCGCCGTCGGCGATGACGGTGCCGTCGTAGAAGGCCAGCACGCGGTCGGCGAAGCGGTCGACGATCTCCATGTCGTGCTCGACGAACAAGACCGTGATTTTGCGGCTTTTCAAGGCGGACATCACCACCTGCATCACGTCGAATTTCTCCTCGATCGAAATGCCGCTGGTCGGCTCGTCGAGCAGCAACAGCCGGGGATGCCCGGCTACCGCCATTGCGATGTCGAGTAACTTGCGCACGCCTTGTGGCAGCGCAAACGCTCTGACGTCGCGATAGCGGGCGATCTGGAAAAGCTCGACCGCAGCTTCCGCGTCCGCCACCGCCTGCGCCGAATGCACAGGTGTAAATACGTTCTTGAAGAAGCCGCCGGAATGGCGGCCGATAGCGGCGGCCGTACACATGTTTTCAAATACGCTCAGCGACGGAAAGATCTGCGCCACCTGGAACGAGCGGGAAATTCCGAGCCGCGTGATTTCGCGCGACGGCCGGCCGGTGATCTCTTCGCCTTCGAACCAGATCGACCCCTTCGAAGGCCGCAGGTGGCCGGTAATCATGTTCACGAAGGTCGTTTTCCCGGCGCCGTTCGCGCCGATCACACCGATCGTCTGCTGCGCTGGAATGTGAACAGTGATGTCACGTGCGGCCACGAGCGAGCCGAACGTCTTTTCCAGATCGCGGACGGACAGGATGTCGGTCATTGCGGTTGCACTTCCCGCGGTTTGCGCCGCAATCGCGTCGCCAGCGAGCCGAGCCCGTCGGGCACGAAAAGGATCGTCAGCAGCAGCACGGAGCCCAACATCATTTGCCAGAATTCAGGCAGCATAGCGACAGCGAAGGAGCGGATCGCCTCGAAGACCAGCGAGCCAACGAAAGCCGCCGCGACCGAGCCCGCACCCGCAAGAATGGCCACGAATACGAAGCCTCCCGAGGTCGTCCAATACGCCATATTCGGATCGACGTGGCCGATGATCAGCGCGGCGAGCGCGCCTCCCAACCCGGCGAGAGTGCCGGCAATGACCAGCTTCGTATGGATGACATTCGTCACGGAAACGCCGAGGAATTCCACGCGGATTTCGTTGTCGCGGACGGGCGCCGCAAGCGCTCCGGCGATCGACCGAAAATAGATCCCGACGGCAAGCGCGCTCGCAGCGCACGCGGCGAGCGTCAGCCAGTAGAGCGCGAGATTGAGCATTTCTCCGTGAGGAGCATAGCCGGCGAAGGTCGGCGTCGCCACGCTGAATCCGTCGGTCGATCCGAGCGACTCCGTCTTCACCAGGACGCCGTAAAGGATCATCGACAACGCAAGGCTGAGCATCGCGAAAAAAATCTCGCGGTAACGCGCGATCAAGAACCCGACGAGGAACGCGGTAAATCCGGAAAAAAGACCTGCCAACAGAACCAGGACGACGCCATCGGTAAAATTGATCCAACGTCCCGAGAGCGCGACGATGTAGGCGCCGATGCAATAATATAGCGCCTGGCCGAAGGACACGAGACCGGCCCTCCACAATACAATAAGGCCGAGTACCACCAGCGCATTGGCAAACGCTATTGCCATGAGCGAGACCACCCAATCCGGCAGCAGCGGCGCAAGTACCGCCGCCAACAGGAAGACGGCGGCACCGATGATCGTTGAACGGTTGGCCATGTCAGATCTTCCGAGGCTGCGCGCGCACGAACAGACCGTGCGGCCGCACGATCAGCACCGCCGCCATCACGCCGTAGATCACGAACAGTTCGATCTGCGGCACGAGATGCACTGCCGCCGCTCGGCAGATGCCGACAATCAGCGCGCCAACGAGCGCGCCTTCGATCGAACCCATGCCGCCGATGGCGACAACCGCGAACGCGAGCACAATCACCTCGACGCCGATGCCGAGGGTGACGGAAATTTTCGGCGCCATCACTGCGCCACTCAAGGCGCCAAGCATGGCGCCGATCAGGAAAGTGACAGTATAGATGACGGTGACGTTGATGCCGAACGCCGCGGCGACTTCACGGTCGAAAATCACCGTGGTCAGCAGCCGGCCGTAGCGCGTGAATTTCAACGTCCAATAAGAGCCGACTGCGAAAAACGCAGCCAATACAACAAGCACGATATCATAGTTTGAAAGCACCAGATCGCCGAGGTCGACGCTCCCGGCTGCGACCATCGGTTGATAGGCCGCGTAGGATTGCGGCCCCCAGATCAACACCACCATATCCTCGAGGATCAGGAACACGGCGTAGGTCACGAGCACAATGACCACTTCGTCTTTGCCGTAAACCCAGCGGAGAATGCCGCGCTCCAGAATCAACCCGAGCACAAGCCCGATCGCCATCGCGAACAGAACCATAAAAAGAAAGCCGCCTGCGGCGTTCCAATCGTGGTTGTTGAACCATATGCCGACGGCGGTCGCGGCGCCGTAGGCGCCGAAGGCGTAAAATGAGCCGTGCGCGACATTAAGAATCTTCATGACGCCAAAAATAAGCGTCAATCCGATCGCGATGATGAACAGATATGCCGCGTAGGTGAGTCCATCGGTGAGGATGGAGAGAGCGGTCAGCACGGCGAGTCCTGTCGCATCGGGGAGTGAAAAAGCGGAGGGCGCATTGGCTGTGCGTCCTCCGCTTCCGTTTTTCCGTCAGCGCGCCGAGGCTAGTTGCACTTGGCGCCTTTCATGCCGTCGGCGATCCACTTGTCGGCGTCGATTCCGGGTGGCGGATTAACGCATTCAGCGGGATAGCGGACGATGTCGACGATCTCCGGCTCTTTCGTCTTCTTGTTGAAGCGATAGGTGCCGTAGGCGGTTTCGGTGACGCCCTGATGTCCGTCGCCGAGCGTCATTTTCACGTGACCGGCCGGGCCTTCGAACTCGAGCCCTTTGAACGCGGCTGCAATTTCCTCCGTCTTCGGCTTCGCGCCTTCTTTCTTGGCCTTTTCGTAGGCAAGCTTGAGCCCAAGGATCGACTGCGCCATCTGATAGGATGGATAGGTCGGCGGCGTGTTGTAGCGGTCGGTATAGATCTTATCGAACCACTTCTTGAAAGCGCTGTCGCGCGCGAGCGCGCCGTTGGAGCCGCGGCCGCCGATAATGGTGCCGTCAGGCATCTTGTCGCGCAGGCGCCAGATTGCCGCCTCACCGGTGGTAAGGATCATCGTCATGCGCTTGTCGAGACCGCGTGCCTGCTCCTGGTAAATGAAGGCCTCGAGATCGCCGTCGTAGAAGCTCGAATGCAGTGCCTGCGACTTCGAGGTCAGCAACGTGGAAACTTCCGCGCCATATTCACCGGCGAACAACTTGGGGAAGAGAACTTTGTCCGCGGTCGCCTTCGGCGCGAGCACTTTCATTGCGCCGACGAAATCGCGCCAGGAATCCTGGCCCCACGCGTAGTTCTGGTTGATGCCGGAATAGCTGGTCAGATTCTTCTTCTTTGACAGCAAGTAGCGCGCAGCCGCCACGTTATCCATTGTCGCATGCGGACTCACGCGGAAGACGTACGAGCGTGCCTTCTCTTCAAAGATCCGAGGCGTACCGCAGTCGTAGAGAACGGTCAGAGCCTTGAGCTCCTCGGCGACCGGCGTTACCGCGAGACAGCTGCCCGACGACACATAACCAACGACGGCATCGACCTGGTCGCGCTGCACGAGGTTGCGGAATTCGGTGACGACGTTTGCGGCAGAGCCCGCCTCGTCGACATATTTCGCTTCGATCTTGCTGCCGCCGAAACCGACCTGGTTGAAGGGCGCCGGCGCTTTGCCTGAATTCAGCGACTCGATGACGATCTCGGCGCCGTTACGCCCCGGAATGCCGAACGGCGATGCGGCAGGCCCCGTGAGAAACGAAACGATGCCGACCTTGACCGGCGCTGCCGCCTGCTGAGGCTGTTGAGCCTGTGCCGGCGCCAGGCCCGCAGCGAGCGTCGCCGCGAGCGCAGCCATGAGAGCCCGCGGCGCAACAATACCCTGTGACATGACAATCCCTCCCATACGCGCCCGTTGCGGGCTTATGATTACGAAGCTCAAGCAAACGCGATCCAGCCGCAATATTCAACCGCATTTTTCATATAGATGCAGCCGCCTTCATATCGTCGGAGCAGGCTCTGCCAATGCGGTAGCGCTCGAACGGGACTTGGCCGGGTGCTAATCTGGCGCCCTTCGCAGCGAGGAATCGAGCATGACCGTCAACCCGATGCGTCGAGACGACGCGGCCATACCGGAAAGCCGCGCAACGCGGCTGAAGATCAGGCGTGGCGAGCATCGCGGTGCGACGTCCGGCCTCGCACCAAGGTATGTGCAGGGCAATCTCGCAATCCTGCCGAGCAGCCTCGCCGGCGATTTTCTCCGCTTCTGTCAGCTCAACCCGAAGCCCTGCCCGTTGATCGGCAGCTCCGCGCCGGGAGACTGGCGCATCCCGTCGCTCGCCGAGGATCTCGATATTCGCAGCGATCTGCCGCGCTACCGCGTCTGGAAGAACGGCGAGCTCGTCGCCGAGCCGACCGACGTGCGTGAATTCTGGCGCGACGATCTGGTGAGCTTCGTCATCGGCTGTTCATTTTCCTTCGAGGAAGCGCTGATGGCGGACGGCATCGAGATGCGTCAC
>DASZVZ010000086.1:0-14951 GCA_035546875.1 Pseudolabrys sp.
CCGTATTCGGTCTGAGAACGAACGTCCATGCTCAGCACGAAGCGGCTGCGATTGCGGATGTAGCTGGTCGCGCGGGTGTACTGGTCAGCCGTGTACGGGCCGAACGAGCCGTTCGAATTGTACAGCCACTCGGAACGCACAAAGCCACCCACTTTGATGCAGGTGTCGGTGCCCGGGATGTAATAGAACCCCGCGCCATACAGGCTGCAAATCTTCACGTACTGGACCGGTTTGGCCTTTCAGACGCGTAAAACGGCCGGATTTACATCGCGTCATGCGGTGCGAAGCGCAGGCTTCGTGCAAAATCTTCCGATCGCATTCTCGGATGTCCGTGGGTCTGCTGGTTGGCCAACAATTTGACCTGCCATGGATCCTCCGAACTGCGCACGGTCAACAAGCGAATGACGACTAGGTATGGCGTAGGTCGCACTCCGAATTGACGATTCCGGTTTGGATTCGTCATGCGAGGACGATCGCCGTGAATTTCCAATTTTGTGTAAATGCATCGAGGCGCGCCGCGGCGGCGGCCGGCATCGCGCGCGCGTCTACGAAGATCTAGTTGGGGGTGTGAACCGTCGCGGCGCGGTCGTGCCGCACGTCGTCGTTCGCGAAATCGACGCCGGGAAACACGACGACGTCCTGGATCAGGTCCGCCGCGCCGGTCAGTGTTTCGCGCGTAAGATGGGCGTAGCGCTGGGTCGTGCGCGCGTGCAAATGGCCGAGAAGGCCTTGCACGACATAGAGCGACACTCCCCGGTTCACCAGGAAGCTTGCGAACGAATGCCGGAGGTCATGCAGACGGACGTCCTGCAAGCCGGCCCGGTTGCGGATGCGGTCCCACGGAAAAAACAGCGACGCGCACGGACGGCCATTGACCGGGGACGGGAAAATATACGGGTTATCGTCGAGGCGCGGCGTCGAAGTCAGCAGCGCGATCGCCGACTGGTTCAGGGCAATCACGCGCGGGCGCCCGGACTTCGACTTGGGCACCAGCAAGGTCTTGTTCTTCCAGTCGATGAAGTCCCATTTCGCGAAGGTTATTTCGCTGCGGCGTGCGCCGGTCAGCAGCAGAAGCATGATGGCGCGCGCCGCGGTCTGATTTTCGTCCATGTGAATCGAGCGCACGAGGTTCTCCGCCTCGTCCTCGGTCAGGAAGCGGTTGCGCTGAACGTCAGGACCGGCGCTTAAGCCCGCCGCCGGATTCTCCATCACGCCCGGCACCTTCCACTTGCGGGCGAGGTTGTACATGTAACGCAGGATGACAATGACGCGGTTCATCGTGCCCGCCGCATAGCCCTCGCCGCGCATGCCATTGACGAGCTGCGAAATCGCGTCGGTCGTGATCTCGTCGAGTGCGTACGTACCGAGCTTCGGCAGAATGTGGACGCGCAACACCGTTTCGTCCGTCTGCCAGCTCGTCTTGTAGGTGCGTATAAACGGCAGATAGCGCTCGCGGGCGAAGTGCCCGAGCTGCGGCACCGCCCTCGCCTCGCGCCGTTTCTTTTGCGGGTCGGCGCCGAGCAGCGCTTCCGCCAGGATCTGGCGCGCCTTGCGCCTAGCCTGATCGAGGGAAAGCACGTCGGCCGGTCCGATCTTGTATTGGCGCTCGCGCCCACGGTCGTCGGTGTAGCGCTGGTAGTATGTCTTGCCGCCGGAGCAGCGCACCTCAAGCAGGAACCCGCGCTGCGTCACGTCGAAAAAATCGATCTTTCTTCGTCCGGTTGGACAAAGAGCACCCCGCACAAAACTCGCGGATAACGCAACAGCAGGCATGACCCCAGGACACCGTTTGACGGCTTATTTTCCCCGCCTTCCGCATAACGGCGTTATTAACTTGCCGTTTATACGGAAGCTTCCAATGTAAATTTGGCGTAAATTCTGGTGTATCTATACCGGCTTAGCAAGCAAAAATCGTAATTTATGATCTTAAAAACGTAATATTGGTACCAATCACTTTCTTTCTTTTGATTTCAATGCATTACAACGATTCACTACTACGCGCCGCGAAATGTTCTGACCAATTCAGGTAGCAACTTCGGCCCGCGCGGCCGCAGCCGCGCTGTGCATCGGCGGATCGACATATCGACAAAATGTGGAGCTGGTCGGGGCGGCAGGATTCGAACCTGCGACCCTCTGCTCCCAAAGCAGATGCGCTACCGGGCTGCGCTACGCCCCGACGGCTGTCGCGATACACGCTTCGTCGGACACCAGCAAGGCGTCAGCGATTGCGGAAAATCGGATGCGCCACGCGGTCACCCGGCGCAATCCCGAGTTTGCGCGCGGTGCCGCCAATGACCTCCAGGACCGCCAATACCGGTCCGCCGGACGGAACCAGCTTTTTCGACAACGGCGTTGTGTTCTCGGCAATACGCAGGATCCGCCCGTCCGCCCTGATGAAGATCATGTCGAGCGGGATATAGGTGTTTTCCATCCAGAAATTGACCGGCTCTTCCTGCTTGAAGTCGAACAACATGCCGGTGCCTTCCGGCAGTGATTTGCGGAACATCAGGCCGCGAGCGCGGTCGGCATCGTTATCGGCGATTTCGACCGAGAAGACATGGACCCCGGTTCTGCTGGTGATCTCCAGCGTCTGCATGCCGGCCGCTCGCGCGGGGGCGGCGACCAGCAAGGCAACGAGGACAAAGGGAATCCACCGCAGGGCGTGCATGCTCTCGCCTTTACGCGCACGCATTTGGGGCGGCAATGGGGAGGCTGCGGGCGGAGGCCTAGTGCGAGATCAACCCGTGCGGACCGCCATCCGGACGGACTTCGGCCGCCATCAGGCCCTTCGGTCCGGGCCCGAAGCGTACCAGCACGGTTTGACCCGGCCGCAGCTCGGCGATGCCGTAGCGGCGCAGCGTTTCCATGTGCACGAAAATATCGGGCGTCCCCTCGCCGCGCGTCAGGAAGCCGAATCCGCGCAGCCGGTTGAACCATTTTACCTGCGCGCGCTCGAGCCCGCTGGTCGGCGTGACGGTCACATGCGTCCGCGGCGGCGGCATTTGCGCCGGGTGCACGGCAGTCGACTCGTCCATCGACAGGATGCGGAAAGCCTGCAGCCCCTTCGGCCGTTGCAGCGCTTCGCAGATAACGCGCGCGCCTTCATAGGCGGTCTGGTAACCGTCGCGGCGCAGGCAAGTGACGTGCAGGAGCACGTCCGGCATACCGTTATCGGGAATTATGAAACCGAAACCCTTCGAGACGTCGAACCATTTGATGACACCTGACAACTCGATCAGGTTGGTTGCCGTTTCATCGACGAGTTCTCTGACCGTATTTGGTCCGAGGTGAGCCCCTGGCATTTTCGATTCAAAATCGTCCGACGCCATGACGTCGCACGCTGCCGCTTGTTGTGGCGCCTCTTCAAGGGCGCTTCGACGAATCTGTGAATCGAAGATAACACCGGGGCGAAAAGCACAAAGTGCAAAATGTGCTTGCGCACAGGACTATGCACAACGGAAGTCCCTGCGAATCAGTGTCCGATGAAGGGTCCGAGCACGTCGCCGATGTCGTGTCGCACGACCAAATCCGCGAACTCGTCGAAGTCGGTTTGCTCGCGATTGATGATCACGAGACGCGCACCGTTACGCTTCGCCATCAGCGGAAATCCGGCGGCCGGCCACACCACGAGCGACGATCCGATCGCCAGAAACAGATCGCAGGAAAGCGTCAATTCCTCAGCCCTTTGCATGGCTTGCGCGGGCATCGCCTGTCCGAAGGAGACGGTGGCCGTCTTGATGTGGCCGCCGCAGTCGCAATCCGGGGCGCACGCGCCGGCGGCGTCGAATTTCTCGCGCACCCAGGACAGTTCATAGCGCCGAGCGCATTCCAGACACGTCGCATAGGTGGTGTTGCCGTGCAGTTCGATGATGTCCTTGGCATCGATGCCGGACGCCTGATGCAGATTGTCGATGTTCTGCGTGATCAGTCCGCGCACCTTGCCCGCGCGGTAAAGACTCGCGAGCGCGAGGTGGCCGCGCCCCGGTCTCGCGTTGCCGAACTTCTCCTCCATGGCGAAGCGCCGGCGCCAGCTCTCATCCCGCATCTCCCGGCTGGCGAGGAAATCATCGAACGAAATCGGCTGGTTCTTGGTCCAGAGTCCGCCGGGCGAGCGGAAATCCGGGATGCCACATTCGGTCGATATTCCCGCCCCAGTGAACGGCAGGACAACCTCGGCATTGTCGAGGAGTTCACCGAGATGGGATACGGCGGATTTGAGTTCAGATGCGATCATTATTGTATAGTTACGGCAGAGGCAGCCGCCCCAGGAGACGAGGTTTACCCATGCGATATCTGCACACCATGCTGCGCGTCCGCAATCTCGATGCCGCGTTGGATTTCTTTTGCAACAAGCTCGGCCTCAAGGAGGTCCGCCGGCGGGTGGACGACAAGAACAAGTACACCCTCGTCTTCCTTGCCGGACCTGAGGACGAAAAACTTGTCAACGAGAGTAAAAAGCAGGGCCGCGATGCGCCGCTGGTGGAACTAACCTACAATTGGAATACGGAAGACTACGGCGAGGCGCGCTACTTTGGCCATCTCGCGTACGAAGTCGACGATATTTACGCGACTTGCGACCGGCTTATGAAGGCGGGCGTCACCATAAATCGCCCGCCACGCGACGGAGTCATGGCATTCGTGCGATCGCCCGACAACCACTCGATCGAGCTGCTGCAAAAGGGCGAGGCGCGCCCGCCGCAGGAACCCTGGAAATCAATGCCGAATACCGGGAAGTGGTAGGTCGAAACCTGCAAGCGCTCGCTTGCCGGTCTGCGTGAAGCTCATTATACCTCGCCGCGCCTCGCGGCCTCGCGCGCGGCTTGCGCCCTTCGTCTAGCGGTCCAGGACGCCGCCCTTTCACGGCGGAAACACGGGTTCGATTCCCGTAGGGCGCGCCATATTGACGCAATTTCGATCATGGCTGTTATGCAAGAAATGCCTGATTCCACAGGCATTTTTAATGGAAAAAATACGGGCCGAATAACATCTCAAGCGTTAGTTTCCGAGCGCCTTGCGATGTGCTCCCGAAGGAGCGTCAGGCCATGATGAACAGCAAAAATGTGGTCGCAGCACTGCGTCGTGACGTGTCGTTCGTCTGGCACGCGGTGATTGCCGTCGTTTTCATCGGTTTCGCCAGCCTTGCCGTTGCCGCGGCCCTGCTCGATCTGATTTCGATCCGTCACTAGTCGGCGGTGATCGCTGAGGTCAGCCTGGCGGGTAGCAATGGACCCGCCCACTGAAATCTTGCACGCGGTAGGTCGCGCCATCTCCACCTCGCGCTTCGAGGTAATTGGGGCCGACCGGCGATTTCCCGTGTCCGCCGGGAATGTCGAGTACGTAAGTCGGTTGGCAAAGACCCGACAGGCGACCGTGCAAAGCGCGCATAAGGTTTTGGCCGTTCGCAATGTCGGTACGTAGATGCGCCGTGCCCGGAGCCAGATCGCCATGATGCAAATAATACGGTTTGATCCGGCACTCGACCAAAGCGCGCATCAACTCGCCGAGAATTTCCGGCTTGTCGTTAACACCGGTCAGCAGAACGGACTGGCTCAGCATCGGGATGCCGGCATCGACAATGCGGGCGCATGCCGCGCGCGCGGCGGCGGTCAATTCGCGCGCATGGTTGACGTGCACGGCCACATAGACCGCTTTGCCTTTTGCCTTCATGGCGCGCACCAGCGCGGCGGAAATCCGCTCCGGATCTGCGGTAGGGACCCGCGTGTGAATACGGACGATCTTGACGTGCTCGATCGCGGCCAGGGCCTTCATCACGACGCTCAAACGCCGCGGCGAAAGCACAAGCGGATCGCCGCCGGTCAGTATTACCTCCCAGATTTCCGCGTGTGCACGGATGTAATCGAGCGCGGCCCCCAACGCCTTGGGCGATAGCGCATTCGGCTTGCCGGGGCCGACCATTTCGCGGCGGAAGCAGAAGCGGCAATAGACCGCGCAGACGTGCACTAGCTTGAGCAAAACCCGATCCGGATACCGATGCACGATCCCCTCCACGGGAGAGTGCGCGTCGTCGCCAATCGGATCGGCATTTTCCTCCGGGGAAGTTTGCAGCTCGGCGGGATCGGGCACGAACTGCCGCGCGATCGGATCGTGCGGGTCGGACTTGTCGATCAACGCGGCCAGCGCCGGCGGCAACGCCACGGCGTAGCGAGCGGCGACCCGCTCAAGATCGGCCTGCTGCGCGGGCGGAGCGAGCCCTTGTGCAATGAAGTCGGCTGGCCTGCGCATTGTCACGGGTTTCATGATCCGGTCCTTGGTGTCTCGAGTCTCATGGTTCGACGACAGGGCTCCATAGCACCTGGTCGATGCGCTGCGCGCCGGTCGCCAACATCACCAGCCGATCGAAACCGAGCGCGATACCGCTTGCCTCCGGCATGGTAGCGAGCGCCTGCAGGAACTCTTCGTCGATAGGATAACGCTCGCCGTGGATGCGTTGCTTCTCCGCCATCGCGGCCTCGAAGCGGCGGCGCTGGTCAGACGCGTCCGTGAGTTCGCCGAACGCATTGGCAAGTTCGACGCCGCAGGCATAAAGCTCGAAGCGCTCCGCAACTTGCGGATTGCCGGGCTTGGCGCGCGCCAGCGCGGCTTGCGTGATCGGGTATTCGCAAAGGATCGTCGCGCGGCCATTGCCGAGATGCGGCTCGATCCTCTCCGCCAGAACCCGGCTGAATATATCGCCCCACCTATCGTCGGCCGCGATATCGATCCCGGCGGATTTCGCCGCAGACGCAAGCTTGGCACGGTCACCTTTGATGCCGTCGATGGTCGCCAGCACATCGATCCCGGCGTGACGCTTGAACGCGTCGGCGACCGTAAGACGTTCGGGCGGCGCGAAAGGATCAATTGACCGATCGCGGTGGACAAAGCGGGCCGTTCCGGCCGCGCGGGCCGCTTCCACCAGCAGCGCTGCGCAATCGTCCATCAATGCTTCGTATGGCTCGTTCGCGCGGTACCATTCGAGCAGCGTGAATTCCGGATGGTGCAATGGTCCGCGCTCGCGATTGCGGAACACGCGGGCAAAATCAAAGATGCGCTGCTCGCCGGCAGCGAGCAATTTCTTGCACGCAAATTCCGGTGACGTGCGCAGGTACAAGGTCGTCCGCTTTCCGTCCGGCCCGATGAGATCGCTCGCAAACGCATGCAGATGGGTCTCGTTGCCGGGCGACACCTGCAAAGCGGCGGTCTCGACCTCGATGAAATCCCGCGCGCCGAACCAGGCGCGCAATGCCGCGGTAATCCGGCCCCGCGCCAGAAGAAATGGCCTGCGGTCGGCATGGGCGGACGGAGTCCAGAACGGCGGGCGGGCGCTTGGCACGTTTACCTCAAAGCCGATGAGCCGTGCCGGAAAGGCTGGCTTCCGACGCCAAGATCGGTATGGTGCGGCCCGAAACCGCGGCCTTTGAGGCCCCATCGATCAAGGATTGCTCCTGTGAAAGTCATCGCCAGCTCGCTGCGTAAAGGCAATATCGTGGATTTGGACGGCAAGCTTTATGTCGTCCTCACCGCAGAAAATTTTCATCCCGGCAAGGGTACCCCGACCACCCAGGTCGATATGCGCCGTATCTCCGACGGCGTGAAGACCTCGGTGCGCTACAAGACCACCGACCAGGTCGAACGTGCCCACGTCGAGGATCATGAGTTCCAGTACCTTTATCAGGATGGCGACGGCTTCCACTTCATGAATTCGGAGACTTTCGACCAGGTGATGCTGCCGGAAGACGTGATCGGCGATCAGAAGGTCTATCTGCAAGAGAACATGAAAGTGAATCTAGCCATCCACGAAGGCGTCCCGGTATCGATCGAGATGCCCCAGAAAGTGACGCTCGAGGTCGTGGAAACCGAGCCGGTCGTGAAGGGGCAGACCGCCGCCGGCTCGTTCAAGCCGGCAAAGCTCGTCAACGGCGTGCGCACGATGGTGCCCACCCACGTTACGACCGGCACCCGCATCGTGGTGATGACCGCCGACGGCTCCTACGTCGAGCGCGCGAAAGATTAGACGCGCACGCTGGCGCGCACTTCCTTCGGAAACAGGTCGTCGGGCGTCAGCCGTTTCGCAGTGACGCCCTGATCGTGCGCGAAGCGGCAGAACGCCTCGAGCGTCTTTCGGTTCGGCTCGACCCCGTAGGGAAACGGATCCGCGCCGAAGCTCTTCCCCCACTCGCCCGCAATCGCCGCCGACCATGGCACCGGAATGCGCGAGGCCGTCAGGTCGTGGATGCGGTCGAGGCTTCGCGCCTTCGCCTCCTCGAACGCCTTGAACATGTTCATCGCCACCCACGGATAGCGCTCGAACAGCGCACGCCGCATCGCGATGACGTGCATGATCGGGAAAATGCCGGTGTCGGCGTAGTAGCGCGCCTCTTCGGCGCGGTAATCGGGAAACAAACGCACGATCTTGCCGGCCCCGTTCGTAAAGGCATCCGGCACGCGCGCTGAAATCGCCGCGTCAATCTCGCCCGAGAGCAGCATCGCGCTGATGCTGGTATCGCGCCGCTGCTCGTAGCGAACGCCTTTCGGGAGCGTGAACTCCACTTTCTCTTCGCGCCCGGCCTCGTTCATGCCGGCCTGCACCCAGCGGATCGAAGCGAGATCAAGGCCGCAGTTCTCCGCCAGAAACCCGCGCGCATATATGCCAGCAGTCTGGGCCCATTCCGGAATGCCGACGGTCTTGCCGGCAAGATCCTTCGGCGAGCGAATGCCACGATCGGCGCGCACATAGAAAGAGGAGTGCCGGAAGACGCGCGAAGGAAATACCGGAATGCCCACGAACGGCGAATTGCCCTGCGAGGCAAAACCGATGAACTTGCCGAAGGACATCTCCGACACGTCCCACTCCCGGTTCTTGATGAAGCGGAAGAAGATTTCCTCGACCGGCAGCACGAAACCGGTGAGGAGGATACCCTCGGCTCGTACCGCGCCGTTCATCAGGTCGCGGACGTGGTCGTAATCGGTGGTCGCCAGCGTCAGATGGAGCCGCGCCATGCCGCCGCTCTCGACAATCTCCGGCGCGCGGTCCGGGCCGCCTGCCGCCTCAATTCGTGTCTCGTGCACCGTCATTAATCCCGCGTCCTCTTGCCGCAAGCGTGCCCCGCCCTAAACCGCGCAGACACTATACCAACGGCCAACTCTTGTATGCCGCGGTCCTATGCCTTTAGTCTTGCGCGAACCCAAGCCCGTGGGGGGCCAATCAAGGGGCGCGTATTGAGACTTCCGGTTCTTGTCAGCGCCGTCTTGTGCTTTGCCACCGCAGCCGCTGCCGACGAAATTCAGGCGCCTCAGGTGACGCTTTCCAAGGTCGATTGGGAAGCGGCCGCTGCATCGCTCACCGATCGCGGGACCCAGACGCCGGCTGACGCATTCGCGCGCCTGAACAAGCAGACCGGCAAGCGCTTTGCCGGAATCGAAAAGAGCAGCGTGCCCGTGCTGCTGCCGCTCGACGTCGACGCGTTGCGCAAGGATCAGGCCGACGGCAACGCCGACGCCGCGACGTCCGAGAAATATTTCGGCGCCTTCCAGCCGACGAAGTTCTTCCTCCCGGGGCCGGCGGGCTACGACGCCACGTTCTATGTGAAGCCCGGCGCCGGCTTGAGCTTCCACTACACAAAGAAGCCGATCGAGGTCGAAATCACCGGCGCGGCCTTCGTCTATGACCTCGATGGTCCCGATCATCAGGAAGTTTTCACGCCCAAAGGCCTCGACGATCTCTTCCCCGGCATCCGGCGCATCTTGCGCGAGGCGCACGTGCGGTATGTCTTCGAACGGTTCGGCGTGCCCTACGTCGTCTCCATCCAATGCTACGACCAGCGCATCTCCACGAAATATCTCTCGTGCCGGGAAGCCGATCCGATCGCCGAGCGATTCCTGCGCGCACTTCACACGGCAGGCGGCACGCCGGCGCAAATCGCACAGCCGAAATTCGATTTGAGCCGGCCGCAGGCCAAATCGGATTTCACCTATTACGGTCCGGGCGATCTCATCCCCGACACCGGCTGGAAGAAACTGCCTGGACGCGCCGACTATCACGTCTACGCCCACATCCGGTTTCCGATCGCCAACGCGCCGGCTTATGTGAAGTCGCAATCGTTCATGCCTTGGGGCGACTGCTACCGGAGCGGCCGCGTCGGCCGCATGGGCAAGAAGGGTTCGGAGTATAGCTGCAAGGTGAACGGCCTGCCGCTGGTGTTCGACGAATCCGCCGCGGTCAATTTCACCTATCCGTGGCGCGACAATTTCTGCGAGTTGCGTGACTTCATCGTCGGACAATGTCCCGGCGGTTACGGTCATCAGGGCGAGGATATCCGGCCGGGCAACTGCGTGCTGCTCAACGAGCAGGCCGATCGCTGCCAGCCGTATCAGCACACGGTCGCCGCCGTACACGACGGCACGATCTGGCGCATGCCGGGCAATCTCGGTCTCTACATCGTCGTCAACACGCCGAACGACCTCGTGCGTTTCCGCTACCTGCACATGAATCCGAAGATGCTGGATGCCGACGAATGGTTCAGCGGCCGCCAGGTGAGCGAGGGCGAGATCCTCGGCAAAGTCGCAACCTGGGGCGATTACGAGAAAGGCACCTCGTACCACATTCACTTCAACATTCAGGTGTTCACCAAGGTCGGCTGGGTGTGGGTCAATCCGTACATGACGCTGGTCACCGCCTATGAGCGGCTCATCGGCGGGCACGGCACGGAGATCAAGCCGGGCGATCCGCCGCCGGTCATCCCCGACAAGCGGCCGGTCGTCCTGAACCCTTCGCCCCCGGCTGAAACCTCGGCGGCCTCGGCCAGCAGCGAAAAGTCTGCCGCTGCGCGGGAGAAACCGCATAAGCCGCGGCACCACAAGAAACGCCGACGCCATCGCGACGAGGACTAGTTCCCGCGGGTTACCTTAACCGCAGCGTGTTGCCGCAGCCGATTGTGCACCGGACAACAGTGCATACTATGCCCGACATGACACGAATCGTGCCCCTCACCGCCCTGACGCGCCGTGCGTTTGTCGGCGCGGCAATCGGCAGCGCCGCCGGTCTCGCTTTCGGCGGCAACGCGACTGGGGCCACCGGATTTTCAGCCTGGGTCGAAGCCTTCCGGCCGCGCGCGCTCAAGCGCGGCATATCGGAGCAAACCTACGATCGCGTGATGCGTTCGCTCACGCCCGACACCAGCGTCTATGCGCTCTATCACGCGCAGCCGGAATTCACCGAGCAGCTATGGCAATACATCAATCGCCGCTGCTCCGAGTGGCGCGTCAACACCGGCAAGGAACGCGCGAAGGAATATTCGGCGCTCTTCTCGCGGCTCGAGAAGGATTACGGCGTCGATCGTTACATCCTGCTCGGCCTTTGGGGGATGGAATCCTCGTTCGGCGACGTAATCGTCAATCCGAAATACATGCGGCAAATCATTCCGGCGCTGGCCGCGCTCGCCTGGCGCGAGCCGCGGCGGCGGGCGTACTGGGAACAGGAATTGCTCAACGCGCTCACGATCGTCGACCGCGGCTGGGCCAAGCCCGAAGAGATGATCGGCTCCTGGGCGGGCGCAATGGGCCACACACAATGGATGCCGGAGGTCTGGCTGCACGTCGGTGTCGATTACGATCGTGACGGACACATTTCGCCGTTCGGAAAACCGGATGACTCGCTTGCCGGCACAGCGCGCTACCTTCTCGAGCGCGGGCATTATCGCCGCGGCGAAAGCTGGGGCTGCGAGGTCAAGCTCGGCAATCCGCGCCTTGCCGGCAGCCGCGCGATGCGGTCTTACGCGCAATGGCATGAGCTCGGGGTCTCGCGCGCGGATGGCGCCCCATTCGCGCGTCCGCAGGACCACGTGCGGCTATGGCAGCCGGTCGCCGGCGGACCCGCTTTTCTTGTCGGGCAGAATTTCTACGCCGTGCGCTCGTACAACCCTTCTTCCAGTTATACGCTCGCGCTCGTTCACCTTGGCGACCTGATCCGCGGCGACGGGCCGTTCCGCCAGCAGTTCCCCGGCGGGGAGCGTGCGCCGACCCTTGAAGAGGTGAAGGAAATCCAGCGTCGGCTGAACGAGCACGGCTACAAGACCGACGGTGTCGACGGCCGCACCGGCAGCGATACAGTCAAGGCCATCCTCGCCTTCCAGAAGAAGGTCGGAATGCAGCCGGCGGACGGTTATGCGGGCCTGAAAGTACTCGCCCGGTTGCGTCAGGGGTCCTGATCCGGTTGGATGCGGCCCACCGCCCGCCGGGCGGCCGACCGAGGGCCGAAGGTGTCGACAGCAAAGCGCGATGGCGCCAAGTCCGCGAGCCGCAGCGCAAGCGACGTAGCAAACATTGACCGGCCGGTGCCCGCCGGCGTCAATGCCGCGCAATTCGGCAGCGACGTCGCGGCGGATGCACTGCGCGCGCTCGACATTCCCTATATCGCGCTCAATCCGGGCGCGAGCTATCGCGGCCTGCACGACAGCATCGTGAACTATCTCGGCAACGAACGGCCGCAGATGCTGCTCTGCCTGCACGAGGAAAGCGCCATCGCGATTGCGCACGGCTACGCCAAGGTCACCGGCAAGGCGATGGCGGCGGCCGTTCACTCCAATGTCGGGCTGATGCACGGCACCATGGCGATCTTCAATGCCTGGTGCGACCGCATGCCTATAGTGATCCTCGGCGCCACGGGGCCGGTCGACGCCGTCAAGCGGCGTCCGTGGATCGACTGGATTCACACCGCGCGCGACCAGGGCGCGCTGGTGCGCGGCTACACCAAATGGGACGACCAGCCCGCCTCCCCGATTGCGGCACGCGAAGCCATCCTGCGCGCCGGCTGGATCGCCAACACCGCGCCGTGCGGACCGACCTACGTCAACCTCGACGCCGGCATGCAGGAAGAAAAACTGCCGGAGCCGGCCGCCGATATCGACACGGGCCGGTTCATGCCGCCGGTCGAAGATGCCGCTGCACCGGATGCAGTTGCGGCGGCAGTGGATCTTCTGCGTAATGCAAAACATCCGGTCATTCTCGCCGGCCGCGTCTCGCGAGGTCTCGATGCCTGGAACGCGCGCGTCATGCTTGCCGAGCATCTCAATGCGAAAGTCGTTACCGATCTCAAAGTCGGCGCCGCCTTTCCCACCGATCACCCGCTGCACGCGGGCGCGCCTGGAACGATTGCGCCAGTGCCGGAAGCAGCCGAAGCAATTCGGGCCGCCGATGTAATCCTCAGTCTCGATTGGGTCGACATTAACGGCACGCTGAAGCACACTGGCGGCAGCAATGCGAAAATCATCCAGGTCTCGGTCGATCACCGCCTGCACAATGGCTGGAGCTTCGACTACCAAGGCCTGCCGCCGGTTGACGTGTTTCTTGCCTGCGAGCCGGACACCGCTGTGCCTGCACTGCTCAAGGCGCTTGGCCCGGCAAAACCCCGCGCGGTTGCAGACCGCAAGAGCGAGCCATTCAGGCCCGCGGGCGACAAATTGACGGTAGACCATCTCGCCGTCGCGCTGCGTCGCGCGGTCGGCGACCGGCCGACGTCCCTTGCCCACGTGTCGCTGTCATGGAACGGCGCGAGTTGGCCGTTCCGCCATCCGCTCGACTATCTCGGCTCCGACGGCGGCGGCGGGGTCGGCGGCGGTCCTGGGATCTCGGTCGGCGCGGCGCTGGCGCTCAAGGGTTCCGGCCGATTGCCTGTCGCCGTGTGCGGCGACGGCGACTTCCTGATGGCCAACACCGCGATCTGGACCGCGGCGCATTACCACATCCCACTGCTGATCGTTGTCGCCAACAATCGCTCGTTCTTCAACGATGAACTGCATCAGGAACGCGTCGCGCGCATGCGCAACCGCCCGGTAGAGAACCGCTGGGTTGGCCAACGTATTTCGGAACCCGATATCGATATCGCCGAGATGGCGCGCGCGCAGGGCGCGCAAGGCTTCGGGCCGATCTCGGCGATTGCCGATCTCGCCACGGTGTTTGCGCAGGCAATCGCCGCTGTCGAGGACGGTCATGTCGCGGTCGTCGATGTGCGCGTCGAGCCAGGCTACACTGCGGCCATGACCGCCGTGATGACGCGAAAAAGCGAATAACCCACCTATGTCCGTCGTGTCGCAAGCAAGCCGTGCAATGTCTCCGGCCCAAGCGCGGGCGGACGATGCCATTCTCGTGGTCGACAAGGTCGACGTGAGTTTCGAGACGCCCGATGGGCCGATCACGGCCGTGGACGATGTTTCCTTCACGGTCAGGCCCGGTGAATTTCTGTCCGTCATCGGCCCGTCCGGCTGCGGCAAATCCACCTTGTTCAATGTCATCGGTGGGCTGCTCGGCAATCACCAAGGCCAAGTCCACGTCGCCGGGGAGTTGATTTCCGGCCCACACAAATCGATCGGCATGGTGTTCCAAGAGGAGTCGACTTTCCCCTGGCGCACGGTGCTCGACAATGTCGCCTTCCCGCTCGAGCTCATCGGCATGGCGAAGGACAAACGCGCCGAACGCGCGCGGCATTTCATCGCGCTGGTCGGGCTCGATGGCTTCGAGAAACGCTATCCGGGCGAGCTTTCCGGCGGAATGCGCCAACGCGTTTCGCTTGCGCGCACGCTTGCCTCCGAGCCGAAGATTCTGCTGATGGACGAGCCATTCGCCGCGCTCGACGAGCAAACCCGCCTCCTGCTCGGCGATAAGGTTTTGCAAATCCAGCAGCAACTCAAGCAGACCACGCTGCTGATCACCCACAACATCACCGAGGCGGTACAAATGTCCGACCGCATCCTCGTGATGACCTACCGGCCCGGCAAAGTGAAGCGCATTGTCGACATCGACCTGCCGCGGCCGCGCAACTCCGACATCGTCGGCAGCGAGGCCTTTGGCCGCTACGTGGCGCAGGTGTGGAACGACTTGCGCGAGGAAGCGAGCCGCGGGATGCGGGACGAGGAAAGGAAAGCATTGCGCGGCGAAGGAGAACCATCGTGACGATGGCC
>DASZVZ010000087.1:0-38084 GCA_035546875.1 Pseudolabrys sp.
GTCTTGATCAGCGTGCAGGACACCGCGTTTGGTTTGGCCGCGTCGGCTTTTGCGCCACTAACGGCAAGGCCGGTCAATATCATCGCCGCCAGCGCCAGTGCGCCGGCAGGAAGCCACTTACTGTTACGCATGATGCCGCCCTGTCTGTTGCGCGGCGGGCCGTTTGTCGCCCTTACCGCAGATTCCGTCCTTTCCTTTTGTTTGTGCGCGCCCGGCGTGCTCTGCCGGATTTATTCGGCTCAAGATTGGGCTGAATTACCGCAACCGATTAGTGACGGTCGTCACACTCCGTCGGTGCGAAAATCCGTCCACGGCCTGCATTTTAGGCCACGCAGAGGCCGTGGCATATAGGGTGCCGTCCGAATCGGGGGCCGCCGGCGCAATCGCGCCGCTGCGCGCTGGGGAAGGGAAATGCCGCAATTGCAATCCGCGCTGGGCGTGATCGCCCTCGTCGCCTTCGCTTGGGCGATCAGCGAGAACCGCCGTCGCATCGTGTGGAAGAATGTTGCCGCCGGCCTTTTAGTGACGCTCGCAACCGCCGTGCTGCTGCTGAAGATCCCGCAGATCAAGCTCGCCTTCGCCGGCGTGAACCGCGCGGTCGAGGGGATTGCCGCCGCAACGCAGGCCGGCACCTCCTTCGTGTTCGGCTATCTCGGCGGCGGCGCGCTGCCGTTCGACTTGAAAACGCCCGGTGCCGAATTCGTGCTTGCCTTCCAGGCCCTTCCGGTCGTGCTGATGATGAGCGTATTGACGACGCTTCTTTTCTACTGGCGCATCCTGCCGCCGATCGTGCGCGGTTTTTCGTGGCTGCTCGAGCGCACGATGGGCGTCGGCGGCGCTGTCGGACTCTCGACCGCCGCAAATATTTTCCTTGGCATGGTGGAGTCACCCCTCTTCATCAGGCCGTACCTTGCAAGGCTCACGCGCGGCGAGCTGTTCATGGTGATGACCGGCGGCATGGCCGGCATTGCCGGCACTGTGTTCGTGCTCTACGCGACGCTGCTGCGTAACGTCATTCCCGACGTCGCCGGTCATATTCTCGTCGCCTCGATCCTCGGCGCGCCCGCGGCATTGCTCATAAGCCAGCTGATGGTGCCGGACACGCCAGACGAGCGCACCGAAATGGCGAAGGTCGAGGTCGGTCCCGTCGCCACCAGTACCATGGACGCGATCGTCAGGGGCACCGGCGCCGGACTCGAATTGCTGCTCAATATCATCGCCATGTTGATCGTGCTGGTGGCACTGGTGCATCTCGCAAATGCGATCCTCGGCCTCCTGCCCGACATCGCCGGCGCTCCGATCACGTTGCAGCGCATGCTCGGCGTGGTGATGGCGCCGGTATGCTGGCTGATGGGAATCCCAGCGGATCAGGCGGTCACCGCCGGATCGCTGATGGGCATCAAGACCGTGCTCAATGAATTGATCGCCTATGTCGAGCTTGCCAGGCTTCCCGCCGGCGCGCTCGACGGTCGCTCGCGGCTCATCATGCTCTACGCGATGTGCGGCTTCGCCAATTTCGGCTCGCTCGGCATCATGATCGCCGGGCTCTCGACCATGGCGCCGGAGCGGCGCGATGACGTGATTTCGCTCGGCGGCAAGTCGATCGTGTCGGGTACGCTGACGACCTGCCTGATGGGCGCAATCG
The DNA here is from genome assembly GCA_035546875.1 of Pseudolabrys sp. Taxonomy (GTDB): domain Bacteria; phylum Pseudomonadota; class Alphaproteobacteria; order Rhizobiales; family Xanthobacteraceae; genus Pseudolabrys. Next base: position 1,646 of record DASZVZ010000087.1, read on the forward strand.
TCGGGATGTTGAACTAGATGCGCCAGCTCGCTCTCGCGTTCGTCGCACTCATCGTGGCAAGCACGACCGCATATGCCGCAACGATCCACATTGTCGCCTTCGGCGACAGTGCGACCGACGGCTGGCTGGTTGCGCGCAAGGACGCCTACCCTGCCCAGCTCGAGCGCGTGCTGCGCGCAAAGGGCTATGACGTTGCCGTCAAGAATGCGGGCGTCAGCGGCGACACGACAGCCGGCGCACTGCATCGGCTCGATGCGGCGATCGATCCGGATACCGACATCGTCATCGTCGAATTCGGCACCAACGATCTGCGCCTTCACAGGTCGCTTTCGGCCGTGCGCGCTAACCTGACGGAAATCATCCGCACGCTGCGCAAGCGCAATATCCAGGTACTGCTCGCCGGCCTTGGCACGCTCGATCTATCCGCCGTCGCAAAGGGAGCCGGCGTCGCCTACGCACAGTGGAAACTGCCCCCGGGCAAATATCGCGCGCGCGACGGACAGCATTTTAACGCGCAAGGCTATGCAATCGTCGTTGAGCGCATGCTGCCGACGATCGAGGCAATGATGAAGGGAGTACGTCGCTGATTAGTGCAGATGGAATTCGCCATTTACCGGGCGAAAATCCGCCGGCTTGATCAGCTTGCAATGCGCGACTTGCACCGAATGCAGCGGGCCTTCGAGCTTTTCCTGCCAGAACGCGAGAAACCGTTGCAGCTCGGGAAACTCCGGAAACATGTCATAAGCCTGCCAGATATAGCTCTGCAGCAACCAATGGTGGTCGGGACGCCGGTAGAGGATGTGTGCGGTGGTCAGGCCGTAGCCGGCCACCTGCTTTTCGAAGTCTTTGTCCGGCGCGCTCATGGCAGTCCTCCGCGAATCATGTCCGGCCATCGATTGTCGCTGGCGGCCGGGCTATGACAAGTCGCGGCGGCAAAAAATGTTCACAATCAAAGCGTTAGCAGCCAAGCGCCCGGGCGGCTAACAGTTCCGCCAAGGCCCGTTAACCTATTCTTTAAATTGTTGGCACTCTCCAAAAGTGAGTGCTAAAAAATTTTCGGATGCCTCTTGCGGTCAAAAAAAACGCCACCCATGTGGCGGCCTAGGACTGGCAAGGGGAACAGCCAGGCACCTGAAAATTAAGACTGTCCAATAACTTAGGAGGGATACCATGAAATTCCGCCCGCTTCACGACCGCGTTGTCGTCAAGCGTATCGATGCCGAGGAGAAGACTGCCGGCGGCATCATCATTCCCGATACGGCGAAAGAGAAGCCGAGCCAGGGCGAGATCATCGCCGTCGGCCCCGGCGGCCGGGACGAGAGCGGCAAGCTCATCCCGATCGATCTGAAAGTCGGCGACACCATTCTGTTCGGCAAGTGGTCGGGCACCGAAGTCAAGATCGACGGCCAGGATCTCCTGATCATGAAGGAGAGCGACGTCATGGGCGTGATCGAAGGCGGCAGCGCCGCCAAGCGGAAGGCCGCTTAAGGCCACCGACATCAATCTGACATCAGAGGAACGGAAACAATGGCTGCGAAAGACGTAAAATTCTCGGTCGATGCGCGCGACCGCATGCTGCGCGGCGTCGACATCCTCGCCAACGCCGTGAAGGTGACGCTCGGCCCCAAGGGCCGCAACGTCGTCCTCGACAAGTCGTTCGGTGCACCGCGCATCACCAAGGACGGCGTGACGGTGGCGAAGGAGATCGAGCTCGAGGACAAGTTCGAGAACATGGGCGCCCAGATGGTGCGCGAAGTGGCCCAGAAGACCAACGATCTCGCCGGCGACGGCACTACCACGGCAACAGTGCTCGCGCAGGCGATCGTGCGGGAAGGCGCCAAGGCGGTTGCCGCCGGCATGAACCCGATGGACCTGAAACGCGGCGTGGACATCGCCGTCGCCGCCGTGGTGAAGGACCTCGAGAAGCGCGCGAAGAAGGTCGGCTCTTCGGGTGAAGTCGCGCAGGTTGGCACGATTTCGTCGAACGGCGACGAGACCATCGGCAAGATGATCGCGCAAGCGATGCAGAAGGTCGGCAACGAGGGCGTGATCACCGTCGAAGAGGCCAAGGCGCTCGACACTGACGTCGAGATCGTCGAGGGCATGCAGTTCGACCGCGGTTACATCTCGCCCTACTTCATCACCAACGCCGAGAAGATGATCGCCGAACTCGAGGACGCTTACATCCTCCTGCACGAGAAGAAGCTCTCCGGCCTCCAGTCGATGCTGCCGCTGCTCGAGGCTGTGGTGCAGACGGGCAAGCCCCTGCTGATCCTCTCCGAGGACGTCGAGGGCGAAGCGATCGCCACGCTGGTGGTCAACAAGCTGCGCGGCGGCCTGAAAGTCGCGGCGGTGAAAGCGCCCGGCTTCGGCGACCGGCGCAAGGCCATGCTCGAAGATATCGCGATCCTGACCGGCGGCCAGCTCGTTGCCGAAGATCTCGGCATCAAGCTCGAAAACGTCACGGTCAACATGCTCGGCCGCGCCAAGAAGATCGTCATCGAGAAAGAGAAGACCACGATCGTCAACGGCGCCGGCAAGAAGGCCGACATCGAGGCGCGCGTGAACCAGATCAAGGCTCAGATCGAGGAGACCACGTCCGACTACGACCGCGAGAAGCTGCAAGAGCGGCTGGCGAAGCTCGCCGGCGGCGTTGCGGTGATCAAGGTCGGCGGTGCAACCGAGATCGAGGTCAAAGAGAAAAAGGACCGCGTCGAGGATGCGCTCAACGCCACCCGCGCCGCGGTGCAGGAAGGCATTGTGCCGGGCGGCGGTGTCGCCCTGCTGCGCGCCAAGAAGGCGGTCGGCAGGCTCACCAACGAGAACAGCGATGTGCAGGCCGGCATCAACATCGTGCTCAAGGCGCTCGAAGCGCCGGTGCGGCAGATCGCCGAGAATGCCGGCGTCGAGGGCTCGATCGTGGTCAGCAAGATCGTCGACGAGAGCTCGGAAACCTACGGCTTCGACGCCCAAAACGAAAAATATGTCGACATGATCAAAGCCGGCATTATCGATCCGGCCAAGGTCGTGCGCACGGCGTTGCAGGATGCGGCGTCGGTATCCGGCCTGCTCATCACCACCGAAGCGATGGTCGCCGAAGTGCCGAAGGAGCCGGCACCCGCAGCCGGCGGCGGCATGGGTGGAATGGGCGGCATGATGTAAATCGCGCCATCCAAACGGCTACAAAGGGTCGCCTTCGGGCGGCCCTTTTTTATTGCGCCACTGCGTTGTCGCGATCCCGCCGATCAAGGCGATGCGCCGGCTGCTGTTGCCCGGCGCAAGCAAACGGCTCAGTGATCGCTCGGACGGAATTTCAATGTCGTGGGGCCGAGCAGCACCAGTATCTGGCCTTGACGGCGCCACGTGGTGACCTGCGACAACGCCGCCAGGACATCTTCATCGGCTTGCATGCGCGCGGGCGTGCACTGGCCCGCGCTCATCCATTGCGGCAGCCGGTCCGGCAACGCCCCTGGCTCGATGCGAATGGCCTCGGGGCCGAGTTCGACGCGTCCGGTGACGTCCTTGCACCACAGGCCAATAGCGGCGGAACCGTTCGCGCCAACGGTCAGGCTCGGCATACGCTTGCCCGGCAGCATCGGCACGGTGTCGAGCAGCCATTCCTGGTCGACCGGGAACCGGTTGTCACTCGCGCGCCCGATGCTCGATGCGAGCACGATTGCCGAAACTGCAAACACCCAAAGGCCAATCTGGCGCAAGCCTTCGACCAGGCGCGTCACTTTCATTTTTTTCTCCGGGCTGTTCGCCGCGAACGCGGCGCGTCGTATCAAGCGAAATGCCGCGCCAGTACGCGCGCGTCAAGACGCGGGTGAGGATTTTCCCCGATCGAACTCGTCTGCTTTATGCGGCGTGGAAATTCGCGACCAGCCAGGTCGCGGTCCGCAGCAGGCGGGCATCCTCGCCAGGCGCGCCTACGAGTTGCGTGCCGATCGGCAGACCGCCCTCGCCTTTCAGCAGCGGTATGGTCACCGCCGGTAAACCGGTAAGCGTCCACAGCGAATTGAAAACTGGGCTGCCGGTTGCCGTCCCTTTCGGCGCGGCTCCGGGCGCCGACAACGTGATGATCGCATCGGCGGTTTTCAGGATGTCGACAAGCCCGGCCCGGTAATGCTCGGCGTTAGCGCGCGCGGCAAGATAACGCACCGCGCTGTTCCTGCCGCCTTCCGCCAGCAGGTCGCGCAGTTGCTTGCTCGACGCCTCGCCGCCGCGCTCGACGGCTTCGCCGAGATTGTAGGCCATGTCAGTCGACATGATCACGCGGTGATCGTCCCATGCGGCGGCAAACGATTCCGGCAGATCGACAGTCACGGCGGCATCGCCAAGCTTTCCAACGAGCCCTTCCAGGGCTGCACGTGCCTCGGCGTCGGCTTTCTCCCACACCGGCGTGCGCACGAACGCGAAGCGCGGCGGAGACGGCGGATCTTCGACGACAGTCGCACGGAACGACGGCGTGGAGAAAGCGCGACTATCGGGATCTTCGGCATCGTAGCCCGCCAGCGCGTCGAGGATGAGCGCGCAATCCGCAAGCGAACGCGCGAACACGCCGACGTGGTCGAGCGCTCGCGACAAAATCAGCGTTTGCGCGCGCGAGATCATCCCGTGAGTCGGTTTGAAACCGTAGACCCCGCAAAAAGCGGCCGGTCTGACTACCGAGCCGTTGGTTTGCGAGCCGGTCGCGAGCGGCACCATGCCGGCGGCGACCGCCGCCGCCGAACCGGACGAGGAACCGCCAGGCGTGCGTTCGAGGTCGTGCGGATTGCGCGTGGGGCCGGGATGAAAATAGGCGCATTCGGTCGTTACGGTCTTGCCGAGGATCACCGCGCCGGCAGCGCGCAGCCGCGCCACCGAACCCGCATCGCGCGACGGACGGCGGCCTTTCATCAGCGCCCAATTGCATTCCGTCGGGAAGTCGGCGGTATCGAAAATATCCTTGATGCCGACCGGAATTCCATGGAGCAGCCCGAGCGGTTCGCCTCGGCGCTGGTGCTCGTCCAGCGCGCGCGCCTGAGCGAGCGCATGCTCCGGATCGAGATGGACGAAGGCGTGGACCTTGTCGTCTATCGCCGCAATCCGGTCGAGAAAGGCGCGCGTGTAGTCTTCGGCGGAAATCGATTTTGCAGCGATGAGCCGCGCAGCTTCCGTAGCGGGATAATTTGAAATATCGGGGGTAGGCACTTCGGTCTCCGTTCGCGGGGGGCATCTGCGCGGGCGCCCAGACTATATCGCCGCCTCGCGGCTATGCCACCCGCGCAAATGGAAAGGGAGGAGTGCAATACTCCTCCCCTTGCAAAGCCAAGATTTCCGTTCAGTGCCCGGCGTAAATGATGCCGGGCAGCCAGATGACGATTTGCGGGAAGATGATGCAAAGGCCGACGCCGATCCACTGCAGCACCATGAAGTTGACCGCTGCCTTGAAGATCGTCGCCATCGTGATCTGCGGCGGCGCCACGCTTTTCAGGTAGAAGAGCGAGTAGCCGAACGGCGGCGACAGGAACGCCATTTGCATGTTGACCATGAAAATGACGCCGTACCACAGCGCCACGTCTTCGGGCTTCACGCCCGGCAGACCGAATACGCCGGTCCAGGTGAGGCTTTTCATGATCGGCAGGAAGATCGGTACGGTCAGCAGCAGTATGCCGACCCAGTCGAGGAACATGCCGAGAACGAACAGGATCACCATCATCAGCATCAAAATGCCGTAAGGCGGCAGACCGGTGCCGAGGATCGAGTTGGCGACGAAGGTTTGCCCGCCCTTCACGATGAAGAAGCCGACGAACATCGTCGCGCCGAAGAATATCCACATGACCATCGCCGTGGCCTTGAGCGTTGCGATCGCCGCTTCCTCGATGGCAGGCCAGTTCAGGCGGCGATGCATCGCCGAGACGAACAGCGCGCCGAAGGTGCCGACGCCCGCCGCTTCGACCGGCGTGGCGATGCCGACGAAAATGATGCCGAGCACCAGCACGATCAGCAAAATCGGCGCGATGGTATTGCGCAGCAGCCGCAATTTCTCGCGTCCGCTCACCCGTTCTTCCGGAGGCAACGCAGGACCGAGCGACGGGTTGATGTAGCAGCGGACGATGATGTAGGTGACGTACATGCCCGACAGCAACAGACCGGGAAAAATCGAACCGACCAGCAGTTCGCCGAGCGATTGCTGCGCGACGACGGCGTAGACGATTGCCATCACCGACGGCGGGATCAAGATGCCGAGCGTTCCGCCTGACAGCAGGGCGCCGCAGGCAAGCTTCTCGTCATAGCCGCGCTTGAGCATCGCGGGCAGCGCGATCATGCCCATCGTGACTTCGGTCGCGCCGACGACGCCGACCATGGCGGCAAGCGCGGTGCAGGCAAGCACCGTCGCGGCGGCAAGGCCGCCTTTGACCGAGCCCAGCCACTTGTAGACCGCGTCGAACAGTTCCTCGATGATGCCGGCCTTTTCCAGCATTGCCGCCATGAAGATGAACAGCGGCACGGCCGAAAGCTGGTAGTCGGTCATGAACGGGAAGATGCGCGACGGCATCATGTTCAGGATGGCCGGACTGCCGAACACGAAGAGGAAGATGGTGGCAAGGCTGCCGGTGCAGAATGCCATCGGCAGGCCGAGCGCGAGCAATATGCCGAGCGAACCGAACAGCAGAACGGTCAGCCATGCGATGTCGATATCAAGTCCCATGACTGAGGCCTCTGCTCCTCGAGACAATCACGATGTCCTTGATGAGCTTCGAGAGCCCTTGCAGCGCCATCAGCGCCGCGCCGAGCGGCAACATCAACTTCACCGGCCAGTATTGAATGCCCCACTCGGTGAACGACACTTCGTTGTTATTGATCGCATCGAGCGCGAAGCGCGTGCCGGTCCAGGCCATCGTCAGGATGAAGATGAAGAAGAACACGGATGTGACGATGTCGGCGATCGCCTTCCCGCGCGTTGAAAGCTTTACATAGAAGACGTCGACACGGACGTGCTGATCTTCGCGATAGGCGTAGGCGCCGCACAGCATGTATTGCATGCCGTACATCAGGAACATGCTCTCGTGTACCCAATTGGTCGGGGAGTTGAACACGTAGCGCGCGATCACCTCGTAGTAATAGACGAACACCGAGATTACGGCCCAATAGGCGACGAATTCGCCAGCGCGCACGTTGAGCCACTCCAGCGCGTCGGTAATCCGCGTGTGCAGATGCATCGTCGGATCTTCGTGCGTGCCGGCCGGGGGGATGTCCGGTGCGGCCGCCTCCGGCGGCGCATTGGCGCGCTCGGCTGCCTCACGTTCGCGCGCATGGCGGACCAGGCGCGGCATCAGCACGGCGTCGACCAGCAGCATCAGCGCCATCACGATGGCGAGCCAGCGGGAATAGCTCTGCCACCGGTCCATCTCCTTGAGCTCCGCCTCGGCGTCCGCCTTGGCTTTGCTTTCGGCGGCCTGCGCCTTTTGCAGGCGCTCGGTCATCGCGGGGGTCGCCGTGACACCCTGCGGGATCTTCGCGCGATTCAATTCGATTTCGGCCGCCGAATATGCCGCATGCGTCCGTGACACGTCCTCGCGGTGATCGCGAATCGTATCGCTCACGTGAAGGATGACGAGAAAAAGCGGAATGTAGGCGAAGCCCCACATGCTCCGCAGATAGAAGCGGTGCAGGCCCATGAAGCCGGAGCAAAGCCAGAACAGGTAGGCGATGAATAGCGACGGCCCCTGCGGCACGCCGCGGCGGCGTTGCCGCTTGACCAGGTACATCGCGATGAGAGGAAACAGGATGAGCGTGCCCCAATACATCCAATGAGGCAGCACAAAATTCAGATGCGGCATGACGGTCCCCGAGCCCGCGGTCTCAATGCGACGGAGACGATGCCCGAAGGCATCATCTCCGTCATTTTTGTTCTTTCAGCCGATCCTAGAGATCGAGCTTCTGGCCCTTGTACATGTCGGGCGTCACGTAGCCGACGGTCGGCGACTCCATGATCTCGAGCTGGGCCTTGAAGATGCGCGCGGCGTCCTTGTCCTTGTTGGCCCACTTGAACCAGATCGGCGTCGCGATGCGTTGCCACTTCTCGAGGTCTTCCGTCGGCATACGCAGCACTTGCGTGCCCGCCTTCTCGAACTTCGGCCACGTCTCCATGTCCGCTTTCTGGATGGCGCCGAAGTGCAGAGCCGAGTAGGCCTCGACTTCGTTCTCCACCCACAGCTTCATCTGGGGCGAAAGCTTGTTCCAGACGTTCATGTTGACCACGATGTCCATCAAGTCGACCGGCTGATAGATCGACTCAAGTCCCGGAGGCCCGACCCAGATGTACTTGGTGACTTGCTGGAAGCCGAGGTCCCAGTTGACCGCCGGACCGGTATAGTCCGCCGCATCCACCGTGCCCTTTTCCAGCGCCGAGAACACTTCGCCGCCCGGAAGCAACGTGGTGCGTGCGCCGGCCGCCGCAAAACCCTCGGCGATCATGCCGCCCGGCACGCGCAGCTTGAGGTCCTTGAAGTCCTCGATCGAGCGGATCGGCTTCTTCGAGTGCACGATGTTCGGCCCGTGGTGCACGCGCCCGACCCAGAACAGGCCCTGCTTTGCATAGATCTCGCGGGCCATCTTCACGCCGTCCTTGCCGTAGAAGAAGATGTCCCACTCGTGCGGATAGCGCAGACCCATGAGGTACGACGACAGGAAGGCCGTCGCGGGGATCTTGCCGACCCAATAGACGCAGAAAGAGTTCATCGCCTCGAGCACGCCGTTCTTGACGCCATCGAGCAGCTCGAAGTCCCCGACCACCTCTTTCGCCGCGAAGCCCTTGAACTCAAGCTCGCCGCCGGTCTTTTCCTTGATGGTGTTGCACCAGGCCTTGAACGTGTTGAGGCCGACGCCGGCCGGCCAGGACGTCTGAATTTTCCATGTGGTCGTCGTGGCCGCTTCCGCGTTGCGGATATAGGGCGCGCTGACCGCGGCGGCGGCGACGCCGCCGACAATCGCGCGGCGGGTAACAGGCGTACGTGCATCGGATTTGTTCATTCGCTTCCTCCCTTTCGCTTCTTATTCGGCTGCAGCTGCCAAATTGTCGGCCGCGCGAAGCGCGGTCGGGCAGTCTTCAGTTGCTACGAGGAAAACACCGGCTAAAGGCCGGACGTTCGTCGCCCCCGCGCTCAGAAACAATAACACGTAATTGAAACAGGCAGATAGCACCTTGATTTGGCCGAAAGGCTATGCTTGCCGCGGCCGCATGACGCGGAGCGCGGCCCGGAGCCGGCGGGCGTGTGTCAGCCGCAGCAGCGCATTCTGGTGCGATATCCGAAGGTTCGAGGTTGCCGGCCCGCTTGGAGGGCGCCGGCGGAGGAGCGGGCAGCTGGCCCTGTCAGGCGGCCGATTTGCCGGCGCCGGCGAGCTTGTTGACCAGCTCGGTATCCTTCGCGAGGTCGGCGGCCTTGCCGGAATAGACGACTTTGCCGTCGTCGAGGATATACGCGCGGTCGGCAATCGACAGGGAAAGCGGCGCATTCTGCTCGATGAGAAGCACGGAAAGCCCCTCTTCACGCATGCGCTGAACGACCTTCATCACCTCGCGCACGATAAGCGGCGCAAGCCCCTGGCTCGGCTCGTCGAGCAGCATGATGCGCGGGTTGAGCAGCAGCGGCCGCGCGATCGAGAGCATCTCCTGCTCGCCGCCCGATAGCTGCCGGCCGAGCTGCGACTTGCGCTCGGCAAGCCGCGGAAACAGTTTCCAGATGCGATCAAGGTCCCACGGTCCCGGCCGCGCCTGCGGCACTTTCAGGTTTTCCAGCACAGTGAGCGGGCCGAAGATCTTGCGACCTTCGGGTACGTAGCCGACGCCGAGCCCAGCGATGCGATGCGCCGGCCAGCGCGTCGTGTTGTTGCCGAAAATCTCCACGCTTCCCTGCCGCGGCGGCGTCAGCCCGACCAGGCTGCGCACCGTGGTGGTCTTGCCCGCGCCGTTGCGACCGAGCACGGCGACGATCTCGCCCTCGTTCACCTCAAGCGAGATGCCGTGCAGGATATGGCTCTTGCCGTAGAACGAATGGATATCGCTTGCGCGCAGGACGGCGGTCATTCGATCGACCCCAGATAGGCAGCACGCACTTTCGGATCGTTCGATACGGCCTCCGGCGTGCCGTCGGCCAGAACCCGCCCCTGATCGAGGACGGTGATGTGCTGCGCGATGCCGAACACGATATCCATGTCGTGCTCGATGAAAAGAATGCTCATGCCCTGTTCCTGATGCAGGCGGCGCACGAGGTCGACCATGTGATCGGTCTCGGTGTCGCCCATGCCGGCCGTCGGCTCGTCGAGCAGCAGAAGCCGCGGCTTGAGGCTGAGCGCGACCGCAACCTCGACCACGCGCTGGTCGCCGTGCGCGAGTTCACCGACGGTGCGATTGGCCTTGTTGCGCAAGTGGACGATGTCCATCAGCTCCGTCACGCGCTGATTGACGCGCTCACGCTCGCTGCGGCTGATCCAAGGTTTGGAGTTGAGCTTCTCGGCGGTTTCGACACCGACGCGGATGTTTTCGAAGACGCTGAGGTCGGGGAGAATCTCGGTGATCTGGAACGTGCGGACGATGCCCTTGGCAACGCGGTGAACGATGGTCTGCTGCGTTATGCTCTCGCCCTCGAAGATCACTTGCCCGGCGGTCGGCGGCAACAGGCCGCTGATCAGATTGAAGAAGGTGGTCTTGCCGGCGCCGTTCGGCCCGATTACCGCGCGCATCTCGCCGGCACGCATTTCGAACGTCACGCCGTCGACCGCTTTCAGACTGCCGAAATGGCGGGCGACGTTGTCCATCCGCAGGAACGGCGTCTTCGCAGCCGTTTCCCCGACAGCCGCCATCGGTGCGGGAGCCTGCATGACCGCGCTCATACGGCCTCCGCGCGGCGGAAGATTCCGAGAACGCCTCTCGGAAACAAGAGCACGATGCAGACGAAGATCAGGCCGATGAATGTCATCCAGTTGTCGGTAACGCTCGACAGATAGTCTTGCGCGACCACGAAGATGATCACGCCGATGAGCGGGCCGAAGAAACTGCGCATGCCGCCGAGCACGATCATGATCACGAAGTTGCCGGACAGGATCCAGTGCAGGTCCTGCGGCGACGCGAAGTTGAACAGCATCGCGTTGAGCGTTCCGGCAAAGGCCGTGATAGTGCCGGCGATCGCGAACGCGGCCCAGACGTAGCGTTCGACCCGAATGCCGAGGAATTCCATGCGCCGCCGATTTTCGCGGATCGCCACCCAGGTATGACCGAGTGGCGATTGCAGGACGGTCCACATCACCGCGACTGCGACCGTGAAGCAGAGCAGGACGAGATAGTAGAACGCGGTACCGGAGGACGAGATGGGGACATTCAGCAGACCGAGATGGATGTCCTGCCGCGCAAATCCGGCGAGCCCGTCTTCGCCGCCCGTCACTTCGTTCCAGCGCACCATGACGAAATAGAAAAGCTGGCCGATGGCGATAGTGATCATCGCGAAATAGATGCCGCGGCGGCGCATGACCAGCGGCCCGAGGACGGTTGCCGCGAGACCGCCGACCACCGTGCCAATAACGATCGCGAGCGGTGTGCTCGGCGCGAGGTATTTCAACGTCATTCCGGCGCCGTAGGCGCCGAGCCCGAAATAAGCCGCCTGCCCGAACGAGAGTCCTCCGGTAAAGCCGAGCACCAGATTGAGCCCCATCGTGGCAATGGCGTAGATCAGAACCTTGGAGCCGAGCGCGGTATAGCCGCCGATCAGCGGCAGCCACCATGGCAGCGCAAGCAGCGCCAGCCACATGACCGCGATGCCGACGATGCGCGTCATTCGAACAATCCTTCTTCACCGAACAGTCCGCGCGGCCTCACGACAAGCACGATCAGCATCATCAGATAGATCACAGCTTCGCTCGCGGCCGGGTAATAAGTCGTGACGAGGCCCGCAGCCAGGCCGATGATGAGGCCGCCGAGCACGGCGCCGAACAGGCTGCCGACGCCGCCGATGATGATGGCGACGAAACTCGGCATGATGAGGCTGTTGCCCATTGGCGGCGTCAGACCGAGAACGCCGGCCGCGAGCACGCCGGCAAGGCCGGCGAAAATGCAGCCGAAAGCAAAGTTGAAGGCGCGCAGCTTGTAAATATTCACACCGAGCGCCGCCGTGGTTTCGAGATCGCGCGTGCCGGCGCGAATACGGATACCGAGCAGCGTATAGCGCAGCAGCAGGTAAAGCCCGATCGCCGCGGCAGCCGTGATGCCGATGACGAACAGCCGGTAGCCGGTGATGAAGAAGTACACATCACTGACCGGGGAGTTGATGACGTCGGGCACTTCGAGCGGCAACCCTTGGGGGCCCCAAATCGTGCGCGTCAGGTCCTCGATGATGAGCGCGAGGCCGAAGGTCAGCAGCAAGCTGTAAATCGGATCGACCCGTTTGTAGACGGGACGGATCAGGATGCGCTCGACAATCAGGCCGATCCCGCCGGCCAGAATCGGGCCGGCGATCAGCGCGCCCCAGAAGCCAAGATAAGGCGTGAGCGTATAAGCAAGATAAGCGCCAATGACGAGAAAGCCGCCATGCGCCATGTTGATCACGGAGTTCAGGCTCAGGATCAGCGCCAGGCCGAGCGCCATCAGCGCGTAGAACACGCCCTGGATAAGCCCATTGAAGGCGTTGAAAAGCAAAAGCTCCATAGCTAGCCCGGTCGCCCGTTCATTCGCAGGAATTCAAGCCGCACCGCGCCGCCCCCTGAGGAGGCGGCGCGGCTTTGGCCGATGCGTTGCAGTTTTTTGTTCTAGCGCATCACGACTGATAGTCGAGCTTGCAGCCGGTGTCCTTCACCGACAGTGCAATGCTGTCGCCGGCGACGATATCCGCCACCTTGAACATGCTCGGATACTTGCCATCCGGCAGAATCTCGCCGGGGAACTCGCTCGACATCAGTTGGTGATCGCCCGGACGGAAATAGACCTTGTTCGGCTGCAGCTTGATCTCCGGAGGCAACTCGAGACCTTCAAGCGCCTTTGCAACCTTCACCGAGTCGGTCGACTTCGCCTTGTTCGCGCCCATCGCGATCGCGTGCAGGCCGGCATAGCCGAACCAGGTGCGCGCGCTCGGCCAGGTGCCGTCCGGATTTGCCTTCTGATAGGCCGCAACCCATTCTTTGACGTGCGGGGTCTTCGGCTGATCCCAGTACCACTCCAGCGTCCACCAGCCTTGCTTGGCTTCCTTCGGCAGTGCGCGCAGCACTTCGAGCTCGGACAGGCCGCCGCCGATCGGGAACTTCTTCATCAGACCGAACTGTGCGGCCTGCTTCATGCAGTTCACGAGGTCCTGACCGTCGACGAGAACGATCAGCACGTCCGGCTTCGCCTGCTGTGCCTTGATGAGGTACGACGAGAAGTCGGTGGTCCCGAGTGGCGAGAGCGAATTGCCGAGCACCTTGCCGCCGAAGCCGGTCAGCAGCTTGGCATAGGACTGCTGCAACGTGTGGCCGAATGCGTAGTCCGGCGTGATGAAATACCACTTGCCGCCGAACTTCTTGTACAGCGTCGCGGCGAGACCCGCGGCAAGCATGTACGTCGTAGTGCAGATGCGGAACGTGGTCCAATGGCATTGCGTACCGGTAACCGGATCGGTGTGGCCGCCGGTGACCATGTAGAGCTTGCCTTTTTCGTGAGCGACCTGGTTGACCGAGAGCGCGGTCGCGGACGAAACGGCGCCCATCAGGAAGTCGACCTTGTCCTGCTCGATCATCTTGTGCGCCTTTTGCGCGGCGATGCCGGCGTTGGCGCCTTCGTCTTCGGTCACGAGCGTGACTTTGCGGCCGTTGATGCCGCCCTTCTTGTTGACCTCCGCGAGGGCCATAAGCGCGCCGCGCTTCTCGCTCTCGCCTTCCGCGGCGTACGTGCCGGTGAACGGATCGTGCATGCCGATTTTAATCGGCGTTTCGCCTTGCGCGAATGTCAGAATCGGTGGCGAAAAAACCGTCGACGCGCCAAGCGCAGCGCCCGCCTTGATGATAGCTCTGCGATCAGGTTTCCAAAGGCTCATGTGCATTCCTCCTCGCGCGGCATTATCCGCCGCCTGTTAGAAAAAATTATTGGGAGACAACGCGTGCGCTTCAAGCGCTGCGAGGCGCTCGAAGTCGCTATACGCTGTCTCCCCTGTTCAACATGCTACTGGGAGGACATGATTGCACGCAAGGTCGAAACCAAAATTCGATCGACACTTGATGTCGCGACGACGCGACTTTGCCGTCTTCGATATCCAAATTTGCTGGATGCCGCTCGCCGCGGCATCCTCGGGATTTGAGTCCGACTTTGGTCTATGCTTGTCGATCAACTCAATAAAAACAAAAACAAATTGTTGTACGATCACGTATGACTTTCCTCCAATTTGAAAATCCTATGACACCTCCCATCGAAACAGGAGACCGTCCGTGAAAAGCCACTTCGCGACGCTGGCCACCGTCTGGCGGCTCGCCAGTCCCTATTTTCGATCGGAGGACCGGTGGGCCGGACGCATCCTGCTTGCGGCCGTCATTGTGATCGAACTGTCGATCGTCGGCCTCACCGTCCTGCTCAATGAATGGAACAACGTCTTCTACAACGCGCTGCAGGACCGCAACTGGAACGCCTTCGTGCACCAGCTTTTGTATTTCTGCGTGCTCGCGAGCGCGTACATTCTGCTTGCCGTCTATCAACTCTATCTCAATCAGTGGCTGCAAATTCGCTGGCGCCGCTGGATGACGCGCGGCTATCTCGATCACTGGCTCGCCGACGCCAATCATTATCGCATGCAACTGCTCGGCGACGCGGCCGACAATCCGGACCAGCGCATCTCGGAAGACATCGCTCAGTTCATCCAATTCACCCTGAGCATCGGTCTGCAGGTTCTCAACGCCGTCGTCACGCTGCTGTCCTTCATGGCGATCCTGTGGGCATTGTCGGCGGCGGCGCCGCTGCACGCGTTCGGAATAAAATTCAACATCCCCGGGTATCTGCTGTGGGCCGCGCTCATCTACGCCTTTTTCGGCACGTTGATCACGCATCTGATTGGACGGCCGCTTATTGCGTTGAATTTCCAGCAGCAGCGCTACGAGGCGGATTTTCGCTTCAATATGGTGCGCGTGCGCGAGAACGCCGAGCAGATCGCATTGCTCGACGGAGAGCCTGCCGAGCGCGACCGGCTGCTGGTGCGCTTTGGAAACGTGGTTGCCAACTGGATGGCGATCATGACCCGGCAGAAAAAGCTCACCTTCTTTACCGCGGGATACAGTCAGGCTGCGGTCGTGTTTCCCTACATCATGGTCAGCCCCGCGTATTTCGCGAACGTGATCCAGCTCGGCGGACTGATGCAGACGGCCAACGCTTTCAGTCGCGTGCAGGACGCGCTGTCGGTATTCGTCACGGTCTATCGCAACCTTGCCGAATGGCGCGCCATCGTCGAGCGTCTCGCGGGATTCGATCGTTCGATCGCTGCCGCCCGCGCCCGCGCCGTCACGCCGCCGGTCATCACCATCAAGCCGGGCGACGGCAAGGCCGTCGTCTTCGAGCACCTCGCGGTCCAGCTGCCGAACGGCGTGCCGCTGGTGAATGCAAGCGACATCACCATCGATACCGGGGAGCGCGTGCTGGTGACCGGGCCGTCCGGCTCGGGCAAGTCGACATTGTTCCGTGCGATGGCCGGCATCTGGCCCTTCGGCTCCGGCGATGTCGTCGTGCCGAAGAACGCCAAGGTGATGATGCTGCCGCAGCGACCTTACTTTCCGATCGCGCCTTTATCGGCCGCCGTCGTCTATCCGGCGGAAGAAGGTGTGTTCGACACCGCCAAGGTCGCGGAGGCGGTCAAGGCCGTGGGGCTGCCGTCCCTGGTCGAACGTCTGAATGAAGAAGCGCATTGGAACCGCATGCTGTCGCTCGGAGAACAGCAGCGGCTCGGCATCGCGCGCGCTCTTCTGCACGGGCCGGATTTCTTGTTCCTCGACGAAGCCACGGCTTCGCTCGACGAGCCGTCGGAAGCCGCGCTCTACAAATTGCTCAATGACCGCCTCAAAGAGACGACCATCGTTTCAATCGGCCACCGCGCGACGCTTGCGGCATTCCACCGCCGCCGTCTTGAGCTCGTGCGCGAGGGCGACCACGCGCAAGTCAGGCAGGGCGCGCTGAAACCGGTCGCACCGTTATAGCGGCAAAGAAAATGGCGGCGGCTCGCGAGCCGCCGCCGGATTTTTTGGGACAGTGTCGCGATTACTTCAGGCTGCCCAGCGTCAAATCCGCCGACAGCTTGGCAATGAAAGTCGAACCACACCACTTCGAGCCGACGCCGCTCGGATTGATCGGCGTCACGTTGGTCGTGCCGGTCGCTCCCGGATCGCTGGTGAAGGCATTGCAGTTGCCCTTGTTGAGATCCGTGCCGGAGTAGCGCAGGTCGAGCGTGAAGGTCTTCCAGGTGAGACCGAACCCGATGTTCCAGGTGTTGTAGTCCTTGTACGGGATGCCGGCGGCGTAAATCGTGCCCGGCAATCCATAGAACGCATCGCTGGTGCCGAGCCATTGGCGGCCGAATTCGCCCGACACGTACCAGCCGACGCCGTTCGGGAATTGCATAGCGGCGGGCGCGGTGAACTTGACGATGCCCGACAGGTATTCGCCGTCGGCGCCGGTATTCAGGAAATTCGGCGAATAATAAAACGTCGGACCGAACGCCCAGTCGCCGGCGGTATAGGTGGCCTTGGCGTAGAGCTCATAGAAGCTCGCGTCTTTTTTAGCGACGTTGCCGTTCGCGAGCGCGGGCAAGCAACCGGGCGCCGTGCCGCCGTAGCAGGTGCCGCCCGGGTAGTAATATTCCCAGAATCCGAAATCGAGCGCGAGCGGGCCGATAGTCGGGCGAATTCCCGCGTAGAGATCGATCTCGGCCGCCGCATTGTTGGCGAACTTGATGCTCTCCCCGGCGACGCCTGCGTAGAGCTGCAAGTTCGGATTGACGTTGAAGCGCGGCTCGAAGTAGGCGGCGACCGACGGCTGATGCGCCGACTGCGTCACGCCGCGAAACACGTAATCGTTCATGATCGCCGCGCCGAACGCGAGATCGAACGGACTCGGCGCGGCGGCCGGCACCACCTTCGCGGCCTTGGCCGGCATGTCAGCAGCGAATGCCGGGACCGCAGAAACCGCCAGCGCGGTTACCACCGGCAACACAACCTTCTTCATAACCCTGCCCCTTTTTCGTTTCGATCGGCAGCACGCCGATTGCTCGGCCCGTCCGTGCGTACGAAGCTCCGGCTGCGATCGACCCGTACGCCACAGGACGCGCATCGATGACGAAAATTACATAGGCGGCAGAACGGCGCGGCAAGACGAAAACTGCAGCAATTGCTGCCTTTTTAGGCGAACACGCCCGTTATCGACAGTTCGAAAGCAATCGTTGCAGCGAAACCACAACGAGCCGCAAAACAAATCCGGAGGCGATCAAGCCTCCGGATTCGCTAGGATATTCAGTTCTGTAAACGGTGAGGCGGTCACGCCGCGGCTTTTTTCCGGTTCGCTTCCAGCCGCTCGTCGACTAGTGCCACGATACCGTCGATGACCGGGTGATGCAGGCCCTTCTGCGCGGCGATCAGTTGGACCAGCTTGTCGGCGCGTTCGATATTCGGCGCACCGTTGTTGAGCGCGCGCGCGGCCGAAGCCGGCCGCGTGAGGCTCTGCGCGGCGGCGGCGTATTTCTCGAACGGCACCAAGTCGTCACGCTTGGCGCCGAGCTTCACGCACAGGTCGTTGACGAAATTGTAGACCGAGCGCGCTTCCTCGATATTGGAATGTACGGCCTCCTGCGCGGTGCGCATGCCATCCTTGGTGATGCAGCGATAGTTGCCCGCGAGCAGCATCGCCCACTTGGCGAGCGGCACGAAGATCGAATCATAGACTTTCAGCTTCACGGGCAATTCGATCTTGCCTTCCGGCGCGTCGAAGCGCGCGCTGTCGACGTCCTTCTCGAGATTGCGAACGATCTGCGTGTCCTTGTCATTTTCGAAACGCGCGCACTTGAAATTGGTCGGCAACGTGACGAGCAATTCGTTTGCCTTGCCATCCGGCGGACGGATGGCCTGCGGATCAGGGCTGTTGAGCGTGGTCTTCTTCGGATCGACGTTGTCCCAGACGCGCGGGTCCGTATAGGCGGCTTCCAGCGCTTTGTAATCAAGGCCGGGGATGCGCTTGATATAAGGCAGCGGCGGCATGTTCATGATCGACATGCAGGGCACGCGGGATTTGCCGACAGCGTCGAGCAATTCGCGCACGCCCGGCGAGCGATACTGCGGCTCCTGCATGCAAAGGCCGACGAGATCGTAGTCGCCAGGATTGACGCCGGTCGCCGGCCCCGCGGTGACCTTGCCAGGAAGCTTACGCGACTCCAGCAACACCGGCTCGGAACGGCCGCGCACCGGCAATTTCACTTTGAAGCCTTCGGCGTTGATCAAGTCGGCTTCAGCCGGAAGGCAGACGAGATGAATCGAGTGACCGCCAAACAAAAGCTTGGAAGCGAGCAGCGACCCGTAGGACGCGCCCATCAGGAGAATCTTGTAGGTCCGCGACTTCGACGGCTTCGCAGCGGAGGCCGCCTTTGCCTTCGGCGCCGATTTCCTGGCGGCCGGCCTTTTCGCGGCCGATTTCTTTGCCTTCGTTTTCCTTGCGGCCTTCCGCGCCGGGCGCTTCACCTTCATCGCCTTTTTCTTGCGCGCGGAGGTGACGCGCTTGCCCCTTTTCGCTTTCGGCTTCTGTCTGGATTTCGCCATGGTGATCCTCCCGGTCGGTTATTCGTTTCTCGTCATTGTACAGCTTCGGCCAACTGTACCGGAATAGCGTTAGATGCAGTCTCTTTGACACCCGCCGGCCGCGGCCCACCGGTCGCCCAGTCGATCAATTCGACCGTATGGACCACGGGAATGGCCGTGCCGGCAGTGATCTGAGTGATACAGCCGATATTCCCGGCTGCTACCACGTCGGGCGTGAGACTTTCAATATTGGTGACCTTCCGGTCGCGCAACTGTCTGGCAAGGTCCGGTTGAAGAATATTGTAGGTACCGGCTGAGCCGCAGCACAAATGACCTTCCGGCACGTCCTTGACCGTAAAGCCAAGACGGGAAAGCAGTTCTTTCGGCTCACGCGTCACCCTTTGCCCATGCTGCAACGAGCAGGCGGAATGGTATGCAACGACCATGTCGCCGCCGTTTACGGCAGGCCTCAATGCGAGTCGCGAAAGATATTCCGTGATGTCCATCGCCAGGGATGATATGCGCGCCGCGCGCGCGCCGTAGGCGGCATCGGTGCGGAACATATGGCCGTAATCCTTGATGGTGGTGCCGCAACCGGAAACGGTGATGATGATGGCGTCGAGCCCCTCGCCCTCGATCTCGCGCGTCCATGCATCGATATTGTTGCGCGCCTGCGCGTGTGCCTCGCTCTCGCGTCCCATGTGATGGGCAAGCGAGCCGCAGCAGCCCTCACTCGCCGCAACGACGACCTCGACCCCATGCCGATTGAGCACGCGGATCGCCGCCTCGATGGTGGACGGCGCCAGGATCGGATTGATGCAGCCCGACAGCAGCGCTACTCGCCCGCGGCGCTCTCCTTCAGCCGGGAACACTTTGCCGACACGGTCGACCGGTGGCGCCGGCTTGCGCGGCGGCGCAAGCGTCAGCATCGCGGCCAGACGCTTTAGTCCGATCGCCTTGAGAACCGGCGCAAACGGCCGCGCCACCAAACCCGCGACCAGGGCGAGGCGAAACAACGCCGGATCGGGCAGCACCCGGACAAGCAGCGCGCGCAATGCGCGGTCGAAAACCGGACGCTTGTAGGTTTGCTCGATGTGGTCGCGCGCCTGGTCGACGAGATGCATGTAATGCACGCCCGACGGGCACGTCGTCATGCAGGCAAGACAGGAAAGGCAGCGGTCGATGTGCTTGGCGACGTCGCGGCTCGCCGGCTGCTCTTTTTCCAGCATCTCCTTGATCAGGTAGATGCGCCCGCGCGGCGAGTCGAGCTCGTCTCCGAGCAGCACGTAAGTCGGACAAGTCGCGGTGCAGAATCCACAATGCACGCAGGCGCGCAGAATTTTATCGGCTTCCGCAATCTGCGGGTTAGCGAGCTGGGCAATCGAAAACGACGTTTGCACCGAACTAGACTCCCGCCCACATTCGCCCCGGGTTGAGCACGCCCTTGGGGTCGAAACTCTCTTTGATACGCTTGCTTAGCGCAGCGACAGCCGTCTGCTGCGGCTCAAACACGTCGACCGCCGCGCGCACCGATGCCGGCGCGCGGATCAACGTGGCATGGCCGCCGACTGCGGCGACAGCGCGGCGGATGGCTGTCGCATCAGGCTCCTGTGCGAACGGCATCGCGACCCATACCAAACCACCGCCCCAGTCGTAAAACATTTGCGCCGCCGGCGTAATCGCCGCTGCGATCTCATGACCCTTGCCGGGCGCGGTCGAGATGCGCCATAGCGGACGCGTCTCCGCCCCGTCCGACGCAAACGGCCTGACCTCCGACACGCTGCGCCAGAGCGCGCGCGAGTCGTTGTCATCGAGCATCGCGACCGGCCCGAACGGCTTCATCAGCGCGGCCAGGGTTTCCTTGCGATGCACGACAGAAGGCTCGAAGCCCTCGATCCGCAGGGCGGTAGTTGCTTCAGGTTTCGGCAGCCCGTCGAACCACGATGCAACGTGGTCAGGCATGTGCGCCGCGCCAGACACATCGCAGGGAGAGCCGAGCGCAGCGCTCATCGCCCGCACCGCGCTGGCGTCGTCGAGGCCAGTCACGATCACGGTCGCCTCGGTCTCGGCCCTCGGCAGGACTTTGACGGTGACTTCGGTCATCGCTGCGAGCGTGCCCCAGGAACCCGCCAGCACCTTGCAGAGATCGTAGCCGGTGACGTTCTTCACGACGCGGCCGCCCGACTTGATGGTATCGCCGCGACCGGTGACCGCGGTCACGCCGAGAAAATGATCGCGCGCGGCGCCTGCCTTGATGCGGCGCGGGCCGGCGAGGTTGGCGGCAATAACGCCTCCGATCGTGCCCCCGCCTGCCGCACGGCCGAATATGGGACCATAGTCGACCGGCTCGAAGCCGAGCTCTTGGCCCTTTCCCTCGATCATCGTCCTGATTTCGGCAAGCGGCGTGCCGACCTTTGCGGAGAGAACCAGTTCTTCGGGTTCGTACAGCGTGACGCCCGCAAGCCCCGCGAGATCGAGCGTTAAGTCGGTCTGGCTTGGACGGCCGATGTCGCGTTTGCTGGCGCTGCCGATGACGTCCAGCGTCTTTTCGCTGGCGAGCGCCCAGCGCACCGCTTCCTCGACGTCTTTGCCGTCTCGTGGCCTGAATCCGTTACTCATTGAGGCCGTCAGAATCGGGGAATGTCTGGGAATGGCAGCTTGCCGGCGGAAATATGCATGCGGCCAAGCTCGGCGCAGCGGTGCAGCTTCGGGAAGACCTTGCCCGGATTAAGCAGCCCTTTCTCGTCGAAGGCGCATTTGAGCCGCTGCTGCTGGTCAAGATCGGTTTCCGAGAACATCACCGGCATCAGGTCGCGTTTCTCGACGCCGACGCCATGCTCGCCCGTGAGCACGCCGCCGACCTCGACGCAGAGCTTGAGAATTTCGGAGCCGAATTCTTCCGCGCGCGTCAACTCGCTCGGCCGGTTCGCATCATAAAGAATGAGCGGATGCAGATTGCCGTCTCCGGCGTGAAAGACATTGGCGACGCGCAGGCCGTACTTCGCCGACATATCCTTCATGCGCGCCAGCACCAGCGGCAGCTTGGCGCGCGGAATGGTGCCGTCCATGCAATAGTAGTCCGGCGAGATGCGCCCAACCGCCGGGAACGCCGCCTTACGGCCGGCCCAGAACAGCAGCCGCTCCTCTTCGGAAGTTGAGACTTTGACCGAAACCGCGCGGCACTGCTTTGCAATGCGTTCGATGCGTCCGATCAGGTGATCGACCTCGGCTTGCGGTCCGTCGACCTCGACGATCAGCAACGCCTCGACATTGAGTGGATAACCGGCGTGAACGAATTCTTCCGCCGCGAGAATGGCGGGCCTGTCCATCATCTCCATGCCGCCCGGAATGATGCCGGCGCCGATGATGCTGGAAACGCATTCGCCCGCATCCTCCGAGCTCGGAAACCCCACGAGCACTGCGCGCGCGGTTTCGGCTTTCTTGAGAATTCGCACCGTCACTTCGGTGACGACGCCGAGCAATCCTTCCGAACCGGTGATGATGCCGAGCAGATCGTAGCCGCCGGCGTCGAGGTGCTTGCCGCCGATGCGCAGGATCTCGCCGTTCATCAGCACAATCTCGCAGCCGAGCACGTTGTTGGTGGTCATGCCGTATTTCAAGCAGTGCACGCCGCCGGAATTCTCCGCGATGTTGCCGCCTATCGTGCAGGCGATCTGTGAGGATGGATCCGGCGCGTAATAGAATCCGGCATGCGCGACGGCGTTGCTCACCGCAAGGTTGGTTACGCCAGGCTCGACGACCGCGACACGGTTGTCAAAATCGATTTCGCGGATGCGGTTGAACTTGGCCATGCCGAGCAGCACGCCGTCGGCAAGCGGCAACGCGCCACCGGAGAGCGATGTGCCCGCGCCACGCGGCACGACCTTGATCCCCTCGCCGTGGCAATAGCTGAGAATCTGCGAGACCTGGCTCGTCGTTTCCGGCAGCACCACCACCATTGGAAGCTGGTGATAAGCGGTCAGCCCGTCGGTCTCGTAGGGCTTGAGCTCGCGCTCGCCGGTTATCACCCCCTCGCCCGGCACGATCGTGCGCAGCACGGCCGCGATACGCTCGCGCCGCGCCAGCACCTTGCCGTCCGCTTCGGGCATCCGCACTGTCATTGCTAAGTCCCGGCTTTACCGCAGACCAACGATACAGCCAATCCGCGGTTGACACATAGAGCCGCCGAGGTCATTCGAAAACGGCTATCTTGCCGGGCAACGCCGAAAATCTGGAATGGGAGCAAAAGTTATGAGAATCGCAGTCGCAGCCGGGACAATACTCGCACTGGCTGTCTCCGCGGCCACCGCACTGGCCCAGGATGCAGCTCTCGGCGAGCAATCGTTCAAAAAATGCCTGCCCTGCCATTCCGTCGGCGAAGGGGCCAAGAACAAGGTCGGACCCGAGCTCAACGGGCTCGACGGCCGCCATTCCGGTAGCGCGCCGGACTACAGCTATTCCGACGCCAACAAGAATTCCGGCATCGTCTGGGGCGAGGCGACATTCAAGGAATACATCAAGGACCCGCGCGGCAGGATCCCAGGCACCAAGATGATTTTCCCCGGCATCAAAAATGAAAAAGAGGCCGACAACCTCTGGGCCTATCTCAAGCAGTTCGCGGCGGACGGCAAGAAGAAGTAGCGAATTGAGGACTCATTTGACCTTAGTCAAAGCCGGAGGAAGCAATACAAAATATCGAGATGCGGAATAAACGGAGCTTCGCATCATGATCAAGGACATTGTTGTCAACCTCGGATTGGGCGCGCACGACGTCGCCGGCGATTTTGCTATTTCGATTGCCAAAGAATTCGATTCCCATGTGCTCGGGATTGCTCTTGCTTGCGAGCCGGCCATCCCGGGAACCGTGATGGGAAATATACCGGCCTCGATCCTCGAGGCGCCGCGCGCGGAGGTGCGAAAAAGCGCGGAAAACGCCGTTCGCCGATTCACGCAGGCTGCCACGCGGGCCGGGGTTGCGGCCGAGACGCATACGATCACTGACGTCGTGACCGACGCTGCTACTCAATTCGGGGCGATCGCTCGCCGCTTTGATCTGGTGGTTGTCGGGCAAGCCGAACGTGACGAGTCGCTCGCGGCCGAACTTGCCAACGAAGCGGCCCTGTTCGATTCGGGCCGGCCGGTCATATTCGTGCCGTTCATCCAGAAGGGCGGGCTGAAGCTCGATCGCGTGCTTGCGTGCTGGGACGGAAGCCGGGCCGCGACGCGCGCCATCGCGGACTCGATGCCGTTCCTACGCGGGGCCAAGGCCGTGGAGATCGTCATGGTAACCGGTGGCAAACCGGAGACCGATGAAATCGCCGGGGCGGATCTCGGCCAGCATCTCGCGCGTCACGGATTGAAAGTCGATGTGAAACGTCTCGTTAGCGGCGACATCGACGTAGTTTCCACGATCCTCTCATATGCGGCCGATGTGGGTGCCGACCTTATCGTGATGGGTGGCTACGGCCATTCGCGCCTGCGCGAATTCATCCTTGGCGGCGTCACTCGCGGAATCCTGTCTTCGATGACAGTGCCGGTGCTGATGTCGCACTAGGCCTCAACGGTCTGTTTCCGGAAGCGCGGTCTGCGCCACCAGACCGCGCGCACGCGCATCGACGACGCCAAGCGCGCGCAAGGCGAGAAGCGTCACGGTCTGAACCGCCTCGCGACTCTTCGCCGCGTCGTCGCTAGGCGCGGCCGCAAGCGGTCCGATCAGGCCCTCCATCAGCGCACCGACGATCGCCGGCGCAGCCACGGCGGCGTCCTGATCCGGCAAGTGGCCTCCCGCGATGGCGTTTCTGATCCGTATCTCGATCTCGCGCGTGAGCGCCTTACGGAAATCGAGGCGCACCATATCGATCTGCGCGTCGACCGGCTCCGCGATGACTGCCCAGGCGAGTTTGCGCTCGCGCAGCGCACGCGCGGCGAAGGTTGCGACTGCCGCTGCCAGCGCGGACAACGGACCCGGCGCGCGTTCGGCCGCTTCGCGCATGGCGCCGATCTCGCGCGCGGCGACCGCGGCGACCAGTTCAGCAACCATATCTGTCTTCGACGGGAAATAGCGATAGACGGTGCCGGCGGCGACGCCTGCCCGTTCGGCAACCGGCGCGATTTGCACGGCGCCCATACCTCCCGCCGACGCGGCCGCGCCGGCAGCGGCAAGGATGTCCTCCTCGCGCTGGGCCAGCCTGCGAACCACGCTCTCGGTGCGGCGATAGGCCATGCAACGAGTGAATGCTGATTCAGCCGAAAAATGCAATCACGAACGAAGCCTACCGGCGACCGCTTAGCGCCTTCTCGCGCAGGCCGGTAAGTGTCGCGCCCGGCAGGATCGCTTCCGGATCGATCCTCAGATTGATGATCGCGGGCTTTCCAGATTTCTGCGCGGCCGCGAAAGCCGCACCGAAATCCGCCGTCTTCTCGACCGTGATGCCGAAGCCGCCGAACGCCTTCGCATAGGCTTCGAAGTCCGGGTTTTGCAGCGCCGTGGCGACGACGCGGCCGGGATAATGCCGCTCCTGGTGCATGCGGATCGTGCCGTACATGCCGTTGTCGGAGACGAGAATGATGACCGGAATTTTGTACTGCACCGCTGTCGCGAAGTCCTGCCCGGTCATCAGGAAATCGCCGTCGCCGGCGACGCACACCACGGTCTTGTCGCGGTTGAGGAGCTTGGCGGCGATCGCAGCCGGCACACCGTAACCCATCGAACCCGACGTCGGAGCGACCTGCGTGCCGAATTGCTGGAAACGGTAGAAGCGGTGAATCCATCCGGCGAAATTGCCGGCGCCATTGGCGATGATCGTTTCCGGCGGCAGGTTTTCGCGCAGCCAGACCATGATCTCACCGAGGTTCACGCCGCCGGGCTGCGGCGTCGCCTTCTCCGACCAGGCGAGATAATCGGCATGCAGATTTCTGGTGTCATCGCGCCAGGGAATTTCTTTCGGCGCCTGTATTTGGTCGAGCGCGGCACAGAAGGCGGTCGGCGCGGCGTTGATCGCAAGATGCGGACGATAGACGCTGCCGAGCTCGTCCGGATCGGGATGCACGTGCACGAGCTTGGTTTGCGGCCCGGGAATGTCGAATAGCGTGTAGCTCTGCGAGGAAATCTCGCTCAGCCGCCCGCCGACCAGGAGCACCAGATCAGCGGCCTTGACGCGCGCCAGCAGCTTCGGGTTCGGGCCAATGCCGAAATCGCCCGCATAGCAGGAGTGCAGCGCGTCGAACAAATGCCCGCGACGGAACGTGGTCGCAACCGGCAGAGAAAACCGCTCGGCAAAACGCATCATCGCGCTGCAAGCGTCTTTCGACCAGCGGCTGCCGCCGAGCAGCGCGATCGGCTGTTTCGCCACGCCAAGCAGCGCCTGCAATTGCGTCATGTCGTGCGGGCCCGCCCACGTCTCCATCGGCGCAAAAGGCGGCGCGTCCGCGACCGCCATCTGCTCTTCCAGCATGTCCTCGGGCAGCGCAATGACGACCGGGCCGGGCCGGCCGTTGGTCGCGGTGTAGAACGCGCGCGATACGATCTCCGGGATGCGCGCGGGATCGTCGATCTCGGTCGCCCACTTCGCCATGGTGCCGAACACGGCGCGATAGTCGAGTTCCTGAAAGGCGTCGCGCCCGCGCATGCCGCGCGCGACCTGCCCGACGAAGACGATCATCGGCGTCGAATCTTGCCGCGCAATATGAATGCCGGCGGATGCATTGGTTGCACCCGGCCCGCGCGTTACGAAACAGACGCCGGGGCGGCCGGTCAGCTTGCCGACCGCTTCCGCCATGATCGCCGCGCCGCTTTCGTGCCTGCAAACGATGAGGTCGACGGCACGGTCGTGGAACGCGTCGAGCGCCGCAAGATAGCTTTCACCAGGGACGCAAAACGCGTGCTGAACGCCGTGGATCACCAGTTGGTCCACGAGAATCTCGCCGCCGGTCCGCGTATTGGCTTTGCCGCGCACGGGTTACCTCGTTTCTGCTCCGCTCATCGCTATCCGGTGTCGGCGCCCGGTGTCCAGACCTCCGCCGTCATGGGGTGCATGCGCGAGCCGGAGGTTACTGTGGTTGAATTCCGGCCGCCTTGACGACGCCCGCCCATTTTTCCTTTTCGCTCTTGATGAAGGCAGCGAACTCGTCCGGCTTGTCGCCGACGAGAATTGCGCCGAGCGGATCGAGGCGCTTCTTCACGTCGTCGCTATGCAGTGCTTCCACCGCAGCCTGATTTAGTTTGCCGACGACGTCGTCCGGCGTCTTGGCCGGCGCGACCATGCCGTACCAGTTCTCGGTCTGGATGTTCGGATAACCGACCTCGACAGTGGTCGGAACGTTCGGCAACGCCGCGACACGCTCGGTCGTGCCGATCGCGATGGCCTTGAGCTTTCCGGCTTGCACCTGCGGGATGAGAATCGGCAGGTCGAGGAACACCATCTGCACCTGCTGCCCGAGCAGATCGTTCACTGCCGGAGCCGCGCCCCGATACGGCACGTGCACGATGTTGATATGCGCGTTGAGCTTCAAAAGCTCCCCCGCAAGGTGCGGCATGCTGCCGATGCCCGACGAGGCGAAGTTCAGCTTGCCTGGCTCCTTTTTCGCGAGCGCCACGAGCTCGGCCATGTTCGAGGCCGGCACGCTGGTTGCGACCACCAGCATCTCGGGCACCTTGGCGACGAGGGTGACTGCCTTGAAGTCCTTCGTGGCGTCGTAGGGAACGCCCTTTTGGACACTGGCACTGATCGCCAACGCACCCGCGCTGGTGACGGCGACCGTGTAGCCGTCCGGATCGGCCTTCGCGACCAGTTCGGTGCCGAGCACGCCGCCGGCTCCGCCGCGGTTGTCGATGATGACCTTCTGCTTGAGGATTTCGGACATTTTCTGCCCGACCGCGCGCGCGATGATGTCATTTGGCCCGCCGGGCGGGAATGGCACGATGATCTTGATCGGTCCCTTGTTAGGGAAATCCTGCGCGCCTGCGGCCATCGGCGCGAGCACGAACAAAAGACCAAAAAGAACGGACCGAAAATAACGCATTGCACTCCTCCCCCTGCATCGGAACGCATTGAGCTGCATTCCATTTGGGCGCCTGCCCATTGTGACGGACGAATGATCCGCGTCAACCGCGAGCGGCAATGAAGATCACAAAAGCATGCCCTGAAGACGCGCATGGAATTGTGTACGGTGGGCAAAAGGCGATGCGTCGAGGGAGACCGCTCATGGAAAGCGACAACATCGAGCAGCGGCTGAAGAACTATCGCGCCGGTTTCGGTCTTTCAGGCAAGACTGCGGTGGTCCTCGGCGCCGCTTCCGGCATCGGCAAGGCGTCGGCGGAAGCGTTGGCCGCGCTTGGCGCCAACATCATATGCGCCGACAGGAACCGCGACGGCGTCGAGCGCACGGCGGCGGAGGTCGGCCGCTGTGTGAAAGCGCAGGCGCATGTTACCGACGCGGGCAACGCCGACCAGATCACCGCGCTGTCGGAAGCCGCGTTGAAATCGAGCGGACGCATCGACATCGCCGTGACGACGCCCGCCGTGCACGTTCGCAAGCTGATGCTCGACTACACCGACGAGGAATACGACCGCGTCGCCGATCTCAACCTGCGTGGCGTATTCCTCTTCCTGCGCGCATTCGGGCGCATCATGCAAAAGCAGCGTGGCGGCAGCCTGATCGCCACCTCATCAATGCGCGCGACCACGCTCGAGCCGGGACTGGCGATCTACGGCGCCACCAAAGCGGGCATCATTCAGATGGTACGCGGTCTCGCTTCGGAGATCGGCGGGCACGGTGTACGGGTCAATGCCGTGGTGCCGAGCATCGTCGAAACGCCGCTCGTAGCACCGCTAAAGGCGCGGCCGGACATCTTCAACAAGCTCGCCGCGCACACGGTGTTCAACCGCTGGAGCGAACCGCGTGAAGTCGCGAGTGCAGTGGCGTTTCTTGCCTCCGACGCTGCAAGCTACATCACCGGCACAGCGCTGCTGGTGGACGGCGGCTGGACGGCGATCGACGGACCGCCGTCCGGCCTGACGGAAACCGTGCGCTGAGCGGACTATCGCTTGAGCGGTGCGAACTTCACAGGCGTCATCAAGGTCGTGCGCTGACCGATCAGGTATCCGGCCTCGCGGTTCGCATCGAGATACTTCTTCCAGTCGGGATCCTTGCCCATCGCGGCGCGACGCTGCTCGCGGTCGGCAGCGCTCTCGTAGACCCAGGCGTGCACCAGCGTATTCATCTCCCCGCTTTCTGCCTGCAAATAGCAGAGCGGCTGGCCGATGTGCCGTACCTGCACCGGAAAACCGAGCTTCTCGTAGAGTTCGAGTTGAGCCGGCGTGCAACCCGGCCTGATCGTGTAAGTTCTGACGTCGACGAGCACGCGAAACCTCCCTTGCAATGAGCCGGCGCGAGTGCGGCGGCAAGCGGACTCTTCCGGCGGGAGACTTCGCGGTCAATAGAGCTATTTCGCCGGCTCGCTCATGGTCGGCGCATCCGGCACGCGATGCTCGGAGCGCTGCTCGGCCGGCTTTTCGTAATGGAAGAGATTGCTAGCGGTGTTGACCAAGGCCAGATGCGAAAACGCCTGCGGAAAGTTGCCGATGAGACGCTTGCTACGCGGCTCGTACTCCTCGCTCAGGAGCCCGACATCATTGCGTAGGGAGAGGAGACGCTCGAACAGCCGGCGCGCATCGTCAGCGCGGCCGATCAGTAGATAGGCATCGGCCAGCCAGAAACTGCACGCGAGAAACAGCCCCTCGCCCGGCGGCAGGCCGTCATCCGATTTCACGGTGTCGTAGCGGCGCACCAGACCGTCCACCGTCAGTTCGCGCTCGATCGCCCCAACCGTAGCGCGGATACGTGGGTCATCGGGCGGCAGAAAGCCGACAGCAGGCAGGAGCAGCAGGCTCGCGTCGAGATGCTTCGAGCCATAGGAGCGGACGAAATTGCCGCGTTCCCGGTCGACCCCATAACGGCACACGTCGTCGTGAATTTCCTTGCAGACCTTTCGCCACTGATCGATCGGCCCGTCCAGCTTGAAACGCTCGGCGCTCTTGATCGAGCGATCGAACGCGACCCACGCCATCACCTTGGAATAAGTGAAATGTTCGCGCTCGCCACGCACCTCCCAGATGCCTTGATCCGGCTCTGTCCAGACCTCGGTCAGATGGTCCAAAAAAACCTTCTGCAAGTCCCAGCGCGCGGTTTCGGGTACCAGCTTGCCGAGGCGCGCCTGATGCAGCGCGTCCATCATCTCCCCGAACACGTCGAGCTGGAGCTGGACGTGCGCGGCATTGCCGATGCGCACCGGTCGCGAATTCTCGTAACCAGGAAGCCAGGACACCTGCCATTCGGTGAGACGGCGCTCGCCGGCGATGCCGTACATGATCTGCAACTGCCGCGGACTGCCGGCGACCGCGCGCAAAAGCCATTCGCGCCACATGCCGGCTTCCTCGTAATAACCGGCGTTCATCAGCGCGAGCAGCGTGAGGGTCGCGTCGCGCAGCCAGCAGAAGCGATAGTCCCAATTGCGCTCGCCGCCGATCTGCTCGGGAAGCGAGGTGGTCGGCGCGGCGACCATACCGCCGGTCGGCAGGTAGGTCAGCGCCTTCAGCGTGATCAGCGAGCGGACGACTTCCTCGTGCCATGGCCCCTTGATGCGGCAGGTGCTCGCCCACTTCTGCCAATAGCGTTCGGTAGCGTGCAGCACCCGCTCCGGATCGATCGGCTCCGGCGGCGGCAGATGCGATGACGCATAGGTCAGCACGAACGAGACCGTTTCGCCCGGTTTTACGGTGAACTCGCCGATGGTCTTCAGGTTTTCACCGCGTAATTTCGTCTTTGAGTCCACCAGAATCATGTCCGGTCCGGCGATGGCGCGCAGCCTCGCGTCGTCGAGCCGCGTCACCCACGGCACTGTTGCGCCGTAACCGAAGCGCATGACGAGCTCGGTACACATCGCGACGCTGCCGCGTTCGCCTTTCACCATGCGCACCACATGCGAACCGCTGTCGCGCCGCGGCATGAAATCGACAAGCGTGACAGCGCCCTCGGCAGTCTCGAAGCGAGTTTCGAGGATGAGGGTGTTCGGCCGGTATCGCCGAGTCACCCGCGCGTTGCCATCCCGGGGAGCAATCAACCAGCGGCCGTGCTCCGGTCCGCCGAGCAAGGCGCAAAAGCAGGCATCGGAATCGAAACGCGGCCAGCACAGCCAGTCGATCGAGCCGTTCCGGCCGACCAGCGCGGCGGTGCCGAGATCGCCGATCATCGCGTAGTCTTCGATGCGGGATGCCATTTGCCGAAACCGGCCCTTATTCTTGCAAATGACCGGCGGTGAAATCGACCAGCACCTTGATGTCGCCGGGGTGCTTTTCGAATGCCTCGCGCCAGCGCGTGAGCGGGACCCGTCGCGTGATCAGCCGGCCGAGCCAGGTCTTGTCAGCGCGCGCCAACGCGTCGGCGGCCAATTCGTAATGATAACGGTTGGCGTTCACCGAGCCGAACACGGCGTTGTTTTCCAGCACCATGTCGCGATTACTGCCGCCGACGTCGACCGAGAGCCTGTGCCCCCCGGACGAAACACCGGCGAGACAAACGATGCCGGCGGGCCCAGCGCGCTCAATAACGTCCAGGATAACCTCGGAGGCGCCGGTGCATTCCATCACCAAGTCGGCCTTCATGTCGCCGAGGTCGCCGACGTGATAGGTGGCGCCGAGATCGCGCACCAGATCTGGCTTCGGCCCGGCCTTGGCGCGATCGAGCACATGCACGTCGAGATTGCGCTGTTTGCCGAGCAGCGCCGCCAGGAGGCCGACCGGCCCCGCACCCGTCACCAGCAGCGTGCGCGGATGCCATGAGCGCGTGCGCTGGCCGATCCGCTCGATGTGATCCCACGCCTTTGCGACGACGCTCGCCGGCTCGAGCAACACGCCGAGCAGGCCGAGCCGCGGATCGACCTTCACCGCAAATTCGGGCTCGAGCCGGAAATGCTCGGCGCCGTAGCCGTTGCGTTGCTTGATGCCGCGTTCGGTGTAGCGGCCATTGCGGCACATGTCCCATTCGCCGGCCGCGCAGGCCGGGCACGGCACCGGATCGGGCCGCCGCACGATACCGACGACGAGCTCGCCGCGCTTGAAGCCGCTGCCGTCGGGTGCCTCCTCGACCTTGCCGAGGGATTCGTGGCCGATGATCAACCGTTCCTGATGGTCGGGCGCCCAGCCGTATTCGCCGGAAATGATCTCGTGATCTGTCCCGCAGATGCCGAGGGCGAGCGCGCGCACCAGCAAGGCGCCATCGGATGCGGGCGGCGGCGGCACGTCGATGAGTTCGATGGAATTCGCAAAGCCGGGCTGAACGGTAAGAGCGCGCATAAGGCCAAGCTCGCAATTAGTCCCTCACGCCCCACCATCATAAATAATGAGCATTTGCATGAGTTCCAACCGTGCCGCCCGAAACGGCCAGCCATGCGTATTATGGCTCGCTGCCCCGCCCTTCCGGCCATTGGCGCTCCCGGCAAATTCGATGCATAGCTTCTCGCGACCAAACGCCAACTGCGGGGCCGACTACTCTCAATGACCGCCTATTCGCACGCTTCGAATTTTTCCGCGCGTTTTCTCGCTGTTGGGCTTGCCGGCTTTTCCACCTTCATCAATCTCTATTCGCCGCAGGCGGTTCTGCCGCTGCTGTCGAGCGAATTCGGCGCAGGCCCGGCGGAAATCGCCAATATCATGACGGCGAGCACGCTCGCGGTGGCGATCATCGCGCCGTTCACCGGCACCGTATCGGACGTGCTCGGCCGCAAGCGTGTGATCATCACGTCGATGGCGGTGCTGGCTGTGCCGACCGTCATGGTCGCGCTTGCGCCGACGTTGCATGCGCTGATCCTTTGGCGCTTTGTGCAAGGGCTGGTGCTGCCGCCGATCTTCGCAGTCACCATCGCCTATATCGGCGACGAATGGTCGTCGGCGGAAGCCGCGAAGGCCGCGGGCATCTACACATCGGGCGCGAGCATCGGCGGATTCAGCGGACGCTTCATCACCGGCATCATCGCCGATCTCGCCGGCTGGCGGACGGGCTTCATGGTGCTCGCGGCGATGACGCTGGTCGGCGCGATCGCGGTCGCGCTGCTGTTGCCTTATGAGAGACGCTTCGTGCGCTCCGAAGGGCTGCTTGCATCCGCCAGGCAGATGCTCAGCCATTTCCGCAACCCGCAACTGGTGGCAACCTATGCGGTCGGTTTCGGTGTGCTGTTCAATTTCATCGCGACGTTCACATACGTCAGCTTTCACCTCGCACGTCCGCCATACAATTTCACGCCGTCGCTGCTCGGCCTGATCTTCGTCGTCTACCTGCTTGGCTCGGCGCTTACGCCGCTGACCGGCTTCGCGGTCGGCCGCTTCGGACGACGGCGCTATATGATCGCCGCGATCACATTGTGGGTAGCCGGGATCCTGCTCACGCTTGCATGGCCGGTCTGGGCGATCATCGCCGGCCTCGCCCTGTGCGCGGCCTGCGGCATGATTTGCCAGGCTGTTTCGACCGGCTATGTCACCATCACTGCCAAGGCAGGACGATCATCGGCGGTCGGGCTTTATGTCACCAGCTTCTATGTCGGCGGCAGTTGCGGCGCGGCGCTCGGCGGCCTTGCATGGACGCTCGGCAGTTGGCCGCTGTGTGTCGCCATGATTGCCGCGATGCTTGCGATCATGGCGGCGATTGTCTGGTTCGGCTGGACGCCGCGCGTGCCGCCCGCCCCGGCGCTGTCGCCCATTGAGCCGCCATAGAGACGCGACTCGTCAAACGAGTTTCCAGCGCGGCTTGCGCGTCGCCAGCAACGGGCCATAGAACACGACGAAACCTGCGAAGGCCGCAATCCAGGCGCCTCCGGCAAGATCGAGGAGCATGGCGGAGCCGATGCAAGCAGCCGCGATGCGCAACGCGGCCGCCACAACCACGAGCGCGTAGATCCCCTGAGTCGCAGCCCCGGCCTGAAGCGGCTGTCCCGTGTGTCCGAGCGTCGCGCGGGTCATGACCGCAAGCGTCATCAGACCGATGGCCCCCGCGGTCCAGGCATGAATGCCCGCGCTCGACGGCAGGAGGGGGACGAAGGCCGACGCGCCGACAAGCAGGAATCCAAGCGGCACGAAAAAATAAGCAACGTGCAACACCAGCACGAGGCGGTCGGCAAATGTACGATCGCCGGCCCAGCGCGTGAGCCGCACGAAGTGCAACAGGCCGGCAAGCATCAACAGCGCGCCGGTGACACGAAAATCGGGCGCTGCGACCCACGCCAGCAAGGCAAGCGCGCCAAGGCCGATCGTAAGCTGGTCAAATCGCGCGAACGGTATCGGCAGCCGGCCGGGATTGCTGCGCGTGAGCCAGTTGTGAGTGAAACTCGGTACGATACGGCCGCCGATCAATGAAATCAGCAGAATGACCGCAGCGATGCCGATGCGAATGCCGTAGTCGGCCGAGCCGGACCGCAGAACCTCGGCATGGAAAATCGCATTGCCGAGAGCCAGGACGCCGACCACGATCAGCACGCGGAGGTTCCTCCAGTTCTTGCCGGCAACAATCTCGCGCGCGGCTACCGCCGCGACCGTGGCGAGAAATGCAACGTCGACCGTCGCCGCGGTTACGCCGCCAATTTTTGCCGAAAGCAGAATAGCGACACGGCCGGCAAGCCAAAGCAAAGCCAGGGCAACGAGCGGCCAACCGCTTACCGGCAGTCGTCCGGTCCAGTTCGGAATGGCGGTGAGCAGAAACCCCGCAATGGCTGCTGCGACATAGCCATACAGCATTTCGTGGATGTGCCAGTCGAGCGCATTGAATTGGCCCGGCAACGTCAATGCGCCTCTGTATTGTGGCAGCCAGAGCAGGATGCCGAAAGCAGCCCATGCGCCGGCAGCAAGAAAAAACGGCCGAAAACCGTAAGCAAACAATGCCGGCCCGGAATACTCGCGGCGGCGTTGCAATGCGATGGGGACCCACATGGATGGTGATCCTGGTCAGGGGCACACCTGCAGGGCACGCCCGCGCAATCATAGCGGACTCTGCAACGACGGCGCGCGTCAACGCGCCGCGGCAACGCTGCTATGCCAAATCGGCAGATACCCGGCTTTCAGAACGCGCAGCATCGACGGTGGCGTGAGCACGTCGACATCGATGCCGCGCGGGCGGCGTTTCTTTTCGGAATAGCCCGAAGGCGTCCAGTGCAATATTTGCTTGCCGCGAACCGCGTATGGCTCGCCTTTGAGCACGATCATTGCTCCGTCGGGCAGCGTGTCGATCTTGCGCCGACAGGTGCGCTTGCTTTTGCCGTCGAGGCGCTCTGCCTGAAGCACCTTGTCCATCGCCTGCGCGCGGGCACGCTTGCTCGTTCCGGAAAACAGGCAGGCAAATTCCTCCGCCGCCTTGCGGCGGCATTCGAAGCACGGCCGGTGACCGGCTGCGAATGCCGTCACCTCGTCGAGAAAAAACAGCTCCGTATAATAGCGGCCCCAAACGTCGCGCTGCCGTCCCTTGAAGTCGAGCACGCAGCAGATCCACGCGCGCGAGGCCCAGCGGCGGCTCGTCAGCTTCTTGTCGTCGGTGTGAATCCTGCCGCCGCGGTTGCCGAATAGCGTCCCGCGCGCGGGCGTCGCGAACAATTCGCCGAAAGGATTGACGCGATTTTGGAGCGCCATGTCAGAACGCCCGCAACAATGCCGCGGTCCCCATACCGCAGACGACGGCAAGCAGATCGTTCCGCCGCCACGCCATCATCGCGAGCGCGACGAGCACAGCCGCCCAGGCCGGCAGCCCGCCGCGCACCATCAGCGGCAACACAATCGCCACCACCACCGCGCCGGGCAAGGCGTTGAGAATGCTGCGCACGCGCGGGGTCAGCGGCACGTAGCCCATCAGGATAAAGCCGCCGGAGCGGATGGCGTAGTTGACCGCCGTCATCGCGGCGATCGTCAGCCAGAAATAAGCGGTCTGGCCGAGCTCAGTGGGCACGCGCCGCCTCCTCATTTGCGTCATCGAGGAGGCCGCCGACCAGCGCACCGAACACCGCGCCGATAATGATGAACCAATAGCCGGGCAGCATCTGCTGCGCCGTTACCGCGACAAGCCCGGCAACGCCCCAGCCGATCGCACGGCGTGCGCCGCTCCACAGCGGCACCAGCATCGCGGCAAAAAATACCGGCAGGACCAGATCGAGACCGTATTTCTTCGGCTCGACGACGAAGCCGCCGAGGAAGTAGCCGATTGCGGTGCCGGCGAACCAACCGAGCGTGATGATGACGGCGGCGCCGAAATAGACAGCGGGATCGCGGCCACCTTCACCCTGATAGCGCATGGCGATCAGCCACGATGCATCGGTGAGGAGGAAAAGGCCGGTGTAGGCCTGCCAGCGTGGAATTTTTCCGAACCACGGCCGCATCGACACGCTCATCAGAAACAACCGCGACCCGATCACGGCAGTAAGCGCCGACAGTGTCATGATTGCGCCGACGTCGATCAGCTTCGGCCAGATCTCGAGCGCGACGAGCTGCGCGATGCCGGAATAGACCAGCACCGTCAGCGCGGCGTGGTGGAGAAAGGAAAAGCCCTGCCGCTCCGCCACCGCGCCGACGATCAGCCCGAAAGCGATGACGCCCGGCGTCACCGGCAGGCCGAGGCGGACGCCGTGGCGGAAGCCGGCGAGTGACCA
>DASZVZ010000088.1:0-27246 GCA_035546875.1 Pseudolabrys sp.
AGTTCGCGTATTGCGACGCCGGTGAAAAAGAACGAGCCACCCCACAGCACCGACAGCAGGATCAGCAGCAGCCAGCTTTGGCGATCGATCGGCGCTGCGGAGTTTGTCATGGAGATTTTTCGCGCGGACGTGCCGTCATAAAGACGACCCTGCCGATCCAGTCCACCCGATTTCCATGATTGTCACGGTAATGTCAGGCTGACGTTACGGGGTCGATTGTGTCCCACGCCAGCGGCCGTAGCGCCAAGGCAAATACCAGCGGGCGTTTTCGGGCAGCGATGGCGGCACGAAATCGAGGCCAGAAGTTCCATAAGGATGGCAGCGCAGCAGGCGCGCGAGGCTCATCCAGCCGCCGCGCCAAAGTCCGAATCGGCCGATCGCTTCTTCGGCGTACTCCGAACAGCTCGGCAAATGTCGGCAGCGCGGACCGATCAGCGGCAACAGCGTGAAGCGGTAAAGTATCACCAATCCGCGTCCGGCTAAGCGCGGCAAACGCGAAATCGCGAATGGAACTTTGACGTCAGAAGAGCCGGCCATTTGCCATATTCGAAAATGGAACCGTGACGGACTAAATCTTGTCGAAAAGATAGAGCATCGCGTCTTTTTTACACTAGACCCGAATCTGTGGCGCACCTAGAACGGCACTAAGGGACGAACGTCGATAAGCCCAGAACAACGTGGATCCAACCACGGGACCAAAAAGGGCGCGGCGGCGGAAGGGGTAAGGAAGAGCATGCATCGCTTACTTGCGAGTGTCGTGCTGGCGTCCGGCGCGATTTGCGCCTTCGTGCCGACGAGCACGGCGGCGGATCGGACGCTGCCGATGCAATTCGAATTCAAGCACGAGACGCCCGCACAGGCTTGCGGCAACCAATGCCTCGCCTGGATATCGGCATCCGGGGCGATTACGGCCGATACACCGCGCGCGTTTCGCGATTTCGTTCATGGGCGCAATCTGCAGGGCGTTACGCTCGCTCTCGATTCCGACGGCGGTTCGGTGCTTGGCGCAATTTCGCTCGGCCGCCAGATCCGCGCACTCGGGCTTGCGACCACAGTCGGCCGCACGGTCGAGATCGATGCCAGCAAAGGCAAGCCCGCTCACGTGATGCTGTCGCCGCGCGCGGATTGCGAATCCATGTGTCCGTTTGTTCTGCTCGCCGGCACCCAGCGCTCGGTGCCGGAGGAAGCGCGCGTTCTGGTGCACCAGATCTGGCTCGGTGATCGTCGCGATGATCCGACCGCCGCGAATTATTCGGCGGAAGACCTGGTCCTGGTTCAGCGCGATATCGGGCGGCTTGCGCAATACACCGCAGACATGGGCGCATCGACCGAATTGCTCAATCTCGCACTGCGTATCCCGCCGTGGGAGCCGATGCACGCCCTCACGCGCGACGAGTTGAAACGCACCGGCTTGCTGAACGGCGAAGCGCCACCGAACATCGCGCCCGCACTGACAATGACGTCGTCCACGAATGCCAGCGTCGGCGATAGTCGAGCCACTCGCATTTCCGAACGCGGCTGGGCCGTGGTGGATAGTTCCACCGGCGCCACGCTGGCGCGGCGGCACCCGCTCACCGTCGAAGGCGACGAGATCGGGAGCTTCGATCTCATGGTCGCCTGCGATGGGAATGACGGCTATCGGGTGAGCTATATCGAGTCGCGGCACGCCGGTTCGCAACAAGAGGCCGCACCGGTCAGCAAGGTCACTTTGCGCGTGGGACAATTATCGGTGCCACTCAAGGTCATTTCCTCACAGCATCAATCGCAGCCGTTCGACCTTGATACGATGGCGAGCGGCTCCGTGCCGGCCGAACTCGTCAAGTCGTTTGCCGCCATCGGCAATCATTCGATGACGATCTCGACCCAGAGTGCGGGGATGAGCACGTCGATCCGCATCGGCAACACCGGCGCGCTGCAGAACCTGCCGTTACTGTCGGCAAGCTGCACCAAGACGATGGCCAAACGCGCCGAATTGACGCCGGAAGCCACCCGCGGCACGGCGGCCCGCCGCTAGATCATTCGGCGGCCTGGGCTCGCTTGCCTTCGATCTGATCGATCGCATTCACCACGGCATCGAAGGTCAGCATGGTCGAGGCGTGACGGGCCTTGTAGTCGCGCACCGGCTCGAGCACGGCAATGTCCGACCATTTGCCGGAAGGTGGCTTGCCGTTCTCCTTGAGCATCTTGCGGACGGTCTCGCGCAGCTCGCGCAATTCGTCGGCTCTGGCGCCGATCACATGGCGGGCCATGATCGAGGACGAGGCCTGACCCAGTGCGCAGGCCTTCACGTCGTGGGCAAAGTCCGTGACTACGGGCCCATCCATCTTGATGTCGACCGTCACCGTCGAGCCGCACAATTTCGAATGCGCGGTAGCCGTGGCGTCGGGCGCGGGCAGGCGCCCGAGGCGCGGGATATTGCCCGCAAGCTCCAGGATTCGGTCGTTGTAAACCTCGTTGATCATTAGGCTTTTTACCGGATTCGGCGGACCGGTGATTGCCTCGGCCCTGCAAATGAATATATAGGGGCGGAGACTGCGGTGCGAGAAGGGTTCTCGGGCCGCGCATGGCCGAAAAGCCATGCGAAACGGGAATGCGGCGTCCAGCCGCTCCGCATTGGACAATGTAATCCGTGCGGGGTTGATGGCGCGGCCACCCGGTGACACTCCCGGCGCTACTGCATGCCGCAGGAAGGGCCGGTCGAACGGAGAGACCGCCTATGGACGCCAAGACTACGAAGCCGACTGTCGTTGCGCCTTCCGTCATCAAGCCTTGGCCCAAGCAGGGCCTGAGCGACCACGTGCGCGCCGCACCGCAGCCGGTCGGTCCGCGCCCATCGCGCGAAGCCGCGGAAGCCGCCGTCCGCACGCTGATCGCCTATACGGGCGATGACCCTGATCGAGAAGGCGTGCTGGAGACGCCGAAGCGCGTCGTCGACGCCTATGACGAGATGTTTCAGGGCTATCGCGAGTGCCCGCTCGATGTGCTCGACAAGACGTTCGGCGAGATCGGCAGCTACAACGATTTCGTGCTGGTGAAGGACATCGGCTTCAATTCGCATTGCGAGCACCACATCATGCCGTTCTTCGGCAAGGCGCACATCGCCTACAAGCCGGTGGATCGAGTGGTGGGCCTCTCGAAGCTCGCGCGGCTCGTCGACGTCTATGCGCGCCGTCTGCAGACGCAGGAGCATATGACCGCGCAGATCGGCACGGCGCTCGAGGAAATCCTCAAGCCGCAGGGTGTGGCAGTGATGCTGGAAGCCGAGCACATGTGTATGTCGATCCGCGGCGTGACCAAGCCGGGCTCGCTCACGGTCACCACGCATTTTTCCGGACTGTTCGACAACAATCCGGCCGAACAGGTGCGCTTCATCAGCATGGTGCGCAACGGCGAGCAGCGCTAATTTCCGTCATGCGCGGGCATTGGCCCGCGCATCCAATGTCGTCAACGCGTTAATTTTCGAGATGGATTGCCGGGTCACGTCCGGCAATGGCATTGCCATGAGCGGACAACACGACATCGAGGAAGGCGCGGACTTTGCGCCGCGGTTCGACGCAGCCGGCCTGATCACCGCGGTTGTCACCGACGCAACGTCGGGCGAACTGCTGATGGTCGCGCACATGAACCGCGAGGCGCTCGACAAGACCATCGCCAGCGGCGAAGCCTGGTACTACAGCCGCTCGCGCAAGGCGCTCTGGAAGAAGGGCGAGACCTCCGGGCACGGCCAGCGCGTCGTCGAGTTGCGCGTCGATTGCGACCAGGATGCGCTCTGGCTCAAGGTCGAGCAGCAGGGCGCCGGTGCCTGCCACACCGGAAGGCGTTCATGCTTCTATCGGGCGGTGCCGCTCGGCAAGAGCGGCGCGGTCACGCTCGAATTCCGCGATGAGAAAACATTCGATCCGAACACGGTCTACCGCAAGCCGGGCTAAGTCATGACCGTCGCGCCTCGCATTGACCTGCGGCTCGGCGAGCGCGCGGGCGGTGTCGTCGCCTATCTCACCCTCGACAATCGCGCCAAGCTCAACACCCTTGACCGCGCGCTGATGAATGAATTCATCGCCACCGTCGGCAGCCTTGCCGCGCGCGAGGAGGTGCGCGCGCTGGTGCTCACCGGCGCCGGCGACAAGGCATTCATCGGCGGCGCCAGCATCCCCGAAATGGCGGCGCTCGACCGCGACAGCGCCGGCGAATTCATCACGCTTGTGCACCGGACAAGCGACTGCCTGAGGCGTTTCCCGGTGCCCGTGATCGCGCGCATCGACGGCTATGCGCTCGGCGCCGGGCTCGAAGTTGCGGTGTCGTGCGATCTGCGCATCGCGACGGACCGCTCGCAATTCGGCATGCCGGAGGTGAAGGTCGGCATTCCCTCGGTGGTCGAGGCGGCGCTGATACCGCGGCTGATAGGTTTTGGGCATGCGCGCGAACTGCTGATGCTGGGCGAGATCATCGACGCCGAGACGGCGTTGCGCTGGGGTCTGGTCGAGCGCGTGGTCGCGCCCGAAGCGATCGATCGCGAAGTTGAAAAGATCGTCGCGGCGCTGTTCACGGCCGGGCCGCAGGCGGTGCGGCGGCAAAAGACGCTGATGCGCGAATGGGAGCAGCTTCCCGCCGACCGGGCCATCGCGGCGGGTATCGAAGCGTTCGTGCGTGCCTTCGAGACCGACGAGCCCAAGCGGATGCTGTCGGCCTTCGCCAAACGCAAGCGCGATTAGCCATCCATTCCCGCGCAAGCGGGAATCCAGAAACAACTCAAAACGAAAAATTTGCGCTGGGCACCCGCTTTCGCGGGGATGTGCGGTGGTGAATGTCAGCGCTCTCCGGCACGCTCCAACAGCCGCTTTGCGATCGCGAGATGTGGGCGGTCGTACATCTTGCCGTCGATGCCGACGGTGCCGGCGCCGGGCAGCGCCGCAAACGCGGCGACGATCTTCTTTGCGCGCGCGATCTGCTCGGCGCTCGGCGTGAAGACCTCGTTGATGATCGGAATTTGGCCCGGGTGGATCGCGATCTTGCCGGCAAAGCCGTCTCGCCGCGCGTCCTCACACTCGCGCCGGAGCCCGGCGTCGTTCTTGAAATCGACATAGACCGTGTCGAGTGCGGGGACGCCCGCCGCAGCGGCGCCGGCAAGGCAGAGGCTGCGCGCCAGCCGGTATGGATCGAGGAAATTGCCCTGCGCGTCGCGGTTGGCTTCGCCGCCGAGCTCGGCGGACAAATCCTCCGCGCCCCAAGTGATGCCTTTGAGCCTTGCGCTTGAATTTGCGTAGGTGCCCGCGAGGAATAGCGCTTTCGCCGTTTCGGTGGCGAGGACGTAGATATCGATCTTGCCGTCCGGCATACCGTTGATCGCTTCGCGCG
This sequence comes from Pseudolabrys sp., assembly GCA_035546875.1. Taxonomy (GTDB): domain Bacteria; phylum Pseudomonadota; class Alphaproteobacteria; order Rhizobiales; family Xanthobacteraceae; genus Pseudolabrys. Next base: position 5,356 of record DASZVZ010000088.1, read on the forward strand.
CGGTCAACTTCGCGTCGAGATGCGTCACCGCCGCGCCGCCTTCCGCCTTCGGCAGCAGGATGCCGTCGGGTTCTCCCGCCACCACGGCATCGAGATCGGCATCGGTCAATCCGGTGTCGAGTCCGTTGATGCGCACGAGCAGCCGCGGCCGCTCTTTCTTCGGCGCGGTCGCTTGCAGGAACGCGAGCGCGCTTTGGCGCGCCTCCGCCTTGCGTTCCGGCGCAATCGAATCCTCGAGGTCGACGATCAATCCGTCGGCGCCGCTTCCCATGCCCTTTTCGAGCTTGCGCGCGCTGTCGGCCGGAACGAACAGGAGCGAGCGCATTATTTCGGCCGCATCCGCATGAAAACCTGCCGGTGACATTCGGCGACCAGCGTACCGTCCTGCTTGAACGCCTTGTGATGGAATTCGACGATGCCGGCGCCGGCGCGCGATTTAGACGCGCGCTTCGATACGACCTCGGTCGAGCAATGCACGGTGTCCCCCTCGAACAGAGGGTTGGGAAATTTCACCTCCGTCATGCCGAGATTGGCGATGGTGGTGCCGACCGTCATGTCGGAAACCTGGATGCCGATCATCAGTCCGAGGGTGAACAGCGAATTCATCAGCGGCTGGCCGAATTCGGTTTCTTCCTCGCAGAAATGCCGGTCGATATGCAGCGGCTGCGGATTGAGCGTCATGTTGGAGAACAGCATGTTGTCCATCTGCGTCACCGTGCGGGTGAGCGGATGCTCGTAGTGTTTCCCGACCTCGAGATCTTCGAAATAGAGGCCGCCGCGCTTGTGCCGTTGCACCGTGTCCTGCATCGCCTTTTCTCCGCTGTGGGCGCGGTTTGCCGCCGCCATTGTTAAGGTTCCGTTTACCATACTTGCCCATGCTCGCCATGCCCTGGATAGGCATTGCGAACCCGCGTGGCGTCCCGATCCCAGGCATTGCAAGGGGACCCATGTCAGCCATCACGCTCAACGCCAATCCTACGCCCCAACTCAAAGGCGTGATCCAGCAGGCGGCCCGCTCGACCGGGACCAGTTTCGAATACCTGATGACGACGGCGCAGATCGAGTCGAACCTCAATCCGTCCGCGCAGGCCCCGACCTCTTCGGCGCGGGGGCTTTACCAGTTCATCGACCAGACCTGGCTCGCCACCATGAAGCAGGACGGGCCGGCGCTCGGATTCGGCCGCTATGCTTCCGCGATCGTGCAGGATGCCGACGGCCATTACGACATTCCCGATCCGGCGATGCGCAACGCGGTGATGAAATTGCGCTCCAATCCGGCGGTGAGTGCGGCGATGGCGGGCGCTTTCGCGCGCAGCAATACCGCGCAGTTGACTGCCTCGCTTGGCCGCGCGCCGACCGAGGGCGAACTCTACATCGCGCATTTCCTCGGTCCCGACGGGGCGGAAAAACTGATCAGCACCGCCGCGAAGAGCCCGCGCACCGCTGCGGCGAGCCTGTTTCCCTCGGCCGCGGCCGCCAACCGTTCCGTCTTCTACGACCGCTACGGCCGCGCACGCGACGCGCGCGACGTCTATTCGGTGCTGACCGGCCGCTTCGCGGTCGCGCGCGCAACCGGCGCGACGGCCACCTTGCGCGGCACCATCCCGGCGAACTCCGCTTTCGTGCGCCTGCCGGTAAACGACACGGCCGGAGTCACCAACGCCTACGCCGAAGCGAATGCCGGCGCGGACTCCGATGCGCCCGTGCTGCCCGACAACCGCCCGCTGTTCCAGGCCATGTTCAGCGACCGCCGCCGGCTTGGCGTCACGCCGGTGGTAAGCGAGTTGTGGGCGCCCGCCAAACCCGACGCCGCAGTGCCTGCCCCGCCGCCGAAACAGATGGATCTGTTCACAGACGGCAAGCAGGACGCCCGCAGGCTGTTCGGGGCTGGCGATACCTAAGTTATCAGGCCGTGCGCCGACTTTTGCCGTTAACAACCGGCGAACAAGCATGGTGAACGCTTTGTTAAGCGTCGCGCGGTAGGCTTTCTCGTTGCCGCGCGTTGTACGCGGCCTTGTCGTGGCGTCGGTTCTGGCATGATTGTTCGTCAGTTTCTGCAGTGGTTGCGTACTGCATCGCCGGGAGACCGGGCCGATGCCACGTCCGCGCTGGCGCGGGCCTATCTTTATTCCGAACTTTCCGATGACGATCTCGCGGCCGCCGAAGGCGCGATGATCATGCTGCTTGACGACCCGTCACCGCTGGTGCGCGGGGCGCTCGCCGAGGTTTTCGCCTCGAGCCAGAAAGCGCCGCCCATCGTCGTGCATGCGCTCGCCACCGACCAGCCAGACGTCGCGCTGCCGGTGTTGTCGCGTTCGCCGCTCTTGCTCGACGCCGACCTCGTCGATCTCGTCGCAACCGGCCATCCCGACTCGCAATGCGCGATCGCCACGCGCGCCATGCTGCAACGGCCGGTCGCCGCCGCGATCGCGGAGGTCGGCTCGGCGCAGGCGTGCCTCGCGCTCATCGAAAACCCGGATGCCGACGTGACCGACGCCTCGCTTAACCGCATTGTCGAGCGCTTCGGCCATCTCGCGCCGATCCGTGAAAACCTGCTGGCGCGCGCCGACCTGCCGGTGCCGGCGCGGCAAGCGCTGCTGAGCAAGCTTTCGGAGACGCTCGCCGGCTTCGTCGCGTCGCGGCAATGGCTTCCGCGCGAGCATGCACAATACGCCGCCAAGGAAGCCTGCGAAAAGGCGACCGTCGCGCTCGCAGCGGAGATTCCCTATGAGGACATCGGAGCGCTGGTGCATCATCTGTGCGAGAGCGGGCAATTGACCGCGGGCATGATTTTGCGCGCGCTGCTCTCCGGCAATGTGGTGCTGTTCGAGGAAGCGCTCGCCGAGCTGGCCGGCATGGATATCGGCCGCGTCACCAGCTACGTCCACGACAAGAACATTTCCGGTTTCCATGCGCTCTATCGCAAGGCCGGTCTGCCCGACGCCGCGTATCCGGCATTCCGCGAGGCGATCGCAGCGATGCGCGAAGGCGCGCTGATCGGCGAGCAGGGTGGGGCGGCGCGCCTCAAGCGCCGCATAACCGAGCGGGTACTGGCGCGCTGTGCGGCGCAAGCCGACAGCCAGATCGAGCCCTTGCTGGCGCTGCTCCGGCGCTTTGCGGTCGAAGCCGCACGCGAGGAGGCCCGCATGTTCTGCGACGATCTTATCGCCAACGACCGGTTCGCCGGCGATGTCAGACTGGTCGCCTGAGTGCGATCTGAATGCAAAACGCCCCGCTTGTGCGGGGCGTTTTTTGTTTTCGCTGGCCTAGCGGCTCAGTCGGGGATGATCGAGGGGCTCATGCTGATGCCCTCGAGATATTCCGGCCGGTGGCGATTTTCGTGAATCAGGAATTCGTCGGTGACCTCGCGCAGGCGTTGCGTGAGATTGGCCGCCAGTTCTTTGGCGTCCGAGCGCGAGTATTCGCGGTGAATGGCGCGCACCGCGTCGACGTGTTGGTCGATCAGCGTGAGCGGAATTCGGTTCGGGTCGGGCGTGTGCTCGATCAGGCGGCAGAGGCTGTCGGCTGACGATGCCACAGCCGGAAAGCCGAGCGTCGCGGCCTGACCTTTGATGTCGTGCGCGGCATGGAAGAGGGCGTCCTTGTTGGCCTTGGTGAAGCCGCCGGTCTTCACCGCGTCGCGCGCCTTGTCGAGGCGGTCGCACTCGCTGTTCATCCACGAAGCGAATTCGGTCGAGAGCTCTGCCAATGCTCTTTCCGCCCGCTCGACCGGATCGGATTCGCCGGGCTCCAGCGGCTTGACCGTGACGAGCTTGCGCAGCTTGTTCTGCGGCGTGATGATTTCGTGATCGGCAAAGGTTGCGACCGCCGGACTATCTTTAGGAGGCATTCCTTTCCGCTCCATGATCAACCCGGGGCTCGGACTTTTTCCAGCAAGGCAGCCTGGCGGATGATGTCCGCCTTGCCGCCCTTGCGGCGTTCGGGCCCGACGTAGTTCGGGTTGACGTTGCGGCGTCGGTCGGGACCGAAATAACTCTTGGTCTTGATGAACGGGCGCGGATTGGCGACCACGTTGACGATGCGCTGATAGAGCGCTTTCGCGGAGATCGGCTTGGCGAGAAATTCGGTGACGCCGGCATCGCGCGCGGCGGTCACGCGCTTTTTCTCGGAATGGCCGGTGAGCATGATCACCGCCACGTAAGGATTGGAATTCGCGCCGGGCTGGCGGATCATCTGCGTGAGTTCGAGACCGTCGAAAATCGGCATCGCCCAGTCCGTGATGACGATGTCGGGAATGTAGTGCGTGAAGGCCTCGAGGCCCGCGGCGCCGTCTTCCGCTTCGTACACTTCGCGCGCACCGAAGCCGTGCAGCAGCGTGCGCATGATGCGGCGCATGTGAGCGTTGTCGTCGATGACGAGAAAACGCAGCCGGTTGAAGTCGATGCGGACCATTGGCGCCCTAGGCGCCAGGATTGCATGCCGGCACCTCGTGCAAAGCTAGCCGCGGCCCGTTAACGAATGGTTTAGCATAACGGGCCTTGTGCCCCGGATTTCGGTATGTTCGAAAGGAATGCCAGCCTGAACAGGGGAAATGCCGCCAACCCACCGTCAAAAGGGGGCCGACATGAAGACAATTCTGATCCCGACGGAAGACCACGATGCGATGCCGGCCGTGTTCGAATCGGCCCTGATCATTGCCCGCGCCTTCGGCAGCTACATGGAGGGCTTTGCGGTTCGCCCGGCACTTGGAACTTACGTGACCGTGGAGCCGGTCAGCAGCCTTGCGATCTCGGGCGTCTATGACACCGAGGCGCCCGCGCAGGCGCGCCAGCAATTCGAGTCCTTCATGAAGACGCACGGCGTACCGCAGGCGGACACCGAGCCGGCGAGCCTGTCCTACGGATGGCCGATGGCGGAAGCGGCTGACGACATCTTTATCGGAAGCTACGGCCGCACGTTCGACCTGATCGTTCTCGGACGACCGGGCAAGGCGGCGGAAAATCCGCGCATGCCGCCGCTCGAGGCGGCGCTGTTCGAAAGCGGCCGGCCGGTCCTCATCGTGCCGCCCGTCGTGCCGAAGACGATCGGACGCAATATCCTGATCGCCTGGAACAGAAGCACCGAGCAGGCCGTCACCAACGCGTTTGCCCTGCCGCTTTTGCGTGCGGCCGACAAGGTGACGATCCTGACGGTGGAGGGCGGCCTGACGCCGGGACCATCAGGCGAGCAGGCGGCGCGCCATCTTGCACGGAACGGCATCAAAGCGACGGCGTTGAACGTGAAGCCTGGCGCGCGGCAGACGGGCGAGGTCATTCTCGAGCACGCGGCGTCGCTCGGCTGCGATCTCCTGGTGAAATGCGCGTACACGCAAAGCCGGTTGCGTCAGATGATCTTCGGCGGCGCCACGCGCCACATTCTCACCAACGCAATGTTGCCGGTGTTCATGGCGCACTGACGGCGCAGTTCAAGCGCATCGGAATCGAATCGTTGTCCACCGGACAAGACCAAAATCGCTTGAGCGCGCCGGACCATAAGGCTCCGGGCTTCCTGACGATATTCCCCTCGATCATGCTGCCGATGTTCCTGGCGGTGGTCGATCAGACGATTGTCGCCACGGCGTTGCCCGCGATCGCGGCGGCGACCGGCGCGGTCGAGCGCGTGTCGTGGATCGTCGTCGGTTACCTGATCGCTTCCACGATCGCGGCGCCGATCTACGGCCGGCTTGGCGACGCCTTCGGGCGCCGCCGCCTGATGTTCGCCGGGCTGACGGTTTTCATTCTGGCGTCGCTTCTATGCGCGGCGGCGCCGACCATCGAATTGTTGACACTCGCACGGGTGCTGCAAGGTCTCGGCGGCGGCGGGCTGATGACCTTGTCGCAGGCGCTTATCGGCGAATCGGTGCCGCCGCGGGAGCGTGCACGTTATCAGGGCTATCTCGCGGCAATCGCGGTCTCGGCAAACACGTTTGGGCCGGTTGCGGGCGGTTATTTGACCGAGCATTTCGGATGGCAGTCGATCTTTCTCATCAACCTGCCGATCGGCCTTTGCGCCGTGGCGCTGACATGGCGGATGCCGACGCGCAAGGCCGCTGATCACGATGCGTGGAAGCCGGATCCGCTCGGCCTGCTGTTTTTTACGGTGTTCGTTGCAACCGCGCTGCTTGCGCTCGAACAGGCGCAGCATGTGAACATGGACGCAATGCCGGTCGCCGCCGGTCTGTTTGCGGCCGCTCTCGTCGCGCTTGGGCTGCTGATCCGGCAAGAAAACCGCGCGCCGTCACCGCTCATTCCGCTCAAGCTTTTGCGCCAGCCGGCCATCTGGCGCAGCGATGCGATGGCGGCGTTTCACGGCGCCGCGCTGGTGTCGCTGATCACCTTTGCGCCGGTCTATCTCGAAGTGGTGCGCGGAGCGTCCCCCTCGGAAACCGGGCTGCTTCTCGTTCCGCTGACGGTCGGCATCGGCAGCGGATCGCTGGTGACCGGACGCCTGGTGCACAAGACCGGCTACACCACGATGTTTCCGATCGTCGGCCTCGCGCTGGCGACGACCGTTTTCGTCGTGCTCGCGATATGGGCGCCGACGCTCGGCACGACCATGTTTGCCGGGCTGTTGCTGGCCAGTGGCCTGTTCATGGGCACCGTGATGGGCGTCGTGCAGGTGACGGTGCAGTCGGCGGCCGGCACCGGCCGGCTGGGGGAGGCGGCGGCCTCCGTGCAGTTCTCGCGCTCGATTGGCGCCGCGTTCGGCACGGCGCTGGTTGCGACTATGCTCTTTGCGGTGCTGGCAATCCGAAATCCGGAAGCCGCGCGCGTATTCGCCGCCATGGTCGAGCATGCGGGCGCGGCGGGGCCCGCATTGGCGGCCGATCAGCGTGCTGCCATTCAAGGCGACATCACCGTCGCCTTCCGCGCGGCGTTCCTGCTGATGGCGGCTTTCACGACCTGCGGCTTTCTTATCGCGCTGACGCATCCGCTGAAGCGGATCTAGTCGTGGCGGAAAAATCCTAGAAGCCGAACTGCTCGCGCAAAATACGCTCGTCCAAGTTATGGCCGGGGTCGAACAGCATGTTAATCGAGATGGCGTGGTCCATCGCGACCTCGACCGAATGCACCGAGCGCACTTCGTCATGGTCGGCGACCGCGGCGACCGGGCGCTTGCCCGGATCGAGCACTTCGATCGTCACCTTCGCTTTGTCCGGGAGCAGCGCGCCACGCCACCGCCGCGGGCGGAACGGGCTGATCGGGGTCAGCGCCATCAGCGGTGCGTTGATCGGGATGATCGGTCCCTGCACCGACAGATTGTAGGCGGTCGAGCCGGCGGGCGTTGCGACCAGCACGCCGTCGGCAATGAGTTCCGACAAGCGCTCCTTGCCGTCGATCATGATCCGCAAATGCGCGGCCTGCGCGCTCTGGCGAAAGAGCGAGACTTCGTTGATGGCACGATGTTCCTGCGTGCGCCCTTGTGCGTCGCGCGCGCACATCAGCAGCGGATGGATCACGGTAATGTGTGCGGCGTTGATCCGCTCGACGAGATTTTCTTCCGCGAAATCGTTCATCAGGAAGCCGACGGTGCCGCGATGCATGCCGTAGATCGGCTTGCCCGATTTCATGAACTTGTGCAGGGTTTGCAGCATCAAGCCGTCGCCGCCGAGCGCGACGATGACGTCGGCCGACGTAGGGTCGGCGTTGCCGTAACGCCCTTCGAGGCGCTGATAGGCCTCGCGCGCCTCCGGCGTCGTGGCGGCGACGAAGGCGATCTGCTTGATGCGCTGGAGCGGGCGGTTCATCGACGACTCAAGGGACTGAAGCAATGGAACGGGCGGTGCTGCTCTATACGACCTACCCCTCGATTGTCGAGGCGGAGAAGGCGGGACGCTTAATCGTTGAGAAACGGCTCGCCGCCTGCGTCAACATCCTGCCGGGCATGATCTCGCATTACTGGTGGAAAGGGAAAGTCGACCGCGGCGAGGAAGTGGTGATGATCGTCAAGACCCGCGCGTCGCTGGCCGAGGCCGTGCGCGCGGCGGTCAAGGAGATGCATTCCTACACGACACCGGCGGTTCTGGTGCTGCCGGTCGAGAGCGTCGATCCGGCCTATCACAAATGGATCGTGGAAGAGACCGCGGCGGCGAAGCCGTAAAACGAAATCGCCGGGCGTGAAGCCCGGCGACAACGCGTTGCGGTCGTGACGGCTAGTAGCTGGCCTTGCCGTCGATCACGTCCTTGAGCTCGCGGTATTCCTTGCACGTGGTGTTGCCGCAGATCAGCTTCACTTTGGCGAGGAAATCCTCGGCCTTGAGCCGGTTGCCTTGCTCCATCTGCCACATGCCGTAGTAGGACCATGTGCGCACATGGTCCGGATCGGCGGCGAGCGCCTTCTCGTACCAATATTTCGACTCGTCGTACTTGCCGAGCTTGCGGTCGGCGTAGCCGATATAGTTCGCGACGTCAGGATGCTCGTCATGCCCAAGCGCGTGCATCGCCGCGATGCCGTCTTCGTAGCGGCCGGCGAGAATCAGTTCGCGCGCCGCGCGGTAGCCGCGCAGGAATTTCTCGTAGGCAGCTTGCTTCTGCTGCTGCGTTTCGATGGCGCTGCCCTTTTTCTTCTTGCTGCCATCGTCGGACGGCGGCGGGTTGTCGGTGCCGATCGCCATCACCGGCTTCATGCCAAAGCCGGCGGTAATCATGGCGGCGAAGAGAACGATGCTTACCCGGCGGAGGAGTTGGGTCATGTGGGGATACCTCGAAAGTTGGAACCCGTTGTCATGCTAAGCCAGAAATGCCCTGGCCTGATGTCAAAAACACGCGTCTGGAGAACATAGTCCGTAACGGTTCCGTGAAGTTTTAGGCAAATCGGCCGCGTGGATGAACGGCGGATAACACGCGGTTTCAGGGCGCATTCAGCGCGCCGCGCCCAGAGTTGCGCAACGTCGGCGAAAAGCCGATCAGCCGATTCCATCCGGGTTTGCGGCAAACCCATGCATGAAGGACGAAGACGATGTTCAAGACCATTGCGGCGGCATTGCTCGCCGCCAGCCTGATCGCCGGACCGGCGCTGGCCCAGGGCGCGAGCACCAACACGCAGACTGGCGCCAGCGCGACCGCCAATACGAGCGTGAAGGCCGACACCAAGAAGTCGGCCAAGAGCGCGACGCATAAGGCCAAGAAGACGGCGAAGAAGACGTCGAACAAGGCCAAGCACGCGAAGAAGAACACCAAGACGAAGGCGGGCACACAGAAACAGAGCTGAGTTCTCTCGCATCTGAGACCGGAGGCCGGGTTATCCCCGGCCTCTTTGCTTTTTGCCGCGCGGGTTTTGCGCGCGTGTGAATTTCAGCAGCGGCTTCGCACTTGACTCTCGTCGCGTTGCACGGAACATTTTCATCGTGCTGGTTCCTCGGGTCATTCCGGGGACGAAAGAGGGAACACGGACCTGCTCGTTCGCAGCAATCCGTGGCTGCCCCCGCAACTGTGAGCGGCGAGCTTTGCGCCCATCATGGCCACTGGGAAACTGGGAAGGCCGGACGCTGAAGCAACGACCCGCGAGCCAGGAGACCTGCCAGCGCGGTCACCCAACCGGTGGACGGGGCGTCCATACGGAGCGGTCTTTCGCAGCGGTGACATCAATGCCCGTTGCGAAGCCGTGAGAGAAAATTCTCCCACGACTTTCTGAAAAGTGTGCGTAACGCGCGGATTTTGCGCGCAACGTCCACCGACCTTCGCAGCGGGTTTGGTTCACCCGATGCGCAACGCGTCATGCGTTTGCGCAAACGAAGGAACGTTGCGTCATGGGAGCGTTACTGCGAACTTGGAGCTTTGCGCTTGCGCTGCTGTCTGCGGCCTCCGCCGCCGCGCAAGACAATACCGAGAAACTGCCAACGATCGATGTGACCGCGAGCCGGCTCGGCGGCGGCATCGTCGGCGCATCCACCACTGTCATCACCGCGGAAGACATCGCGCGCGCGCCCGACGCGACGTTGCAGGATCTGCTCGGACGCGTACCCGGCATCCAGACCTGGAGCACGTTCGGCGGTGTCAACGGCGCCGGCACCGTCGTCGATATGCGGGGCTTTGGGGCGACGGCCGCCTCGAACACGCTGGTGCTGATCAACGGACGCCGGCTCACCGACATCGATCTTGGCGGCGTCGATTTCAGCTCGATTCCGAAGCAGAGCATCGAGCGCATCGAGATCACCCGCGGCAACAGCGGCGCTGTGCTTTATGGCGACGGCGCGGTCGGCGGCGTGATCAACATCATCACCAGGAACGGCGTCGGCGCTCCGCTCTCCGGGCGGATCGAAGGCGCCTTCGGCTCGTTCCGGCAGCACGAGGAGACGGCGTCGGCCGCGGGCTCGAGTGGGCCTTACTCGGCATCGGCCTACGGCACGGCGATCGATTCGAACGGCTACCGTGTCAACAATGCGCTGCGTCAGCGCGATGCGATCGGGGACGTTCGTTACAACGTTCCCGATGGCACCGCCTATTTTACGATTTCCGGCGACGACCAGCATCTCGGCTTGCCCGGCGCGCGGCGCGTCACGCTCACCAGCAGCGAGCTCGTCACCGACCGCACCGGCGCGACCACGCCGACCGCGTTTGCGACCAAGCGCGGCGTCAATCTGACTCTCGGCGCCACCCGCAATGTGACGAAGGATTTCGAGGTGATCGTCGACGGTGGCGTGCGTTACAAGAAGCAGGATGCCTTCTCGACATTATTCGGCTTCAGCACGTCGGATGCGCGCGAGCTGACGACCGCGTCGTTCACGCCGCGCGTCAACATCACGCGCGATTTTCTCGGTCTGCCGTCAAAGATCACGGCTGGCGTGGACGTCTACAACGCGGGCCTAACGGTCGACCGCAGCTCGCTGCTCGCCGATCCCCCGATCCACGCCTACGATCTCACGCAAACGACGGTCGGCGCCTACTGGCAGCACACCATTGCTGTGCTGCCGGATACAGACATCTCCTACGGCGCACGCGAGCAGAACACGCAACTGCGCGCGGGCGATAAGTTCGACGTCACCGCGCCCGGCGCTTTCGTGTTCGATGCGCAGGCGATCCCGCTCACGCAGCAGGAATGGAACTACGCGCTGCATCTCGGCGCCGAGCACCGATTCAACGATGCCTTTGCGGTATTCGGCCGGCTGGCGCACAGCTTCCGCACGCCGAACGTCGACGAGCGCATCGGCGTCAATGCATTTCCGGTCAATTTCGACCTGAAGACGCAGACCTCATGGGACGCGGAAGCGGGCATTCGCGCGCATCTTGGACCCGTTGATCTGCAGTCGAGCGTCTACGACATGCGGCTCAATAACGAGATTCTTTTCATCCCGTTTCCGCCGATCGGCGCCAATATCAATCTCGACCCGACCCGCCGCTACGGCGTGGAGAACAGCGCGAGCGTGCGCGTCTCCGACAGCGTGCGCGTCAAGGGCGGGCTGACCTACACGCGCGCGGTCTTTCGCGAGGGTCCGTTCGCGGGCAATGACGTGCCGCTCGTGTCGAAGTGGACCGGCAATATCGGCGTGTCCTGGGACATCCGGCCGAAGGAGTTGGTGCTCGACGTCGTCACACGCTACGTCGGCCCGCGCCGCATGGACAACGACCAGGCCAATTTTCAGCCGCTCATACCCGGTGTGACGCTGGTCGACCTGCGTCTTGGCGGGCAAGTTGACCGTTTCTTCTGGTCGGTTGCGGTGCAGAATCTGTTCAACGTGATGTACTTCGATTACGCGGTCGCGAGCAGCGCGACCTTCGGCACCTACAACGCCTATCCACAGCCGGGCCGTACCTTCATGGTTCGGGCGGGGGCGACGTTCTGATCGCGGGCGAAGTCTGCTAGATTGCCCTCCTGTACTCCGGGGGAGGGCGATCATGCAGTTTTGCCGAATCGTGCTGGGCGTCGCGTTGCTGGCGGCGGCCGCGCCAGCGTTTGCCGCCGACGACATCATCGACGCCATCGATCAGGCGCGCAAAGCCTATCAGGCCGGCGACCTGCCGGGCGCCAAGCAGTCGCTCGACATGGCCTCGCAGCTGATCGGCCAGAAGAATGCCGAAGGCTTTGCGGCGCTGTTGCCCGCGCCATTGCCGGGCTGGAAGGGTGAAAAGGCCGAAACCGCTTCGGTCGGCGTCGCCATGTTCGGCGCGTCCTCGGCGAGCCGGCGCTACACGGGTCCCGATGGCAAGGACGTCGAAGTGCGCATCACCGGCGATTCGGCAATGGTGATGCAATTCGCCCAGCTTCTGGTCAATCCGGCGATCGCCGGCGCCATGGGCAAATTGATCCGCGTCGGCAATCAGCGCGCGATCCAGACGCGCGAGGGCGACGTGAACATGGTGGTCAACAACAAGGTCCTGGTTACTGTTACCGGTTCCGCGGACGAGAAAGCGAAGCTCGCCTACGCGCAGGCCGTGGACGTCACGAAACTGTCGAAGATGTAATTCAGAGCGGGCTCCACGTGATCGGCACCAGCTCGAAGCCGGTGCGCGTCTTTACGACGTGACCGGAAGCCGGGAAAGGGAAGTGATAGGCTTCGACCAGCATCCGGTCAGCCGCGGCGCGGTCGAGCATGTGCCGGCGCGCCGCCACGGCAAGCGGCCCATCCATGTCGAACGTCGGCTGCCAATCCGGATGACGCACGAACAGATACGGATTGCGCGCCGTGTCGCTCATCACCATCATCGATTGATTGCCTGACGCGATCGAAAACGCCGTGTGACCCGGCGTGTGGCCGTAAGCGGGGATCGAGATTATGCCGGGCGCGACTTCGGCCCCCGGCTTGAAGCGACGCACCTCGCCGGCGATGTCCTTGAAGATGCGGCGCGCGTTGCGGAAGTAGCGCAACACGGGCTGCTTCGCGCGGCTCTCGTTGCCATCGTCCATCCAGAAAGACCACTCGGGCTCCGGCACCAAAATTTCCGCATTGGGAAATACCTTGTCGCCGTCCTTGGTCTTGATGCCGTCGATGTGGTCGGGATGGAAATGCGAGATGACGATGGTGTCGATCTGCTTCGGCTCGACGCCCGCTGCGGCAAGGTTGGACAACATGGCGCCGGCGGTGTCCGCGATCTGCCCGGCGGTGCCGGTATCGATCAGGATCAGCTTCGTGCCGGTGTTGACCATGAGCGCGGTGAACGACACCGGCAGGATGTCCGGCGCAAGGAATGCTGCGGTAAGCGCGCGGTTGACTGCACGGCCGCTCGCGTTGCGCACGAACTTGTTGTCGATCGGCAGATACCAGATGCCGTCGTAGAGAGCGGTTACTTCGTAGCTGCCTATTTTGGTTCGGTAAACGCCGGGCCCTTGCACACCCGCGGCAGGCGCTGCGGATCGCGCGGGCATCGCGGTTGAGGCGGCAATCGCGGCCGAGCCGGCGATGAGACGGCGGCGAGACAATGAAAAGGACGACATCGCGATACTCCTCACAGTGCTACACACCGTGCGCATTAATTCTATTCCATGTCGCGCGCGTTCGCCGCGCTCGCTATGATGAGACGATGAGGGCGCGAGTAGACGAGGGGATGTTGCCGATGAAATGGCTGGCGCTTGCCGCAGCGCTGCTCACCGCCGGTTGCAGCACCGACATCGAGCCGACGCAGGAGCAGCTCAAGGCAATGTGGGAACAGCAGAACGTCTATCCCGAACACTACAAGAGCGACATCCTGCTCTACATGCGCACCTACCTCAATGATCCGCGCAACATACGCGGCGCCGAGGTCTCGCAGCCGTTTCGCAAGAAGGTGGGCTTCGGCGAACGCTTCATCACCTGCGTGCGCTACAACTCGCGCAATGCCGACGGAAAATACATTGGCGTGAAAGAGGGCGTCGCCGTCTATACCAACGGCAAGCTCTCGAGCTTCATCGACGTGCAGCGCGAGGTTGCCGAGCTGTGCAAGGATGTAGCGCTGGCGCCGTTTCCCGAACTGGAAAAAATTCAGCGTTGAGCGCGCGCGAAATCGTCAGACGCGCGCTCATGGCAATGCCGCCGGGCCAACGGGCTCGGCGGTATGCAGTCAGTCAGAAAGGCCGGAAGTGAACGACAGTCGAGGGCGACGAGGTCACTTGACCTTGAGGTTCTCCGCGGACGTCTTCCCGCGGTTCTCGACGAGTTCGTACTGAACGGTCTGACCTTCGTTCAGCGTGCTAAGACCTGCGCGCTCAACCGCCGAGATGTGCACGAACACATCTTTTCCGCCTTCTTGCGGCTGAATGAAGCCGTAGCCTTTCGTCGGATTGAACCACTTAACGGTGCCCTGCGGCATGCTTGCTCTCCGGAAGTATTACCAAACGGGGCTAGTCTGGCACAGTCGGGAACAGCCGGAAAGGTCTTTCGGAAGCGGGCAATGGCCGCGAATTGTATTATTTTTGACAGGTATGACGGTGGCTGTTTGGTGCCGGGTGAGGGACTTGAACCCCCGACCAACGGTTTACAAAACCGCTGCTCTACCGCTGAGCTAACCCGGCCTTGGCCCGCCAGAGCTATCAGCGTCGCCTGCCTGTCACAAGCGCTCCGCCTCCGCCGGCAGCGGCCGGGGTGGCAGACCGCATGAAGTATTATGCCGGCTGTGGCCGGCGTTATTCCCGGTTCCGGCTGGCCGGCGCTAGCCCGGCTGCGTATCGTCCAGATGATTCTGGATCGCGACGCTCGCAGCGTCGGCCGCAAATTTCATCAGCGTGACGTCCCAGTCGGTTTCCTCGCGGGGCTCGCGGAAGGCCATCACGAACGTCCCGTAGGGCGTGACCTGGCGAAGCATGACCGGACGCGATTGCAGTGACCGGATGCCGTGCTCGAGACAGTGATCGCGCCAGCGTGGGTCGAAAAAGCTGTCACTGGCAAGGTCGCCGCAGGTGATCGTTTGCCCGCGCGTGATTGCGCGGACACACGACCCGAAGTCAGGCGGATCGAGCGGGCAGTTCGTTATTCCGTCGGAGAACGAGCGCGGCAGACTAGGGAAAAGGGCTCGTTCGATGTGGGTGCGCGTCGGACCACAGATCGTCAGACCGGCGATTGATCCTTTGGCGAGCGATTCAACATGGCCGCAGAGGGCGGTGAGGGTAGTCTCCAATCGTGCATCTGCGGCCATGGCCGTTCGGGCGCCCAACTCGTCGACCCTCACTCTACAGCAGGGCTCAGGCAGTCTCTATACAGTTTGACATCATGGAATGGCCCGCGCCGGCTGGCGCGGGCCACGATGGTTCAACCAACGTCGAAGCGACCCGCGGGGCCGCTCCCGTTCAGTGGTGATGCGTGATATCGCGATCCTTTGTCTCGGGTAGGAAGATCAATCCGATGACGAAGCTCATCGCCGCCACGACGATCGGATACCAAAGACCGGAGTAGATGTTTCCGGTCGCCGCCACGATGGCGAAAACGGTCGCCGGCAGGAAGCCGCCGAACCAGCCGTTGCCGATGTGATAAGGCAGCGATAGCCCGCTGTAGCGGATGCGGGTCGGGAACAGCTCGACCAGCCATGCCGCGATCGGCGCATACACAAGCGTCACGTAGATGACGAGGATCGTGAGCAGGATCACCGTCATCACATAGTTGATCTCCGCCGGATCGGCGCTCGCCGGGTAGCCATGCTTCGTAATTGCATCGCCGAGCTGCTTGGCGAAATCCGGCGTGCCGGTCTGGATGATCTGCTCGCCGATTTTCACGCTCGCCTTCGTTCCCGCCGGGGCCGCCTCGTTGCGATAGTTCACCGAACGGGCGACTAGTGCCGATTTGGCGATATCGCACGAGGTCGTGAATTTCGCCGTGCCGACCGGGTTGAACTGGAACGAACATTCGCCCGGATCGGCGATCACCGTGACCGGCGCCGATGCGAGAGCCGCTTCGAGTTTCGGATTGGCGAAGTGCGTCAGTCCCTGGAAGAGCGGGAAGTAGGTGAGCACACCGAGCGCAAAGCCGGCGAGGATGATCGGCTTGCGGCCGATCTTGTCCGATAGCCAGCCGAACAGGATGAAGAACGGCGTGCCGAGCAGCAACGATGTGGCAATCAGGATCTGCGCGGTGACCGCCGGCACTTTCAGCGTCAGCGTCAGGAAGAAGAGGGCATAGAACTGTCCGCCGTACCAGATCACGGCTTCGCCCGCCGTCGCACCGAGCAACGCGAAGATCGCGATCTTGGCGTTCGCCCAGTTGCCGAAGGCTTCGGTCAGCGGCCGCGTGGAGCCCTTACCCTCAGCCTTCATGCGCTGGAACACGGGCGATTCATTGAGCTTGAGCCGAATCCAGATCGACACTGCGAGAAGGATCGCAGAAAGAAGGAACGGAATGCGCCACCCCCAGGCGACGAAGGTCGGCTCGCCTTGCGTGGTCCGAACGCCGAGCACGAGAAGCAAAGCCATGAACAGGCCAAGCGTCGCCGTCGTCTGAATCCATGACGTGTAGAGGCCGCGCTTGTTCCTCGGCGCATGTTCGGCGACGTAAATCGCGGCGCCGCCGTATTCACCGCCGAGCGCGAGGCCCTGCGCGAGACGCAGGCCGATCAGGATGATCGGCGCGATGATGCCGGCCGACGCATACGACGGGAGCAAGCCGATGAAGAACGTGCCGACGCCCATCAGGCTCATGGTGATGAGGAAGGTGTATTTGCGGCCGATGATGTCGCCGAGCCGCCCGAAGAACAGCGCGCCGAAGGGACGCACCGCAAAGCCGGCGGCGAACGCGAGCAGCGTGAAGATGAACGCGGCGGTCGGATTGACGCCGGAGAAAAACTGCGCCGCCAAAATCGGCGCCAAAGTTCCGTAGATGTAGAAGTCGTACCACTCGAAAACCGTGCCGAGCGAGGAAGCGAAAATTACCTTTCGCTCCTCGGCAGTCATGCGGCCTTCGCGGTATTGCGAAGCTGTCATCGCTGTCATGGGCGTCGTCCCCTGTGAGTTCTGGCTGCGGGTTTTGGGGCGAGCCACCCCGCGCGCTGATTATAGGTAGCCCCTATCGCAAGATTATCTTTGTCTATCGACGAAAGTCTTTGCCGCTGTGGTCGTACGCCAAAAGTCGAAAGCCGCCTCGCGGCGGCTAAATGCTTGATTGGACGAAAAATAAGGGCGTTCAACACGCTTACTGTGGCGCTTGAGCCCTGTTCAAAGAGTGAGGGTCAGCTGCTCGAGGACATCGATCAACCAGGCGGCGGCCTGCAGGATCGCGATGCGTTGAGCCAGCGAGTTTTCTCGGAATGCTTCATTGAGCAGTTTGAGCGCGCGCCGGTAGGCCGGGTGCTGCGCGGAAGCTGCACCCAGTTTCGAGAGGCGCTCGATCAATTTCCGCCGGTGCGCCTCGGCCTGATCATAGCGCTGACGAAAATTCGCGCGCTGTTTCCGCGGCGCAGCCGGTTCAGTTTTTCGATGCTGTGACAAAGTAAGTTAACTTAATGCGGCCGGTTATGCCTCGTCCAGTTTACCGCGACTGATTTGACCGTTTTGCGGCGCGTGCACGGCGCTTTGCGCGGTTAATGTTACCCAGCGATTGGATACGGCGTAGTAAAGCGCTCGTATAAAATGCTGCCGATCGTCATCGGAGACGCGGCACATGCGCGCGCTTTTCGCACTCGCCATTGTGGGATTCGGGATCGCGTCGGTCGTGCCGGCCAGCGCCGGCTACAGGCATCATCGCCACCATCATCATTACGCGCCGGTTGCCGTGCGTGCAGGGCAGATCGTCGTGTATGACTTCGAGCCGGGCGTCGTCGTGCGCGCGTATTGGTCGCGCCCGTGGCGCGGCCGCCATTATTTCCCGACGCTGCACAAGATCGACATCACCGCGCGCGGCGAGGCGGGCGAAGCCGAGCCGGGCTATGTCGCGCGTCCGGCCGAAAGCTTCGAACGCGAGTGGTCGACGTCGTCCGGTCTCATCGATCAGCAGATGCGGATGTCAGAGCCGCCGCAAACGCCGGAGCCGCTGCCGCCGCTTCCGAAATCGCAAATGCCGTTGAAATGAAATCGCAAGAAAAATGAAAAACAAACCGCGCATGCTTGCGGCGCTTGCCGCCGTCGCCGCCGCCACGTTCGTTCCGAATCTCGGCGCGCATGGACAGACTTACGGGACGACATACGTGCAGCCTGCTCCGATCTACCCGTACGTCGTGCAGCAGTCGAACACCTACGTCGTGCCGCAACAGGACGGGTATGTCGTGCAGCAGCCGGCGCATGCTTATCCGTACATGCAGTGCCTCAACTGCGGCTATCGTCCGCACCGCGTGCGCAAGCCCGCGCGCGCCAATCCTGAGCCCGCGAGCGAAAGCGCATCCTATACGGGGCGACGTCACACCCGCGCCGATCCGGCCCTGATCGAGGAATTGCGCGGGCGCGGCCACGGGAAAATCGAGGGCAAGGTCATTCACACGAAAAAGGTCGTGCGCGAGAAGCCGATCGTGATCGAAACCAAACGCTACGTGGACGACCCGCCGCGTGTGATCGAGCGCCGCCATGTGGTCGAGGATGAACCGCGGCAATCGCGCCACGGGCATGACACCAAGGGCAACGAAGTGCGCGTGATTCGCGCCGAAGCCGAAGTCACAATCCTCGGCCCCGACCGCATGAGCATCCGCCTGTTCCGCAAGCGCGGTGCAAGCGCCAACGCCAAAGCGGACTGAATTTCAAAAGTTAGTGGGAGTGCGAGCGGCGGGCGAAAGCCCGTCGTTTTGCTTTTTGGGCGGCTCAGGAAAGCTCCCGGCGGGCAATATAAAGCGCGAGCGCGGCGGCATTCGAGACGTTGAGACTCTTGATCGCACCTGGCAGGTCGATGCGGGCGACATGATCGCAGGTCTCGCGCGTCAATTGCCGCAAGCCCTTGCCTTCCGCGCCGAGCACCAGCGCGAGCGGCGTGCGCAGCGGTACGGATGCCAGGTCCATGTCGCCGCTGCTGTCGAGCCCGACGACCAGGAAGCCGCTTTGCTTCAGCGCGGCGAGCCCGCGCGCAAGATTCTGTACGTTGACGAGCGGTACGTGCTCGAGCGCTCCGGAGGCGGCTTTCGCCAGCGCGCCGGTCGCATCCGGACTGTGCCTTTGCGTGGTCACGATCGCGGTTGCGCCAAAAGCGGAGGCCGAACGGAAGATGGCGCCCACATTGTGCGGGTCGGTGATCTGGTCGAGCACCAGCACGACGCCCTTGGCGGGTAAATCTTCCACCGCGGGCGAGGGAAGCGGGTCGGCCTCGATATAAAGGCCCTGATGTACCGCATCCGGCAGGAGACGCTCGGCGATTGCGCCTGGCCGCACGATCTCCGGCTTTATCGCCGTCTCGATGCCTTCTTCGCTCAGCCGCCGCGCGGCATTCTCGGTAGCGAGCAGTTTGTGCACGCGGCGCGCCGGGTTTTGCAGGGCGGCAGTCACCGTGTGCCATCCGTACATAACGATGATGCTGTCGGCGTCCGGCCGCAGGCTTTCGCGCCGGGCGCGCTCGAAGCGCTCGCGGCGCTGGACCTGTTCTCGGGTCGCGCCGGGTTTTGCGCCGGCACGTGGGGGGAAGGGGCGTCGTGATACCATGACGCTTGCCTAAAACAGGCTCCATTGACTTAACAAGGCCCGCTCCCCATAAAGCCGGAAATCCCGACCGGCCGGCGGGCGATGCCGTTTATCTTTCGAGATCAACGCGGTGCTGCGGCTTTCGGGGGAATGTCCCGAGCGGCAAAGGGGGCGGACTGTAAATCCGCTGGCTTAGCCTTCGTAGGTTCGAGTCCTACTTCCCCCACCATCCTGCTTCGCGTCCGCGCGTTGCCAACGGCCGGCCGGCCCAGATCGCGAAGGTGGGCCGGTTCCCTGCTAAATATGAGTGGCTCTGTTCCGCGGGTGTAGCTCAATGGTAGAGCAACAGCCTTCCAAGCTGATGACGAGGGTTCGATTCCCTTCACCCGCTCCAGTTTTCTCCGTCCATTACTGAACAACACAGGCATTCAATGTCGAAACAAGCGATGCGCGAAGAGGCCGAGCGGTTGGTGCGCGAGGCGATGGAAAAAAATGGCCTCACCGTGAAGCAAGGCGATACACGCATCGAGGCGACCTGCGGAAAATGCGGCGCGAAAAATCGCGTGACCGCCGCGAAAGGCCAATTGCGGGTCAAATACACGTGCAAGGAATGCGGCCACAAGCAGGACACGCTGTAAGCGCGCTGGTCACGCCACCAGCGCCAGATTCTCCCGCACGAAGGCCGGATCGAACACGCGATCGGCCAGCACCTGGCAGCGCTTGATCAGCCGATGCTCGTCCGGCCGGTAGTCGGGGACGGCGGTGTGCAGGGTGCCGATGTGATCCCACATCAAGACGTCGCCTTCCGTCCATACGTGCGCGTACTGGTATTTCGGCTGGAGCTGGTGACGCGAGAGTTCGGCCAGAATCTCGTCGCTCTCTTTTTCGTCGAGTTCGTTGATACGCACTGCGTAACCGGGATTGGCGTAGAGCACCTTCCTGCCGGTGATCGGGTGTGTGAGAAAAAGCGGATGCATCGACGGTGGCCGCTTGGCGCGCTGTTCCGGCGTAAGGGCAGGGCGCGTCGAACCCGGGCGCTTGCGCATCTCTTCCCAGAACTTGTTGAAATCGTGCGTCGCCGTCATGCCCGCGAGTCTCGTCTTGAGCGCCGGGGACAGATCTTCGTAGGCGGCATGCATATCGGCAAACGCGGTGTTGCCGAGCGCCTTGCCGTCGCGGCGGGGAATCTTGATGCCGTAAAGCACGTTTGTGAAGCCGACGACGGCATTGTAGGACATGTCGGTGTGCCAATCCTGCCCGGCGTCGGCGAGGCCGATCGGCTTGCCGTTTTCGACGATGTTCGAGAGTAGCATCACCTCCGGCACGCCCGGTTCGCAGTAGTCGCCGGTCGGCGAGCCTTGCAGCGAGCCGAAGCGCTCGGAGAATGCCTTCAAGGCGTGCGCATCGAGCGCCTGGTTCGGAAAGCAGATGACGCCGTGCTTGCCGAGCGCCGCAAGAATCGTCGCGAATTCCGTGCGTCCAAGCGGCTTTGCCAGATCGATGCCGTCGATACGCACGCCGAGCGAGGTTTTGTTCGGTGTCAGTCTCATGGCGGAAGAATTCTAGGGTAGGCCTGCCGCTTGTACAGGCTGCAGGGAGCAGGGCAGACCTTCATCCGCTGCGCCCGGCGCGCTTCAGTCGTTCAGCACCTGGCCGGCGCCTGTCGAGTCGACGACGTTGTAAAAGACGCGGACATTTCGCATGAACGCGGTGGAAAATACGAACGTCGTGAAGTTTTGCGTGCCCCGCGCGGAAACCTCCACGATATCGCCCGCCACCACACGGATATCGCAGGCCCCGGTTTTGTAGTTCGCGCCCGAATGGCTGTCGGAACACGTGCCGATCTGCGTTGAGACCGAGAGATTTGCGGGTTGGCCGCTACCGTCGCTCTTGATTTGCCACTTGACCCGCACGGTCCCGGCAAACGGCACGAGAAATCTCTTCGCCACGACTGCGGCTCCCGAGCGCTCGGTATCGGCCGACAGTTTCAGGGCATTGGAGGCAACGAGCGACCTGCCGTTGCTGCTTGCCAGCACCGCAGGCTTCTGGGCGTAAGCCACTGTCGAGAAACCGGCCAGAAGCACTGCCAGCACTGAAGTGCGGATTCCGGTCTTCATGATCGCCCCCACGCACATGAACGCCGTTTTGCGCGCTAATGTTACATCGGCGGCCTGAAACACGGAATGGCCGCTGTGCGGGCTCAAAAACCCTTGCAAAACCGCGCTCTATAAGGCATGACAACCGCGCGGCGGGCCTCTATGGTCCGCCGCATCCGCTTCCGGAGGAGTGTAGCTCAATGGCTAGAGCACCGGTCTCCAAAACCGGGGGTTGGGGGTTCGAGACCCTCCGCTCCTGCCAGGCGGAGATCCGGCGCAAGGCCGGCTTAGGGCCGATGGCCCTCAAGCCCGCGCGGCGGGCTCGGCCGGGCGGGCAACAGACTCGGGAAGCTTTCGGTTAACGTTT
>DASZVZ010000089.1:0-32231 GCA_035546875.1 Pseudolabrys sp.
GCGGCGGGCTGCTCGCTCGCGCTCGGCGTTTGCGCGAGCGTCATCCGCTCGGCGACGGCAAATGTGCCGGCGACGGCGGCGAACGTGGCGACGAAAGCGACGAGCAGACGGAAGATCATGGCCTGCCGGTCTAGCGGCTTCGTCTCGCCCTGTCAGGTTAATTGCGCCTCGATGGTTTAGGCCAAAAGAGTGGCGGTTAACCGCCATGTCCGTACCCGGGTGCCGCCGAAAATGTAGGCATTACAATAGCTTTTATGGTTAACGAGACCTTTACAAGCAAGCCGGCTCTGCGCGATGCTGGTTCCACTGCTAGAGTGGACGCGGGGTTGGGTCATGCGTTCCGTTACGGTCGCGACTTTGGGCGCATTGCTGTGGGCATCGTCGCTGCCGGCGCGCGCCGACGTCCTCGTCCACATCAGCAAGGCGCAACAGCAGCTCACTGTCACCGTCAACGGCGTCGAGACCTATCGCTGGCGTGTTTCGACCGGCAAGCCCGGCTACGACACGCCGAGCGGCGGCTTCCGGGCGTTCCGTCTCGAGGAGGTTTACTTCTCGAAGAAGTACGACGATGCGCCGATGCCGAACGCCGTGTTCTTCCACGAAGGATATGCCGTGCACGGCACCTTCGAGCAGTCGAGGCTTGGCCGTCCAGTGTCGCACGGCTGCGTACGGCTATCGCGCGATCACGCGGCGACGCTGTTTGCGCTGGTGAAGCAGCAGGGGTTGAGCCACACGCGCATCGTCGTGTCCGATGCGCGGCTCGTTTCACGCTTGCCGGATCCTGTCATCGTGGAGCGCGCCGAGGCGGAGGCGCAGCGCGCCAAGGCCGCGGCGGAACGCGCGGCCGTGCAGCGCGAACAGCGCGTCCAGTCGGCGCGCCGGAAGGTCGATGTGCCTATCGCAAAACCCGCGCCGATCGTGGAAAAGGCGCCCGACACGCCGCCTGTGCCGGCCGTGCAGCCTCCGCAGCCGCCGCAATCGGTCGCCCGCGCGGTTGAGCCGGCGCCGCAGGCTGAACCTGATCGCGGCTTCCAGCAATTCGGCGCGCCAGCCGAACCAGCGGTGAGCGAGATCGGTCCTGATATCAAGCGCGCGCCGAAGCCCTCTGTTGAAGAACGGCCGGCCAGGCGTTCGCGTACCGCCGAAGAGCGCGGGTCAAAGACGCGCCGGATCGTTGAGCCGCGCCGCGAGCGTGCCCAAGCCGTCGTGCGGCATTACACGACTTCGTATGCACCCGAGCGTCGCACGCGCATGAGCGAGCGCGAGTTGCGCGCGATCTATCGCAAATACGGATTTACCTGGTAGCCGGGTCAGCGGCGTTTCTTGCGGCTGCGCGCGGCTTTCTTGGCCGAGCGCGAGCGCGCGGCCTTCGAGCGGCGGGCAGAAGCGCGGCCGCCCTTGCGCCCGCCCTTCTTCGACGCAGACTTGTTGCTTTTCTTGCCGCGGCCGCCGCCGCTTTTCTTGCCGCCATGCGATTCCTTGTTAACGGTGGCCCAGGCGCGCCTTTCCGCTTCCTGGTGCGAGACGCCGCGGTCCTCGTAACCTTCCTCGATGTGTTCCGCCTTGCGTTTCTGTTTGTCGGTGTAACTCGACTTGTCGCCTCTCGGCATGGGTTGCTCCCGTACTGGTGTTACGCGAGTTGAACGCCACCTGTAGGCGCGCAGTTCCGCCCCCGGCGCGCGCCTTTAACGCTAAATCCGTAAACGGTGCGACAAGGCAGCAGCCGGCCACTATGCCTTTGCCTGATGATCCGGCTCGTTGCCGCCGCCGTAGTGCTGTTGCTGTGCGGGCTTTCCCGCGCGGAGGCTGAAGTCGTCATCACCGTCAACAAGACGACGCAGCGCCTGACCGTCGCCGTCGACGGCGTCCCGCGCTACGACTGGCCGATCTCGACGGCGCGCATGGGTTATCGCACGCCGAACGGCGTCTACCGCCCGCAGCGGCTCGAGCGGCAATGGCATTCGCGCAAATACGATTGGTCACCGATGCCGTATTCGATCTTCTTCAACGGCGGCTACGCCATCCACGGCTCCTACGAAATTTCGCGCATCGGCACGCCGGCCTCGCACGGCTGCATCCGGCTTCATCCGCAGAATGCGGCGATCCTGTTTTCGCTCGTGCAGATGCACCGCCGCGACACGGAAATCGTGATCGCCGGCTCCGGACCGGGCGCGTTCGAGGCACGTGCGCCGCGCTGGTTGAGTAATGAACAACGGCGGCCCCCGAGCGCCGGCTGGTTTGGTGATGAGCCAGACATGCGCCCGCGTGGCCGCTCGTATCGCAACTTCGATCGCAGTTTCGAGCAAATCTTCGACCAGGCGACCGACGCCGACCTCGACGAGGCAATCGCGCGTAAGCGGCGGGAGAATTGGCGCTAGTCGCCGACCGTCCGGCGCGTATATTTCCGGCTCTCGCCCATCTCGCGCGATGCTATGCTGCCGGCATTGATTGCAACATGACCGGGGGCGGTCGATGACGATCATGTACCATGACGGCAATCGCCGGCTGCAGGACGAGTTCGGCAGTCGGCGGCTTGCGGACAGGCTCGAAGAAAAGCTCACACGTACGGCCTTCACCGAGGATGACAAGGCTTTCATCGAGAGCCTGCCGTATTTTTTCATCGCGACGGCGGATGGCGAGGGCAGACCTGACTGCTCATTCAAGGGCGGAACGCCCGGTTTCGTGCGCGTCACGGGTCCGTCCGAGCTGACGTTTCCCGACTACGACGGCAACGGCATGTTCAAGAGCCTCGGCAATCTGAGCGTGAACGGCAACGTCGGGCTTCTGTTCATCGCCATGCACGGCAAGCCGAAGCGGCTGCGCGTGAACGGCGCGGCGCACGTTCGGCGCGACGACCCGCTATTGGAAACCACCGTTGGCGCGCAGCTCATCGTCCGGGTCGAGGCGCGCGCGATCTTTCCGAATTGCCCGCGCTATATTCCGGACATGCAACTCGTCGGCCCGTCGATCTATGCGCCGCAGCCGCATTGCGACCCGCCGGAGCCGGCGTGGAAAACATTCGACGCATTCAAGGACACGGTGCCGCCGCGCCAGTCGACGTTCAAGGGATAGGGATCGCGGCTCAAACGAGGCTCTTCACGGCGGTCAACGCGACACTTAGGACCAGCCACACGATGCCGCGTCGCAGCGCCGGCCAAAACTCTCGATCAAGAATATAGCTGGACAAAAAGCCGATCACGAAGACCGACGCCATGCCGATGTAAAGGATGTCGTCGAGCAGAACCTTCCAATCGACCGCCGCCAACGCGCCTACAACGATCCAGGCCGCGGTCATCACGGGAAAGAGCATGACCCACAAGGAGTCCCGCACAAATTCCGCGAACTCACGGACCGACAGATGCACGCCGCGTTCGGTTTCCTTGGTCACCACATGGACGAAGAGATGCGTGATCATCATCGCCGATCCGATCAGGAGGACGCCCAATCCCGCCCTGGTGTAGGTGAGCCGGTCCGGCTGGGCCACGAGGTCGGCGCTCATGACGGCGATGACGCCATAAAGAACGGAAGCGATGTGCTGCGCCGCAATTCGACGCTGCTGCGACCAGTTTTCGCTGAATCTCAACCTGGAAGCCTCAGCCATTGAGCCACCAGATCGCGAGATTGAGCACGCCGGCGAATGCGACCCATGCCGCCAGCGGCACAAGGCAAATGGCGGCCGGCGCATCGAGTTTGGCGAAGAGCCAGATCGTGGCGAGGATCACGGCAAACTGCGGGCCGATGTTGATGAGACCGAGCAATGGGCTTTGCGCCCAGAAAAACATCCACGACCAGCCCGCGTTGAGAACGAGCAAAGTGAAAAACAACAAGATCGCGCACCGACGCGTCGCGGATTTTCGGGGGAGCCGCAGAATGCGCCACAGCGCCAACGCCATCAGCGCATAGAGCGTCGTCCAGACCGGCGCGAATATCCAGTTCGGCGGATTAAAGGACGGCTTCGCAAGGCTGGCGTACCAAGGTGCGAGATTCGGGTAAGTCGCAATCTGGCCCAGGATCGATGTGATCGCGACGGCGCCGACGGCAAGCCCCGCGAACCCGGCATCGCGAATCCACTTGGTGCGATTGAAGTCGTTCATCGGCGCGACGCGCTCGAACAGCGGCAAACTCTTGCTTATCTCCAGGTTTTCGCGGGAACCTTGATTTATCGCAAAGTGCCTTTGTATCAGCGAACGCGAGCGCGCAGCGGCTCAAACATCCACCTTCAGCGCGGCAATGAACGCCTCCTGCGGGATGTCGACTTTGCCGAACTGCCGCATGCGCTTTTTGCCTTCCTTCTGCTTGTCGAGCAGCTTGCGCTTGCGCGTGGCGTCGCCGCCGTAGCACTTGGCGGTCACGTCCTTGCGGAAGGCGCGCACGGTCTCGCGCGCGATGATCTTGCCGCCGATGGCGGCCTGGATCGGCACCTGGAACATGTGCGGCGGGATCAGTTCTTTCAGCTTCTCTGCCATCGCGCGGCCGCGCGATTCCGCGCGCGTGCGATGCACCAGCATGGCGAGCGCATCGACCGGCTCGCCGTTGACCAGCATCTGAAGCTTGACGAGATCGGCCGGCCGGTAATCCGTCAGGTGATAATCGAACGAGGCGTAGCCACGCGAAACCGACTTCAGGCGGTCGTAGAAATCGAACACGACTTCGTTGAGCGGCAGATCGTATTTCACCATCGCGCGGTTACCGACGTAGGTGAGCTCCTTCTGCTCGCCGCGCCGGTCCTGGCATAGTTTCAACACCGAGCCGAGATATTCGTCCGGCGTCAGGATCGTCGCCTCGATCCACGGCTCCTGCATTTCCTCGATGTGGTTCGGGTCCGGCATGTCGACCGGATTGTGGATCTCGAGCTCGCGGCCGTCGCGCAACTTGATCTTGTAGATGACTGACGGAGCGGTTGCGATCAGGTCGAGGTTGAACTCGCGCGACAGCCGCTCCTGGATGATTTCCAGATGCAGGAGGCCGAGGAAGCCGCAGCGGAAACCGAAGCCGAGCGCGGCGGAAGTCTCCATCTCGTAGGTGAAGCTCGCATCGTTAAGGCGGAGCTTGCCCATCGCCGCGCGCAAATCCTCGAAATTCGCGGCGTCGACCGGAAACAGGCCGCAGAATACGACCGGAATCGCGGGCCGGAAACCAGGCAAGGGCGCCGCGACCGGCTTCTTGGCGTCAGTGATGGTGTCGCCGACGCGCGTGTCGGCCACTTCCTTGATCGAGGCGGTGAGCATGCCGATCTCGCCGGGGCCGAGCTCCTCGACCTGCACCAGCTTCGGCGTGTAGACGCCGGTGCGGTCCACTTCGTAGTCCGCATCGGTGCCCATCATGCGGATCTGCTGGCCCTTCTTCAGCGTGCCGTCGACGATGCGCACCAGCACGACGACGCCGAGGTAACTGTCGTACCAGCTATCGACCAGCAATGCCTTGAGCGGCGCGTCGCGATCGCCTTTCGGCGGCGGCAGACGCGTGACGATCGCCTCCAGCACTTCCGGCACGCCGTCGCCGGTCTTCGCCGAGATGAGCAGGGCATTCGACGCGTCGAGGCCGATTACGTCCTCGATCTGCTGCTTCACCTTCTCCGGTTCGGCCGCGGGCAGGTCGACCTTGTTGAGCACGGGCACGATCTCGTGACCGTTGTCGATCGCCTGGTAGACGTTCGCCAGCGTCTGCGCCTCGACGCCCTGGCTCGCGTCCACAACCAGCAGCGAGCCTTCGACGGCGGCGAGTGAGCGGTTGACCTCGTAGGCGAAATCGACGTGGCCGGGCGTGTCGATCAGGTTGAGGATGTAATCCTTGCCGTCGCGCGCCTTGTAGTTGAGACGGACGGTCTGTGCCTTGATGGTAATGCCGCGCTCGCGCTCGATATCCATCGAATCGAGCACCTGCTCCTTCATCTCGCGCAATTCCAGCCCGCCGGTGAGCTGGATCAGCCGGTCGGCAAGCGTCGACTTCCCGTGGTCGATGTGCGCGACGATGGAGAAGTTGCGGATATTGTTGATGGGCGTCGCCGTCATGGCGCGCGAGATAACACCGGGGGTGCGTGGCTTCAATGCTTTCCTGTGCAACTTCATTTACTTGTCATCGCCGGGCTCGACCCGGCGATCCCACGCTTGGGGACGCACAACGCCCACCTTGTCGGGATGGCCGGGACAAGCCCGGCCGTGACAGAAGCAAATCGCGCTGGTTGGACGAATCCGGCTCCCCCGTGCGATAGAGGCCGGCCCATGCGCCTTTCCTGGCCTGCACAAGCGGTCAACCGCGGCATCGCGCGCCTCACCGAGGCGCTGACCGACCCGGCACAGCGCGGGCGCACCATGATCGGCACGCTCGCCGTCTATGTCGCGTTGTGGGCGGTCTACGGCCTCGTCGCGAAAGCGAGCCAGGACCTGCACCCCGATATGACCGAGGCAATCGCCTGGTCGCGCGATCTCGCCTTCGGTTACCTCAAGCATCCGCCTGTCTCGGCCTGGCTGGTGCGTGCATGGTTCACGCTTTTTCCGGTGACCGACGGCGCGTTCTATCTGCTGGCGATCGTGGTGGCCGCGGTGTCGCTGTGGATCGCGTGGCTTCTTGCGGCGGACTATCTCGATGCGGAGAAACGCGTCGTCGCGGTGGCGCTGCTCACGCTGGTGCCGTTCTTCAACTTCCATGCACTGAAGTTCAACGTCAACACGGTGCTGATGCCACTGTGGGCTGCGACGACTCTGTGGTTCTTGCGCTCGTATCGCCTGCGCACCGCGCCTTACGCGGCGCTCGCCGGCGTGGGTGCCGCGCTGGCGATGATGACCAAATACTGGTCGGTGTTTCTCATCGCCGGGCTGGTGATAGCCGCGCTGATCGACCGCCGCCGCGGCGCATATTTTCGCTCCGTGGCCCCTTGGGTGACGGTGATCGTCGGGCTGATCGTGCTCGGCCCGCATCTCGCCTGGCTTGTGCAAAACAATTTCGCGCCGTTCGACTATGCGGTTGCCGTGCACGGCGCCAAGTCGTTCACGGTCACGCTGCGCGATGTAGTCGCGTATCTCGGCGGCTCGGTCGCCTACGTCGCATTGCCGGTCGCACTCGTCCTGATCGCGGCGCGGCCGAGCAAGGCGACGCTTGCCGATATGGCGTGGCCGCGAGAAGCGGACCGGCGGCTCGTTGCGGCGGCGTTTTGGGCGCCGTTGCTTTTGCCCGCGCTCGCCGCGCTTGCGACCGGCACCGCGATCACCTCGCTATGGTCGATGTCGGCCTGGACGCTGCTGCCGGTGCTGCTGCTGTCGCCCGCGGCGGTAAAGATCGCCCGCGCCGACACGCAGCGCATCGTCGCGCTCGCGGCCATCGTACCCGTCGTGATGCTGCTGGCGTCGCCCGTCGTCGCCTATGTCATCCAGCGCGCCGGCGTCGCGCCGGCCGCCGCGCATACGCGCATTCTCGCCGATCGTATCGCCAATGCCTGGCACAGCGGCACCGTGAAGCCGCTGCGTTATATCGACGGAGATCCCGACCTTGCTTACGGCGTCGCCGCCTATCTGCACGACCGTCCGCGCGCGCTGCCGGGCCTGCCGCCCGTCTCCGACGCGACGCTCAAACGCGACGGGCTTGTCGTCGTCTGCTTTGCCGAGCATGCGGACTGCATCCGCGCCGCCGAAGGCCGTGCGGCGCTCGACCCCAACGCGCGCATCCGTATCCAGACGAACGTCACGCGCACGTTCCTGGGCGTGCCCGGAAAGCCGCAGCGTTACGTGATCGTGGTGGTGCCGCCGCAGCAGTGAACGGACAGCATCGTGTTGTCATGGCACAGCGGAGGCATGCGAAGAACGGCGTACTTTGCACGCCTATGTCCCGGTCGCCCCGCTGAGGTGCGCATTGCCTTCAAAGCGAGGTCACCGAGCCAGGCCCGGTGACGATCAAGAAATCAATAGCGGTAATGGTCGCTTTTGAATGGGCCCTGCTGAGGGACGCCGATGTAATCGGCCTGGTCCTTGCGCAGTTCGGTCAGCTTCACGCCGATCTTGGCGAGATGCAGCCGCGCCACCTTCTCGTCGAGCGTCTTCGGCAGCACGTAGACCTTCTTCTCGTACTTGCCCTGATTGTTGAACAGCTCGATCTGCGCCAGCGTCTGGTTGGTGAACGACGCCGACATCACGAAGCTCGGGTGGCCCATGGCGTTACCGAGATTCACGAGACGGCCTTCAGACAGGAGAATGATGCGGTGCCCATCCGGGAATTCGATCTCGTCGACCTGCGGCTTGATGTTGTTCCACTTCAGGTTCTTCAGGTGCGCGACCTGAATCTCGTTGTCGAAGTGACCGATGTTGCACACGATTGCGCGGTCTTTCATCTTGCGCATGTGGTCGATCGTGATGATGTCCTTGTTGCCCGTGGCGGTGACGAAGATGTCGGCGACCGGCGCGGCGTCTTCCATGGTGACGACCTGGTAGCCTTCCATCGCGGCCTGCAGCGCGCAGATCGGATCGACCTCCGACACCATCACGCGGCAGCCGGCCTGACGCAGCGAGGCAGCGGAGCCTTTGCCGACGTCGCCGAATCCCGCGACCATCGCGATCTTGCCCGACATCATGACGTCGGTGCCGCGGCGGATGCCGTCGACCAGTGACTCGCGGCAGCCGTAGAGATTGTCGAATTTCGACTTGGTGACGCTGTCGTTGACGTTGATGGCCGGGAACAAAAGCGTGCCGGCTTTCTGCATGTCGTAGAGCCGGTGCACGCCGGTCGTGGTTTCCTCCGAGACGCCTTTGATGTTCTTGGCGAGCTCGGTGAAATAGCCTTTCGGTTTTTCCTTCAGCGTCTTCTTGATCAGCGCAAAGAAGATTTCCTCTTCTTCCGAATTGTGCTGGTCGAGGAAGACCGGATCGTGATGTTCGGCGCGATAGCCCTGGTGCACGAACATGGTGGCGTCGCCGCCGTCGTCGAGGATCATGTTGGGCGTGCCGCCGCCATGCCATTCGAAGAGCTTGGCGGTATAGTCCCAGTAGTCCTTGAGGCTTTCGCCCTTGACCGCGAACACGGGGATGCCGGCGGCGGCGACCGCCGCGGCGGCGTGGTCCTGCGTCGAATAGATGTTGCAGGACACCCAGCGCACTTCGGCGCCGAGCGCGACCAGCGTTTCGATCAGCACCGCGGTCTGGATCGTCAGGTGGAGCGAGCCGGCGATGCGCGCGCCTTTGAGCGGCTTCTTCGGGCCGTATTCCTCGCGCGTCGCCATCAGGCCGGGCATCTCCGTTTCCGCGAGTGCGATTTCCTTGCGGCCGAATTCGGCGAGCGAGATGTCCTTGACGATGTAATCGCCGGGTTTGGCCTTGAGCTGGGCGGAAGCGGTCATGACGATCCTTTACGAGACGCGGAAAAGGGGTGGATTGGCTGCGCGTGCCTATAACAGGGTGCGACCAGTACCGCAATGCATATATAAGGATTTCTTTATATAGGCTTGGGAGGGATCAGCGAGGCGTCGTACCTAGTCGGTCTCGCCAAAGCCGCTGGCGACCAGTTCGCAAAGGGCGTCCATGGCGGCCTGCGCCTCGCGGCCGGTCGCTTTCATCACGATGTGCGAGCCGGGGGCGGCCGCGAGCATCATCAAGCCCATGATGGACGTGCCGCCCACGGTTTCGCCATGGCGTGTCACGGTGATGACGGCGTCGAATTTCTCGGCGATCTGCACGAACTTGGCTGAGGCGCGGGCGTGCAGGCCCTTCTTGTTGACGATCTCGACCTCGCGCACGAGCGCGCTGGCGGACGGATCCTGGGCTGAGTTGTCGGGTTGAGCGGGGTCGCTCATTTCCCGGTGAGCACGCGGCTGGCGATGGTGCAGTATTTGCGGCCGGCTTCCTGAGCGGCTGCCACGGCCTGCTCGAGCGGGCAGGTCTCCCGTACTTTGGCAAGCTTGATGAGCATCGGCAGGTTGATGCCCGCCAGTACCTCGACCTTGGGCTGGCTCATAACGGAGATGGCGAGGTTCGACGGCGTGCCGCCGAACATGTCGGTGAGGATGGCGACGCCTTCGCCGCTATCGACGCGCTTGACTGCCTCGACGATCTGCTTGCGCGACTGC
Source organism: Pseudolabrys sp. (assembly GCA_035546875.1). Taxonomy (GTDB): domain Bacteria; phylum Pseudomonadota; class Alphaproteobacteria; order Rhizobiales; family Xanthobacteraceae; genus Pseudolabrys. Next base: position 10,049 of record DASZVZ010000089.1, read on the forward strand.
TCGACGTCGTCCTCCGGCCCGATGGTAATGGCCTCAATCTGACGTTGCGGGCCGACGACATGTTCGAGAGCGGAGCGGAACTCGATGGCGAGCCGCCCGTGCGTCACGAGTACAAGACCGATCATCTGGAGCTCCCCGCGCGCGCTACGCTGCGCTGCGCGACCGGGCGACATTTGCCGCCCATCCGGCCCGGCATAAGGGCCTCCGTCGCTATATAAGCGTTCTGCTGCACTGCGAAAAGGTGGGGCCAATCTGGGGACTCTAGGGAGTGATCCATTTCGGCCGGGGGACCCTAGTCCCTTATGGTTAATTTTCCCGACCGGAACGACGGGGGCCGGAGGTAGCGCAGGAGCGGCCCTTCGGTCAATTCCCGGACGAGACCGTGGTCAGTTCAGCCAACACCGCGGGCAGGGGGTCAATGCCCGTAGCGAAGGCCAGCCGCCGTAGCCGGACCCCCTCCAGTTCCCCCTCCTGGACGCCGACGGACGGGTGCCGCTCCGCGTCCGCGGCCACAAGGTCGATCAGCATCCCCACCGCCGCGACCGGCTCATACGCGAGGCGTCGAATGCCGAGGCCGCGCACCTCGATCAGGCCGGCGAGATTTGGCGCTGGACGCACAAGCGGGCGGCCGGAATGAATTTCGACGAACGCGCGGTCGTCGGCGACAAGCCGCGCGAACGGCAGCGCGCTGCGGATCAATTCCCAGGCGAGACGCGACTTGCCCGATCCGGACGGGCCGCGAATCAAGGCGGCCTTGCGTCCGACGAGAACAGCGGAAGCGTGGATGGTGGATGGGCCAGCGGCCATCACGTCGCCGGCAGGCGCACGATGAAACGGGCGCCGAGGACGCGCGGCGCCTGGCCGGAGCTTGCGGCGCTCATGCGGTTCTCGACCCAGATGCGGCCGCCATGGCCTTCGACGATCTGCTTGGAGATGGAGAGACCGAGACCGGAGTTCTGTCCGAAGCCCTGGTGCGGCCGGTCTGTGTAGAAGCGCTCGAACACTTTCTCCAGCGCGTCCGGCTGAATGCCCGGCCCGTCGTCGTCGACAACAATCTCGACCTGGTTCTTCAGCCGGCGGCAGGTGACACGGACAGAGCCGCCCGGAGGCGAGAAGGAACGCGCATTGTCGAGCAGGTTGCTGATCACCTGCCCGAGTCGCGAATCGTGGCCCGGCACTGTCATGTCATCCGCGTCGCCCTCGAATGTGAGCGACAGTGTCACGTTGTCGGTGCGTACTTCATTGCCGACAGTAACCAGTGTCTTCAGAAGCTTCAAAAGGTCGACGGTGCCGACCTCCTGGCGCTGCATTTCGGCGTCGAGGCGGCTCGCGTCGGAGATGTCCGAGATTAGGCGGTCGAGCCGCTTCACGTCATGCTGGATGACGGCGAGCAGGCGCTTGCGGCTCTCCTCGGTCTTCGCCAGCGGAAGCGTCTCCACCGCCGAGCGCAGCGAGGTGAGCGGATTGCGCAGCTCATGCGCGACGTCCGCGGCGAAGCTTTCGATCGCCTCGATCCGGCTGTAGAGCGCGTTCGTCATGTCGCGCAGCGCGCCGGACAAGTGGCCGATCTCGTCGCGGCGACGCGTGAAATTCGGAATCTCGACGCGGGTGCGGATGCGGCGCCGCACGCGTTCAGCAGCGTCCGCCAGCCTGCGCACCGGTCCGGCGATGGTGCCCGCAAGCAGCAGCGACAACACGACCATCACACCGGCGGCGACAAGGAACACCTTCACGATCGCGAGCCGCTCGGCCTCCACCATGTCGTCGATGTCGGCGCCTTGCGTCGAGAGCAGGAGCGCGCCGCGCACCGCGCGAAAACGCTGCACCGGCACGGCGACCGAGACGATGACTTCGCCGCGATCGTTCACGCGCACGACGCTCGCGTGCAGACCTTTGAGCGCCTGATCGACTTCCGGGTAGCCCTTGCCGTTTTCCGGCCCAAGCTCCTTGTAGAGCGGGAGATCGCCGCGCCCGAACCAGCGGCGCAGCGCGATAAACGCCCGCTCCATGATGCCGGGCTTCTCGGCGGCGGGCGGCGGCAGGTCGAAGCGCAGCACGTCGCCGCGGCCGTAGAGACTGCGGCTGTCGAGAATCAGGACGCCGTCGCGGTCGTAGATGCGCGCACGCGTCTTTGTGGGCGACACAAGACGGCGCAGCACAGGCGCGACGCGCTCGGGATTGATCGGGAATTCGATGCCGGACAGCGCCTCGTCGGACGGCCCGTAGCTTTCGCCGTTCTGCAATTCGAGCAATCGCTCGGGATCGATGGTGATCGAATTGGTTTCGACCGTCGCGGACGCGGCGATTGCGCCGGCGATGATTTCGCTCTGCACCAGAAGGCTCTGCACGCGCGCGTCGATCAGGCCGGCGCGGAACTGCGAGAGATAGAGCACGCCGGTGACCAGCGTGACGAGGCCGGCAAGATTGAGAAACAGGATGCGGCGGGTGAGGCTGGAAAAGCTCTGGCTGATGAAGAATTGCCAGGCGGAGCGCACGGCGCCGCGCAGCCAGCCGTGCTCGGCGCGCGCGGCTTCCTCGCCGGACCGTTCATTTTCGGCGTCGCGTGCGGTGATTTCCGACGTTCGATCGAGCACTGCGTTTAAAGTCCCGCCGGGGTTACTCGTGAGCTTCTGCCGCCCCGATATTTTACCGCAATCCGCGGTTTCCCGTCAGTCCGCTTTATACCGCCGCCGCGCCGAGATTACGCTTCCTTGAAGCGATAACCGACGCCGTAAAGCGTCTCGATCATCTCGAAGTCGTCGTCGACGACCTTGAACTTCTTGCGCAGGCGCTTGATGTGGCTGTCGATGGTGCGGTCGTCGACGTAAACCTGATCGTCGTAGGCGGCATCCATCAGCGCGTTGCGGCTCTTCACCACGCCGGGACGCGTGGCTAACGCTTGCAGGATCAGAAATTCGGTGACGGTGAGTGTGACGGGCTCGTTCTTCCAGGTGCAGGTATGACGCTCGGGGTCCATGCGCAACGCGCCGCGCTCGAGAGCCTTGGCGTCGATTTCCTTCGGCGCGCTGCCGTCTTTCGGCGTCGCGCGGCGCAACACCGCTTTGACGCGCTCGACCAGCAGACGCTGCGAGAAAGGTTTGCGGATAAAATCGTCGGCGCCCATCTTGAGGCCGAACAGCTCGTCGATCTCCTCGTCCTTGGAAGTCAGGAAGATCACCGGGATGTCGGTCTTCTGCCGCATCCGCCGCAGCGTCTCCATGCCGTCCATGCGCGGCATCTTGATGTCGAGGATGGCGAGGTCGGGCGGCGAGGTCTTGAAACCGTCGATCGCCGAGGCGCCGTCGGTGTAGGTCATGATGCGGTAGCCTTCCGCTTCGAGGGCGATCGAAACGGAAGTCAGAATATTGCGGTCGTCGTCGACGAGAGCGATTGTCGGCATTGTTGCCCCTCTACCGTGACGGGTTCCCGCGGCGTTTGAAGCCCATAAACCGGGGCTGAAGTGTGACCTTTCTGCATCAACTATGTGATTCGGTTGTTAATTCAAGGCCGGGGGCCCGACAATCGCGGGGTCAGACGGTGATTGTCATTGGGATCTGCCCGGATGAAGCCCGATAGCGCCTTCGACGCGCTCAAAACGGCGAAAAAGCTGCTTCGCGAGGGGCGCAGCGGGGCGCTGGCGACGCTGATGGTCGGCTCCGGCGACCCCTATTGCTCACTGGTTAACGTCGCGACCGCGCCGGATGGCGCGCCGCTGCTGCTGCTGTCGCGCCTCGCAGTGCACACCAAGAACATCCTCGCCGATGCGCGCGTGTCGCTGATGCTCGATGAGCGCAAGGAGGGCGATCCACTCGAAGGCGCCCGCGTGATGCTGATGGGTACGGCGGACGCGACAACCGACGCGCAGGTGCGCCGACGCTATCTCGCGCGGCATCCGGAAGCCGAGCAATTTGCAGGCTTCGGCGACTTCGCTTTTTACCGCGTGAAATTGTCACGCGCGCATCTCGTCGCCGGTTTCGGCCGCATCGTCGATTTCGCGGCGAAAGACGTGCTCACCGACATTTCAGGCGCGGAAGCGCTCATCGACATCGAGCCGGAAGCGATCGCACACATGAATGCAGACCATGCCGACGCATTGCGGCTCTATGCCACCAGGTTGCTCGGCGCCTCGAACGGCGACTGGCGTTGTGTCGGCTGCGATCCGGACGGAATCGAACTTCAATTTGGGCGTACTGCACTGCGGCTAGATTTTCCGCAGCGCATCACCAGCCCTGGTTCGTTGCGGGAGGTCCTCAAGCAGCTTGCCGAAGAGGCACGTGCGCGATAGCCGGAACCGGATATAAAAGCGTTTCGTTGGTATGGTTAAACCGTACCGATCCCGTGCCGCGCGCCGTCAATTGCTTCAGTGCGAAAGGCCGAAACACGCGGTGCGGCATTTGGCCTTGGCATGGCGGCCAGCGGTGACTATGGTCGCCGGGCCTTCGGGCAAGGGGCTATATTCAGTTCAGTTCGACCCCGCATGCGGGGTTTTCGGAATGGCGTTCGGCGGGAAACGGCCCGCCTGTTGGGAGGTTTCCGTGAAAGAAACGGGTGTGCATAACGGTGCGTTCGGCGCCGACAAATTCGGCTTCAAGGATCTCGCCGAGCTGCGCTGGAATCTGACCGCGCCTTCGCTTTACCAGCATGCCGTCGCGAACGGCGAGGCGACCATTGTGGAAGGCGGCGCGCTGTCCGCCTTCACCGGACACCACACCGGCCGCAGTCCCAAGGACAAGCACACCGTCGTCGATGCGCTCACCGAGAATTCGGTCTGGTGGGACGGCAATCGGAAAATGTCGAAGGAGAACTTCGACAACCTTCTCGCCGACTTCATCGCGCACGCCAAGGGCAAGAACCTGTTCGTGCAGGATCTCTGCGGCGGCGCGGATCCGAATTACCGCATCAAGACTCGCGTCTTCACCGAGCTTGCCTGGCACTCGCTGTTTATCCGCCAGCTTCTCATCCGCCCCGAGCGCTCCGAGCTCGCGAGCTTCGTTCCCGAGCTTACCATCTGCGATTTCCCGTCGTTCAGGCCGGACGCGAAGCGTCATGGCGGCCGGGAAGGCTCCGACACGATGGTGGCGATCGATTTCACCCGCAAGATCGTGTTGATCTGCGGCTCGTCTTACGCCGGCGAGATGAAGAAGTCGGTGTTCACGACGTTGAATTTCTATCTGCCCGCGCAAAATGTCGTGCCGATGCATTGTTCGGCGAACGTGTCGAACGACGGCAAGGAGAGCGCACTGTTCTTCGGGCTCTCCGGCACCGGCAAGACCACGCTGTCCGCCGATCCGAGCCGCACGCTCATCGGCGACGACGAGCACGGCTGGGGGCCTGATGGCATCTTCAATTTCGAGGGCGGCTGCTACGCCAAGACCATCAAGCTAAGCCACGAAGCCGAGCCGATGATCTGGGACGCCACCAATCGCTTCGGCACCGTGCTCGAGAACGTCACCTTCGATCCGGACACGCGCGTTCCCGACTACAACGACGCGTCGAAGACCGAGAACACGCGCTCGGCCTATCCGCTCGAATTCATCCCGAACGCCTCGCGCACCGGCCGTGCCGGACACCCGAAGAACATCATATTCCTCACAGCCGACGCCTATGGCGTGATGCCGCCGATCGCCAAGCTCAGCGCCGATCAGGCGATGTACCACTTCCTTTCCGGTTATACGGCGAAGGTCGCCGGCACCGAGAAGGGTCTCGTCGGCGTGCAGCCGGAATTCTCGACCTGCTTCGGCGCGCCCTTCCTGCCGCGCCATCCGTCGGTCTACGCGAACCTGCTGCGCGACTACATCAACAGGCACAAGGTCGATTGCTGGCTGGTCAATTCGGGCTGGACCGGCGGCAAATACGGCGTCGGCCGCCGCATGCCGATCAAGGCGACGCGCACGCTGCTTGCCGCCGCTCTCAATGGCTCGCTGAAAGATTCCGATTTCCGCACCGATCCCTATTTCGGCTTCTCGGTGCCGACCTCGGTGCCGAGCGTCGAGCCGCATCTCCTCAATCCGTTCAAGACCTGGAAGGACAAGGCCGAGTTCGACAAGACGGCGCGCGAGCTTGTCGCCATGTTCCAGAAGAACTTCACCAAGTTCGAGCAGCACGTCACGCCGGACGTGAAGGCCGCGGCGCCGGAAGTACGCATCGCGGCGGAATGAGTTCGCGGATCGGAATCAAAAAAGGGCGGCCCCTGCGGCCGCCCTTTTCGATTCGGTTGTGCGGGTCTAGCGCCGCTTGCGCACAGGCGCGTGTTCGGGTGCGCGTTCCGCGCGCGCGGCGCGCGCACCGCCCAAGGCTTCGATCAATTCGACTGTCGGATAGGAATCGGCCGGCTGGCCGACCTTGAGCTGCGCCTTCTTGATCGCCGCGCGCGTTGCCGAGCCGATTTTGCCGTCCGCTTCGCCCACGTCGTAGCCGTTCCGGTTCAGCAAGTTCTGCAATTCCTGAACCTGCTGCACGGTAAGCGGCTTCAGGTCGGGGCTACCGCGATAGACAGGCGGCGCACCGGCGATGCGGGTCGCGTAGTAGGCGACGGTCGTTGAATAGACGATTGCCGAATTCCAGCCGAGGAATGCCTTGAAGTTCGGATAGGCGAGGAACGCCGGGCCGTGACGGCCCATCGGCAGCACCAGCGAGGCGTCGAGATTGCGGTTCGGCAGCGCGCCATGCGCGCCACGCACGCCCCACTTCTCCCATTGCGACACGGGATGCTGGATGGCGATGTCCGCTTCCTCCCACGGCATCTTCTCCGGCACGCGCACCTCAACGAGCCACGGCTCGCCGCGGCACCAGCCGAGGCTGACCAGGAAGTTCGCCGCCGAGCCGAGTGTGTCCGGGATGCTGTGGATCAGGTCGCGGCGTCCGTCGCCGTCGAAGTCGACGGCGTTCTTGAGATAGTCCGACGCGGTGAACTGCATGCCGCCGAATTCGCCGGCCCAGTCGCCGATCATTTCGTCGGCGCGCTGGTCTCCGCGCTGGATGATACGCAACGCATCGAGCAATTGCTTGCGGAAGAAGTCCGGCCGCCGGCAATCATAGGCGAGGGTCGCGAGCGCGCTCAGGATCTTGTAGTTGCCGAAGTTGGCGCCGAAGTCGCTCTCGAGGCCCCAGAAGGCGGTGAGCACCGGCGCGGGCACGCCATATTGCTTGTCGATGCGCGCGAAGATCGCCGCATGCTGTTTGATGAGCTGTTGCGCCTTCGGAATGCGCGGGCCGGCGATCATGCGGTCGGAGAAGGTGAGAAAGGTCTGCGCGAAAACGCCCTGGGCATGATCGCGCTTGATGATCGCGGGATCGAAGGTGAGGGACGGCGAGGCCTCCGCCAGCACCTTCGGCGGGATGCCCTGCGCAAGCGCGTCCTTCTTGAAGCCTTCAAGCCACGTCTCGAAGCTTCCCGTGTTCTGGCACGTCGCGGCCGCAGCCGGTCCCGCCAACGCGATCGCAAGCGCCGCCACCGCGCATTTCAATGCCGCTGAACGCATTGTCTTGTCTCGTCCTTTACTGGATGTTTCCGCGCGAATCTGCCCGACGCCCCGACTTGGTCAAGAACGATCGGCCGAAAGCGTTAAGAAGGTTATTCCCGGATTCCGTGGTCGGATTGTGTTTAACGCGCAGCGACGTTTGCATGTGAGGCGGAAGTTTGTTGCTATCCCCGGCAGGTTCATTTTTCTGTTGTTCCAGCCCGCAATGACACATCAGCCGTCGCTAGCCAGGACCAGGACTTACACGCTGCTCTTTGCGATGCAGACCTTGGCGGTCGTGATCATCCTGTGGAGCGCCGAGCCGATCTATCATTCCATCATGATCGCGCCCGGCCAGCAGCTCGAGGAGTTGCCGCATTCGCCGGTGGCACTGATCGCGTCCGTGGTGCTGTTTCACTGCGCCTACTGGTTTCGGCTCAACCGGGTGCCGATTTCGGTGCGCATGCACAACATCTTCCTCAGCCACGTTGTCCTGTTCGTCGGCCGGCTGAGCTTTATTTTCGGCACCGCCTTCTTCGCCGCCATCGTTTTCCGGCATTATCCCGCGCTCAGGAACATCACGTCGCCGGCTCATCTGTTGCTGCGCAGTCTTGCCGGGATCGCAATCCTGTTCTCGCTCTATTGCTATTCGACCGAGCTCGATCGGCTTGGCGTCGCGCTGCGGCCGCCACATCGGGTGTGAAAGAGTCAGCGCGTGAGCTGCACGCGGCGGCGGTCTTCGTCGCGCTTGGCCGCCGCCGGCAACGGCAATTGCACCGGCGTCGTTTTGGGCGCGCCGGGATTGGGCGGCATGATCTTGGTGTCCGCCAGCTTGTCGCGCATGGCCGCCGAGAGGCCGCGGTAGGACTGGATCGGCGTGAATTCGGCGGTCTGATTCTTGCGGCCGGCGAATGCCGCCAGGCCATCCTTTGTCGCCACGATGTCGCCCGGCCGCAAGGTCGGGTCGGTTGTCACGTCGATATGCGCGAGCCCGAACGGGCTGCGGCCATTGCAGGTGCACCCCGTCACGATCTGCTGGCGATAGAGGAAGGCATTATCGAGGTCGGCGTAGTGCGAGCCGTCGCTCGCCACCGCATGATCGATGCCGCCGCCGGAATAGACCTTGGTGCTCGCCGCCGGACAGAAGGCGCGACACATATCGGCGGCGCTCAAGCCCGCATGCGGATGCACGGGGAAGAAGTGCCCGTCGCAGGTGCGCACGCAATAACTGACTGACGGTCCGGTCTCGACTTTCGGCGACGGGCTCACGAGGCGCTCCGGATTTTCAGGCGCGCCGGTATCCGGGTCGGCATAGGAACGCGCAGACGGCGAATCCGGCGCCTGGCGGTGAAAGCTGCCGAACAGCGCTTCGAACAGTCCCTGCGCGGAGGCGGGCGAGGCAATCGTCGACAGCAGCGCGCAGGCGGCGAGCGCCGCGCACGACGCGCGAAAAAGCTTGCGACGGCCATGGCAAGCCATAGCGACCTCTGTCACGTGAGATGACGTAGGAATCAGCCCGTCAACGCGCCGGCGCAGCGAAAGTTGCGCCGGCTGTCAGTCGCGGCAGAGCGCCAGCCGGTTCAACGATGATGCCTGGCAGGACGGCCTTCAGAAATAACGCCACCACACGTACAGGTGACAGAGCGCGACCGAGACCACCATCATTGGAAAGGCGTAGAGCGTGTAGGTCACGAATCGAAACGGAACGCCGTTGCGGTCGCCGATGCCGGCGACGGTCAGGTTTGCCGACGCGCCGATCAGCGTGCCGTTGCCGCCGAGGCAGGCGCCGAGCGACAAGCACCACCACAGCGGCTCGATCTTGTCGGCGCCGCCGTAGGCCGGCGCCATGCTCTTGATCAGTGGAATCATGGTGGCGACGAACGGAATGTTGTCGACGATCGCGGACAGGAATGCCGATGCCCACAGGATCGCGTAGCCGGCATTTGCCATGTTGCCGCCGGTTGCGGCGACAAGCTTGTGTGCCAGCAGTTGCAGCAGCCCGCCGACGTCGACGCCGTGCACGACAACGAACAATCCGATGAAGAAGAAAATCGTGATCCATTCGACGTCGCCGAACGTCTGATGGATGTTGTGCGAGGCCTTCTCGCTGTGGTGCGCCCAGTTGTCGAGCAGCATGAGCACCGCCGCGCCCGACATCGCGATGGTCGCGGGTTCGAGATGCAGCGGTCGCGCGAACACAAAGGCGATGATCACGAGGCCGAGAATTACCAGCGATTGCTTGAGAAGGAGCCAATCCTCGATGCTCTCGGTCGCGTTCATCGCCATGACGCGGGCTTCGGCGTCGTGCGACGCTTTCAGATCCTTGCCCCAGACCAGATGAATGATCGCCGCCTGCACGATCATCACGACAACGATGATCGGAGTCAGGTGGTAGACGAACTCGTTGAAGGAAAGTCCCGCCTGCGATCCGATCAGGATGTTGGGCGGGTCGCCGATTAACGTGGCGGTGCCGCCGATGTTCGATGCGATGATCTCGGCAAACAGGTACGGGTAAGCCGGCACTTCGAGTGTCTTGCAGATCGCCAGCGTCACCGGAACGATGAGCAGCACGGTCGTCACGTTGTCGAGAAATGCCGAAACAACTGCCGTGGTGATCTGGAGAATGAACAAAATACCGGCGGGATGCGCGCGTGCCGCTTTTGCCGACCATACGGCCAGGTATTGGAACATGCCGGACCGCCGTGAGATCGACACCAGGATCATCATCCCGGTCAGCAGCCCGATGGTGTTCCAGTCGATGCCTTTGATCGCCTCGTCCTGCTCCAGGACGCCGACGATGACCATTACGCCGGCGCCGAGCAGCGCGATGATCGCCCGGTTGACCTTCTCCGACATGATGACGGCGTAGGTGATGGCGAGGATGCAGGTTGAGACCCACATCGCGTTCCAGCCGAAATAGACGTGAGATGCCGCGTGTGCGGTCATGGCCGAGCTTCCCCCCAAAATGCGGGCGCTCGGCCGTTTTTTGCGGCCCTTCGCAGCCCCGTTGCGCACAAAACTCCGGCACTCCGCCGCGTGAGTCAAGTTGAGCGGTCGGGGTTTCGCGCGGCATACTGTTCGGCGTCCCGGTTCGCGGGATATCCAATGCGGGGGAGGATGCCGTGGCTTCCAATGTACGTTTTCTGAATCCGAGCACGATGGCCAAGCCGCCGGGCTACAGTTACGTGGTCGAGGCGACGGGCCCCAATCGCGTGATCTTCATCGCCGGCCAGCTTGGCCTCGACATGGACAACAAGCTCGTCGGCGCGCCCGGCGACTTCCGCGCGCAGGCGACGAAAGCCGTCGAAAATCTCAAGCTGGCCCTGGCTTCGGTCGGCGCGACCATCAACGACGTGGTGAAGATCAACAACTATCTCGTCGACATGTCGCACATCGGCATCTTCCGCGAAGTGCGCGATGCAAATTTCAACATGAAGTCTCCGCCGGCCAGCACGACGGTCGCGATTTCGCAACTGGCGCGTCCCGGCGCGCTGTTCGAGATCGAGGCGGTGGCGATTTTGCCGGCGAAGAAAAGCGCGTCGAAGCCTGCCGCCGCCAGGCGCGGCAAAGCTAAGGCTGCGCGACGAAAAAGACGCTGAGCAACGCGAATACCGGCAGCAGCACGGTACACGACCACAGCATGTAGCCGAAGAAGCTCGGCATCTTTACGCCGCGCTCTTCGGCGATGGCGTAGATCATGAAATTCGGCGCGTTGCCGATATAGGTCAGCGCGCCCATGTAGACCGCGCCGAGCGAAATGGCATTGAGTGTTGCCGCCAGCGGCCCCATCAGCTCGACCGGATTGCCGCCGGCAAGCTGAAAGAACACAAGATAGGTCGGTGCATTGTCGAGGAACGCGGAGAGTGAGCCGGTAAGCCAGAAATAGGCGGCCTCGTGCGGCGTGCCGTCCCTCGCCGTCACCAGCTTGAGCAGCCATGCAAATGCGCCGTCGTGACCGGCTTGCAGCATCGCCAGCACCGGGATGATGCATACGAAGATGCCGGCAAACAATTTGGCGACCTCGGCAATCGGCTCCCATGTGAAATCGTTGGCGGCGCGGTGCTCATCGGGCGTGAGCCGCAGCGACAGCAGTGCGATGACGATGAGCGCGCCGTCACGCACCAGGTTTTGCAACGCGAGATCGGTGCCGTAAATCGAGATATCGATGCCGGGCTTCCAGATCGCCGAGAGCAGGATCGCGCCGATGATCGCGGCAATCAGCGGAAGATTGACGAGGCCGTGAACGCGCACCTTTCCGGGGGACTGTGCCGCACCGGACGAAGGTTTCTCGGCAGGGCCGAGCCAGACGTCGAGCGCAACAAAGAGCGCAAGGACGAGCACAGCGACGAAGAGCGTCTCGAGCCAAAGATTGGCTGTGGTCCAAAAAAAGTTCACGCCGCGCAGGAAGCCGACAAAGAGCGGTGGATCGCCGAGCGGCGACAAAGCGCCGCCGATATTGGCGACGAGGAAGATGAAGAAGATTACGACGTGCGTGTTGTGCTTGCGCCCAGCGTTGGCGCGGATCAGCGGCCGCACCAGGATCATGGCGGCGCCCGTGGTGCCGACGACGCTGGCGATCAGCGTGCCGAATGCGAGCACGCCGGCATTGAGGAGCGGCGTGCCGCGCAGAACGCCGGTGACGAGGATGCCGCCGGCGACCACGTAGAGCGCGAACAGCAGGATGATGAAGCTCATGTAATCGGCAAGCATCGCGTGGACAAAGGCGGCCAGCGCACTCGATGCACCCGCAACGAAAGCCAGCGGAACGAGCGTGAGCAGAGCCCACAGGGCAGCGATCTTGCCGTAATGCGCGTGCCATATCTTCGGAAAGAACAGCGGGCCGGTGGCGATCGACAGCAGGATGCCGGTGAAGGGCAGGGCCCAGGGCCAGCCCATCGCCGCGCCGTCGAGCGCGGGCGCGGCGTAGGCGGGAAACGGCGTGGCGAGCAAAAACAGGGCTGCGCCCGCAATTCTTCTCGTCGCCAAATCCGACCTCCGCCTGATCAAGGCTGCCTATCAGGCGGGGCGGAGCCTCACAACCGGACACTATGTCTCGCGGTCAGCCGTGCCCGAAGATGCGTGAGAAGAATCCGGTGACCGGGGCGAGGAGCGACGGCGGCGGAGGCGCCGCGCCCGCACCAGTGCCCGGGCGCGTGTCCGGGCCGCCGTTCGTCTGGTTGCCGGCGACGACGATCGGCTCGCGTGCGGGCTCCCCGCCGAGCAGGCCGTCGCGCTGCCACTTGCGGATCGTTTCGTCGGCGACCTCGAAATGCATCGCGTCGCGTGCTGTGAAGCCGAGGCCGGAGAACCAGCCTTCCTGGTTGAAGAACGGCACCAGGATCGCGAGCCAACGCGGACAGTTCGGGCCGGTGTTGCCGGGCGCGTCCTGGCCGTCGAGCCTGAAGTCGACGGCGGTGCCCCACGAATGATTGCTGATGCGCAGCGATGGCGCGCCGCTCGTCGGCTTGCGGTGGCGCACGCACAGCATGCCTTCGGTGCGGAGTTGCGCGATCAGATCCGGATTTTGCTGCTTCACCTTGGCGATGATGGATTGCACGCTGTCGAGCGCGGGCTTGATGCCGGTGAGGCGGAAGTTTTCCGTAATGCGCCGCGTTTCCATCAAGCGCATGACAGCCGCGCTCGCCTTGTCGTCGCTGCACGTCGTCGTCAGCGGCTCGCGCGGCCGGCCGAGCATTTCGATCATCGTGTCTTCGTCGGCCGACGACAGTCCGCGATTAAGTCCGGGGATGGAAGAAATCGGTACGGGATCGGAAAGATTTGGCATGGCGTCACCCCTGATGTTTCGTGCCTGCGCCTTCATTCCAGCCGCGACGGTCAGACGGAGCGGTGCGAATGTAAAGTGCGGTGCGTCACATTCGTGAGGTGTTGCGTTACCTCGGGCAACGTGTTGACTAGCGGGCCTCCACCAGGGGCATTAGAGAATTCATTATGCGCATCACCGGCATAGCAGACATCGTCGTCCCGATTTCGTCCTCGATCCGCAACGCCTATATCGATTTCTCGCAAATGACGGCGAGCGTCGTCGCGGTGTTCACCGACGCCAAGCGGGACGGCAAGCCGGTGGTCGGCTTCGGCTTCAACTCGAACGGCCGTTACGCGCCGCAAGGGCTCTTGCGTGAGCGTTTCATCCCGCGGCTGAAGGCGGCGAAGGAGGACGAGACCGCCGATGCGCGCGGCATGCTCGATCCGGCGAAATGCTGGGATCTCATGATGAAGAACGAGAAGCCGGGCGGCCACGGCGACCGCTCGGTCGCGGTCGGCGTGCTCGACATGGCGATCTGGGATGCGGTGGCGAAAGCGGAAGGCGTACCGCTCTGGCGGCTGCTCGCCGATCGCTACAACGGCGGCAAGGCCGACAAGACGGCGTGGGTCTATGCCGCCGGCGGCTACTACTATCCGGAGAAGGATATTTCGGCGCTACAGGACGAGATGAAAGGCTATCTCGACCGCGGCTACTCGACAGTGAAGATGAAGATTGGCGGCGCGCCGCTTGCCGACGACATCAAGCGCATCGAGGCAGTGCTCAAGGTTGTCGGCGGCAAGGGCGAGAATCTCTGCGTCGACGTCAACGGCCGCTACAATCTCGACGAGGCGATTGCTTGCGGCGACGCCATCGCGCCGTACAAACTGCGTTGGTACGAAGAGCCGCTCGATCCGCTCGACTATCTGCTACACGCGGCGCTGGCGACGCGTTACGCGGGACCGCTTGCGACCGGCGAGAACCTGTTCTCGATGCAGGACGCGCGCAACCTCATCCGGCACGGCGGCCTGCGGCCGGACCGCGACTGGCTGCAATTCGATCCGGCGCTCTCTTACGGCCTCGTCGAATACCTGCGCACGCTCGACATGCTCGACGCCAACGGCTGGTCGCGCCGGCGCTGCGTGCCGCACGGCGGGCACCAGTTCGCGCTCAACATCGCGGTGGGCTTGGGCCTCGGTGGCAACGAAAGCTATCCGCAGGTGTTCGCGCCGTTCGGCGGATTTGCCGACAACTGCGCGGTGAAAGACAGCCGCGTGCCGATGCCGGACATTCCGGGCATCGGCTTCGAGGCGAAGAACGAGCTCTATGCGGTGATGAAGCCGCTCGCCGAGGCAGCGACAGCAACGTGACGGCACGAATGCGTGTGCCTAGAATGACCCCGCCGAAGGGGGCGTGGGCCGATGCGTATTTTCCGCGGCTTTCTTGTAGCGTTCGTAGCGATTGCGCTCGGCGCCTGCGCCACCACGTATAATCTTCCGCTCAACAAGCCGGCCGCAGCGCCCGTTCTGCATCTGGCGGGCGCCGCCGGCGCAACAAGTGGACCGCGCGACGACAGCACGATCATCGGCCTTTCGTTTTCCGGCGGCGGCACGCGCGCGGCCGCGTTCGCCTACGGCGTGCTCGACGAACTTGCGCACACGCCCTCGCCTGGGCGCGGCAAGAACGGCGGCGATCTCATCGATCACATCGGCGTCGTCTCCGGCGTGTCGGGCGGCGCGATTCTTGCCGCTTATTTTGGCCTGAAAGGGCGCGGCGCGGTTGCCGATTTCCGCGAGCGCTTTCTGCACCAGGACCTGATGTCGCAATTGCAGACGAGCGCCGACCTGATCAACCTCGGCCGCGCGATGGGCGGCGGCATCAACACCGACAATCGGATGCGCGACTGGCTCAACGCCAATCTCTACGGCGACGCCACCTTCGGCACGCTGTTCGCCAAACGCCGGCCGGTCGTGCTGATCAACGCCACGGATATCTACAACCGGACACCGTTCCTGTTCGCTCCGCTCACCTTTGCGGCTATGTGCAGCGATCTAAGCGAGTATCCGCTCGCCGCCGGCGTAGCGGCGTCATCCGCCGTACCAGGCGTGTTCGCGCCGATCGTCATCGAGACTTTCCCGACCGAATGCCGCACGCCGCTGCCGCCTCAGATTCAGAGCGTGGCAAAGAACGCCGCCGCGTCCCCGCAATTGCAGGCATTCGCCCGGGCGCTGGAGCGCGCCCGCAGCGGCAGGGTGAAGTACATCAAGCTGCTCGACGGCGGCCTCGTCGACAATTACGGCCTGAGCGGCATCACCATTGCGCGCGCGGCATCCGGGACACCGTACGGCCCGTTGCAGCCGGAAGAGGCGGTCAATCTGCGGCGGCTTCTGTTCCTGGTGGTTGACGCCGGGCGTGGCCCGGAAGGCGACTGGTCGCAGACACTGGAAGGCCCCGCCGGCAAGGAACTAATCTCGGCGGTGGTCGACGTCCTTGTCGATGCGAATTCGCAATCGAGCTACGCGGCATTCGAGGCGACCATGCGCGGCTGGCGCGATGCGATGGTCCGTTGGCGCTGCGGACTCAAGCATGAGGAGGTCGTGCGTTTGCGCGGCGGCAACGCAGGTCCGTGGAATTGCCGTGATCTCAAGATTACGGTCGGCCGCGTCGCCTTCGGACAGCTCGACGCCGAACGCGCGCGTCGCCTTAATGCCGTCCCGACGTCGTTCACGTTGCCGGCGGATGTCGTCGATGACATCACGCGCGCCGGCGCCGATGCGTTGAAAGCCAACACCGCTTACCGCGAATTCCTCGGCGATCTGGGCCGAAACCGCTAGTGCGCCTCGTCCCAGTTATCGGCGGCGCGGGCGTCGACCTGGAGCGGCACGTTGAGCGAGACGGCCGGATGCGGCGCGCTTTCCATCACGTCCTTGACGATCGCGATGGTGTCGGCCACCTCTTTTTCCGGCACTTCGAAGATCAGCTCGTCGTGCACCTGAAGAAGCATCCGCGCGCGCAGGTTTGCGTCCTTTAGCTCCGGCTCGATGCGGATCATGGCGCGACGGATGATGTCGGCGGCCGAGCCTTGCAGGCGCGCGTTGATCGCCGCGCGTTCGTTGAACGAGCGCACGGAAGCGTTCGGCGACTTGATGTCCGGGTAATGGCACTTGCGCCCGAACAGCGTGAGCACGTAGCCATTGTCACGGCAGTATTCGCGCGTCTCGTCCATGTAATCGCGGATGCCCGGGAAGCGCTCGAAATATTTGCGGATGTAGGCGCCGGCTTCCTTCTGGTCGATGCCGAGTTGCGCCGCAAGGCCGAATGCCGAAATGCCGTAGATGATGCCGAAGTTGATCGCCTTGGCGCGTCGGCGCACATCCGGCGTCATGTTCTTTACCGGCACGTCGAACATCTCGGACGCCGTCATGGCGTGAATGTCGACGCCGTCCTGGAACGCCTTGCGTAGCGCCGGGACATGCGCGACTTCGGCAAGCAGCCGTAGTTCGATCTGCGAATAGTCGGCGGAGACGAGCTTCATGCCCGGCGACGCCACAAAGGCGCGGCGAATCTTGCGGCCGTCCTCGGTGCGGATCGGGATGTTCTGCAAGTTCGGTTCGGACGAAGAGAGCCGCCCGGTGCTGGTCGCGGCGAGTGCGTAGCTCGTGTGCACGCGGCCGGTCTGCGGGTTGACGTAGTTCGGCAGCGCTTCGGTGTAGGTCGAGCGCAGCTTGGAGACTTGCCGCCAGTCGAGAATCTTGCGCGGGAATTCGTGGCCCTGCTCGGCGAGTTCTTCGAGCTCGCGGGCGCCGGTCGACCATTGCCCGGTCTTGGTCTTGCTGCCGCCTGGCAGGCCCATCTTGCCGAACAGGATGTCGCCGAGCTGCTTGGGCGAGCCGACGTTCACCTGTGTGCCGGCCAGCTTGTTGATTTCCTGCTCGAGCGCCACCTGCTTCTTGCCGAAGTCGTTGGAAAGTTGCGCCAGCGTTCGGGGATCGACCGAAATGCCGCGCTCCTCCATCTGCGCCAGGACGCGCGGCATTGGCCGCTCCAGCGTCTCGTAGACCGTCGTGACCTTTTCAGCCGCCATGCGCGGCTTTAGCGCCTGCCAAAGCCGCAAGGTTATGTCAGCTTCTTCCGGCACGTAGCTCGCGGTGCGCGGGATCGGCGTCGCCTCCGGCGTGTAGAGCGCCTTCTCCTTGTTCTTCACGTCGTTGAAGCGCGACGGGCTGCGGCCAAGATAGCGATAAGCGACCGCGTCCATGTCATGCGCACCTTTGCCGGCGTCGAGCACGTAGGACATCAACATCGTGTCGTCGATCGCGCCGAGGCGTACGCCACGGCGGGCGAGCACCAGCCAATCGCGCTTGACGTCGTGGCCTACTTTGACGACCGCCGCATCTTCCAGAAGCGGCTTGAGCGCGTCGATCGCCTGCTTCTCCGGAATTTGTCCATCGCACAGCTTGGCGGCGAACAGGCCGGATGCCTCTTCGCCGTTCGCCTCGCGATGGCCGAGCGGCAGGTACGCTGCCTCGTTCGGCGCAACGGCGAGCGCGATGCCGCAGAGCGCCGCCTGCATCGGGTCGATGCTGCTGGTCTCGGTCTTCAGCGCCAGTACGCCGGTGTCGTGGGCGCGCGCGATCCAGCGATTGAGGCTGTCGAGCGTGTCGATCGTCTCGTATGTCGAAGGGTCGACTTTCGTCGTGCGCAAAGTCTCGAGGCGTTTGGTGGCGAGTGCGGCGGGCGTGAGCACGTTCGTGTCGGTGGAAACGCGCGCGCCTTTCGGCGGCGGCACGCCGAGCGCAAGCTGGCCTTGACGTCCGACCGGCGCCTCGGTGGGCGAAGGCCTGGCTTGCTTGGCGCCGACCTTCGCCTCCGTGCCCGCCTCGATCGCGCTGGCCTCGAGGCCGCTCTCGGCGGCGACGCGTTGCGTCATGGTGCGGAAGCCCATCGCCTTTAGGAAAGCGATGAGGTGCTTGTAATCCGGTTCGTGCACGGCGAGGTCGTCGACCGGAACGTCGAGCTTCACCTTGTTGTCGAGTGTGACAAGGCGCTTGGAGAGGCGCGCGGCTTCCGCGTGCGCAATCAAAGACTCGCGCCGCTTTTCCTGCTTGATCTCCGTCGCGCGCTTGAGCAGCGTTTCAAGATTGCCGTATTGCGTGATGAGTTCAGCCGCGGTTTTGGGGCCGATGCCGGGCACGCCCGGAACGTTGTCCGACGAATCGCCGATCAGCGCCTGCACTTCGATCACCTTCTCAGGCCCGACGCCGAACTTCTCGATTACTTCCTCGCGGCCGATGCGCTTGTCCTTCATGGTGTCGTACATGACGACCGTCGGACCGATGAGCTGCATCAGGTCCTTGTCCGAGGACACGATGGTTGTTGTCGCGTTGGCTTCGCAGGCGATGCGCGCGTAGGTCGCGATCAGATCGTCCGCCTCGAAGCCGGCTTGTTCCAGGCAGGGAATCTGGAAGGCGCGAACGGCCTCGCGGATCAGCGGGAACTGCGGGATGAGATCGTCGGGCGGATCGGGCCGGTGCGCCTTGTAGTCGGGATACATTTCCGTGCGGAAGGTCTTTTCCGACTTGTCGAACACCACCGCGAGGTGCGTCGGCCGTTCCTCCGGCTTCATCTCCTTGAGGAGCTTCCACAGCATCGCGCAGAAGCCGTACACGGCGTTGACGTGCACGCCTTCCGGCGTGCGCGGCTCGAAGCGGATGGCGTGGTAAGCGCGAAAGATGTAGCCGGACCCATCCACCAGGAAGAGGTGGTCGCCCTTTTTCAGCGGGCGCGAGGCAAACGGCGCGGGCTTGTCGGCGGCGGCGTTGGCGGCGGGTTTCGCTTTGGCGGCTGATTTTGCGGATGGCATGGCCCGAATGTGGGCCGTCAGCCGCGCTTAATCAATGCGCCAAACGCGGCTTGTGAATCATTCCGCAGGTTGCAGCGCGGGCGCGCGGGGCGGCGTCTTCGGTTCGAGGCGGAAGCGCTGCGGCCGCTCGTAGAGGAACCCGAGCGGCGAATTGCGCAGCGCCCAGTACATGCCGAGCGAGCCGATCACGCCGACGGCGGTCACCATCACCGAGATCGTGCCGATGTCGGTCACGAATCCGGTCTTGAGAAGCGCGGTGCGCGCGGCAGCCATGGGAAGGAAGAAGGCGAGATAGATGACAATTGAATGCTCGCCGCAATAGCGCAGCGGATCGCACACCTTCATGAGCGAGAGCAGGGCGGAAAAGCGGATGACCGCGGCGGCGCCCAGCAGGCCGAGTACAAGCGAAACACCGGGCAACTCGGAATAGCCCGCAAATACCATGTAGGCGTCGACGATGCCCCAGGCGAGCAGCACGGCGACGCCTTTGAGCGGGGTCGTCTGGACTTCGCGCGCCACCTTGAAGACATACGGCGCGAGAACGTAGCCGGTGTAGCAATAGACGAAACGCGCGGCGAACTCATCCGGCACCATCCAGCCGGTGTTGAGGTGCGACATCTCAAGCGCGGCGCCGAACAGCCAG
Organism: Pseudolabrys sp.; assembly: GCA_035546875.1. Lineage (GTDB taxonomy): Bacteria > Pseudomonadota > Alphaproteobacteria > Rhizobiales > Xanthobacteraceae > Pseudolabrys. The sequence goes on from DASZVZ010000089.1 coordinate 29,776, forward strand.
ATGACCGGTACCGGCACGCGGCGCGTGAGCTTGATGAACACGAAGAATACCGGCAGCAGATAGATGAACCACAGCGTGCCGAACGGATCGATGAAGGAGACCAGATAGAGGCGCAGCACTTCCGCCGCGCCGTTTTCGGCGGCAAGGCCGGGTGCCTTGAAGGCGAACTGGATCGTCATCCAGAGGAAGTAGAAATAGGCGAAGTGCACGACCTTGCGGTCGAGATACGTGCGCCACGGACGATCGATGACGTTGGCAAGGAACAGGCCCGAGATCAGAAAGAAGTCGGGCATGCGGAACGGCTTCGCGAAGGCGACGAGATAATGCATCCAGCCTTCGTGGCCGGCGGCGAGCTCGACGCCGAGAGTCGAGTGCATCGTCACCACCATGACGATGCAGAAACCTTTCGCGTAATCGACCCAGTCGACCCGCCCGTTCTGTACTCGCATTGTCCCCTGCATGGCGCGCACGGTTAGCAAAATGCGGTTTCTTTACCGTTTATTTGATCGCGGAAAGTCCGCCGTACCGGCGTACTCGCCACTGTAGAACCGCTCTGCTATTGGAATGCCGCCGGTTTCGAGGCCGGTCTGGTTAACCATAACGCCACGGATTTCGTAATGCGCGTTGCCATGATCGGCGCCGGCTATGTCGGGCTCGTTTCCGGCGCCTGCTTTGCCGACTTCGGCCATCAGGTGACGTGCGTTGACAAGGACGCCGCCAGGATCGCCGCGCTCGAGCGCGGCGAGATTCCGATTTACGAGCCCGGCCTGAGCGAGCTGATCGCGAGCAACGAGCGCGCCGGGCGGTTGCAGTTCAGCGGCGAGCTCAAGGCCGCGGTCGCCGGCGCCGATGCCGTGTTCATCGCGGTTGGCACGCCGTCGCGGCGCGGTGACGGGCACGCCGATCTCTCGTTCGTCTATGAGTCCGCGCGCGAGATCGCCAAGGCGCTCGATGGTTTCACCGTCGTCGTCACCAAGTCGACCGTGCCGGTCGGCACCGGCGACGAGGTCGAACGCATCATCCGCGAAACGCGGCCCGATGCGGACTGCGCGGTCGTCTCCAATCCGGAATTCCTGCGCGAGGGCGCGGCGATCCAGGATTTCAAGCATCCCGACCGCATCGTCGTCGGCACCGAGGATGAACGCGCACGCGCCGTTATGACCGAGCTTTACCGGCCGCTGTATCTCAACCGCGCGCCGCTGATGTTCACTGACCGGCGCACCGCGGAGCTTATCAAGTACGCCGCGAATGCGTTCCTTGCGACCAAGATCACCTTCATCAACGAGATTGCCGATCTCGCCGAAAAGGTCGGCGCGGACGTGCAGGAAGTCGCGCGCGGCATCGGCCTCGACAATCGCATCGGCGGCAAGTTCCTGCACGCGGGCCCCGGTTTTGGCGGCTCGTGCTTCCCGAAGGACGCGCTGGCGCTGCTCAAGACCGGTCAGGACCACAATACACCGCTGCGCATCGTCGAATCCGTCGTGGCGGTCAACGACGCGCGCAAACGCGCGATGGCGCGCAAGGTTTCCGCCGCGCTCGGCGGCGACGTACGAGGCAAGACCATTGCGGTGCTCGGGCTGACGTTCAAGCCGAACACCGATGACATGCGCGAGGCGCCGTCGGTCCCCCTTATCACCGCGTTGCAGGACATAGGTGCCGCAGTGCGTGCCTACGATCCGGCCGGCATGACGCAGGCGAAGGCGGCACTACGCGGCGTGACGTTCTGCGACAACGCTTATTCCTGCGCCGAGGGCGCTGCGGCACTCGTCATCGTCACCGAGTGGGAAGAATTCCGTGCGCTCGACTTTGCCCGTCTGAAAAGCATCATGAAGCAGCCGGTCGTCGTCGACCTGCGCAACATCTACCGGCCGGACGAAGTCACGCGCCACGGGTTCGTGTATGAAAGCGTCGGACGGCCCAAGAAATGAGTCGCAACCTTTCTCCTCGCAGAAGTTGTCGTCCCCCGCGCAAGCGGGGGACCCAGTAAACACCGACATCGCCATATTGAGTTCCTGCGGTTACTGGATCGTCCGCTTTCGCGGACGATGACAGCGAGAATCGATGCGAACGTTCGACACGCCTTTGCCGATTGACGATGCGCTATCGCAGCTCACCGCCGCGCTGCGCGCGAACGATGCCGCCGTGCTGGTGGCGCCGCCCGGCGCCGGCAAGACCACGCGCGTGCCGCTGGTGCTGCTCGACGAGCCGTGGGCCGAAGACAAAAAAATCCTCGTGCTCGAGCCGCGCCGGCTCGCTGCGCGCGCGGCCGCCGCGCGGATGGCCTCGACGCTCGGCGAGCAGGTCGGCGACACGGTCGGTCTGCGGGTGCGCTTTGGCTCGAAGATCGGCAAGCGCACGCGCATCGAGGTCGTCACCGAGGGGATCTTCACACGGCTGGTGCTGGACGATCCGTCGCTCGATGGCGTTGCCGCCGTGCTGTTCGACGAATTTCATGA
>DASZVZ010000090.1:0-21951 GCA_035546875.1 Pseudolabrys sp.
GGCGCAAAAATAGCCAGGGACGCCGCAAATCTGCCGGGAGCCGGAGGTTGACGAAACGCCGATGAATCCCCTAATAGATTGCGTATTCAGAGGTTTGACACGATGCCGGGCCCCGGCAAGGCGGGGAAGGGTGTCGTGTTACGCTTTGCGTTATCCCCTTCATGGGAAAGAAGAATTCGGCGCGAGCCGATAACAGGAGAGACCATCCGTGGCTCGTATCGCGGGCGTGAACCTTCCGACCAACAAGCGCGTCTTGATCGCGCTTCAGTACATCCATGGCATTGGGCCGAAGATCGCCCATGACATTATGACCAAGGTTAATCTACCGGCTGAGCGGCGCGTGTCGCAGCTCACCGACGCCGAGGTCCTGCAAATTCGCGAAATCATCGACCGCGACTACATGGTCGAGGGCGATCTGCGCCGCGAAGTTGCGATGAACATCAAGCGGCTGATGGATCTGGGCTGCTACCGGGGCCTGCGTCACCGCAAGGGCCTGCCCGTCCGCGGCCAGCGTACGCATACTAACGCGCGCACCCGCAAGGGCCCGGCAAAAGCCATCGCCGGCAAGAAGAAGACACCGACGCCGCAGTAATTTGACGACAGGAATTGTCCGCGCCGTCTGGCTGCGGGCTCGCGAAAGGATCGAGAATGGGTAAGGAAGCCACCCGCGTCCGCCGGCGCGAAAGAAAGAACATCGCCTCCGGCGTGGCGCATGTGAACGCCTCGTTCAACAACACCATGATCACCATCACCGACGCGCAGGGCAACGCGATTGCCTGGTCTTCGGCGGGAACCATGGGCTTCAAGGGCTCGCGCAAGTCGACGCCCTATGCCGCGCAAGTCGCCGCAGAAGACGCGGCCAAGAAGGCGCAAGAGCACGGCATGCGCACGCTCGAGGTCGAAGTGTCGGGACCGGGCTCGGGCCGTGAATCGGCGCTGCGTTCGTTGCAGGCCGCCGGCTTCACGATCACGTCGATCCGTGACGTGACCACGATCCCGCACAACGGTTGCCGGCCGCGTAAGCGTCGTCGCGTTTGATTTCTCTGGCGGGCGCGAGGCGCGTCCGCTTCCGCCGAAATTTTCCCCACGCGGCGGGTGGGATGCGCAGGCGCAGATTTGCGCCGCTCGATAGGTGAAGACGTGATCCAGAAGAATTGGCAGGAATTAATCAGGCCCAACAAGCTCCAGGTCGCCGCGGGCACCGAGCCCGCGCGCGTCGCGACGGTGGTCGCCGAGCCGCTCGAGCGCGGTTTCGGCGTCACGCTCGGCAACGCCCTGCGCCGCATTCTGCTCTCCTCGCTGCAAGGCGCGGCGGTGCAGTCGGTGCACATCGACGGTGTGCTGCACGAGTTCTCCTCGATCGCCGGCGTGCGCGAGGACGTCACCGACATGGTGCTGAACATCAAGGACATCGCCATCAAGATGCAGGGCGAGGGTCCCAAGCGCATGGTGGTCAAGAAGCAGGGGCCCGGCACCGTGACCGCGGGCGACATCCAGACCGTCGGCGACGTCGTCGTGCTCAATCCGGACCTCGTGCTGTGCACCCTCGACGAGGGCGCCGAGATCCGCATGGAGTTCACCGTCAACACCGGCAAGGGCTACGTGCCGGCCGAGCGCAACCGTCCTGAGGATGCGCCGATCGGCTTGATCCCGGTCGACAGCCTGTATTCGCCGGTGCGCAAGGTCTCCTACAAGGTCGAGAACACCCGCGAGGGACAGATCCTCGACTACGACAAGCTCACCATGACGATCGAGACCAACGGCGCGGTGTCGCCGGAAGATGCGCTCGCCTACGCCGCGCGCATCCTGCAAGACCAGCTCAACGTCTTCGTCAACTTCGAGGAGCCGCGCAAGGAAACGGCGGCCGAGACCATTCCGGATCTCGCCTTCAATCCGGCGTTCCTCAAGAAAGTCGACGAGCTCGAGCTCTCGGTGCGCTCGGCCAACTGTCTCAAGAACGACAACATCGTCTACATCGGCGATCTCGTGCAGAAGACCGAAGCCGAAATGCTGCGTACGCCGAACTTCGGCCGCAAGTCGCTGAACGAGATCAAGGAAGTGCTGGCGCAGATGGGCCTGCACCTCGGCATGGAAGTGCCGGGCTGGCCGCCGGAGAACATCGAAGAGCTCGCCAAGCGCTTCGAGGATCATTACTAAAACTCGTCCCGGGCGCGAAAGCCCGGGATCGTTGCGAGAAAGAAGTAAGGGGATTAAGCGATGCGTCACGGTAAAGCACACCGCAAGCTGAACAAGCGGCCTTCGCATCGCCGCGCCATGTTCGCCAACATGGCGGCGTCCCTGATCAAGCACGAGCAGATCATCACAACGCTTCCGAAGGCGAAGGAATTGCGCCCGGTGGTGGAGAAGCTGGTCACGCTTGCCAAGAAGGGCGGGCTTGCTGCGCGCCGCCAGGCAGTCGCCGAAATGCGCGACGTCGCCATGGTCAAGAAACTGTTCGATGTGATCGCCCCGCGCTACAAGGGCCGCAAGGGCGGCTACACGCGCGTGCTCAAGGCCGGATTCCGTTACGGTGACAGTGCGCCGCAGGCGGTGATCGAGTTCGTCGACCGCGACGTCGAAGCGCGCGGCAAGGATTCCGGACCGGTACAGGAGAAGAAGGTCGAGGAGGAAGCGGCCGCGCCGGCCTGATCCGTGCGTCACGGCTCGAAGACAATCAAGGCGGCGCTCGGCGCCGCCTTTTTCGTTGCTGCGGTTTGCATGACGTCATACACGCGCGCGGATAGCGCGCGCGATCAGGCGCTGATCGCGGCCGCCGGGCGCGGCGACGACACGGCGGTGAAAAAACTGCTGGGCGAGGGCGCGAGCGTCAAGGCGCGCGACGGACGCGGCCGTACCGCGCTGCTCGCCGCGACGCAGGAAAATCATGTCGAGGCGGCGCGGCTGCTGATTGCCGCGGGCTCGGACGTCAACGCCAAGGACAACATGGGTGACAGCCCGTATCTCTACGCGGGCGCGGAAGGGCGCAACGAGATCCTCAAGATGACGCTCGCCGCCGGCGCCGACCTCGGGAGCCTCAACCGCTACGGCGGCACGGCGCTCATTCCCGCGGCGCACCACGGCCACCCGGAGACCGTGAAAATTCTGCTCGATACCGCGATCGACAAGGACCATGTCAACAAGCTCGGCTGGACCGCGTTGCTCGAAGCGATAATCCTCGGCGACGGCGGGCCGGTGCATACCGAGATCGTGCGCCTGCTGGTTGAGGCAGGGGCGAACGTCAATCACGCCGACCGCGACGGCGTCACGCCGCTCGCCCATGCGCGCCGGCGCGGTTTTGCCGGCATGGAACGCCTCCTGACGGCGGCTGGCGCGCATTAACACCGAATTTTCACGGGATACCGGGGCCGGCCGGTGGCGGTCTCCGGCGCAAGCCGATACCATTTCCCTTCCGATCTGGGGATCGAGGGGGAATTCGGGATGTTTCGGACAGTACTATCGGCGCTCGCCGCCGCGGTGCTCTTTGCGGGCGGCGCGCACGCGCAATCCAATCTTGTCAAACGCGGCGACTATCTCGTCAACACGATCATGACCTGCGGCAACTGCCACACGCCGAAAGGTCCGAACGGCGACATCATGGAGAAGGCATTCTCCGGCGGCCTGTCTTGGGACGAACCGCCCTTCAAGGTGACCGCGCCGAACATCACGCAGGACAAGGAAACCGGCATCGGCAAGTGGAGCGACGCCGACATCAAGAAACTGCTGCGCACCGGCATCCGCCCCAACGGCGTGCCGATCGCGATGGTGATGCCGACCGATTTCTACGACATCATCACCGAGCGCGACATGAACGCGATCGTCGCCTACCTGCGGACGATCAAGCCGATCAAGAACACGGTGCCGGCGCCGATCTACAAGATGCCGCAGGTGCACCATGCTTTCCCCGGCGCCGAGAAGCCGTTCACCGAGGCGATGTTCAAGGACAAGGTGAAGCACGGCTTCTACCTCGCCACCATCGGCCATTGCATGGAATGCCACACGCCGATGGGTCCGAAGGGGCGGGAATTCGCCACGCGCCTCGGCACCGGCGGCTTTGAATTTCCCGGGCCCTGGGGCGTGTCGGTTTCGCGTAACATCACCTCGAGCAAGACCAAGGGCATCGGCTCCTGGACCGACGCGGAGATCAAGCGCGCGATCACGACCGGCGTCACCAAGGACGGCAGCCATCTCAAGCCGCCGATGGGCTTCCACTACTACGCCAAGATGACCGACGCCGATCTCAACGACCTGATCGCCTGGGTGCGTACCATCCCGGCGAAGGAGTAGGGTCTTTAACCTCTCCCCCGAAGGGGGAGAGGAGCGGCCTTCATTTAGCCCTGCCAGCGGCCTATATCTCGGCCATTCGCCGGGATTCGAGGCTCATGGCAAACCGATTGATTCTCGCACTGTCCGCCGCCGCCATTGCCGCGGCGGCCGCCACCCCTTTTTCGGCCGCCGCGCAGGACCGCAGCCTGCCGGGCGCCGCGGACCTGCGCGTTTCCTACGCGCCGATCGTCCAGCACGTGTCGCCCGCGGTGGTGAACGTCTACGCCGCCAAAGTGGTGCAGAACCGCAACCCGCTATTCGACGATCCGATCTTCCGCCGCTTCTTCGGCGTGCCCGGCGGCGGCAACCAGGTGCAGCGTTCGCTCGGCTCCGGCGTGATTGTCGATTCCTCCGGACTCATCGTCACCAACGTGCACGTCATCGAAGGCGCCGACGAGGTGAAGGTCTCGCTCGCCGACAAGCGCGAATTCGAGGCTTCGATCGTGCTCAAGGACACGCGCAGCGATCTCGCGGTGCTGCGTATCAAGGACGCGCGCGAGCGCTTTCCGTATCTTGAATTCGCCAACTCCGATGCGCTGCAGGTCGGCGACGTGGTTCTGGCGGTCGGCAATCCGTTCGGCGTCGGGCAGACCGTGACGCACGGCATCATCTCGGCGCTGGCGCGCACGCAGGTCGGCATCACCGACTACCAGTTCTTCATCCAAACGGACGCCGCCATCAATCCCGGCAATTCCGGCGGCGCGCTGGTCGACATGTCCGGCCGCCTCGTCGGCATCAATACCGCGATCTTCTCTCGCTCGGGCGGCTCGCAAGGCGTCGGCTTCGCCATCCCCGCCAACATGGTACGCGTCGTGGTCGCCTCTGCGCGCGGCGGCGGCCACGCCGTGAAGCGTCCGTGGCTCGGCGCGAAACTGCAAGCCGTAACAGCCGATCTCGCCGACAGCCTCGGCCTCAAGCGGCCGACCGGCGCGCTGGTCGCGAGCGTGATACCCGACAGTCCGGCGGGACGCGCTGGATTGCGGCCCGGCGACGTCATCACCAGCGTCGATCGCCTGCCGGTCGATGACCCGAACGCCTTCGACTACCGCTTCGCCACCAAGCCGCTCGGCGGCAATGCGCAGTTCACGGTTCTGCGCAGCGGCAAGGAAATCACGGTCCCAGTGGCGCTGCAGACAGCGCCCGACACGCCGCGCGACGAGATCACCATCCGCAGCCGCTCGCCGTTCTCCGGCGCCAAGGTCGCCAACCTGTCGCCGGCGCTCGCCGACGAATTGCAGATCGACACCTCGACGCATGGCGTGGTCGTGCTCGATGTCGATAACGGCTCGTACGCCAGCAATCTCGGCTTCCAGCGCGGCGACGTGATCGAATCCGTCAACAACGAACCGATCGCGAAGACCCGCGACCTCGAGCGTATTACCAGTGTGCCGAAGCGGAGCTGGCGCATCGTCATCAAGCGCCACGGACAGACCATCACCGCGGTGTTCAACGGATGAGCCCGCGCGCCAAGCGGGGCGGCCCGACGCTGTTCGCCGCCGCAGGCCTCGACAAGGATGCGCCGCGGCCGCTCGCCGACAAGCTGCGCCCGCAGAAGCTCGACGAAGTCGTCGGCCAGGATCATCTGCTCGGTCCCGACGGCGCGCTCACGCGCATGCTGGCGACCCGCTCGCTCGGCTCGCTGATTTTCTGGGGTCCGCCCGGCACCGGCAAAACCACGGTGGCGCGGCTGCTCGCGCAGGCGACCGACCTGCATTTCGAGCAGATCTCCGCGATCTTCACCGGCGTCGCCGATCTCAAGAAGGTGTTTGAGGACGCGCGCGTGCGCCGCGAGACCGGGCAGGGGACATTGCTGTTCGTCGACGAGATTCACCGCTTCAACCGCGCGCAGCAGGACAGCTTTCTGCCGGTGATGGAGGACGGGACCATCGTGCTGGTCGGCGCCACCACCGAGAACCCGTCGTTCGAATTGAACGCGCCGCTTCTGTCGCGCGCGCGCGTGCTGGTGTTCAAGTCGCTTGATGCCGAGGCTATCGAAAAGCTGCTCACGCGTGCGGAAGAAATCGAGCGCCGCAAGCTGCCGCTCGACGCCGAAGCGCGCGAGGCGCTCAGGCGCATGGCCGACGGCGACGGCCGCGCGGCACTGACCTTGGCGGAAGAAGTCTGGCGCGCCGCGCGCAAGGACGAAGTATTTTCGCCGGCCAAGCTCACCGAGGTCGTCCAGCGCCGCGCGCCGATCTACGACAAGGCGCAGGACGGCCACTACAATCTCATCAGCGCGCTGCACAAGTCGGTGCGCGGCTCCGATCCGGATGCCGCACTTTACTATCTCGCGCGCATGCTCGATGCCGGCGAGCCGCCGCTCTACATCGCGCGCCGCGTCGTGCGCATGGCGGTCGAGGACATCGGACTTGCCGATCCTCAGGCGCTGGTCGTCGCGAACGCCGCGAAGGAAGCCTACGATTTCCTGGGTTCACCCGAAGGCGAGCTGGCGATCGCCGAAGCGGTGATCTATGTCGCTACCGCGCCGAAATCGAACGCGGCCTACACCGCCTACGGCGCCGCCATGCGCACGGCGAAGGAGGCGGGCTCGCTCTTGCCTCCGAAGCATATTCTGAACGCGCCGACCAAGCTGATGAAGGAAGAGAATTACGGCCGCGGCTACGCCTACGACCACGACGAGGAAGAAGCGTTCTCCGGTCAGGACTATTTCCCCGAGCAGCTCGGCCGCCATAAATTCTACGACCCGCCCGAGCGCGGCTTCGAGCGTGAAATCAGAAAACGGCTGGAATACTGGGCCAAGCTGCGCAGGGAGCGGGGAACGGAATGAGCATCGACCTCGATGCCTATTTCAGGCGTATCGGTTATTCGGGCGAGCGAAAACCGACGCTCTCCACGCTGCGCGAATTGCACCGCTTGCACCCGCAGGCGATCGCGTTCGAGAATCTCGATCCGCTGCTGAAGCGGCCGGTGAAGCTTGACCCGGGTTCGCTCGAAGCCAAGTTGGTCAACGGCGGGCGCGGCGGCTATTGCTGGGAGCAGAATCTGCTTTTCGCCCATGTCCTGCGCGCGCTCGGCTTTGCCGTGCGGGAAGCGACGGCGCGCGTTCGCTGGTCGGTTCCGCCTGGCGTGAAAACGCCGCGCACGCACTGCATGCTGTTTGTCGAGGCCGATGGCGACGATTATCTCGTCGACGTCGGTTTTGGCGGCAACGTGCTCACGGGGCCGCTGCTGTTGACGTCGCGCGGCGAGCAGGAGACGCCGCACGAAAAATTCCGCCTTGTGGAAGAAGACGGCGGTCTGATGCAGCAGGCAAAGCTAAACGGCGAATGGGCGACGCTCTACGCCTTCGATTTTGCCGATACGCATCCGGTCGACTACGAATTGGGGAACTGGTTCACCGCCGCGCACCCGAACTCGATTTTCGTGAAAGGCTTGATGGGCGCGCGCTGCGAGGCGGACAAGCGTTATGCGATACGCGACAACCAGCTCGCGGTCCACAGCATGAAGGCCGGCACGCAAAGGCAGACGCTGCGCAGCGCCGCCGAGATGCGCGACGCGCTCGGCGATCTGTTCAAGGTGCGTCTCGACGGCCTCGAGGGGCTCGACGAAGCCCTGGCGCGGCTTGCCGCGGGCGCGGCATGAGCCGGCGTGGACGCAACGGGCCGCGCCAGCCTGGTGGCGGGCGGCAACAGGCGGGGCCGCGGCATTCGTTTCGCCACACGAACGAGCATCCGCGCCGTCACCCCGAGGAGCGAGCCGCGCAACAGCGAGCTTCGAAGGGCGACGGCCCGTTCGCCCGCAATCCGAGGCCATCCTTCGAGGCGCGCCAAGAGCGCGCACCTCAGGATGACGGATCGAGAGCGACGCAGTTTTCCGCCGGCGTGCAAACCGTTGCCGTAACGCCCGACGAATCCGGCATGCGCGTCGATCGTTTCTTCGAGGCGCGCTTTCCCGGCCTCTCGTTCAGCCACATCCAGCGCATCATCCGCAAAGGCGAAGTGCGCGTGAACGGCAAGCGCACGCAGCCGAAGAACCGCCTCGAGGCCGGGCAGACGGTGCGTATCCCGCCGCTCAGGCTGGAGCCGCCGAAACCGCGCGACGACGCGCCGCAGGCGCAGAAGGACCGCGCGTTTATCAAGTCGATCACGCTTTACGAGGACGACGACGTGCTGGTGTTGAACAAGCCCGCGGGGCTTGCGGTGCAGGGCGGCTCCGGCACGACGCGCCATATCGACGGCATGCTCGGCGCGCTGCGCGGCCCCGGACCCGATGCGCAGCGGCCGCGCCTGGTTCATCGTCTCGACAAGGACACCGCTGGCTGTTTGCTGGTCGCCAAGACGCGCTTTGCCGCGTCGGCGCTCGCGAAAACGTTCCGCACGCGCGCGGCGCGCAAGATCTACTGGGCGCTGGTCGCCGGCGTGCCGCGTCCGAAGCAGGGACGTGTGTCGACCTACCTCGCCAAGCAGGAAGTCGAGGAAGATTCCTTCATGCGCATCGCTCAACATGGCGACAAGGATGCCGTCCACGCCGTGACCTATTACGCGGTGGTCGAGACGGCGGCGCAAAAGCTCGCCTGGGTGTCGCTCAAGCCGGTGACCGGCCGCACGCATCAATTGCGCGCGCACATGACGCATATCGGCCATCCGATCGTCGGCGACCCGAAATATTTCGGCAAGGAGAACTGGGAGTTGCCCGGCGGCATGCAGGACAAATTGCATCTGCTTGCGCGTCGTATCGTTGTGCCGCATCCGCGCGGCGGAACCATCGACGCCACAGCCCCGTTGCCGGATCACATGAAGCAGTCGTGGAACCTGCTCGGCTTCGACGCCAAACGTTATGATCCGATCGAGCAGGCCCCCGAGGAGTAGGGCGCTATGCGTGCGCTTCTCGTGCTCGCTTTTCTGCTCGCGCTTGCCGCGCTTGCCGCACCGGCCACGGCGGCTGAGCCGAATGCCGATCCCGATCTCGGCATCCCCGACATCATGAAGCCGGAGCCGGGGACGAAACCGGAAAAGCCGCCGAATACCGAAAAGCGGCCGAAAGCGGAAAAACCCGCAAAGAATGAGCGCATCCGCAAGCGGGCGTCGACGCGCGGCTCCTCGGTTATCGTGCGGCCCGCGCCGTTGCCGCCGCCGCTACGATACCGGCCGCAGCCGGCGCCGGCGATCATGGCGCATCCGCCCGCGGTGCCGCCGCCGATGCTGGTGCCGCAAACCGGCCAAGTGCTGCCCAATCTACCGGCCCCGGTCGGCTCCGGGCCGAACGGGAGCGAGACCTACCAGGATCGTGCGGCGCGCTGTGCGCATCAGGCGGGTGTCTACGGTTCACAGGCGGGAAACCGCAACGCTTACGTCGGCGGCTGCATTAATCAGTAACTTCGTCGCGCTTCGAGGCTGCGGAGGCTTGCTCCCCGCGGTGACGCGTCAAAGCTCCTCCATCACCTGCGCGTAGGAAATCAGCGCGAACAAGGCGGTGCCGCCGACGATATTGCCGGCAAGAGCCGGCGCCAGGAATTGCCATAGCGCCTGCCACCACTGCCAGTCGCCGGAGAGAACCAGCAAATAGGCTTCCATGCTGCCGGCAACGACATGGGTGAAGCCGCCGACGCCGATCAGCCAGGTCATTAGCGTGATGACGTGCGGCTTCATGCTTTCGGCGGCGGGGATCATCCACACCATGGCGGCGATGATGAAGCCGGAGGAGATGGCGCGAAAAAACACGTCCCACCAGGTCATTTCGGCAAGCGCGCGGCTGATCTCGAGCATCGCATTGAAGAGGGCGGGCGGCAGAACCGGCGTGAACTTGCAGAACAATGCCGCGAACAGCGTGCCGGCGAGATTGGCGACGAGCACGATCGCCCACAGCCGCGCCATGCGCCAGATGTTCTCGACGGTGGTGTCCTTCAGCACCGGCAGCACGACGGTGATCGTGCTTTCGGTGAAAAGCTGCTGGCGGCCAAGAATTACCATCAGGAAGCCGATGCTGTAGCCGAAGGCGGAGATCAGGATGCGCCAGCCGGCGTCCGGCAAGTGGGTCTCGAGGATGGCCTGCGCCAGCAGCGAAAAGCTGATCGAGAGCCCCGCCGCGACGCCCGACCACCACAGCGAAATCAGCGGCCGCGCCATTTCCTCGTCGCCGAGGCGGCGCACCACCTCGTAGATCACCGGCGTGCGCGGCGTGGACATTTCCTCGACGTCGCGGACTTCGGTCTCGCTGATCCCGCTCTGACCCCCGCGCTTGCGTGATTTCTGCGCCATGCTGCAACGATTTTTTCGAGGAAATGCCCGCCGACAACGCCGCCGGAACCGGCGGGTTCCCTGTCCCTTGACAGGCAACCAAAAGGTTGCATATTGTGAGTATGGATGCGGTGTTCAAGGCGCTCGCCGATGCGAGCAGGAGAGAGTTGCTCGACCGGCTGCGTGCGGAGAACGGACAGACGCTGGGCGAGCTCTGCGCGCGCCTCGACATGACGCGGCAGGCGGTGAGCAAGCACTTGGGAATCCTGGAAGAGGCGAACCTGGTCGCCACCGTCAAGCGCGGCCGCGAGAAGCTGCACTACCTCAATCCGGTGCCGATCCACGAGATCGGCGAACGCTGGATCGGGAAGTTCGAAAGAAGGCGGCTTCAGGCGCTGAGCGACATGAAGAAAGCGTTGGAAGAAGGGACAGGAGAGTAGCGATGAGCAGGCCGAAGTTCGTGTACGTGACCTATATCCGCACCACGCCGGAGAAGCTGTGGGCAGCGCTTACCGATCCGCAGACGATCAAGAAATTCTGGTTCGGCATCACCGCCGAAAGCAATTTCAAGCCGGGCTCGTCCTGGGCGCTCAAGTTCGAGGATGGCCGCACGGCCGACAGCGGCGAGATCCTGGAAGCCGACCCGCCGAAGCGGCTGGTGATCCGCTGGCGCAACGAATTCAAGCCGGAGCTCAAGGCGGAAGGCTACTCGCGCTGCACGATGCAGATCGAAATGGCCGATTATTATCCGGACTTCGGCGGCAAGGCGGTGAAGCTTACCGTTTCCCACGAGCTTGAGCAGGACGGCGAGGGCAAGTTCATCGAAGCCGTGTCCGGCGGCTGGCCGAAAGTACTGTCCAATCTCAAGTCGCTGATCGAGACCGGCGACGTTGCGTTCCAGAAGTAAAGGAGTCCGTCATGGCCGAACCGCACGCTTCCAGGCCGTTCTTCGTCTACACGATCTACATCGCCTCGACGCCGGAGAAGGTGTTCGCCGCGCTGACGGATGCCGCCGCCACCGGCAAGTTCTGGTTCGGTAACGCGGCGACGTCAGACTGGGAGGCCGGCTCGCCCGTCACGTTCCACCGCGAAGGCAAGCTGATCGTGCAGGGCACGGTTCTCGAGCACGAGCCGCCGCGCCGGCTGGCCTACAGCTTCAGGCCTGTGCACGACGCGCTGTTCAGCGGCGAGCGTCCCTCGCGCGTCGTGTTCGATCTCGAGCGGCAGAAAGACCAGGTCAGGCTTACCGTCACGCACGACGACTTCGCGGAAGACAGCAAGGTGCTCCCGAACATCAGCAAAGGCTGGCCGCTCGTTATCTCGAGCCTCAAGAGCTATCTGGAAACCGGCCGCGTGCTCTATGCGCCGTGGTATGAAAAGGAGACGGCGGCCGCATCTTGATCGATGTTGCGGCTGAAATGACCGCGCCAATCCGGTCATCCCCGGAAAAGCGGGGATCCCGCTCTTGGTCTAAGCACCGGATACTCGCTCAGACGCGAGTGAGCGGGATAGTTATCCGCTTGCCTTGTCGAGCGCCGCGATGTCGTCCGTGGACAGTTTCAGCCGCGGCGCCTGCATGATGTCGTCGAGCTGCTTGCGATTTGTCGCGCTCGCGATCGGCGCGGTGATGCCCGGCCGCGCGATCAGCCAGGCGAGCGACACCTGCGCCGGCGTCGCATTGTGCCGTTTCGATACCGCGTCGAGCGCCGTCAGGATGCGCAAGCCGCGCGCGTCGAAATAGCCTTTGACTTTGTCGCCGCGGCTCTCGCTCTTCTCGGCATCGGCCTTTGAGCGATACTTGCCGGTGAGGAATCCCCCGGCAAGCGAGTAATAGGTGATGACACCGAGCTTGTGCTCGCGGCAAATCGGCTCGTACTCGCTCTCGAATTTCCTGCGGTCGGCGAGATTGTAGTTCGGCTGCAGGCTCTCGTAGCGCGGAATGCCGAGTTTTCTGCTCGCTTCGAGCGACTGTTTGAGCCGCGCGGGACTGATGTTCGACGCGCCGACGACGCGCACCTTGCCTTGTTCGACCAACTGCGCGTAGGCGGAAAGCGTCTCTTCGACCGGCGTGACCTCGTCGTCGAAATGCGTCTGGTAGAGATCGATACAATCGACCTGTAGGCGCTTGAGCGAGGCTTCGGCTTCCCGCAGGATCGCGTCCTTGCGCACGGTCTTGCCTCGACCCATGTCGGAGCCGACTTTGGTCGCGATCACGACCTTGCTGCGCTTGCCGCTTTTCTTCAGCCAGTTGCCGATGACCGTCTCCGACTCGCCGCCCTTGTGACCGGGCACCCAGCGCGAATAGGAGTTTGCGGTGTCGACGGCGTTGAAACCGGCGTCGACGAATGCGTCGAGCAGCGCGAACGAGGACGCCTCATCGACGTTCCAGCCGAACACGTTGCCGCCGAGCATCAACGGCGCGATGCGCAGGTCCGACCGTCCGAGCTGGCGTTTGTCCATGTTTTGTCCGTTGTCATGTCCGGGCTTGACCCGGGCGTCCCGCTTAGGAACGCAGTGCCTACCGAAGCGAGATGGCCGGGACAAGCCCGGCCATGACAGATGAGTAATGCGTCGGAAGCTTACCGCAATCCGGCGTTGATCTTGTCGAGCGCCGGCTGGCCGGGGCAGAGGTCTTTCTCTCCCAGCGTATTGAGCGGCTTTTTGACCGTGCGCAAATGCGCGTGCAGGTCTTCCGGATCGCTCTCGACATAGAGGAGCCCGGTCACGATCTGTCCCTTGGCCGCGTGGTGCTGGAGGAAGCCGAGCGCCGCGGTGCGGTCCTGCAGGTCGTAGTCGGCCGCGAGCTTGCGCAGCGCGAGCTTGGAGCCGTCGTGCTGCTCGACGATCTCAACCGTGCCCGGCTCGTATTTCACCTCGATCGGCATGCGGCTCGGCATGAAGTCGAGCCGGTTCACCGCCTCGTTATGCTCGCGCACGAAATCGAAGCTCTTGGTCGAGCCGGCGTGATTGTTGAACGCCACGCACGGCGAGATGACGTCGATGAAGGCCGCGCCCTTGTGCGAGATAGCCGCCTTGATGATGGGCACGAGCTGATGCTTGTCGCCGGAGAAAGAGCGCGCGACGAAGCTCGCGCCGAGTTGCAGCGCCATCGCCACGAGGTCGATCGAATTGTCGGTGTTGACGAAACCGCGCTTCGACTTCGAGCCGCGGTCGGCGGTCGCCGAGAACTGCCCTTTGGTGAGGCCGTACACGCCGTTGTTCTCGACGATGTAGACCATGTTGACGCCGCGCCGCAGGCAATGCGCGAACTGGCCGAGGCCGATCGATGCCGAGTCGCCGTCGCCCGACACGCCGAGATAGATGAGATCACGGTTGGCGAGATTGGCGCCGGTCAAAACCGACGGCATGCGTCCGTGCACCGAGTTGAAGCCGTGCGAATTGCCGAGGAAGTAGGTCGGCGTCTTCGACGAGCAGCCGATGCCGGAGATCTTCGCCACCCGGTGCGGCTCGATCGAGAGTTCGAAGCAGGCCTGGATGATCGCGCCGGTGATCGAGTCGTGCCCGCAACCCGCGCACAGCGTCGACACCGTGCCTTCATAGTCGCGATGCGTGTAGCCGAGCTCGTTCTTCGGCAGATCCGGGTGGTGGAATTTCGGCTTGGCGAGATAGGTCATGGTTCGAATCTAGTCGGGTGAGGGGTTGAGGGCTAGTCGGCGGCGGACGTTATTTCCACGGGTTTCGGCGCGACAGGCGCCTTCGGTAGCTCAGGTTCGGATGTCAGATAGGCCTTGATGTCGACGGCATAGAGCTTCGCGATGCGGTCGCGCGCCTTCGGTGTCAGCAAGGCCTCGTAATCGGGCCAGGGGCCGTTGCGCGCCTGATCCTGCGTCAGTCGCACCTCGTAAAGATCGCCGTCGGCGGCAAGTTCCTTGCCCGGCCGGTTGTGGTGCCGCAGCCGCCTGATCCAGCTCGAGTTGGCGAGATCGGTGCGTTCCAGGCCGAGATCGGCCTCGACGTCGTTCAGCCGCGCGAACAGGTTCTCGGTCGTGACGTTGATCAGATGATGCACCGGAAGCGCATCCTCGATCGGATGCCGTTGCAGGGAGTAGTGCGGGTTGCAGTTGGTCAGGTCCGTTTCGTCCAGCAGATCGAGAAATTCGGCGAACGACATGCCTTTGCTGGCGATGGTGCGGTAGCGCAACGTCTTGACCAGCGTATCGTCGACCAGCCCGAAGCGCACGACGTGGCGGAAGCTCGACACCGCGCGGTCGTAGGGATCGCGGACGATGCGGATCACCCTGAACGTGCTGAAGTCGAGGTCGTAGGCTTTGCGGTAAAGCTCGGAGAAATAATAGACGTAGTTGCGGTATTCGTGCGGCCAGTAGTGATACTCGCGCGCCGCTTTCGCGTGGCCGAGATGATGGAAGAACCACACCAGCACGTTGGTGCAGGCGGCCTTCTGCGAGAACACCACCAGAAGCTTCTTGTCCGGATCGATCAGCGGCTGCGGCGCGGCCCACAACAGGCGGCCCATCTCGGACGTAAACGCGCCCGGCGGCGGCGACATCTTGTTGTATTTCGCCCAGCGGATGCCGGTGCGCAGCGTGCGCGCCGCCATGTCCATCTTGTTGAAGAAGTCGTTCGCCATGGTCAGCGCCGGGCCAAGATCAGGCGCCGACCTTGCGCCGCGGCACCACCGTGAGCTTGTCCAGATGGTCGCCGATCGATTTCGCGATGAAGCGTGCGGTAATCGGCGTGCCGTCGTAGTGCAGGATCGGCACCAGCCGCACCGGATCGATGCCGCATTCGTTGACGATCAGCGAGCGCAGTTGCGCGTCGCGGTTCTGCTCGACCACGAACACGAAGTCGTGGTCGGCGACGAAGCTGTTTACCGATGAATGGAAGGGGAACGCGCGCACGCGCAGGCGGTCGAGCGCATGGCCGCGCGCCTCGATCATGTGGATCGCCTCGTCCATGGCCGGCGAGGTCGAGCCGTAATAGATCACACCGTATTTGGTCGGCTTGCCGGCGGTCGCGATCAGCGGACGAGGCACCAGGTCCTTCGCCGTGTCGAATTTGCGGATCAGCCGCTGCATGTTGTCGACGTAGGGGGCACCTTCCTCGGTGTACTTGGCGTAGCGGTCGCGCGAGGTGCCGCGTGTGAAGAACGAGCCCTTGGTGGGATGCGTGCCGGGATAAGTGCGATAGGGGATGCCGTCGCCGTCGACATCGAGGTAGCGGCCGAATTCCTTGCCGGCTTCTAGCTCTGCCGCCGTCATCACCTTGCCGCGGTCGTATTTGCGCGCGTCGTCCCAGGCGAACGGCTTCGACAGGTGATGGTTCATGCCGATGTCGAGATCGAGCATGACGAAGATCGGCGTCTGCAGCCGGTCGGCGAGATCGAAGGCAAGCGCGCCGAACTCGAACGCTTCAGTCGGGCCTTCCGGGAACAGCAGTACGTGCTTGGTGTCGCCATGCGAGGCGTAGGCGCACGAGATCACGTCGCATTGCTGGGTGCGCGTCGGCATGCCGGTCGAAGGGCCGGCGCGCTGCACGTCGAACAGGACCGCGGGAATTTCGGCAAAGTAGGCGAGCCCGATGAACTCCTGCATCAGCGAGATCCCGGGACCGGAGGTCGCGGTGAAAGCGCGCGCGCCGTTCCAGCCGGCGCCGATCACCATGCCGATCGACGACAGTTCGTCCTCGGCCTGGATGATCGCGTATTTCGCTTCCTTGGTCTCCGGATCGACGCGCAACTTCGCGCAATGGCGCGTGAAGGCGTCGGCGAGCGAGGAGGAGGGCGTGATCGGATACCAGGCGCAGACCGTCGCGCCGCCGTAGACCGCGCCGAGCGCCGCCGCCGAATTGCCCTCGATGAAGATGCGATCGCCCACCTTGTCGGCCTTCCTGAGCCGCAGGCCGATCGGGCAGTTCAGGTTGAGCGTCGCGTAGTCACGGCCGATGTGCAGCGCCTTGATGTTGGGCTCGATCAGCTTGTCCTTGCCCTTGTACTGCTCGCCGATCAGTTGCTCGACCACCTTCACGTCCATCTCGATGAGGGCGGTAAGCGCGCCGATATAGATGATGTTCTTGAACAACTGGCGTTGGCGAGGATCGGTGTATTCGCGGTTGCAGATCGCGGTGAGCGGCACGCCGATCACCGTGATGTCGGATCGGAACTTCGAGGCCGGCAGCGCCTTGGTGGAATCGTAGAGCAGGTAGCCGCCCGGCTCGATCGAGGCGATGTCCTTGTCGAAGGTCTGCGGATTCATCGCGACCATCAGATCTGTGCCGCCGCGGGCTCCGAGGTGACCCTCTTCCGAGACGCGTACCTCGTACCAGGTCGGCAGGCCCTGAATGTTCGAAGGGAAGATGTTGCGCGGGGCTACCGGCACACCCATGCGCATCACGGCGCGGGCGAACATCTCATTGGCGCTCGCCGAGCCCGAGCCGTTGACGTTGGCGAAGCGGACGACGAAGTCGTTTACGCGGCTGATCGGCGTGGCGGTCGACATGAATTTCCTGCGTGCGTCATATCGAGGAAGAATTTCTGCATGTCCCAGGCGCCGGTCGGACACCGTTCGGCGCACAGGCCGCAGTGCAGGCAGACGTCCTCGTCCTTCACCATCGCGCGGCCGGTCTTCAGACCGTCCTGCACGTAGAGGTCCTGCGTGAGGTTGTTCGACGGCGCGGTCAGGCGCTTGCGCAGGTCGGCTTCCTCGCCGTTCTGCGTGAAAGTGATGCAGTCCATCGGGCAGATGTCGACGCAGGCGTCGCACTCGATGCAGAGCTGCGCCGAAAACACCGTCTGCACGTCGCAATTCAGGCAGCGGCCGGCTTCCTTGAAGGCAAGCTGCTCGTCGAAGCCGAGCTCGACCTCGGCCTTGATGTCTTTGAGCGCGATCACCTTGTCGCGCAGCGGCACCTTGTAGCGCTTATCAAGCTCGATCTGGTTGTCGTAGGACCACTCGTGGATGCCCATCTTTTGGCTGACGAGATCGACCGCGGGAGCGGGGCGGTCGGTCACGTCCTCGCCGTGCAGCATCTTGTCGATCGATACCGCGGCCTCATGGCCGTGTGCCACCGCCCAGATGATGTTCTTGGGACCGAAGGCAGCATCGCCGCCGAAGAAGACCTTCGGATTCGTCGATTGCATCGTCTTCGGATCGACTTTCGGCATGTGCCACTGGTCGAATTCGATCCCGGCATCCGCCTCGATCCACGGAAAGGCATTCTCTTGGCCGACCGCGACCAGCACGTCGTCGCAGGGGAAATGCTGATCCGGCTCGCCGGCCGGCACGAGCTTGCGGCGGCCCTTGGCGTCGTATTCCGCCTTCACCTTCTCGAAGGTAACGCCGGTCAGCTTGCCGTTGTCGTGCGTGAATTCCTTCGGCACGAGGTAATTGTGGATCGGGATGCCCTCGTGCATCGCGTCTTCCTTTTCCCAAGGCGACGCCTTCATTTCCTCGAAGCCGGAGCGCACGACGACCTGCACGTCCTCGCCGCCGAGACGGCGCGAGGAGCGGCAGCAATCCATCGCGGTGTTGCCGCCGCCGAGCACGATCACGCGCTTGCCGATCTTCGTCGTGTGGCCGAACGAGACCGACGAGAGCCAGTTGATGCCGATGTGGATGTTGGCGGCGGCTTCCTTGCGGCCGGGAATGTCGAGCTCGCGTCCGCGCGGCGCGCCGCTTCCGACGAAGATCGCGTCCCAGCCTTCGGCGATGAGGGCCTTCATCGAGTCGATGCGCTTGCCGCCGCGGAATTCGACGCCGAGATCCAGAATGTAGCCGGTCTCCTCGTCGATGACGGCGTCGGGCAGGCGGAATTTCGGGATCTGCGTGCGGATCATGCCGCCGGCTTTGGGATCGCCGTCGAATACCACGCAGGTGTAGCCGAGCGGAGCAAGATCGCGAGCGACGGTGAGAGAGGCGGGGCCGCCGCCGACGAGCGCAATGCGTTTTCCGTTTTTCTTGGTTGCCGGTTTCGGCAGGCGCTCGCGGATGTCGTCCTTGTAATCGGCCGCCACTCTTTTCAGGCGGCAGATTGCCACCGGCTCCTTCTCGACGCGGGTGCGGCGGCACGCGGGCTCGCACGGACGGTCGCAGGTGCGGCCGAGCACGCCGGGAAAAACATTCGAGCGCCAGTTGATCATGTAGGCGTCGGAATAACGCCCCGCCGCGATCAACCGGATATATTCAGGAACCGGAGTGTGTGCCGGACAGGCCCATTGGCAATCCACCACCTTGTGGAAGTAGTCCGGCGCCGCAATGTTCGTGTTCTTCATTCACTCCTCGAAACGCGCCCCGCTCGCGGCACGCGCCGCGCTGTCAGGTCGTAGCAGTGGCGGCTGGATGGTCCTCCCGGACTGGCCCGTTTCCGGCTCGCGAATCCGAGCGGCATTTTATGGGCTCAGGCCCGCCGACGCCACCTTGCTTTCGTCGCTACCGCCCCTCGTCAACCGCAAGTCTCAGCTTACGTTTTCGCTCTTGGAAAGCGGCGGTAAGATGACATGCGGCCGGCCAAAGATCAGCCGGGCGCCTGCGTTAAGTCGTTGAAAGTGGTTATTTTCAACAGGCCGCGCGGGACGGCCTGAAACGGCGGCTTGTTGCGCTGCACAAGGCAGTTCCGGTATTGCGCTACGGCCGGCAAAGACCGGCACCAAGACAGACCCATGCGGGATATCTTCGAAGACATCTTCGCCAACCAGCCGCTCGACCCGACGGAAGCCGCCCGCCGCGCGGTGCGGCCGCAGCTGCGCAAGCGCTTCTACAAGCTTGCGAGCGTGAGTGAGGGTGAGGGCGGTTACGCCGTCTTGCTCGACGGCCGGCCGGTGCGCACGCCCGCGCGCCGCGCGCTAGCGGCGCCGTCGCGTTCGCTTGCGGAAAAGATCGCGGCGGAATGGCAGGCGCAGCGCGACGTCATCGATCCGGCGGAAATGCCGCTCACGCGGCTCGCCAATTCGATCCTCGACGCCGTCGCGTCGCATCCCGCGCCGGTTGCCGAGGAGATCGCGAAATACCTCGCCACCGATCTGGTGTGCTATCGCGCCGAAGCGCCGGAAGGACTCGCGGCAAGACAGACGCGGCACTGGGATCCGGTGCTTTCCTGGGCGCGCGACGAGCTCGGCGCGCGTTTCGTGCTGACGCAGGGCGTGACGCACATTGCGCAGCCGGACGAAGCGCTCGCCGCCGCGCGCGCGGCGCTGCCGTCCGATCACGCGAGCGCGCGCGACATCTGGCGGCTCGGCGCGCTCTCCTCGCTTACGACGCTCACCGGCTCGGCGCTCATCGCGCTCGCGTTGGCGCACGGGACACTCGATGCCGATGCCGCGTGGGACGCCGCGCATGTCGATGAAGACTGGCAGATCGTACAATGGGGCGGCGACGACCTCGCGCGCGAGCGCCGCGCCTACCGCCGCGCGGAATTCGACGCGGCGGTTGCGGTGCTTAGCCACCTGTGAGGGGAAGCGCTCGCGCTACGTCTTTTCGGTGGAGCGTCCAACGCGGCCGAGATGGGTGAAGCCGAAGCCCGCGCCGTATTTCAGTCCGTAGCCGGCCAGGCGGTCGAAGCCGATATGCGCCGCCCAGATCAGCGCAAGCGGCACGAGCACGGTTGCGGGCAACAACAGGCCGGCGGCAGCAAGCGCAAGCGGCGCGATGAGCGTATGCGCGGCATTATAGACGACGGCGCCCGCACGCGCTCCAGCGAGGTACCCGAACAAGCTCAGGTCGGGCGCAAGAAACAGCGCCGCGAACAGCCACCACGGCGCGCCCGCGCGCATGTAGAGCACAAGCGCGACGATGAAAATCGCGGCGCCTTCCGCACGCAGCAAAAGGCGCGGGGTGCCGCTCACGCTCGATGGGTCGCTCACCGCCGCCTGTTAGCACGATTCCGCGCCTGCGAGCGGGGAGAGGGCCTCGAAGATCAGGAACCGACCTTGTCGCCGCGGCGCGTCGCCTCGTACAGGAACCAGGCGCGGCGCTCGGTTTCGTCGATATAGACCTCGAGCAGGCTCGCGGTCGCGACATCCTCATGCTCGTCGCACAGACCGTGCGTCTCGCGCATCGCCTTTGCCATCGACCGGTTGTCCTCGGCGAGCTCGGCCAGCATGTCCTCCGGCGTGACGTAGTCGGCGTCGTTGTCCTCGATCTTCTGATGGCGGCTGATGTCGCCGATCGAGCGCAGCGTATTGCCGCCGATCTTGCGCACGCGCTCGGCGAGCGGATCGGTGGTGGCCAGGATCTGCTCGCTCTGCTCGTCGAGCATGAGGTGATAGTCGCGGAAATGCGGCCCGCTCATGTGCCAGTGGAAATTCTTGGTCTTGAGGTAGAGCGCGAAAGCGTCCGCCAGCAGGCGGTTCACCGCGGCGGAGATGTCTTTCACGGCGTTGTCGCCGAGGTCCGTCGGCGTATCGAGCCGGGGGGTCTTGTGGGCTTTGTCCTTGGCGGCCATTGCAATCACTCCTGTCATAAGCGGCCGGAATTGTTGGCGCGGCCGGCCGAAATCGTGGGAAACTAGGTCGTCCGGCGGATGAAACACCGCCCCCCGCGGGGCAGAACGGCCAAGGCATGATATGAGTTCCATCGGCGCGCGCACAGGCTGAATAGGAGCCGCGCGGCGAGGCAGAACGGTAAAGGGCTGACGACGGCGTAATGAAAGACATCCTCGACAAACTGGAAAAGCGGCGGGCGCAAGCGCGCTTGGGGGGCGGCGAGAAACGCATCGAGGCGCAGCACAAGCGCGGCAAGCTGACCGCGCGCGAGCGCATTGAGCTCCTCCTCGATAAGGGCTCGTTCGAGGAATTCGACATGTTCGTCGAGCACCGCTCGGCGGAATTCGGCATGGAGAAGACGAAGATCCCCGGCGACGGCGTCGTCACCGGCTGGGGCACGGTCAACGGCCGCGCCGTCTATCTCTTCTCCAAGGACTTCACCGTATTCGGCGGCTCGCTCTCGGAGGCGCATGCCAACAAGATCATGAAGGTGCAGGACATGGCGATGCGGGCGCGCGTGCCCGTCATCGGCCTGTTCGACGCCGGCGGCGCGCGCATTCAGGAAGGCGTGGCCGCGCTCGGCGGCTACGGCGACGTGTTCAAGCGCAACGTCGTCGCCTCCGGTGTGATCCCGCAGATTTCCGTCATCATGGGGCCGTGCGCGGGCGGCGATGTCTATTCGCCGGCGATGACCGACTTCATCTTCATGGTGCGCGACACGAGTTACATGTTCGTCACCGGGCCGGACGTGGTGAAGACCGTCACCAACGAGACCGTGACGCCCGAGCAGCTCGGCGGCGCCGGGGTTCATACCACTCGCTCGGGTGTTGCCGACGGCGCCTACGACAACGACATCGAGGCGCTCGGTGAGATCCGCCGGCTGATCGACTTCCTGCCGGCGAGCACCCGCGGACCCATTCCCGAGATCGCGACGGGCGATCCGGCCGACCGCAGCGAGCCGTCGCTCGATCGCCT
>DASZVZ010000091.1:0-6498 GCA_035546875.1 Pseudolabrys sp.
GTTGATGATCGCGCGGCGCCGCTTGCGCGCGACGATCGAGGCGCTCGCGGCCGCGCGCAATCTCGCCGATTGCCTTGCGCGGATGGAAGACGGCGGCGACGCCGGAAGTTCGCTGGTCCATGCCGCTGCTACCGAAGTGCGACTCTCCGCCGATGCGCTCGATCCGAACGGTGTAAAGGAGCGCGTCGCCTCGCGGCTCGAACGCATCGAGGCCGCGGCAGGCCGCCGCATGATCCGCGGCACCGGCATTCTCGCCACCATCGGCGCGACGGCGCCCTTCGTCGGCCTGTTCGGCACGGTGTGGGGCATCATGAACAGCTTCATCGGCATCTCGAAGTCCCACACCACCAATCTCGCCGTGGTCGCGCCCGGCATTGCGGAAGCGCTGCTTGCCACCGCGCTCGGCCTCGTCGCCGCCATTCCGGCTGTCGTCATGTACAATTTCTTCTCGCGCTGGGTCGGGACCTATCGCGCGCTACAGGCAGACGCCGCCGCCGAGGTTCTACGCCTGGTCAGCCGCGATCTCGATCGCGGTGCGTTTCGGCCGGCCGAACGGCGGCGCACCGTTTCTGCCGCCGAGTGACACCATGAGCGTACGTCTCGACCATGGCGACGACGAACTGACGGAAGTCCACGAGATCAACGTCACGCCGTTCATCGACGTGATACTCGTGCTCCTGATCATTTTCATGATTGCCGCGCCACTCGCGACGGTCGACATCTCGGTCAATCTCCCGTCGTCGAATGCCGAAAAGCAGCCGCGCCCGGACAAACCGCTGTTCCTGACTGTAAGATCCGACCTGACGCTGATGCTCGACAATGATCCCGTCAGCCGCGCCTCGCTCGGGTCCGCGTTGGCGCGGGCGACCGGCGGCGACAAGGAGCAGCGCGTGTTTTTGCGCGCCGACAAGACGGTTGCCTATGGTGACCTGATGGACGTGATGAATGCTTTGCGCACCGCCGGCTACCTGCACGTCGCACTGGTCGGTCTCGAGGCGGGCAAGACGCCGTGACCTCGGATTTCTCCACGCCGCGAAGGCGCCGGTGGCCCGATGCAGCGCGTTGGCTGGTCTGCTTTGGGGTTGCGGTGTTCTTTCATGTCGGCGGCGCAATGGCCCTGCTGGCGAAATGGCATGAAGATTCCGATCTGGTCGCAAGCGCACCCGTCGTGATGGTCGAGCTCGCACCGGTGCCGGTCGCGCCGCAGATCGTGCCGAACGAATTGCCCCCGGGCCCCGAGCAGACCGAAGCGGAGCCGGAGCCCGAGCCGCCGAAGCAAATGACGATGATCGAGCAGAAGCCGGACGATATGCCGAAGCCCGAGCTCGCCGTCACGCCGCCGCCGAAGCCGCCGGAGAAGCCGAAGGAGCACAAACCTCGAAAGATACACGCGAGCCTCACGTCGGCGCCAAGCGTCGCCGAGCACCGCGCGGAGCGCGCGGCGGCGCCGATGCCGGGCGCCACCGCGCGCGATCCCAACGCGGTGCCGAACTGGAAATCGCTCCTGGTCGCGACGCTGGAAAGGCACAAGCGCTATCCGCCCGAGGCGCAATCGCGCGGCGATCACGGCACCGCGCAACTCGCATTCAGCGTTGACCGGCACGGCGGCGTTCACAACGCGCGCATCGTGCGCAGCTCCGGCTCTCGACTGCTCGATGAGGCGACCTTGTCGCTCGTCGAGCGCGCACAGCCTTTGCCACCGCCGCCGCCCGAAGTGCCGGGCGCGCAGATCGCGATCTCCGTCCCGATCCGCTACAACATCCGCTGAGTTCCGCCATGAAATACGCGCCGCGCATGCGCAACTAGCGTCAACGCACGTTAACCATATCCAAAGACTGCACGCGTTGGTGGCGTCGCTTCTCTTGCTCGACGCACCGCTGATCGGAAAGATATCGCCATTAACCAAGGCCCCGGCCGCGACAGGAAGTTCGGTTCGCCGCGCTATAAGGGGCCAGGTGGGTACGGCGGAAACGCCGACGGGGACGGTTATGAAGCGTTTGACTGCGATCGCTTTGGCATGTGCGTGCGCGCTCGTTGCGAGCGCGCCTGCGCGCGCCACCGGCGACAAGGGCGAACGCTTTCCCAATGTCGAGCCGCTCGAGACCATCACGCGCAGCCGCACCGACGCCGCGGAAGCCGCCGGCCAGGTGCCCGGCGCAGCAGCCGTGTTGCTTGAGGCACTGCGCTGGCGCGGCCGCACTGCGAGCCAGATCGGCCTGCCGACCAAACTCTGGTGTGCGGATTTCATGAACTTCGTGCTCCGGCGCGCCGGCGGCAAAGGCACACACTCGCGCGCTGCGCGTTCCTTCCTCGACTACGGCAAGCGTCTCGACGGGCCGCGCGTGGGTGCGATCGCCATCCTCTACCGTAAAGGCCCGAACAACGGGCACGTCGGAGTCGTCCGGGGCACCGACGGCAAGGGCAATCCGATCCTGATTTCGGGCAATCACGGCCCGACGGTCCGCCAGTCCGTGTACGACAAGAGCCGCGTCATGGCCTACGTGATGCCGCCCGACTACGTACTCGAGGACATGGCGGCCGCAGCGCGCGCCGCAGCGCTCGCCGCGCAGAAATAAACCAACTCGATTCATCCTTCTTAACGGCGCGACGCGGTTAACGCGCGGTGCGTCCTCGTCCGCGATTAATCTTAACTCCTGCAAATCCGCCGGTTCGCTTCGTGACCTCGCCGTAATCCGTCTAAATTCGGCGCGGGAAATCGGCTGCGCGATGCGCACGACGAGCATCACGAGGCGATATGAAACGGGGACTGCAACGCTTCATTACCGGCGCGACGTTGTCGGCGGCCTTGCTGCTGACGACGCAATCGGCGTTTCCCCTCACGGTGAAGCAGGAGCGCCAGTGTGAAGCAAAGGATTCATCCGCCGACCTTCGCATTTCGAGCTGCGGCGCGGTCATCGACGAAGCGCGTGCAAAGCTCACGAAATCCAATGCGCTGACGCACCGCGCCGATGCGTATCGCGAGAAAGGCGACGCCGACCGCGCATTGCGCGACTACGACGAGGCGATCAAGCTCAATCCGAAGAATGCGGCGGCGTACTACGGCCGCGGGGAAACCTATCGCGACAAGAAAGACCCCGACAACGCCGCGCTGGATCTCGAGCAGGCGATCAAATTCGACAAGCGGAACGGCAAGGCGCTCAATGCACTGAGCTACATTTATTACGACAAGCGCGACTTCGTGCGCGCGATCGATCGTCTCAACCTTGCGATCAAGATCAATCCGAACGACGCGCTCGCCCTTTACAATCGCGGAATGGCCTATCGGGCCAAGGGCGAGCCCGACCGCGCCATTCCGGATTACGATCGGGCCATCAAACTCAATCCGAATGACGCTGTCGCGCTGCACAGCCGCGGCCTCGCCTATCGCGATATCCGCGACTACGAACGCGCGATCCAGGACTTCGACCAGGCCATCAAGCTCAAGCCGGACTACATTCTCGCGCTCAACGACCGCGGCATCGCCTACGCCGCCAAGGGCGACGTCGACCGCGCCATCCAGGATTTCGATCAAGCGATCCTGTCCGACCCGCGCGACGGCTTTGCCTACAACAACCGCGGCCTCGCCTATCGCAATCGCGGCGAAATCTCGCGCGCGATCAAGGATTACGACCAGGCGATCCTGCTCAATCCGAATTACGTGCTGGCGTATTACAACCGCGGCAACGCGTATTACGACAAGCGCGACTACGATCGCGCTATCGAGAACTACGATCAGGCGATCAAGCTGGATTCGGGCTACGCACTCGCGTTCTACGATCGCGGCGTGTCGTACTATGAAAAGCACGATTACGATAAGGCGCTTCACGACCTGACGCAGGCGATCAAGCTCGATCCGAAGGACGCCCTCTCCTATTACAACCGCGGCCTCACCTACATGGCACGCGGCGATCTGGACCACGCGCTTACCGATTTCGATCAGGTGATCCAGTTCGATCCGAAGAACGCGCTCGCATTCTACAATCGCGGCCTCGTCTTTCGCGACAAAGGCGACAACGACCGCGCCATTGCCGACTTCAGCCAGGCGGTCCGCTTCGATCCGAAGAATGCCCTTGCCTATTTCAACCGCGGCATTTCCTATCGCAGCCGCGGCGATCTCGACCGTGCCGTTGCCGATTTCGATCAGGCGATCGGCCTCGACGCAAAGAACGCGGCCGCCTTTTACGAACGCGGATTTGCCCGCTACAAGCGCAATGACTACGACGGCGCCATCGCCGACCTCAATCTCGCGCTCAATATCCGGCCCGGCTACACCGAAGTGTTCAACGTGCGCGGCCTTGCGTACGCCGCCAAGGGCGACAGTGACCGCGCCATCGCCGACTTCGATCAGGCAATACTGCTCGATCCGAAGTTCGCGCAGGCGCTGACGAACCGCGGCGACGCCTATCAGCGCAAGCAGGATTACGCCCGCGCACTCGTCGACTATGACGAGGCGATCCGGGTCAATCCCAAATTCGCGGGCGCCTACTACCGTCGCGGACTCGTCAATAAGGAAAAGCGCGATTTCCAGGCCGCGGTGAAAGATCTCTCGGAAGCAATCGCGCTCGACCCGAAGAATGCCTCAGCCTTCAACAACCGGGGGATCTGTTACCGGACGTTGCGCAAGGACGATCTCGCATTCGCGGACTTCGACATCGCCATCAAGCTCAACGTGGACTACAGCGCGGCTTACTACAACCGCGGCGTCGCGCATTACGACAAGCATCAGATCGATCGCGCTATCCAGGACCTGAGCCAGGCCGTGCGCCTCGATCCGCGCGATGCCTTCGCGGCTCACAGCCGCGGCCTCGCCTATCTCGAAAAGCGCGATTTCGATCACGCCATCGCCGACTTTGATCAGGCGCTGCGCCTCAATGCGAAATTCACGTCCGCTTTTGTCGATCGCGGAAAAGCTTATCAACAGAAGGGCGATTACGACCGCGCCATCCGCGATTACGACCAGGCGATCAAGCTCGAGCCGAAATATGCCGCCGCCTTCACCGGGCGCGGCGACACCTACGCTGCGCGGGGCAAATTCGACCGCGCGCTTTCGGACTACGAGCAGGCGATCAAGTTCAATCCGACCTACCCCGGCGCCTACAACAGCCGCGCGATGTTCTACCAGCGCAAGGGCGATCTGCACCGCGCCCAGGCCGACCTCGATCAAGCAATCAAGCTCGATCCGACCTATGCAGTGGCCCTGAACAACCGCGGCACGATCCTGCAGCGAAAGGGCGACACGGATCGCGCCATCGCCGACTTCGACCAAGCGATCAAGTCGAGCCCCGACTACGAGGTGGCGCTCAACAACCGCGGTCTTGCCTACAAGAATAAGGGCGAACTCGAACGCGCAGTGAAGGATTTCGATTCCGCGATCAAAGCGAACCCGACCTATGTCGTCGCATACTTCAACCGTGGCGATACACTGGAAACGATCGGCTATCACGACCGTGCCATCGCCGATCTCGATCACGCAATAAGGCTCAGCCCGGATAACGCGCGCGCATACAATGCCCGCGGGCTCGCCTACAGCAATAAGCGGGAGTACGATCGCGCGCTCGCCGACTTCAGCCACGCCATCAAGCTCGATGCGCGTTTCGCATCCGCCTACAACAATCGCGGTCTCGTCTATCGAGCACGCGGCGACAATGACCGGGCCATTTCAGACTTCAGCACGGCGGCGCGTCTCGACCCGACGTACGCGCTGGCTTTCAGCAATCGTGGCAACGCGTATTACGACAAGCGCGAATATGACCGAGCCATCGCCGACCTGAATCAGGCGATCAAGATCAATCCGGGTTATGTAAGGGCCTATTACGACCGAGGAATCGCATACGGCGCCAAGGGTGAACCCGATCGCGCGATCGCGGACTTCGACCACGCCATCAACCTCGACCCGAACAACGCCATCGCCTTCAACAACCGCGGTCTCGCCTACCGCAACAAGGGCGATACAGACCACGCCATCGCGGACTTCAACGAGGCGATCAAACGCAACGGCCGCTATGCCGTCGCGTTCTACAATCGCGCCAACGCGTACTTCGACAAGCAAAATTACGACGCCGCGATCAGCGACTTCAACGAGGCTATCAAGATCAATCCCAAGGATTCGTTCGCCTATCACGACCGCGGTGTGGCCTACTACGAGAAACACGATTACGACCGTGCCATCAGCGACTTCGAGCAGGCGGTAAAGAGCTCGCCGAATTATGCGGTTGCCGCCAATCGCAGCGAGATCGGCGGCCAGCGCGGCTACGACCACGGATCGAGCGAACTTGTTCAGCCGATCCGGGTCAGCCCGATCTTTGCGCTCGCCTATAACGACCGCGGCATCAATTTCGTGTCGAAAAACCAGTATGAACGCGCCATCGCGGACTTCAGCCAGAGCCTGCGGCTGAACGCGAGGAATGCCCCGGCCTATTACAACCGTGGCGTTGCCTATAACGAAAAGCGCGACTACGACAAAGCGATCGAGAACTTCGACCAGGCCATCAAGCTCGA
>DASZVZ010000092.1:0-28636 GCA_035546875.1 Pseudolabrys sp.
GCGAGCTCCGCGTTGAACCGGTCCGGCTCCTCGCTGGTGAGCGTGTGTCCGGTGCGCGGGATAACGGCAAGGCCCGCGGTCGGCGCGGTGCGGCGCAAATAGACGCTTGCATCGAGGCACCAGTCGTCTTCGTCGCCGACCACGATCAGCAGCGGTGGCCTGAACTTCTTCAGCTCCGCTTCGACGTCCCACAAGGTCGGGCGCTTGGCCTGCAAGTTGATCATCGTGAGCGAGTGCCCGTGCGCGGAGTGTTCGCTCAGCATGCGGATGAATTCGGCGTAGCCGCGTGGGTCCTTGTTCTTGTGCGCCTGACGTGTCGCGCCGTCGCCATAGGTTCTCGCGGCGTCCGCCATGGCCGTTCCGGCGAACATCTTGCCCGTCTCGCGCGAGATGGCGCGCGTCTCTTCGACGATTTTTTTGTCGGCGCTCGAACCGTAGCCGCAGCCGGCCGCCGTCACCGAGATGCAACGATGCGGATACTTGATGCCTACAAGCACTGCCGTCAGCGCGCCCATCGAATGGCCGACGACATGCGCCTTGTCGATCTTGAGCCCGTCCATCACCGCAACCACATCGTCGCGGAAGCAATCCTGGCTGTATTTATCCGGATCGTTCGGAATATCGGAGGGCGGATAACTGCGCTGGCTGTAGGTCACGCAGCGATGCGAGCGCGCAAAACGCCGCATCTGCGGTTCCCACGTGCGATAGTCAGCCGCGTATTCGTGCACGAACACGATTGGCGTACCCTGCCCGGCTTCTTCGTAGTAAAGCCGGACGCCATCATGCGAAGAAATGTGCGGCATTACGCGACAACCCCTACCCCGCGCGTAACGTTTGCGCGCGAATAAAGGCTAGAGAACTCGGCCGCGCTCCGCAAGCGCGCGGCCGGTTACGATCTGGCGGGCAAAATCGCCTTCGCGGCATCGCCGACGGCCTCGACCGACATGTCGGTGTCGAGGAAACACACGATGCGGCACGGACAGCCTTCGAGACCTTCGTAGCGCCACGGGAACGCGCCGATCAGGCAACGCTTGCCGAGCACGAGTTCGATGTCGCCGCCGAGATTTTCGGCGTGCAGCAAGCCTTCCTGGAACGCCCAGTTGTGGAACGGAAAAACGTCCGCCGAGACTTTCCGTCCCGATCTCTTGTGCGTGTACTCGAACGTGCCGAAGAATTCGCCCGGCGTCTTGCCGTGCTTCTTGGTGAACTCCTCTGCGAGATCGGGCCGCATGTAGCGGATCGAGGTGTTCATCGCGTGGTCGCAGGAGCCGGTATCCATGCCCCACCACTTGATCTTCTTCTTCAGCATCCATTGCAGCGTGTCGAGGCTCGGGCCCGGGTGGTAGCAAAAGTAACGCACCAAATCCTGCTGCGGCTGGCCTTCGTAATGCTTGTGCCAACCGGTGTGCAAGATGAGGATGTCGCCCTCGCGGATGTCGGCGCCCGACGACTCGATAATCTCCGGCGTAATCACCGCCCAGTCGTGCATGTGCTTCGAGATGTCGACCACGACGCCGCGATTGACCAGATAATCGAGCGGCAGATGCGCCATGTCGCCGGTCGGGTTGTCGGTCGCGTGCATGGCGCCGTCGAAATGCGTGCCGACATGCAGTGCGGTGTCGATGCGCTGCGCGACGATGCGCACGGTCTGCAAATTCTGCGCGTAGTACATCTTGTTGCCGGCGTAGCCGACCCAGCCGGGCGTATGCACGTTCATGACGTGCGAGAGATCGACAATCTTCATTGCGGCCGTCCCTGCGTAGCTTTGCGCTCTAGTTGGCGCGCCGCCTGAGCGCTGCGGCGAGCTTTCCCATCGAGCTTTTCACATCCTCGAGGGTGCCGACAATGGAGTAACACGTGTAGCGATAGTCTCCGGCGGCGGCCCCGCGCACACGGAAGACGCAATTCCACTTCGTCGTTGCATTGTCGGGACCTGGCCGGTCGAATCGCCAGCGGCCGTAACGCACGCGCGGCTGGCCGGGCGGCGGCTCCTGCGCATAGACGCCAAGCGCGTAGGCGCCGTCGGCCGTCGCGATGATGACCGGGAAACGCACCTCGCCCGGGCCGTCGGTGAGCGGCGTCAGCACATCGCCGTTCGGATCGAAGGTCCAGAACCGCGAGAAATGGGGCGGCAGGTATGCCGTGAGCCCGACAAACACGGCCGATTCGTAATTGCGCGGCACGTGGAAGGTGACGTCGTGCTCGATCACGTTCGGCAGGCCGTGTGCGCCGATGGTCACGGTCTTCGACAATTCGATGTCGGATAAAGGACTGGCATAGGCCGCGGTCTCGCCGCGGCAGGCCGGAGACGATTGTCCGGGCGCGAGCCAGAACGCCATGCGGCTGCGCGAAGTGAGGCGATTCCGGTTGGTTTCGAGCGAGATGAGCTGACTGGTGCTGGTCGAGCCCTTGCCATCCGAGCGCGAGCCCGCTTCCGTCGGATTGTAGCATTCGTGCAGATTGTTGAACTGCGCTGCGGATTGCAGTTCGCGCCCGTGGTCGTAGCTGTTCACGAACTGCTGGCCGTTCCACGTCAGGCTGTCGATCGCGCCGGCCGTGCGTGACGACGTGCTGACGACAATGTCCGAATTCCTGAACTTGCCGCTGATCGATGCACGGCCATCGGGACCGAAGCCGGAGGCGGCAAATGCGACGGTAACGAATGCGGCGAACAGGGAAACTAATGCCGCGACGCGCGGCAGGTGAAGGCGCGACCTCATGTTTCGGCTCCGCTGGCCCCGCGCGATTATAGCAGGCCATGCAGCGCGAGATGCGCGCCGAGAAGTAAAAGTCCGATAAAGAAAAAGAGACGGAACGTTTCCGGCTTGACTCGGTCGCGCACGAGTTGGCCGAGCACCATGCCGAGCAGCGATGCCGCAACGGCGACGAGCGACAAGCCGACCGCGGAATAATGCAGCACGCCGCCATGCATCAGCACCGCCGCGAGCGCGATGGTGGAAACGGTGAATAGCAGACCGAGCGCCTGCACCAGATCGTCTCGGTCGAGATGCAGCCCGTGCAGGTATGGCAACGCCGGCAGCGAGAACACGCCTGTCGCCGCGCTGACGATGCCGTTGAGGACGCCGACGATCGGCGCAAGCCACCATTCGGTCTGCGGCGGCACCGTGAAATGGATGTTGCTCAAGCCGAGCGCCGAATAAAGCACCAGCGCAACACCGAGCGCTGTCGACGCCCACGGGCTGTTCACGCTGCCGAGCCACACCGCGCTGATATAGCTCCCGACGAAAATGCCCGCGAACAGGAGCCACAATCTGCGCAGCAGCGTGAAAAAGCCGCGGCCGGCGACCGACTGCCAGATATTCGTGATCAGCGTCGGCAGCACCAGGATGGCCGCGGCCTGCGCGGGCGTCATCAGCAACCCAAGCAGACCGATCGAGACGGTCGGCAATCCCATGCCGATCACGCCCTTGACCGCTCCGGCCAGCAGGAATGTCAGGAACACGACGGTGAGCGTGAAAAAATCGGGCAAGTCTCAATCTCCGGCGGGCGGACCTTGACATGGGCGATGGGGCAAGCGCCCATACATTTCTGCATGGCGTAGCGGGAAAGGCGCATGCCGGAAATATTTGTTGCGAGAATATCGGACTTCGCGGACGGCGAACGCCGGATCGTGCCGCACGGCGGGCGCGAGATCGGCGTGTTCCGCTGGCAAGGCGCGTTCTATGCCTACGAGAACCTGTGCGTGCACCAGGGCGGGCCGGCCTGCGAAGGCGTCATCATGCACAAGGTCGAGGACGTGCTTGCGCCCGACCGCACCTGGCAAGGGCAGCGTTTCTCCAAGGATGAAATTCATTTCGTGTGCCCGTGGCACGGCTACGAGTACGATCTCAAGACCGGCGAATGCGCGGCGGACCGCCGCCTCAAGCTCAAAAGCTTCGACGTGGTCCAGCGCGGGGAGGATGTCTATGTCGTCGCAGGCTGACCTACGCGAACGCACGCGACCCAGCGACGCCGATATTCAAGCGATGCTGGCGAATGCCGTGCGGCTCTACGCCGAACGCGCGCAGGAGCGCGACGGCGCGCTGCCGGCGTTTGACGCCGATGCGGTGACGGCGACCGACGTGATGGTGACGGTGACCGCGATGCTGAAAGCGGTGAACCTTCAGGTGTTCGAGCTCGGCATGTGGCAGACGTGGAGCGGGCGGTGAATTTTACCCATCGCAACGCGCGCGTATGTGCTCCCATGATTCTGTGCCCGTCATCCTTCGAGGGCCGCTATGCGGCCACCTCAGGATGACGGAGTAAGGACAGCCCCATGGACCTCCCTCTGTCCGATTTCCGCAAGATGGCGGTCGAGGAGTTCGATACCTCGAAGCTGCTCGCGCATGCGGCCGAGCAGGCGCGCGAGCGCGGCTACGAGAAGTTTCCGATCATCGACGTCGACTCGCATCACTACGAGCTCGAGTCATTCAACGAAATCCTCGAATACATGGACGACCCGGTGCTACAGCAGCTCGCGAAGAGCGCGAGCCAGACGGGACAGCGCGGCAACGGCGTGCTCGCGGGCGGCGTCGGGTATCAGGACATGGGCGGTCGCGTGACGCGCTATGCCCTGCGCAAGATCGAGAAGGCGGACGGCGACAAGCACCGCGACATCACCCTCACCAAGCGCTGGATGGACGCGATGGGCGTCGACGTCGCCGTGATGTTCCCCTCGCCCATGCTGCAACTCGGGCTGCACCCGCAGATCGAAGTCGAAGTCGCGATGGCGCGCGCCTATAACCGCTGGCTCACCGAGCGCGTTTTGGCGCATGAGCCGCGCATCCGCTCGATGCTTTATCTGCCGTTCAACGACCCGGAAGCGGCCTACCGCATGGTCAAGGAACTGGGCGAAGCGAAAGGCGTCGCCGGCTTCATGGTGACAAGCGCGCGCCACCGGCCGGTGCAGCACAACGCCTACATGAAGACCTACGCGCTGCTCGAGGAAATGGGCCTGCCGATCGCCTTCCACGCCGGCTACAACTGGAACGACCAGGCGATGGGCATGATGAACAAGTTCATCTCGGTGCACGCCATCGGTTTCGTTTTCTTCAACATGGTGCATCTCACCAACTGGGTGATGAACGGGTTGCCGGAGCGCTTTCCGAAGCTCAAGGTCTTGTGGATCGAAAGCGGGCTGGCCTGGGTGCCGTTCATGATGCAGCGGCTCGACAACGAATACATGATGCGCTCGTCGGAAGCGCCGGCGCTGAAAAAACGGCCGAGCGACTACATGCGCGACATGTTCTTTTCGTCGCAGCCGATGGAAATGACCGACCCGGGCGCGCTGGAGACCACGTTCCGCATGATCAACGCGGAGACGCAATTGCTTTACTCCTCGGACTATCCGCACTGGGACTTCGATCTGCCGAGCACGATCTACGACCTGCCGTTCCTGAACGAAAAGGCCAAGCGCAATATTCTCGGCGGCAATGCGATGCGGCTGTTCAACATCAAGCTGCCGGCGCAAAAGCTGGCGCGCGTCGCGTAACCTGCCGCCGCATGGAGGGAGGACACCATGCGCCGATTTCTTGCTTTGCTCGCTGCGGTCATGCTTTTGGCCGCGCCTGCCGCCGCGCAGGACGGCGCGGGCGATTACCCTAG
Organism: Pseudolabrys sp.; assembly: GCA_035546875.1. GTDB lineage: Bacteria > Pseudomonadota > Alphaproteobacteria > Rhizobiales > Xanthobacteraceae > Pseudolabrys. The sequence goes on from DASZVZ010000092.1 coordinate 5,605, forward strand.
CCATCCGATAAAGATCGTCGTCTGCGTTCCGGCGGGCGGCGGCGTCGACACCGTGACGCGGCTGGTCGCCGAAGGCCTGCACCAGAAGCTCGGCCAGCCCGTGGTGGTCGAGAACCGCGCGGGCGCGGCCGGAAATATAGGCGCCGATTACGTCTATACGTCCACGGCCGACGGATACACGTTGCTCGCCGCGCAGCCGGCGCCGCTCACGGTCAACCCGCTGCTCTACAAGAAGATGACGTTCGATCCGACCAAATTCGAACCCGTCGCGGTGATGAGCTCGATCCCGAACGTGTTGCTGGTGCGGCCGGATTTCCCGGCGAAGACCGTGCAGGAATTCATCGCCTATGCGAAAGCCAATCCGGGCAAGATCAACTACGGCTCGCAGGGCATCGGCACGACGTCGCACCTGACCGCGGCGCTGTTCGAGAAGGTGATCGGCGCGAAGTTCGTGCACGTGCCTTACAAAGGCACCGCGCCCGCGCTCAACGACCTGATCGCGGGGCACGTGGATTTTATTTTCATGGAGCTCGCAAAGTCGATCCAGCTCCACAACGGCGGCCGCGCGCGGATCCTCGCAGCCGCGACCGAGAAGCGGATTGCGGAATTGCCGGACATTCCGACGCTGGCGGAAGCCGGCGTTGCGGGTGTGGAATCCGGGACATGGAATGCGATCGTGGCGCCGCCGAAGACGCCGCCCGCAATCGTCGCGAAGTTGAATGCGGCGGTGAACGAGGTGCTGAAAAGCCCGCTCGTCATGGACCACTTCAAAAAGCTTAGCCTCACGCCGGTCGGCGGCACGCCGGCGCAGACGGCAGCTTTCATTGCGAACGAAACCAAGGTCTGGGGCGGCGTGATCCGGGAGGCGCACGTCCCGGCACATTAGCCGTGTCCGGAGCCCTGATTTAGGCCCGTTTTCCGCTCAATAATTATAAGATGATATCTTTACTACTTTAAGGCGCCAAGCTACAGTCCGCGACCTTGCGAGGGCTCGAAGCGATGGCGCAATCACTACGCCAACCGGTCCGTATGAGCGGCGATCTGACCGCGCGCATCATGTTTGCGGGCCGCTCGTCCTCGCTGTCCGCACAGGTCGTCGCGGATGTGCGCGATCGCCTGTTCGCGAAGAAACTCAAGCCCGGCGATTTCCTCGGCACCGAAAAGGATCTCGCTGCGCAGTTCGGGACGAGCCGCATCGTCGCGCGCGATGCGCTGCGCACGCTGGAAGCGCTCGGCATCGTCGAGATCCGCATGGGCAAAGGCGGCGGCGCGCGCATCGCGCAAGGCAATCCGCGCCTGTTCGCGGAAGCGCTCGCGGTTCAGCTCGACCTAACTGGCGTCAGCGCGTCGGAAATCATGGACGCGCAACGCGCCATCGAAGCGCTCGGCGCCGAGCTTGCCGCCGAAAACGCGACCGCCGACGACGTCGCCAATTTGCGCCGGCTGGTGAGCGAGGCGGAAGCCGCCATCGCCGACATGGACGCCTTCACCCGCCTCTCGCGCGATTTCCATCTCGCGGTCGCCGAAGCCTCGCACAACCGCGTCATCGTGGTGCAGCTCATCTCGCTCGAGCACGTGTCGTGGCCGCGCCGCAACGCCACCGCCACGCCGAAGCTGGCGCGGCACATTCTCGAGATTCACGGCAAACTCGCCGACCTCATTGAAATGCGTGACGCGCGAGGGGCACGCGCGCTGATGGACGACCACGTGAAGATGATCCGCGCCCGGCGCATCGCCGAGCACGGCGAAACGCACGGCCACGACGACTGCTGCTGAAATCGAAACGGACAGACAAACCGACGGAGGAAACCATGAGCAAGTTCATCATCGAACCGCATTTCCGCCTGCACGAGTGGGTGGCCGAAGAGAAGGACTACTTCCGCAAGGAAGGCCTCGACTACGAATTCCGCGAGCTCGTGCGCGCGACCGACGGCAAGATCCACGATAAAGGCGACAAGGTCGGCGCCATGCAGTCGCTCGAGGCCGGCCGCAAGGCCGACGTCTCGTGCGCCTGTCACTGGACCGTCAACGTTGCGGCCTCGAACGGCCACGGAAAGATGTACACCGACGTCTATTCGGTGTCGCCTTCGGGCATCTTCGTGCCCCCCGACTCCAAGGTGAAGACGCCCGCCGACCTCGCCGGCGTGCCGATCTCGGTCGGCTTCCAGTCCGGCAGCCATTACTCGACGGTGCAGGCGCTCGAGCAGTACCTCAAGCCGGAAGAGATCAATCTCGTCTACGCCGACGGCATGCTGTTTGCGCGCATGGAACGGCTGATCAACGGCACCGCACCCGCGGTCGCGCTGTTCAGCGGCCCGTATTACTTCGCGGAGCAACTCGGCTTCCGCAAGATCATCGACACCACCTTCATGATCAGCACGATGATCCACGGCAATCCGGACCCGGAAGACCTGCGTAAATTCTTCCGCGCGCTGCGCAAGGCGCAACGCGACATCGACCTGCGGCCCGAGCTCTACACGCACTACTACAAGAAGGAATTCCCCGACCGCTTCCATTCCATGATGGACACGCGGCGCTGGGGACCGGGCGAGCGGCTCGTGTTCGAGCCCTATACGAAGGAAGTCTACGACCAGTCCTTCGAGTGGATCTCGGCCCACGGCATGATCGAGGAAGGCAAAATGGGCAGCGGCAAATACGAGCAGGCCACGGTCTCGCTGGCCTAAAACCTCCGCCGAATAGCCAAAAACTCCCGATACTGCGCCGCGGACAAAAGTTCGCGGCGCTTTTCTTTGCGCGCGGGCTAAGGCATTCTGCCGCCAACAAGCAAAACGAGGGGAGGATATTCATGAAACGCGTGTTTCTGGCAGGCGCCGCCCTGCTCGCTGCGAGCCTGCTTCCGTCGGCCGCCGGCGCTCAAGGCACTCTGAAAATCGGTCTCATCCTGCCCTACTCCGGGCAGTTCGCCGACACCGGCGTGCAGATCGATAACGGCATCAAGCTCTACATGAAGCAGCACGGCGACAGCGTCGCCGGCAAGAAGATCGAGATCATCCGCAAGGATACGGGCGGCATCAATCCGCCGGTCGCCAAGCGTCTCGCGCAAGAGCTGATCACCCGCGACAACGTCGACGTCCTCGCTGGCTTCGCGCTCACGCCCAACGCATTTGCCGCCGGCGACATCTCCGCCGAAGCGAAGAAGCTGATGGTGGTGATGAACGCGGCGACCGCGACCGTCACGACCAAATCGCCCTACATCGTGCGCACGTCCTTCACCGTGCCGCAGCTCAACGAGACGCTGGGCACCTGGGCGGAGAAGAACGGCGTCAAGAAAGCCTACACGATGGTGACCGACTACGGCCCCGGCATCGACGCGGAAGGCGCGTTCAAACAGGGCTTCACCGCGGCGGGCGGCGAGATCGTCGGCTCCGTGCGCATGGCGGTCGCAAGCCCGGACTTCTCGGCCTATGTGCAGAAGGCGAAGGACCTCAATCCGCAAGGCATCTTCGTGATGATCCCCGGCGGCGCGCAGCCCGGCGCTCTCGGCAAGGCGTTCGCCGAGCGCGGCATCGACCCGTCGAAGACGAAAGTGATGGGCCAGATGGAAATCACCGACGAGCATGCGCTCGCCAGCATGGGCGACGCGTCGATCGGCATGATCACGTCGGGTCACTATGACTTCAATCACGACTCCAAGATGAACAAGGAATTCGTGAAGGCCTACAACGCCGAGTTCAAGCGCAACCCCGACTTCTTCTCGGTCGGCGGCTACGACGGCATGCACGTCATCTATGAGGCGCTGAAAAAGGACGGCGGCAAGGCCGACGGTGAGTCGCTCGTCAACGCCGCCAAGGGCATGAAGTGGGAAAGCCCGCGCGGTCCCATGTCGATCGATCCGGAAACACGCGACGTGATCCAGACCGTCTACATCCGCAAGGTGGAGAAGGTCGGCGGCAAGTTGCTCAACGTCGAAATCGCCAAGGTCGCCGACGTGAAGGATCCGGTAAAGGCGCGCACGAAGAAATAAACAGCAGCATCACGTCCGCTCGTTCCCGCGCAGGCGGAAATCCAGCTCACCGTTGCGAGCTTCGGGTCTCCGCCTTCGCGGGCACGAGAGGTCAAGAGTAGTGACAGAAGAAAACGAAGCCCTGGAACCGCCATGACGCTCCCTCCCATTGCCGGCGTCCTGTTCGACGGCTTTGCATACGGCATGCTGCTGTTCCTGCTGTCGGTCGGGCAGTCGGTGACGCTGGGGATGATGAATTTCATCAACCTTGCACACTGCAGCTTCGCAATGCTCGGCGGTTACGTCACCGTCACCATGATGAGCCGCTGGGGCTTCCCGTTCTTCGCCACGCTGCCGTTTGCTTTCGTCGTGTCGGCGGCGACCAGCGTTCTGTTCGAGCGCACGCTGTATCGCCGCCTGTACCGCGCCAGCGATCTCGATCAGGTTCTGCTCACGATCGGCATCGTTTTCATCTCGGTGGCGGTCGCGGCCTACGTGTTCGGCACCGAGCAGAAGCCTGTGCAACTGCCGGCCTATCTGCGCAGCCCCATCCCCTTTATGGGCATCAACTTCGCGACCTACCGGCTGATCCTGATCGGCTTATCGCTCGCGATCACGCTGGCGCTCGTCGTCGGGATTGAATACACGCGCTTCGGCGCCCAGGTGCGTGCCGCGGTCGACAACGAGCGCATGGCACGCGGCCTCGGCATCAACGTCGACCGCACGTTCGCCATCACCTTCGCGCTCGGCAGCGGACTTGCCGGCCTCGGCGGGGCGCTGGCGATCGAAATCGTCGGCCTCGATCCGTCGTTTGCTTTCACCTATCTGGTCTACGTGCTGATCGTCGTGTCGGTCGGCGGGCTCGGCTCGATCTCCGGATCGTTCGTCGCCGCCGCCGTCCTCGGCATCAGCGACATCGCCGGCAAGTATTACGTTCCACAGCTCGGCGCGTTCCTCATCTACCTCGTCATGATCAGCCTGCTGATGTGGCGGCCGTCCGGCCTGTTCGGGAAGCGCTGAGATGGCCCTCTGCATCGCCCCACACTCCGCTCATTCCCGCGCAAGCGGGAATCCAGACCTGCAATCTCCGATTCAGAAAACGGCTGTCTTGACTCCCCGCTTACGCGGGGACGAGCGGATGACGCCACGCACGCGAGTTCATGCGCCATGGCGTTGACCGGCAGCATCGCGAGCCCACAGGCATATCTCCAGGCGCAAGGCCGCTGGCAGCCGGTCGAGGTCGCGTTCTGGCTCGCCTTGCTGCTGCCTTACGTGCTGTTCCCGAATTATCTGTCGCTTGCGAGTCAGATCGCGATCACCGCGCTGTTCGCGCTCTCGCTCGACCTCATCCTCGGCTACGCCGGCATCGTGTCCCTCGGCCATGCCGCGTTCTTCGGCCTCGGTTCGTACACGGCGGGCCTTTTGTCGAAGTACGGCTGGGGCGAACCTTTCTCCGGGCTGCTCGCGGCGGCAATCGTCGCCGGCATCGTCGGTTATGCGACGAGCTTCATCATCGCGCGCTTCCGGCATCTCGCGCTGATCATGCTCACGCTCGGCTTCGGCCTCTTGCTCGGCGAACTCGCCAACAGCGCAAGCTGGCTGACCGGAGGGGTCGACGGCCTGCAAGGCGTGCATATGTGGAAGCTGTTCGGTTATTTCCCGTTCGATCTCTACGGACGCGCCGCCTACACCTACTCGCTCGCCATCCTGTTCGTGCTCTTTCTCTTTGCGCGCAGGCTGATCAATTCACCGTTCGGGCTCTCGCTGCGCGGCATCCGCGAAAACTGGACGCGCATGCCCGCAATCGGCGCGCCGAGCCGCCGTCACATCCAGACGATCTATACGATCTCGGCGGCGATCGCCGGCATTGCGGGCGCCCTGCTGGCACAAACGACCGAAACCGTGTCACTCGAGACATTGAGCTTCGAACGCTCAGCCGAATTGCTGGTCATGCTCGTGCTCGGCGGCGCCGGCCGGCTATACGGCGGGCTCGTCGGCGCCGCGATCTTCATGATCGCGCGCGACCAGTTTTCCGGTATCGCGCCGCAATACTGGTATTTCTGGATCGGCGTCCTGCTCGTCGTTGTCGTGATCTTCCTGCCGAACGGCGTGCTCGGCGGTCTTTCCAAGCTCACGGCGCGCTGGAGGCGCAAGTGACGGCACCGGCGCTTTCGACAAAAGGCCTCGCCAAGACCTTCGGCTCGCTGGTGGTCGCGCGCGATATCGCGATCAGCCTGCCGAAAGGCGTGCGTTACGCGCTGATCGGCCCGAACGGCGCCGGAAAAACGACGCTCATCAACTTGATGACCGGCATGCTCAAGCCGAACGCCGGACAAATACTGCTCGGCGAGGAAGACATCACGGACCTCGAACCGCAGCAACGTGTGCGGCGCGGGCTTGCCCGCACCTTCCAGATCAACACGCTATTTCCGGGGCTCAATGCACTCGAAGCAGTGACGCTCGCGGTGTGCGAGCGGCGCGGCATTTCGCGCGATTTCTGGCGCAACGTCTCCGAGCACCGCGAAGCGATCGAGGAAGCGCACGACATCCTGGTGAAGCTCAGGCTCGGCGACTCCTGCTATCAGCCGACGCGCGAATTGCCGTACGGCCGCCAGCGCCTGCTCGAAATTGCGCTGGCGCTGGCGACCAAGCCGAAGGTGTTGTTGCTCGACGAACCGGCAGCCGGCGTGCCGCAGGAGGAGAGCGGCGACATATTCGAAGCTGTCGCCGGCCTCTCCAACGACCTGACGCTGTTGTTCATCGAGCACGACATGCATGTCGTGTTCCGCTTCGCCAGCCACATCATCGTTCTGGTCGGCGGCGCAATCTTCGCCGAAGGGTCGCCGGCGGAAATTTCCGCCGATCCGCGCGTCCGCGAAGTCTATCTCGGGACGCGCAAACATGGCTGAACCGCTGATCACCTTGCGAGACGTGCGCGCCGGTTACGGCGAGGCGCTGGTGCTGCACGACATCTCGCTGGAATTGCCCGAACACGGCAGCCTGGCCGTGCTCGGCCGCAACGGCGTCGGCAAATCGACGCTGCTGCTCACCATCATGGGCTACACGCAGATGCGCTCGGGCGCCGTCGTCTGGCGCGGCCGGGACATTTCGCGGCTCGCGCCGCACAACCGCGCACGCGCCGGCATCGGATGGGTGCCGCAGGAGCGCGAGATTTTTCCCTCGCTGAGCGTGGAAGAAAACCTCACCACCACGGCGCGTCCGGGTCCCTGGGACCTGCCCGCGATCTACAAGATGTTTCCGCGGCTCAACGAGCGACGCGGCAACATGGGCAACCAGCTTTCAGGCGGCGAGCAGCAGATGCTGGCGATTGCGCGCGCCCTGATGACCAATCCGTCGCTGCTCTTGCTCGACGAGCCGCTGGAAGGCCTCGCGCCCGTCATCGTCGAGGAATTGACCAAGGCGATGACGGCGATGGTTGCGGACCGGCGCACCGCCATCGTGCTGGTCGAGCAGCACACCGACATCGCGCTGGAGTTGACGCGCGACGCGATCGTGCTGGAGCGCGGCGCCATCGTGCACCGCGGACCGTCGGCGGATTTGCGCAACGACCATGCGACGCTGGAGCGGCTGGTCGGGTTGCGCGTCGACGCAACGGCGTGAGAAAGTAACTGTCATTCCGGGGCGCGGCCGAAAGGCCGCGGACCCGGAATCCATAACCCAGTGCTGCGGAGTGTGGCTTCCGGGTCCGACGCTTCGCGATGTCCCGGAATGACGGAGGAAATAAATGTCCAATCCCATGATTCCGCGCGAGCGCGCCGATTATTCCGCCATCGTCGACCGGGCGCCGCTCAACCTGCCGAGAGGCGCGCGCATCGTGTTCTGGACCATCGTCAACTATGAGGTGTGGGACATCCACAAGCCGATGGCGCGCCAGCTTCTGCCCGCGCCGACCGGCGTGCCGCTGATGCCGGACGTGGTGCACTGGGGCTTCCACGAATACGGCATGCGCGTCGGCTGCTGGCGTTTCCACGAGCTGTTCCGCAAGCTGAAGATCAAGCCGACGCTCGCGGCCAACGCACGCATCTGCGAGGACTATCCGCGCGTCGCCGAGCAGGCGCGCAGCGACGGCTGGGAGTTCATGGGCCATGCCTACGAGCAAGGGCCGATCCACAAAGAACCGGATCAGGCCGGCATGATCATGCGCACCATGGACATCATGGAGAAGTTCACCGGTAAGCGTCCGGTCGGCTGGCTCGGGCCCGGATTGACGCAGACACTGGAGACGCCGGACCTGCTGACCAAGGCGGGCGTCAAATATATCGGCGACTGGGTATACGACGACGAGCCGACCAGAATCCGCACGACGAACGGCCCGCTTGTGACGCTGCCCTACACGATCGAATGCAACGACATCCCGGTGATGATCATCCAGCATCACAACAGCGACTATCTGTTTCAGTTGGTGAAAGACCAGTTCGACCGGCTTTACGCGGAGAGCAAGCAGCGCGCGAAAATCTGCACGCTTGCGATCCATCCCTACATCAGCGGGCAGCCGCACCGGATCAAATATCTCGAGGCGATCTACAAGTACGTCAACAAGCACAAGGGCGTGCTGCACTGGAACGGCGCGCAGATCCTCGACTGGTACAACGGTGTTGCGAAAAAAGGATGAGCCGCCTAGCCTGACGCGCGGCTGCGATAAAACAATAAGCAAGCCGCCGTTGCCGGGAGGATGCCCATGCGTTTGTCGAAATTTTTCCAAACCGCTTTTGTAGTTTCCGCGACGCTCGGCCTTGTGTCGGCCGCGTCCGCCGAGGTGCCGGAAATCCGCCTCGCGAAACAATTTTCCATGGGCTACCTGCAGCTCAACGTGATGGAGCACCAGAAGCTCATCGAGAAGCACGCCAAAGCGCTCGGCATTCCGGAGGTCAAGGTTTCCTGGTTCAAATTCAACGGTCCGACCGCGGTCAACGAAGCGCTCATTTCAGGCAACGTCGACGTCGGGTCCGGCGGCGTGCCAGGCCTCCTGCAATTGTGGTCGCGCACCAAAGGTACGCCGCAGGAAGTGCGCGGCATTTCCGCGTTGAGTTCGCAGCCGTTCCTGCTCAACACCAAGAACCCGGCGATCAAGAGCATCAAGGATTTCAAGGATTCCGACCGCATCGCGGTGCCGTCGGTTAAATCCTCGGTGCAGGCGATTGCGCTCGAAATGGCCGCGGCGAAGGAATACGGCGCCAAGGAGTTCGAGAAGCTCGATCCGCTCACCGTGTCGATGACGCCGCCGGACGCGACGGTCGCGCTGCTCAAGGGCGGCGCGCAGGTCACCGCCGTGTTCAGTGTGCCGCCGTTCCAGTATCAGCAACTCGAGGACAAGGACGTCCACACGGTTCTCAACTCGTTCGACATCATGGGCGGCTCTCACACCTTCACCGCAGCATGGACCTCGGCGCGCTTCCGCGACAAGAATCCGGTCCTCTACAAGGCGCTGGTCGCGGCGCTGAAGGAAGCGACCGAGATCGTCGACAAGGACCGACGTGCCGCCGGCGCCTTGTGGGCGCAGGATTCCAATTCCAAGATTCCTGTCGACAGCATTGCCAATATGCTGGCGAAGCCACAGGTGCACTGGACGATGACGCCTGAGAACACCATGAAATTTGCCGACTTCATGTTCAGCGTCGGCCGCATCAAGAACAAGCCGGCGTCGTGGAAGGACTATTTCTTTCCGGAAATTCATGATCTGAAGGGAAGCTGACCTCAAGGAAAATTCAATTTTCCGCTTGTCCCCGCGAAAGCGGGACCCAGGGCCGCCGGCATGAGCTTTGCCGTCTATATTCTCGCCAGCAGGAGGAAGGCACGCTTATCCAGGAATGACCGACGATCCGGTGAGGATGCTTGTTTGGCACGAAGTCCATGAGACGAGAGAAACGGTGTTCGGGCGCGAACGGCGGATCAAGAAATGGAATCGTGCATGGAAATTGGAGCTGATTGAAAAAGCCAATACAAGCTGGGGCGACCTGTGGCCCGAAAGCGCGCAATAAGGACTGGATTCCCGCTTACGCGGGAATGAGCGGAGATTGAGGCAGTCGCCTCACATCAAACGAGCGACGAGGAATATCCATGAACTTTCCCAAGCCAGCCGTCGGCATGTTGCCGAACGACCGCCTCGACTATTCGCCCATCGTCAAGCGCAAGCCGCTCAAGCTGCCGAAAGGCGCGCGCATGGTGGTGTGGACCATCGTCAACGTCGAGGAGTGGGATCCGACGCAGACCATGCCGCGCACGGTGCTCACTCCGCCGGCGGGCGGCGCGCCGATGCCGGACATTCCGAACTGGTGCTGGCACGAATACGGCAACCGCGTCGGCTTCTGGCGTTTCCTGAAGATTTACGACGAGTTCAAGATTCCCGGCGTGATGAACATCAACGGCGTTGCGGTGAATGCGTTTCCCGACATCGTTCAGGCCTGCGTCGAGCGCAACTGGGAATTCGTCGGCCACGGCTACACCCAGCGCAACATGCAGAAGGTCGAGAACGAGCGCGCCGACATCAAGAAGAGCGCCGAAGTGCTGGAGAAGGCGACGGGCAAGCGCCCGCGCGGCTGGCTCGGCCCCGGCCTGACCGAAACCTGGGAGACGCCCGACATCCTCGCCGAGGAAGGCTACGGGTACGTCGCGGACTGGGTGCTCGACGACCAGCCGGTGTGGCTGAAGACGCGCGGCAAGCCGATCGTCAACATCCCGTACACGCAGGAATGCAACGACGTCGCCATGATGCTGATCCAGCATCACAAGGCGTCGGAGTTCTACGAGCGCGCCATCGATCAGTTCGAGCAGATCTACAAGGACGCCAAGGACTCCGCGCGTGTCATGGCCATCTCGGTGCACCCCTACATCATGGGCGCGCCGCATCGCGTGAAATACTTCCGCAAGATCTTCGAGAAGATCCGCAAGAAGAAAGATGTTTTGTTCTGGAACGGCTCGCAGATCCTCGATTGGTACCTGAAAGTCGGCCCCAAGGCGCCGCAATAACTGTGCATGAGGGCACCCCCGCCGCATGGCGGCGGGGGCCGTTTTGTGCTTTGAATCAACGGCATGACGCCGCCCAACCAGTTTCTCGACCGCAAGACCATCGCCGAGCTGACCGCGCAGATGTATCTCGACTGCGGCGCGGTCCGCTTCATGACCGACAAGCCTTTCATTTTCACGTCCGGCTGGGCGAGCCCCGTCTATAACGATACGCGCTGGCTGATTTCCTTCCCGCACGTACGCTCGACGGTCATCGATTTTGCCGTCGCCACCGTTGCGCGCGAGATTGGCCGCGAGAACATCGACGCCGTTGCGGGCGGCGAGACGGCCGGCATTCCGTTTGCCGCGTGGGTCGCCGATCGGCTCGGCCTGCCGATGCAATACGTGCGCAAGAAGCCGAAAGGATTTGGGCGCGGCGCGCAGATCGAGGGACAATTGATCGAAGGCCAGCGCGTCTTGCTGGTCGAGGACCTCGCCACCGACGGCAAGAGCAAGGTCAATTTCGTCAATGCGCTTCGCGAAGCGGGCGGCAAGTGCGAGCACTGCTTCGTTGTGTTCTTCTACGATATCTATCCGCAAGGCAAAGGCATCCTCGGCAATCTCGGCGTCAAGATGCACGAGCTGACAACGTGGTGGCATGTGCTCGCGGTCGCGAAGGCGAGCGGCAAGTTCGACAAGGGCATCCTGGCTGAAGTCGAGAAATTCATGAACGATCCGGCCGCATGGTCGAAGGCCCACGGCGGCGTGAGCGAAGCCGCGGAGTAAAATAAAATCGGGAGGCGTGCGATGGCGAAAAAGAAAGCCAAAAAGACCGCGTCCAAGGCCAAGAAGAAAATCAAGCGATCCGTCAAAGCGAAATCTGCAAAGACCGCGCAAGCGCGCTGGCCCAAGCAGCGTTTCACCGTCAGCCATCTGCGCGAAGAGGATTTCGACGCGGGGCTGCGTCCCTATTCGGCCTATCGTGATCTCAACCTTGCGAAAGCGACCGGCGGCAAAGTGCAGGCGCATGTCATCCGCATGACTAAACCGTTCGACGAAAAGGAAGTCGCGATCCCGCATTATCACGACGTCGACTTCCAGATGGTCTATGTGCTCAAGGGCTGGTTCTCGAGCGAATTCGAGGGTCAGGGCGTGCACACGTTCAAAGCGGGCGCATGCTGGATCCAGCCGCCGAAGATACGGCACACGGTGCGCGGCTATTCCGACGATTGCGAACTGCTCGAGATCGTGTTGCCGGCCGATTTCGATACCGTGACGCTAGCCTGAGGGGAGCGCTCAGTGGGCGTGTCGGCGCTCAGCTAAATCATCCGCGCAGCAACAGCCCGCCGGTAACCACCACGAAAATCACGGCGGTGGTGCCGAGCACAGTGGTGATATGCCGCCACCCAAGGCTGACGATGCTCGATACCGACGTTCCAAGGCCGAGCGCGCCGATCGCGAGCAACAAACCCCACGTCGAGATTTCAACGAGCGCCGCCTTGACCGGCGTGTAGACCGGTAGCAGCGACGGCGCGAGCGGCACCACGCTGTTCAAAATACACAGAATAAGAAAAACGATGCCGAACACCGGCACCGGCACCCTCGCCTCGCCGTGCTGCATGCCGATGCGCGTGAAGTAGCCGCCGACGCCGAGGACCACCGGCAGCAGCAGGAAAACGCGGAACAGCTTGACGATCACGGCGGTGTTGCCGACCGCCGTCGAGACTGCGTAGCCGGCGCCGACCACCTGCGCCACATCATGGATGGTGCCGCCGAGCATCACACCGGTCGTCTGCGGGTCGAAATGTAGCGCGAGGCAGATCGGCGGATAGACGATGATTGCGAGCGTCGCCAGCGCGTTGATCGCGACGATGACGAAGACGACGTCGGACTCCTTGCCTTTATAGGCGGGCACAACGGTCGAGGCCGCGAGCGTGGCGGAAGCGCCGCATACCGCGGTGCCGACGCCGGCGAGCGCGCCGAAGCCCGCCGCCTGTCCGCTCCAGCGCGCGAATAAAAATCCGGACACGATGGTCAGCGCCATCGCGACGACGACGAGCGCCGCGCTCTCGAAGCCGAGCGCGGCGATATCGGCAAGCCCGACGCGCAGGCCGAGCAGCGCCACCGCCCAGCGCAGCACCGTGCGCACGCTGAATTGCATGCCCGGGCGCATGGCCGGCCGCGCCGCGATCGGGTTGAGCGCGACACCGGCGATGAGCGCGATCACCATGTTCGGAATCGGCACCACATGCGCAACATAGGGGGCGGCGACATAGCCGATGATGGCGACGAGCGCCGACATCGCGATGCCCGGCAAGAGCTCGAGGATTGATGCGAGAGACAGCCTGGCAGCGGGCGGGGTTTGTACTGACACTTACAGTCCTTAATGCCGGCTGGCGGCGGCTTGGCTCTTGGGTGCGAGGGCGGCGGCGGTGGCCTGCGCGATCTGCGCCGGCGTATCGGTGACGACGACACCCGCGGCTTCAAGCGTCTTGCGCTTGGACGCGTAGCTGCCGGCGCTGCCGGTCACGATGGCACCGGCATGGCCCATTTTCTTCCCGGGCGGCGAGGCAGCGCCGGCGATGAAAGCGACCACCGGCTTGCGCATGCGTTTGGCGTACTCGGCGGCGTCTTCTTCCATGCCGCCGCCGATTTCGCCGACCATGACGACGGCGTCGGTGCCGCCATCGGCATCGAGCGCTTCCAGCGCGTCGCGGGTGGTCGTGCCGAGCATCGGGTCGCCACCGATACCGACGAACGCCGACTGGCCAAGCCCGGCGCGCGTGAGATTGAGGCAGACGAGCGTGCCAAGGCTGCCGCTGCGCGAAATCACGCCGACGCGGCCGGGCTTGAACACGCTCGGCACGAAAGCCGGCATGATGCCGACGAAACACTCGCCGGGCGTGACGAGGCCGGCAGTATTCGGACCGACGATGCGCGTGCCATGACGCGCGGCGGCGGCATGCATCGCCATCACGTCCTGTGCCGGAATGTGCTCGGTCAGCACAACGAGAAGCTTGATGCCGGCCTCCGCGGCGGAGACCGCGGCGTCCTTCGCCATCGGCGGCGGGATGAACATTACCGCGACGTCGCCGCCCACGGCTTTCACCGCTTCGGCGGTCGAGGCAAAGATCGGTACGCCGACGTGCGTTTCACCCGCACGCTTCGGATTGACGCCGGCGACCACATTGGTGCCATAGGCGATCATCTTCTCGGTCCAGAACGTGCCCTGCTTGCCGGTAATGCCGAGCACGACGACGCGGTCTTCTCTGCGCACGATCATTGCGCCGCCCTCACCGCCTGCTTGATGGCGTCTTCCATGAAGTCGTACGGCTCGATGCCGAGCTCACGCCGCACCAGCGCGACCGCTTCCTCTTCGCCGGTCCCGTGGATCGAGAAATAGACCGGCACTTTCGGTTTGAGCTTGTGCCAGGCCTTGACCACGCCGTCGGCCATCACATCGGTTCGCGCGAACGCGCCGCAGAAATTGATGACGAGGCTTTTCACGCCCGGATTGGACAGTACCAGATCGAGCGCGATTTCCGACTTGGTGTAGGCCTCACCGCCAATCTCGAGGAAGTTCGCCGGCTTGCCGCCGAAATGGCGGATGACGTCCATCGTCGTCATCGTCAGGCCGGCACCGTTCGCCAGCACGCCGACATTGCCGTCGAGTTGGATCAGCTTGAGGCCGGCTTCGGCACCGCGTTTTTCCAGCTCGGTCATCGCGCCGGGAGCGCCGTGCTTTGCAAGCTCCGGCTGGCGATAGAGCGACGAGTCGTCGAGCACGAATTTGCAATCGAGCGCGACCACGCGCCCATCGGCGAGTAAAGCGAGCGGGTTGATCTCCAGCAGTTCGGCGTCGCGCGTGCGCCACGCACGATAAAGCCGGTCCAGAATCTCGGCGATCTGCTGCTCCGCGGCGCCAAGGTGGAGCCCCTCGAGCATGGCGGCGATGTCGCGCGCGCGCGGCACGCTATCGATGTCCACCAGCAGTCTGCGGATTGCAGCCGGCTTCGCTGCGGCGATCTCCTCGATGTCCATGCCGCCTTCGGTCGAGAAAAGGATCAGCGGCTTGCGCGCCTTGGTGTCGTGGAGCACCGCGGCATAGAACTCGCGCGCGATCTTCGCCTGCTCCTCGATCAGCAGCCGCTCGACAGTGTAGTCGCCGATGCGCATGCCGAGGATCTGCTTTGCCGCCTGCTCGGTTTCCGCCGGTGTGGCCGCGAGCTTGATGCCGCCTGCCTTGCCGCGCTTGCCGGCCGCGACCTGCGCTTTCACCACGCACGGGCCGATCTTTTCGGCGGCTTCGCGCGCTTCGGCCGCGCTCGTGCATAGAATGCCGCGCGGCACCGGAATGCCGGCAGGCTCCAGCACCAGCGATTTGGCGGCAAATTCTTCGAAGTTCATGCAGGACTCATTTCAGTGTCATGGCCGGGCTTGTCCCAGCCATCTCGCTTATGCAGGCACTGCGCCCTCCTGATCGGGGTCACCGGGACAAGCCCGGTGACGACAGGCAAAGCGTCATTTGCCGTATTTCTTCCAATAGGCGCCGAACAGGTCTTCCTCGCTCGGCTTGTCTTCGGGGATCGGCGTGACGAGGTGCGTGATGTTGAGGAAGTTCATGTAGTTGAGGTTGTCGGTGATGCTGTTGCCGCCCCAGGTGCCGCAGCCCATGCTCAGCGTGAAGTTGAGCCCATTGTCGAAGCCGCCGCCGTTGCCGAAGGTATGCGCCTGGTTGATCAGCACGCGCACGACGTCGGCACGCTCGGCGAGCTTGCGCGCACGCGCCATGTCCCTGGTATGCAAGCCGACCGAATGGCCGCGGCCCTGATGCATGAGGATGTCGTTCGCCCGCGCAACCGCGGCATCGAAATCACGCGCGCGATAGACCGTGAGGACGAGGGCAAGCTTCTCGCCGGAAAACGGGAAATCGCGGCCAACGCCGGTTTCCTCGACCATGAAGAATTTCTTCTTCTCGGCTGCCGCCGGCAGGCCGAACCCCCTCGCCAGCACATCGGCGTCCCGCGCGATCAGCGTACGGCTTAGTTTTCCGTCCGGCCACAGCTCGCGCTGGATGCGCTCTTTTTCCTGCGCCGAAGCGAGATAACCGCCCACGCGCTCGAGCGCTGCGATCGCCTTGTCGTATATGGCGTCGACGAGGATCACGGAATTTTCCGACGAGCACGACGTGGCATTGTCGAAAATCTTGGAGGCGCAGATTTTCCGTGCTGCGTCGTCGAGATCGGCCGTCTCATCCACGATCACCGGCACATTGCCGGTGCCGACTCCGATTGCCGGCGTGCCGCTGGAATAGGCGCGGCGCACGTTGTCTTGCGAACCCGTGGCCACGACCAGATCGGCGGCCTGCATCAGGGCTTGCGTCATGTCCTTCGAAGCGGGCGGCGGCAAAATCTGCACCAGGTCTTCCGGCGCCCCGACTTTCTTGAGCTCCGCGCGCATGTAGTCGACGGTCTTGGTGGTCGTCTTCAGTCCGGCCGGCGAGGCCGCGATGATGATGGCATTGCGGCCCTTGATCGCCATCATCGCCTTGTTCACCGGGGTCGCGCCCGGATTGGTGGACGGCGTGATGGCGGCGACAACCCCGACGGGCTTGGCGTATTTGACGATGCCGCGTTTCTTGTCTTCTTCGACGATGCCGACCGATTTCACGCGCAAGAGGTCGCGCAGCGTGCCGAAAGTCTTGCGCTGCTTCTTGACGATCTTGTCCGGTACGTTGCCGAGCTTGGTGTCGGCGACAGCGAGCTCGGCAAGCTCTTTGGCGTGCTCCGGCTTGTACAGCGACCAGGCGAGCGCCGTCACCGCGGTATCTACGCGCGCCTGATCGGCATCGGCGAACGCCGCCATCGCCTTGCGCGCGCGGCGCACAAGGTCGTCGACGATATTTTGCGCGCTTGCGTCTACCGGATTTTTCACCGCAACTGTCATTCGTCCTGCTCCGTCAATCAGTTAACGACCTGCGGACGCATGTCTTCGCGCTTGATACCGGCAACCACGACGGGCTTCTTCATCGCGTCGCGCCGGAACGGCTCACCCAGCTCCTGATTGAGGATGACCTCGATGAAGGTCGTGATGCGCTTCTTTTGCGCCTCGCAAGACTGGCGCAGCGCCTCGGTCAACTCGGCCTGAGTCTTCACCGTGACTCCTTTGAGGCCGCAGCCCTCCGCCACTTTCGCGTAACTTAGATGCGGATCGAGCTCCGTGCCGACGAAATTGTCGTCGAACCAGAGGATCGAGTTGCGTTTCTCGGCGCCCCACTGGTAGTTGCGGAAAATCACCATCGTGATGCCGGGCCATTCTTCGCGGCCGATCGAGCTCATCTCGCTCATGGAGATGCCGAACGCCCCATCGCCGGCAAAGCCGACGCAAGGCGTGTCCGGATTGCCGATCTTGGCGCCGATGATCGCCGGAAAACCGTAGCCGCACGGGCCGAACAGGCCGGGCGCAAGATACTTCCGGCCCTGGTCGAAGGTCGGATAGGCGTTGCCTATGGCGCAATTGTTGCCGATGTCGCTCGAGATGATCGCGTCCTTCGGCAGCCCCGCCTGGATCGCGCGCCATGCCTGACGCGGCGACATGCGGTCTGGATCGCGCTTCTGCGCATCCACGTTCCAGGTGGTGCCCGGATCGTCTTCCTCGTGATCCATACTGGAGAGCGTCTGCAGCCAGCGCGACTTGGTTTGATGGACGAGCGCCTTGCGCTCGTCTCGACCGGCGTTGCCGGCCGAGGGCGATAGCTGCGCGAGGATCGCCTTGGCAACGAGCTTGGCGTCCCCGCAGATGCCGACGGCGACCGGTTTGGTGAGACCGATGCGGTCGGCGTTGATGTCGACCTGGATGATCTTGGCGTTTTTCGGCCAGTAGTCGATGCCGTAGCCGGGCAGCGTCGAGAACGGATTGAGCCTGGTGCCGAGCGCGAGCACGACATCGGCCTTGGCGACCAGCTCCATCGCCGCCTTCGAGCCATTGTAGCCGAGCGGACCGACGGCGAGCGGATGGCTGCCGGGGAAGCTGTCGTTGTGCTGATAGTTGTTGCAGACAGGCGCGTCGAGTTTTTCGGCAAGCGCCGCGCATTCCGGAATAGCGTTGCCGAGCACGACGCCCGCGCCCGACAGAATCACCGGGAATTTCGCGGCCGAGAGGAGCTTCGCCGCCTCCGCAATAGCGTGCGCGCCGCCGGCCGGCCGCTCGAATTCGACGATCGCCGGCAGGTTGATGTCGATAACTTGCGTCCAGTAGTCGCGCGGAATGTTGATTTGGGCCGGCGCCGACAGGCGCTTCGCCTTGGTGATGACGCGGTTGAGAACTTCCGCCACGCGCGAGGGGTCGCGCACTTCTTCCTGGTAGCAGACCATGTCGCGGAACAGCGCCATCTGCTCAACTTCCTGGAAGCCGCCTTGCCCGATCGTCTTGTTAGCCGCCTGCGGCGTCACCAGCAGCATCGGCGTGTGATTCCAGTACGCCGTCTTGATCGGCGTAACGAAGTTGGTGATGCCTGGCCCGTTCTGGGCGATCACCATCGCGATCTTGCCGGTCGTCCGCGTGTAACCGTCGCAGATGATCGCGCCGTTGCCCTCATGCGCCACGTCCCAGAACGTGATTCCGGCTTTCGGAAAAAGGTCGGAGATCGGCATGAAAGCCGAACCGATAATGCCGAAGGCATGCTCGATGCCGTGCATCTGCAAAACCTTCACGAAGGCCTCTTCCGTCGTCATCTTCATTGCAGCGTCACTCCTACGAAAAAACTGTTAGGATCTGTCCTGAAAAATCGCGGCAAGTTCCCTCGCCGCGGCACGCAACGTCGGCAGTTGGCGGCGCGCGGTTGATACGTCCATGCGCGCTTCCGGCGCCTGGATCGCAAGCGCCGCCAGCATCTCGCCGTTATGGCCGATGACCGGCACCGCGGCGCAGACTACGCCGACAAGAAACTCCTCGCGGTCGAATGACACCTGATCGCGGCGGATTTCCTTTAGCTCGTTATCAAGTTGGGCGCGGTCGGTGATCGTGTGGTCGGTGTGACGGCGCAACTCGAGGCTTTGCAGGAGCCGCCGGCGGCGCGGCGGCGGTGCAAGCGCGAGGAACAGCTTGCCGATGGCGCTGCAATGCAGCGGCACGCGCGAGCCGCTGGTGTATTGCAGGCGTAGCGGCCAGTGCTCAGCCTCTACACGGTCGAGGTAGACCACCTCGCCGTTGAGGATGGTGCCAATGTTGCAGGTCTCGTTCACGGTATGCACGAGCCGCTGCAAGATGACGTGTGGCGTATCGTTGCGCATCGACGCCGACAACGCCCCGAAGGCGAGGGTCGTGAGCTTCGGCCCGACAATGAGCCGCTTGCGCCCCGGCTCACGCGACAGGTAGCCCTGCGTGACGAACCAATCGACCAGGCGATAGGCGGTTGCTTTCGGCAACTTGAGCGAGCCGATGATATCGAGCACGTCGACCGGCGTGCGCGAGCGCGCGACGTGCTCGAGAATGGCGAAGGAACGCGCGGTCGCGCCGAGCTTGTGCTCGCGCCCGGCGACGCGCGCGCCGGGCTTGAGGATCCGGTCGACCGCAGGCCCCGAGCGCGTCTGCGGCCGCGCTTCCGTCCTCACATCAAGACCTACACTGCTACGCATGGTTCACCTGATGGCTTTTTAGGCCGTTGCCAGAGTTCGCCTGACCAGACGCTGCACGAGCGGCAGCAGCAGAACGATGATCGTGAAGGCGACGATGGTCCCCGAAATCGGCCGCCGGAAGAATATGGTCCAGTCGTTGGAGAAGCTGATCATCGAATTCATGAACGATTCTTCGGCGATCGGGCCCAGGATGACGCCCAGCACCAGCGGCGCGATCGGGAATTTCAGCCGTTCGAAGCCGTAGCCGATCACGCCGAAGCCAATGATCAGCCAGAGATCGGTGACGTTGTTGCGGATCGACAGCGCGCCGATGAAGCAGAGGATCAACACGTAGGCCGACACCACCGTCTCGGGAAAATCGAGGATCTTCACCAGCGGGCGGATGGCGAAATAGCCAATCACGCACATCAGGATGAGCCCGAGAAACAATGACGCGAATACGGTGTAGACGAGTGGCGCCGAGGTCAGCAGCACCTGCGGACCGGGCTGGATGCCGTGCAGCATGAAGGCGCCGAGAATAACGGCGGTCGCCCCGCTTCCGGGAATGCCGAGCGCGAGCAGATGCACCATGGCGCCGCCGACCGACGCGGTCGCCGCCGCCTGCGGCGCGACGATGCCTTCGGCGACGCCGGTACCCATCTCGTGCTTGCGCTTGCCGAAGCGCGCTTCGATGCCGTAGCTGACGAACGAGGCGATGGTCGCGCCGGCGCCCGGCAAGAGGCCAATCAGGTCGCCGATCACGGAGGCGCGGAAGAACATGCCTTTGATCGCGCGCAATTCCTTCCAGGTCGGCAACTCGGTGCGCGCGTTGGAAATCTTGTCGAGAGGCTTGGTGGCGAACCCGGCTTCGAGCCGCGTCAGCACTTCACCGACGCCGTAAGCCCCGACCATCACCACGAGAAATTCAATGCCGTCGGCAAGGATCGGCGAGCCGAACGTGAAGCGGTAGGCGCCGTAGACCGGATCGGTGCCGACCGAGGAAATCAGAATGCCGACGCTCATGCTGATGAGCGAATTCGGCAGCGAGGCTTTGCCGATCGCTACCACGCTCAACAGGCCGAACATCACGATGACGAAATATTCAGGCGATGAAAATCGCAGCGCGAAACTGGCAAGCGGCTGCGTCAGCGCGACCATCACCACCGCGGAGAGCAATCCGCCGCCGAGCGCCGAAACCAGCGTCCAGCCGAGCGCCTTGGCCGGTCTTCCCTTGCGGCCCATGGTGTAACCGTCCCACAGCATCGGGACGTCGATCGGCTCGCCCGGTATGCGGAACAGAATCGCCGTGAATGCGCCGCCATAGGTGCCGGATACATACATCGCCGTCAGCAGCACGATTGAGGCGGTGACGTCCATTTTGTAGGTGAACGGCAGCGCGAGCGCGACACCCATTACCAGCGTCAGGCCCGGCAAAACACCGATAAGAAGGCCGATGACGATGCCGACAAGGAGCATCGTCATGTTGAGCGGCGTCAGGCAATCGACGAAGCCGTGCGCGAGCTGGGTGACGATGCTGATCATGCAATCACCACAGGCTCGGAATCGCGAAAAAAACGTCGGTGATCGCGTCAAACGGCGGAATGCCGCGCGGCAACGACACGTAGGCAATGCGCAAGAACAGTACGCCGCAGCCGAACGTCACAATCAGGCTGGTGGCCCAGATCACGACGTGGGCGCGCGAGCCGCCCACGTACATGAACGCAGCAAGGAAAAGGAACGTGCCGAAGATGAAGCCAAGCACCGGCACCAGCACGGCATAGACGGCCATCAGCACGATGCCGCCGATCAACATACCGAGATAGACCGGTTGCTTTTCCTCCGCTTCCTCCTCGCGTTCGAACACTTCCATGATGCCGGCAGCATCCTTATTGCCGGCAATGAAGCGGCGGGCGAGCTCATACAGGCACGATGCGCCCATCAAAAGAATGGCAAGGCGGGGCCAAACCTCGGGTCCAAGCTCGCCGGGCCGGTGGTCGTAACTGATCGTGCCTGCGTAGACGTAGAGCGCGATCGAGATGACGAGGCCGATTGCATATGGCCCGATCGAGCGAAACATCGCCCTGTCCATGGCTGCCATTCCAGTTCGAGTACCGTTGCGCCTTAATTCGCTCCGATCGTCTTCTTCATGTCGTCAAGTTGCTGCTTGACGAAGGCAGGCGCTTTGGTCGCGTCCTCGAAGCTGTTCGGATCGGCGAACTGGCCCTCGAGAAATTTCTTGTATTCAGGCGTTGCCGCCACCTTGGTGAGGGCGTCGGACAGCTTCTTCACGATCTCGGGCGGCGTGCCGGAGCGCACAACGATGGCGCGGAATTGCGGCAAGGCGATCTTGTAGCCGAGCTCGTAGGAGGCAGGGACATCCTTGAACGCGGCCATGCGCTTTTCGCCGAACAGGAGGATCGGACGCATCTGCTTGCCCCGCAGGAACTGGCCGACATCGCCTGCCTGCTCATAGAGGGCATCGGCATGACCGCCGAGAATCGACACGTAACGCTCACTCGGTTTGGAGAATGGCACCTGCACGACCTTGATGCCGGCATGATCGATCACGGTGAGCGAGAAATCGTCAACGCTGCCGAAGCCGAGCGTCGCAACCTTGAGCTTGCCGGGATTGGCTTTTGCTTCCTTCGCGAATTCATCCCAGGTCTTGAACGGGCTGTCCTGCTTCACAAAGATGAACGAGGGCACCTTCATCATCACCGCGACCGGCGTGATGTCGTTCATCGACCAGCGCGGGTTTTTTCCCGCCAGCAAAGCGTGGCTGTCCGCGATGTAGATCGCCATCTCGTAGCCGTCGGCGGGCGAGGCAAGCAGCTTGACGAGGCCGGTGGCGCCGGTGCCGCCGGGCACATTCACCACAGGAATGCCTTGGCCCATCATTGGCTCCATCAGCTTGCTGACGAGCCGTGCCAATTGGTCGGCGCCACCGCCCGGGCCCCACGGCACGATCAATTCGATCGGCCGCTCGGGATAGCCGGCCGCGGTCGCCGTGCCGCCGGACAACGCCGCGCCGGCTGCGATTGCCGCGAGTGAGATGAGATTGCGGATGGTTGTACGCATTGAGGTTTCCTCCGTCCCTGGCCGGTAAAAGGAACGATTCACCTGCCGCGGCCGTGCTGGGCAGGCGATGGGCCGGAGTTTACGCACCGGTTTGTTTTGCTCGGCGGCACTGCGGCCCGGCGGTGCAAAATCTCACGTAATGAGACTGCCGATCTCAAGACGATAACAGAACGACTTGGACCCGCAATGAAGAATCGAGGCGGCGTCTCCCACTGCATGAGAATCCGCCGCGCCTGAAAGCGGTTTTCAGACGATTCTTGTTGGGCGAGACGGCCGCTCGTCAGCGCGAGCGTTGGCCGACGCCCACGTACGGCCGCGGCTCCGGGCCGTTGTAGAGCGTGAGCGGACGAATAAGGATGTTGTTGTCGAGCTGCTCGAGCACCTGCACCACCCAGCCCGGCACGCGGCCGAT
>DASZVZ010000093.1:0-4771 GCA_035546875.1 Pseudolabrys sp.
GGCGCGCTCCTTCGCCGAGCAGATGCAGCTCTTCGACACGGCGACCTACCTGCCGGACGACATCCTGCAAAAGGTCGACCGCGCCTCGATGGCGGTCTCGCTCGAGGTGCGGCCGCCACTGCTCGATCATCGCGTGGTGGCGTTCGCCTGGCGGCTGCCGCGGCAATTGCGGATGCGCGGCCGCGAATCCAAATGGCTGCTGCGGCGCGTCTTGCAGCGCTACGTGCCGCCGGCACTCACCGATCGCCCGAAAATGGGCTTCGGCATTCCGCTCGCCGCCTGGCTGCGCGGGCCGCTGCGCGACTGGGCGGAGGACATGCTCGATCCGGCCAGGCTCGGCGGTGGCCTGTTCGACGCCGCGGCCATGCGCGGCCTGTGGCGCGAGCATTTGAGTGGAGAAGCCAATTGGGCCTATGCGCTGTGGACCATCCTGATGTACGAAGCGTGGCGGCGGCGATGGACGGGACGTGCCGCGGAGACGCGCGCGAGCCGCTTCGCGAGGGCCGGCTCGGTTTGAAGGAACAAGAAGCGCCGTGAGTCATCCGCGCAAGATCGCCGTGATCGGCCTTGGCTATGTCGGGTTGCCGGTCGCCGTCGCGTTCGCGCGCGCGGGCGCGGCCGTGATCGGCTTCGACATCGACCGCAAGCGTATCGCGGAGCTGAAGGCGGGCCGCGACCGCACGCGCGAGGTCGAGCCGGAGGAGCTGGCACAGAAGACCCTGAAATATACCGACGATGCCGGCGCGCTGAAGGCGGCGGATTTTTTCATCGTCACCGTGCCGACGCCGATCGATAAGGCCAACAAGCCGGACCTGCGCGCGCTGCTGTCGGCGTCGGAGACGGTCGGGGCCGCGCTCAAGAAGGGCGACATCGTCGTCTACGAGTCGACGGTCTATCCGGGCGCGATCGAGGAAGATTGCGCGCCGGTGCTGGAGAAAGCCTCCAAGCTCGTGTGCGGGCGCGATTTCACGCTCGGCTATTCGCCCGAGCGCATCAATCCGGGCGACAAGGCGCATCGTTTCGAGACGATCAAGAAGGTGGTGTCCGGACAGGATGCGCGCACGCTTGACATCGTCGCCGGGGTCTACGGTTCGGTGGTGACGGCGGGAATCCACCGCGCGCCGTCGATCCGCGTGGCGGAAGCGGCCAAGGTGATCGAGAACACGCAGCGCGACCTCAACATCGCTTTCATGAACGAATTGTCCGCGATCTTTCAGAAGATGGGCATCGACACCGGCGACGTGTTGGCGGCGGCGGGCACCAAATGGAATTTCCAGAACTTCCAGCCGGGTCTCGTCGGCGGCCACTGCATCGGCGTCGATCCGTATTATCTCACGCATCGCGCCGAGCGCGCCGGTTACCGGCCCGAAATCATTCTCGCCGGGCGCCGCATCAACGACGACATGGGTGAGCGCGTCGCGCGCCAATGCATGGCGATGCTGGGCGCGCGCGAGAAGCCGCTGGTGACGGTGCTCGGCATGACGTTCAAGGAGAACGTGCCGGACATCCGCAATTCCAAGGTGAGCGACATCGTGCGCGGCCTCAAGAGTGCCGGTGCGGTCGTGCAGGTGCACGATCCGCTGGCGTCCTCGGAAGAGACCGGCCACGAATACGGCATCGATCTGACGCCGGCGCATGCCTTGCAGCCGGCCGATGCGGTGATCTTCGCGGTCGCGCACCGGGAATTCACCGACGGCGGCTGGCCGCTGATGCAGCGGCTGCTCAAGAACGGGCAAGGCGTGGTGCTCGACGTCAAATGCAAGCTCGACCGCGCCGCCAAGCCGGACGGCATCGCGCTATGGCGCCTTTAGCGGAATTCGCCGATGGCACATGACGCCATTCTGGTGACGGGAGCGGCCGGCTTCATCGGCTTCCATGTCGCGCAGCGGCTGCTCAAGGACGGGCGGCGCGTTGTCGGCATCGACAATCTCAACGCCTATTACGACCCGAAGCTGAAGGAGGCGCGCCGCGCGGAGCTGACGAAATCGCGGGGCTTCACGTTCGTGAAGGCTGATCTCGCCGACCGCGAAGCAATGGCGGCGCTGTTCGCAAAGCACGAGTTTCCCGCAGTCGTGCATCTCGGCGCGCAGGCGGGCGTGCGCTATTCGCTGATCGATCCGCACGCCTATATCGACGCCAATATCCAGGGCTTCCTCAACGTGCTCGAAGGCTGCCGCCACAACGGCTGCAAGCATCTGCTCTACGCATCGTCGTCGTCGGTCTACGGCAGCAATACCAAGCTGCCGTTCAGCACGCACGACAATGTCGATCACCCGATCAATCTTTACGGCGCGAGCAAGAAGGCGAACGAGCTGATGGCGCATTCCTACGCGCATCTGTTCAATCTGCCGGCGACGGGTCTGCGCTTCTTCACGGTGTACGGGCCGTGGGGGCGGCCGGACATGGCGATGTGGCTCTTTGCCGATGCGATCGTGCAGGGTAAGCCGATCAAACTTTTCAATCACGGCGACATGCGGCGCGACTTCACATATATCGACGATGTGGTGGAGGCGGTGGTGCGGCTGATCGACAAGCCGGCGCGAGGCGATCCGGGCTGGTCGGGCAACGATCCGGACCCCTCGCGCAGCGCGGCGCCGTGGCGGCTCTACAACATCGGCAACAACAAGCCGGTCGAGGTGCCGAAAGTGATCGCGCTGCTCGAAAAGGAATTCGGCCGCAGCACGAAGATCGACAAGATGCCGATGCAGCCCGGCGATATTCCCGCGACCTACGCCGATGTCGACGACCTGATGCGCGACGTCGGCTTTCGCCCCGCGACGCCGATCGAGGAGGGCATCCGGCGCTTCACCGCCTGGTACCGCGAATATCACAAGCTGTAGCCGCAAGTTCCGCCGAAAATTACGGGATTTTGCCGCCGCGAAGCTTGATCCGCCGCCGACCGGGGTGACATAAAGCAGGGCGTCGGGGCTGACGCCCCAAGGTGCTCAAACAATGCCGAAACTTTCCGACCTCAAGGTCAAGCTTTTCACCGACGGCGCGGACAAGGCGCAGATCCTGGACATGGCCAAGCAGTCATGGATCGCGGGCTTTACCACCAATCCGTCATTGCTGAAGAAAGCCGGCGTGAGCGACTACGCGGCTTACGGCCGCGATCTGGTGGGCGCGGTGCCCGACCGGCACATTTCGTTCGAGGTTTTTTCAGACGATATTCCGGAGATGGTTGCGCAAGCACGCGTGATCACGACCTGGGGCAAGAACGTCTACGTCAAGCTGCCCGTGTCGACGACGCGCGGCGAGCCGCTGTACGAAGCGGTGCGCACGCTTTCGCGCGACGGCGTCAAGATCAATATGACGGCGATCTTCACGAGCGAGCAGGTGCAGCGCGCGATCGAGGCGCTCGACGGCGCCCCGGCCTGCGTCTCGGTCTTCGCCGGGCGGCTTGCCGATTTCGGCATCGACTATCGACCGATCATGAAGGATTCGGTCGAGCGCGCGCGCAAGACGCGTAACATCGAGATCATCTGGGCGTCGACGCGCGAAGTGTTCAATGTCGTCGAAGCCGACGCGATGGGCTGCCATATCATCACCGCGCCCGCCGACGTGCTGAAAAAGCTGCCGGCGCTCGGCACCAAATCAGGCGCGGAGATTTCGCTCGACGCGGTCAAGGCATTCCGTTCGGATGCGATCGCCGCCGGCTTGCAGCTTTCGGTGCCGGCCTCGCGCGCCGCCGAGTAGGGTAAACGGCGGCTGCGGCGCCCTGTAACGCTCTGAATCAAAACGTGTTCACTTCGTTTGCAACGTCCGGTCGCCAGCCGCCGGGCGTCGTGCTACTGGATGGTTAAGGGCGGGTTGGGGAATTTATTTCGGTATGGAGCATTACGACAAACCGGACGAAGGACGTCCGCTGCGGATCGGCGTCATCGGTGTCGGCATCATGGGCAGCAATCATGCCCGCGTTTTCGCCGGACTGCCGGGAGCCATCCTTGTCGGCGTCGCGGATCCCGATCGCAAGCAGGCGGAATTCGTTGCGAATACACTCGGCTGCCAAGCCGTGGCCGACGCCGATAGCCTTCTGGCCCTTGGCATCGACGCGGTGACGATCGCCGCTCCGACGCATCTGCATCACGACATCGCGCTGGCCT
This sequence comes from Pseudolabrys sp., assembly GCA_035546875.1. Classification (GTDB taxonomy): domain Bacteria; phylum Pseudomonadota; class Alphaproteobacteria; order Rhizobiales; family Xanthobacteraceae; genus Pseudolabrys. The sequence goes on from DASZVZ010000093.1 coordinate 4,104, forward strand.
GCCTGGCGCGCGGCATCCACGTCATGGTGGAAAAGCCGATCGCGTCGACTGTGGACGAAGGACGCAGCATCATCGCCGCCGCCCGCCGCGCCAATCGCACGCTGATGGTCGGCCATGTCGAGCGCTTCAATCCGGCGGTCGAGGCGATCAAGGAAGCGATCCACAAAGAGGACATTCTTTCGATCGCCATCACGCGCGTCGGTCCGTTCCCGCCGCGCATGTCGAACGTCGGCGTGGTCATCGACCTTGCCGTGCACGACATCGACCTGATCCGCTGGTTTACCGATTCCGATATCGTCGAGGTGCAGCCGCAGCTTTCAAGCGCGGTCGCCGAGCGCGAGGATATCGCGCTGCTGCAATTCCGCACCGCCTCCGGCGTGCTCGCCCATATCAACACCAACTGGCTGACGCCGTTCAAGGCGCGCAACGTGACGGTTGCGACGCGCGGCAAGTATGTGATGGGCGATCTGCTCACCCGCCAGGTGACGGAATGCTTCGGCTTCAAGCCCGACGGCAGCTACTCGATGCGCCATCTGCCGGTCGGCCATGACGAGCCGTTGCGCGCCGAACTGATCGCATTCCTGCGCGCCGTGCGCGGCGACCAGCCGGCAGTGACGGGCGATGAAGGCGTCGCCAGCCTCGAGATCGCGATTCGCTGCCTGGAAAAT
>DASZVZ010000094.1:0-28520 GCA_035546875.1 Pseudolabrys sp.
GCGAGCGCGGACGTCGCGGTCGCCTTCGGCTGCACCGAGCGCATCGACCGCGACAACATCCTGCGCGCCTCGCTGTGGGCGCTGGCACGCGCGGTGAAGGCGCTGCCGGTGCGCCCGAAGCTCGTATTCGTCGACGGCAACATGAAGATCGACGCCGGCTGCGACTGCGAGGCTGTGGTCAGCGGTGATGCGCTGGTGCTCTCGATCGCCGCCGCGTCGATCGTCGCCAAGGTCACGCGCGACCGGCTGATGAAGCGCGTCGGCGTCGCGCACCCCGGCTACGGCTTCGAGCGCCACATGGGTTACAGCGTGCCGGAGCATTTCGCGGCCCTGCGCGATCTCGGGCCGACCATCCACCACCGCCGCTCGTTCGCGCCGGTCGCGGCCAAGCTCGGCGCGGAAGGCGTCGACTTTGCCGAAGCGCTCGCCGACGATGCGATTGGAAGCTTGTTGCCACGCTAGCGGGCGTTCTTTATTCCTGCCGGGAGCCTTTCCGGTGGGCCGATGCACTACGTTTCGCTGATCGTCGAATTCCTGCGCGGCCGTCCGTCCTTCGTTTTTTGGGCGGCGGCGCTGGCGCAAGCTACGCTCTGGACGGTCATCCCCTCGCTCTTCTACAGCGCGCCGCCCGGCGACGTTCCGATCCTGCTCGCCATCGGCCATGAATTTCGGCTCGGCAGCCATCTCGGGCCGCCGCTTGCGTTCTGGCTGGGCGACATCGCCTTCAGCATCGCCGGCGCATTCGGCGTTTATCTGCTCGCGCAAGCCTGCATCGTCGTCGGCTACTGGGCCGTGTTCACCCTCGGCCGCTCGATCGTCGGCACGCGGCACGCGGTGCTTGCGGTGCTGCTGATGGTCGGCATCGCCGCGTTTACGGTGCCGTCGCCGGATTTCGGTCCGGCGGTGCTCGCGATCCCGTTGTGGGCGCTGGCGCTGCTGCACTACTGGCGCGCGGCCGGGAAGGGTGAACGCGGCTTCTGGTTTCTGCTCGCGCTCGATCTCGGCCTGCTGTTGCTCACGAGCTATGTCGGGCTGATTCTGATTGCGATGCTTGTCGTCTTCTCGCTCATCATGGGGCGGACGCGGGCGGCGTTCATGCATCCCGAGCCGTGGATCGCCATCCCGCTGCTGCTGATCGTCGTGTTTCCGCACGTTGCGTGGCTGGCGGCGTCGGGCGCGCTGTCGGTGACGGCGCTGCGGGCGAGCATCATGCCCGACCCGGCATTGTCGCCAGGCTTGCGGTTACTCAGCGTCATCATCTCGGTGCATCTCGGACTCGGCGTGCTGGTGTGGCTGGCGAGCGGCTGGCCGCGCCACCGCAAGGAGCGCGCGCCCGAGATCGACCGCAATCCGCCGGAGTCGTTCGCGCGCGCTTATATTTATTTCTTCGCGCTGATGCCGATCGCGACCGCCGTCGCGGTTGCGGCCTGCTATGGCCGCATGGCTTCGCTGGAGCGCGTCGGGCCGCTCGCGGTATTGTCGGGGCTCGCGCTGGTGCTGCTCGCCGGCGACCGCGTACTGCTCTATCGCGAGCAGATCATGAGCTATGCCTGGCTCGGCCTTCTGGTGCTGCCGCCGGTTCTGACGGCGCTTGCCATCGCAATTCTGCCGTGGGTGTTTCCGACCGATCTGCGCGTGGCGCAGCCTGCCAACCAGATGGGGCGCTTCTTCGCCGAAAATTTCCAGCGCCGTACCGGCAGGCCGCTTGCTTACGTCGGCGGAGAGCCGCGTCTCGCGGCACTCGTGGCGCTTGGGGCGCCGAGCCGTCCGCACGTCATTTTCGATTATGCGCCCGAGCAAAGCCCATGGGCGTCGCCGGCGGAGGTGCGGGCGCAAGGTGGCGTGCTGGTGTGGCCCGCGCCAAGCGGCAATGCCCCGCCGGCCGAAGTGAAGGCCGATTTCCCCGACCTGGTGCCGGAAGTGCCGCGCGCGTTCTCGCGGCGGATCGAAGGCTTTCTGCCGCTGGTGCGGATCGGCTGGGCGGTAGTGCGCCCGCAAGGGCAGGGCGCGAACGCGTCCAATCAGTGATAGCTCTCGCCTTCGTGCACTTTGCCGCGGAATAGCCAATAGATGAAAACGATGTAGCCGAGGACAATCGGCAGCAGGAACAGCGTGCCGATCAGCATGAAGATCTGGCTTGCGGGTACGGCGGCGGCATCCCAGACGGTGAGCGATGGCGGTACGAGATACGGGAAGTTCGAAATTACCAGCCCGAGATAGCCGAGCAGGAAAAGCACGATTGCGGCGAGGAAGGGTGGCACGTCACGGCCATTTTCCAGCCAGCGCCACAGCAGATACGCGGTGAGCGCCGTCACCGCCGGCACCGGCCACAGGAAATAGAAATTCGGCAGTGAGAACCAGCGTTCCGCGATGCGTGTCTGCGAGAGCGGCGTCCACAGGCTGACGACGGCCATGAATGCGAGCACGGCGAGCAGCAGCCATTTCGCTTGCCCGCGGGCGCGTGTGGCGACGGCGCCTTCCGTCTTCATCACCAGCCAGGTCGCACCGAGCAGCGCGTAGCCCGCCACCATCGCCAGCCCGCACAGAAGTCCGAACGGGGTCGCCCAATCGAGCGCGCCGCCGGCGTAGGCGCCGTCGCGCACGGGAATGCCTTGAATGAGACCGCCGAGAATGACGCCTTGAGCAAAGGCCGCAAGCGTCGAGCCTACGGTGAAGGCAAAATTCCACCAGCGCTTGCTTTGCGACACGGTGCGGAATTCAAACGCGACGCCGCGAAACACGAGTGCAAGCAGCATCACGATGACCGGCAGATAGAGCGCCGGCATGATGATCGCGTACGCTTGCGGAAAAGCCACAAGCAAACCGGCGCCGCCGAGCACCAGCCAGGTTTCGTTGCCGTCCCAGAACGGCCCGATCGAATGCATCATCTGATCGCGCTGCTTTTCGTTCTCTGCGGACGAGAAAAGAACGCCGATGCCGAGATCGAAGCCGTCAAGGATGACGTACATCGCGACCGCGGTGCCGATCAGCGCGGCCCATATGGCGGGGAGATACCATTCCATCGCGGTCACTCCGGAATGCCGCCGCCCGCGGCGAGCGGCCGGCTCGGCAGCCCTTCAGGCTCTTTCGCCGGCGTGGGTTCGACGCCGCGATTGATCAGGCGGTTGATGTAGTAGATGCCGAACCAGAACACGACTCCGTAGGCGAGAATAAAAAGAACGAGGGTCGTCGCGATGCTGCCGGCCGGCACCGGCGAGCTGGCGTCGGATGTGCGCAACATTCCTTGCACGATCCATGGCTGGCGTCCGGATTCCGTCACCACCCAGCCGGCAATAACGGCGACAAAGCCCAGCCACCAGCACTGCGCCATCACGCGCAGATACCACCGCGTTTCGAACAGCGTGCCCCGCCACCACAGGAACGCGCCGAAAAGGGCGGCGGCGATCATGAATAGGCCGATGCCGAGCATGATGCGGAACGCGAAGAACACGATCTTCACCGGCGGCCGGTCTTGCGGCGGCACGTCTTTCAAGCCGGGGAAAAGACCGTCCGCCTTGTGTGTGAGGATGAGCGAGGAACCGCGCGGAATTGAAATGGCGAAACGGTTTGTTTCCGCTTTCTCGTCAGGCCAAGCGAAAATCTCGAAATCGCCGGGCTTGCTGCCGTCCCAATGCGCTTCCATCGCGGCGACCTTGGTCGGCTGATGTTCGAGTGTGTTCAAGCCGTGCTGGTCGCCGATGAAGAGCTGCAGCGGCGCGACGATCGCGGTGAAGCCGATCGCCATGCGCAGCATCGTGCGCGCTTCCTCGACGGGCTTTCCGGTGAGCAGATGACGGGCACCGACCGCCAGCACCACGAAGCCGGTGGTCAGGTAGGCCGCGTTGAGCATGTGCGCGAAGCGGTACGGGAAGCTCGGATTGAAGATGATGGCGACCCAGTCGGTCGGATAAGCGATGCCGCCGCGCAGCTCGTAACCGGCCGGCGTCTGCATCCAGCTATTGGCCGAGAGGATCCAGAAGGCCGATGTCGCGGTGCCGACCGCGACGATCGCGGCCGAAAGCACGTAGAGCCACGGCGGCACGCGATTGAAACCGAACAGCAATATACCGAGGAAGGTCGCTTCCAGGAAAAACGCCGTGAGCACTTCGTAGCCGAGCAGCGGCCCGATGACATTGCCGACCACGGTCGAGAAATGACTCCAGTTGGTGCCGATCTGGTACGAGAGAACGATGCCCGACACGACGCCCATCGCAAACGACACCGCGAAGATCCGCGTCCAGAACCGCATCAGACGGTGAAAACGTTCATTGCTGGTCCGCAGCCACAGGGCGCCGAGCGTCGCGATGTAAGCCGACAACCCGATCGTGAAACTCGGGAAAATGATGTGAAAAATGATCGTGAAAGCGAATTGCAGGCGGGCGAGCAGGACGGCATCCATCGCAAAACCCTCGCTTCAATAAGCGCGCCGCCGATAAGCCTACTCCGGAAGCAACCGGCCGGCAAAGCGAGCGCTGCCGCGGGAATTCGGTGACACCTGCAATTTTGTTACCTGAACCATCCTTCCCGTAACCCACCACGCTACCGCCGTCCTGGCGCATTTCGGCAACCGTTTATGCGGACTTTTCGCCGCACGCACGCAGCAACAAGTATCATCCTGCGACATCCGCAGCCTGCGCTGCGATGCGTATAGGGGGTTGAACATGCAGAAAACTTTGACTGCGATTTTTCTGGTTTGTGGCTTGCTGCTTGCCGGCCTTGTTCCGACCTACGCGCAAACGCGCACATGGGTATCCGGCGTCGGTAACGACGCAAATCCGTGTTCGCGCACGGCGCCGTGCAAGACTTTCGCCGGTGCCATCTCAAAGACTTCGGCCGGCGGCGAGATCAGCGTGCTCGATCCAGGCGGCTATGGCGCGCTGACGATCACGAAGTCGATCAGCATCGTTTCGGAAGGCAACGAAGGAAGCATCCTCGTCTCCGGCACCAACGGCATCAACATCAATGCCGGCGTAAACGACGTGGTCAGTCTGCACGGAATCTTCTTCGAAGGTGTGGGAACGGGCATCAACGGCATCAACATCACCTCCGCAAAGGAGGTGCATATCCGCAACTGCTACATCCGCGACTTTTTGGCGAGTGCTGGCGCCGCGGTGCGGATTGAGCCCCCGGTCAACAACGTCAATGTCTTCATCTCCGGGTGCTCGATGTCGAACAATTCGCGCGGCGTGACGGTCAATCCGAGCGGGGTGGTGAAAGCGAATGTGTTTCTCGAGCGTGTCTATATCGACAAGTCGACGAATTCCGCTGTCGCGGCCTCAGGCACAAACGCGGTGATCTATCTGAACAACTCGACGATCACCGGCAACAGCACAGGCCTAAACACCGCGAGCGGCGCGCAGATTATCTCGTTCGGTACCAACGCGATCGTCAACAACGTTGCCAACGGCGCTTCGACCAGTACGACACCGCTGAAATAAGCGGCGCAAGGGGTCATCGTCCGGTGGACAACTCGCGCCCGGGGCGGGCAGCCGCCTCGGGTTTGGGAATATGCTCGTCGCGGGCAAGCAATGGGGCTGGGGAGACCTGCGATGGCCAAGAAGACCGTGCGCGACGACTCGTTTCTGGAGCGTCAATTCAAGCTGACCGAGAACGGCACCGATGTCAGGACCGAATTCATCGCCGGCCTGACCACGTTCCTCACGATGGTCTACATCGTCTTCGTCAATCCGGCGATCCTGAGCAAGACCGGGATGGACCAGGGCGCGGTGTTCGTCGCCACCTGCATCGCCGCGGCGGTGTCGACGCTGGTGATGGCGCTCTACGCCAACTACCCGATCGCGCTAGCGCCCGGCATGGGCATCAATGCGTTCTTCGCCTTCACGGTCGTGCTGACCATGAAATACACCTGGCAGCAGGCGCTCGCTGCCGTGTTCTGCTCGGGCGTGATCTTCTTCTTCATCTCGGTCTTTCCGATCCGGCAATACGTCATCGATTCAATTCCGCGCAACCTGAAGCTCGCGATATCCGCCGGCGTCGGGCTGTTCCTCGGCATCATCGCGCTCGAGGAGTCCAAGATCGTGGTCGCGCATCCCGCGACGCTGGTCACGCTCGGTGACCTGCGCCACTGGGAGCCGGTGCTGATGCTCGCCGGCTTCGTGCTGATCGCGGCGCTCAATTTCCGCCGGGTGATGGGCGGCACGCTGATCGGGATTCTGGTCGTTGCCATCATCGGCATTCCGCTCGGCCTCGCCAAATACGGCGGCATCGTCTCCATGCCGCCGTCTATCAAGCCGACCTTGTTCCAGCTCGATTTCTCACGCGTCGGCGAAGCGACGTTCCTGATCGTCATTTTCTCGATCCTGTTCATCGACGTGTTCGACAACGCCGGAACGCTGATCGGCGTCACGCATCGCACCGGGCTGATGAAAGACGGCAAGCTCGCGCGCATGAAGGAGGCGCTGATCTCCGACAGCTTCGCCGCGATGTTCGGCTCGCTGATCGGCACATCGACCACGACGAGCTACATCGAGAGCGCGGCAGGCGTGCAGGCCGGCGCGCGCACGGGGCTGTCGTCGGTGTTCGTCGCGATCTTGTTCCTGCTGGCGCTGTTCTTCTCGCCGCTCGCCGGCATGATTCCGGCCTACGCGACATCGGCGGCGCTGTTCTATGTCGCCTGCGTGATGGCGCGCGGCCTTGCGGAGATCGATTGGGACGACATCACCGAGTATGCGCCGGCCGTCGTTGCGGCCGTGACCATGCCGCTGACCTATTCGATCGCCACCGGCATCGGGCTCGGATTCATCACGTACGCCGTTCTCAAGATCATCTCCGGCAAGATCGCGGAAGCCTCGCCAGCTGTGATCGTGCTCGCTATCCTGTTCGCGATCAAATTCGCAGTAGCGGGGTAACGCCGATGCCGGTGCTTCAAGGTTTCACCGAACTTGCCGCCCTGCCGATCGAGCGCGTCAGCGACAAAATCAGCCGGCGCATTCTTTCCGGCAAGCAGGGCATGGTCGTCTGGTGGGACATGAAGGCCGGCGCGCGTGCGGCCGCGCACAAGCATCCGCACGAGCAGATCGTGTACATGCTGAGCGGCCGCATGGATTTCCGCATCGGCAACGAGAAGCGCACGATGACCGCGGGCGACGTCGCCGTGATTCCGGGCGGCGTGGAGCACGAAGGTTTCTTCCCGGAAGATACCGAGGTGATCGACGTGTTCGCGCCGCCGCGCGAGGATTTCCTCACCGGCGAGGTGCCGCCTTACATGCGGAAAGGGTGAATGAGCGGGGCGCTGTCCTCCTGGCAATTCTGGGCGGTGATGTCGGCGGTGTTTGCCGCGCTCACCGCGATCTTTGCGAAGGTCGGTGTCGAGAACATCAACGCCGATCTCGCGACCTTCATCCGCACCGTCGTCGTCATCGTCACGCTCGCGTTTTTGCTGCTGGCGACCGGCGAATTCCAGGCGCCGGGGTCGATTTCGGCGCGCAGCTATCTGTTTCTGCTGCTGTCGGGCCTCGGCACCGGTGCGTCGTGGCTGTGTTATTTCCGCGCGCTCAAGATCGGGCAGGCGGGGCAAGTTGCGCCGATCGACAAATTGTCGGTGGTGCTCGTCGCTGTATTCGGCGTTGTGTTCCTCGGCGAGCGGCTGACCGTGCCGAACTGGCTGGGCGTCGCGCTAATCGCGGTCGGTGCGATATTGGTGGCCTATCGCTGAGCAGGCAAGCGCCAGTCCCGGCGTCCGTCGCCGACGGGAAGGTGGACCGGGCTCAGCTTTCCGCCGCGAGCGCCTTCTTGATCGCCAAAAAATCGCGCCAGGCGAAACGCTTCTGCAGCGGGCTGCGCAACAAGAACGCCGGGTGAAACGTCGCGATGGCGCGGATATCACGTTTCCCCGTATTGAAGGTGAACCAGCGGCCACGCGATTTGGTGATGCCGTCGCGAATGCCGAGCAGCGTTTGCGCGGAAGGGCCGCCGAGGCAGACCAGAATGTCGGGATCGGCAAGTTCGATCTGCCGCAATATGAACGGCAGACAGATCTGAGATTCCTGCGGCGTCGGCGTGCGGTTGCCGGGCGGCCGCCACGGCACGATGTTGGCGATGTAGACGTTCGTCCGATCCAGTCCGATCGCACTCAGCATGCGGTCGAGCAATTTTCCGGAGCGCCCCACAAACGGCAGGCCCTCGATGTCCTCGTCGCGGCCGGGCGCTTCGCCGACGAACATTACGCGCGACTGCGGATTACCGTCCGCGAAAACGAGACGTGATGCGGTAGCCTTGAGCGCGCAACCCTCGAATTTTTCCAGGATGGCGCGCAATTCGTCGAGCGTCCTTGCGCTCTTTGCCGCCTCGCGCGCGGCCATAGCGGCGGCATCGGGCGCAACGGGAGCGGCCGGCGCCGCCGCTCTCGCGTCGGGGTCAAGCTGCGCCGACGAGACATGTGTTTGCGCGCGTGCGGGCCGCAGCGCGGGGCCGGGCGGATCGCCGGCGAAACGGTCGACCGGCTGCTCGCCCAAAAGCGCATCGACGCCGGCTTCGGCGTAAAATTGCAGCAGCTCGCGGGCGGCCGCCGTGTTCATTGCGGCTTCTCGCCTCGCAGGTGGGTGTCGAGGAATTTCTTGGTCATGTCGAAAGAGTCGGTCGCGGCTTTGGCGTCGTACGCCAGCCGATGTCCAAGATATACCCGGTCCGGCCGGTCGACGTCGAACGAGTGGGTCGCTGCGGGATAGATTTTCAACAGAGGCCGGTGCGCCGGCGTATCGGCGTAGCGCGCGGCGAGAGCGCTGCAGGCTTTGGGCGACGACCAGTCGTCGGCGCCGCCGATCATGATCAGCACGTCGCTTGCGAGCGCCGGGGTGTCCGGCTTGCAGATCGGGTAGTACGCGACAACGGCGGGGAAGGCCTTGCCGCCGTTCGAAGCGACGAGCGCCTGCGTTGCCGCGGCGAGCGCGGTCCAGCCGCCATGCGAGTAGCCGAGCAATCCGATCCGGTTGGCGTCGATGTCGGCCCGCGTGCGCAGGTAGGCGGCGGCGGCAAATGCGTCATTGGCCCTTTCGTCTGCCGGCAGCTCGCCGCCGCGATGACAGACGTTTCTGATGCCGCGCGGACGGAAGCTGTCGACGATCAGTGCGGCATAGCCCCACGACGCAAGACGGCGCGCCCAAACCCGCGTCTCGTGTTTCACGCCGTTGCAGCCGGGCAGGATCACGACCGCTGCGAAGGGAGCAGGTCCTTTCGGAAGTATGAGCGCGCCGACCTTGTGCGAGCGCAACCCCCCGACCGTCTGGCCGTTGAGCGTCAGCGCCGGCCATTGCGTCTGGGCGGATGCCGCGAGCACCGAGCAGGTCAACAGGCTGAAGGCGAGGGCGGCAAGGCGGAGCATGGTCCGGTTCTGTGTTAGAAACGAAGAAGGAGGAGAGTCTTATGGCCGAAACAGCGTCAGCAAGCGAGACGCCTGCCCGCGAGGCGATGGAATTCGACGTGGTCGTCGTCGGCGCGGGACCGGCGGGACTTTCCGCCGCCATCCGGCTCAAACAGACGAACAAAGACATTTCGGTCGTGGTGGTGGAGAAGGGCTCCGAGGTCGGCGCGCATATCCTCTCCGGCGCGGTGATCGATCCGGTCGGGCTCGACAGCCTGTTGCCGGACTGGCGCGGCGAGGACACACCCGTCAAGACGCAAGTCGCCGACGACCGTTTCTACTGGCTGTCCGCAAGCGGCGGGCTGCGGCTACCGAATTTCATGATGCCGCCGCTGATGAACAACCACGGCAACTTCATCGTGTCGCTCGGCAACGTCTGCCGCTGGCTCGCGACGAAAGCGGAGGCGCTCGGCGTCGAGATCTATCCGGGTTTCGCGGCGGCCGAAGTCCTCTACGACGGGAACGGGGCGGTTGCCGGCGTCGCCACCGGCGACATGGGCATCGGCAGAAATGGGGCGCACAAGGACAGCTTCACCCGGGGCATGGAGTTGCGCGCCAAGTACACGCTGTTCGCCGAAGGCGCGCGCGGCAATCTCGGCAAGCAGTTGATCGCCAAGTTCAAGCTTGCGGAGGGGCACGAGCCGCAGAAATTCGGCCTCGGCCTCAAAGAGCTGTGGCAGGTCGCGCCGGAAAAGCACCGCAAGGGAATGGTGCAGCATACCTTCGGCTGGCCGCTCGACAACCGAACCGGCGGCGGATCGTTTCTCTATCACTTCGACGACAATCTCGTGTCGGTCGGCTTCGTGGTCCATCTGAACTATTCGAATCCGTACCTTGCGCCGTTCGAGGAATTCCAGCGCTTCAAGACGCATCCGCTTGTGCGCGACACGTTCGCGGGCGGCAAACGGCTCGCCTACGGCGCACGCGCGCTGACCGAGGGCGGCTACCAGTCGGTGCCGAAGCTGACGTTCCCCGGCGGCGCGCTGATCGGCTGCGATGCCGGTTTCATGAATGTGCCGCGCATCAAGGGCAGCCACAACGCGATGCTGTCCGGGCTGTTTGCCGCCGACGAAGTCGCCGCCGCGCTTTCAGCCGGGCGCAGCCATGACGAGCTTGCCGCCTATGACCAGGCATGGCGCGACTCCGCGATCGGCCGTGATCTGTGGAAGGTGCGCAACGCCAAGCCGCTCTGGTCGAAGCTCGGTACTACGCTCGGCATCGCGCTGGGCGGGCTCGACATGTGGACGAACACGCTCGGCTTCTCGCTGTTCGGCACCATGAAGCACGGCAAGCCGGACTACGCGACGCTCAAGCCGGCCTCCGAGTGTGCGCCGATCTCATACCCGAAGCCGGATGGCAAATTGACCTTTGACCGGCTGTCGTCGGTGTTTCTCTCCAACACCAATCACGAGGAAGATCAGCCGCCGCATCTCAAGGTGAAGGACCTGGAATTGCAGAAGCGCTCCGAGCATGACGTCTATGCGGGGCCGTCAGCGCGTTACTGCCCGGCGGGCGTCTATGAGTGGGTGGAGGAAAGCGGCGCGCCGAAATTCGTCATCAACGCGCAGAACTGCGTCCACTGCAAAACCTGCGACATCAAGGACCCGAATCAAAACATAACTTGGGTTCCTCCCGAGGGCGGCGGCGGGCCGAACTACCCGAACATGTGAATTGTCGCAGGCGATTTGGCCACGATCCTGCCACATCGTGCATTTTCAAGCTGTTATGTGGGCGCGTTCGTGGGCGTGTGGACGACTGTTCTTGCGAGGGGCGCCCAAAAAGGCCATTCTCGGCTTAACACCGACGGCGCGTGCGAATACGTTCGCGGCCCGTCTTATGGAGCATCGCCCGTGATCCGTCTGACCCTGTACCGGTGCGTGGCCACCGCCGCGCTGGCTGTTTCCGTTGTGGCGGGGCCGAGCGCGCTGTCGGCACAGGCGCCCAATGCGCAGGATCTGGCCGGGCTGACTGCTGCGGGCAGCTATCTCGCCGCCCGCCACGCCGGGCAGCAACGCGATGCCGCCGCCGCCGCCGCCTTTTACCGGTCGGCGCTCAAGCGCGATCCGAAAAATCCGGAACTGCTCGATCGCACGTTCCTGTCCCTGCTGGTGGACGGCGAGATCGAATCCGCGGTCTCGTTTGCCGACCGCATTCTGCAAACCGACAAGAACGACAAGATTTCGCACCTCGTGCTCGGCGTGCGCGAGATCAACAAGAAGCAATACGCGTCCGCGCGCCGCAATCTCACGCAATCGGTGCGCGGGCCGATCACCGACCTGACCGCAACGCTGCTCTCCGCCTGGGCGATGTATGGCGCCAACGACTCCAGAGGGGCGGTGAGCACGATCGACCGGCTGGCGGGACCGGACTGGTACGCGATCTTCAAGGATCTGCACGCCGGCATGATCCTCGACCTCGCCGGCAAGAAGCAGGAAGCCGGCAAGCGTTTCGAGCAGGCCTACAAGCTTGACCCCTCGGCGCTGCGGGTGGTGGAAGCCTACGGCAGCTGGCTCTCGCGCAATAAGTCGGACAAGGAAGCGCTGGCGGTATTCGAAGCCTTCGACAAGTTGCTGCCGCGCCATCCGCTGATCGAAGCATCGATGGCCAAGCTCAAGGCGGGCGGCAAGCTGCCGCCGCTCGTTGCCACCGCGCAGGCCGGCGCCGCCGAAGCGCTGTACGGGCTCGGCGCCTCGCTCGGACGTCGCGGCGGTGAAGACCTCGGCCTCGTCTATTTGCAGCTTTCGCTTTACCTCGCGCCGCAGCACCCACTGGCGCTGCTCTCGCTCGCGGATCTCTACGAATCGCTGAAGAAGCCGGAGCTCGCCATCAAAGTGTACGAGCGCGTGCCGGCAAGTTCGCCGCTGCACCGCAATGCCTTGATCCAGATGGCGTCCAATCTCGACAGTCTCGACAAGCCGGACGAGGCCGAGAAGCACCTGCAGACGCTGATCAGCGAGCATCCGGACGATCTCGAAGCGATCATGGCGCTCGGCAATATCCTGCGCGGGCGCAAGAAGTTCGCCGAATGCGCCGATGTCTATTCAAAAGGCATTGCCACCATCGCGACGCCGCAGAAGGCGAACTGGGTAGTCTATTACTTCCGCGGCATTTGCTACGAGCGTTCCAAGCAGTGGCCGAAGGCGGAAGCCGACCTGAAGAAGGCGCTGGAGCTTTTCCCCGAGCAGCCGCAAGTGCTCAATTATCTCGGCTATTCGTGGATCGATCAGGGCGTGAACCTTGACGAGGGCATGGCCATGATCAAGCGCGCCGTGCAGCAGCGCCCGGACGACGGCTACATCGTCGACTCGCTCGGCTGGGCTTACTACCGCATCGGCAACTACGAAGAGGCGGTCAAGCAGCTCGACCGCGCGATCGAGCTCAAGCCCGAGGATCCGACCATCAACGATCATCTCGGCGACGCCTATTGGCGCGTGGGCCGCACGCTCGAGGCAAAATTCCAGTGGGCGCACGCGCGCGATCTCAAGCCCGATCCGGAAGATTTGCCGAAGATCGAGCAGAAGCTGAAGACCGGGTTGCCCGAGGAGACATCCTCGCAGGCGAAAGCGACCAAAAAAGGCGGCGACGGCGGCTGAGGCGGCACCGCGTGGGCGAGCGGCTGATCGAGAAGGCTCCGGCCAAGGTCAATCTCACGTTGCGTGTGCTGGGCCGCCGCGAAGACGGCCTGCACGAAATCGAAAGCCTGGTCGCGTTCGCCGATCTCGCCGACACGCTTACGCTGGAGACCGGCGGCAAGCTTGCGCTGGAAGTGTCCGGTCCGTTTGCGGCAGCCGCCGGCCCCATCAAGAACAATCTCGTTATCAAGGCGGTGGCGGAACTCGGCGCCCGCGTCGGCGGCTTGCGCAGCGGGCGCTTCATTCTCGACAAGCGGATACCGGCTGCGGCGGGCCTCGGCGGCGGCTCCTCCGACGCGGCGGCGGCGCTGCGGCTGCTCGCGCGCGTCAACGGCATCGCGGCCGACGATGCGCGGCTTGCGTCTGCCGCTCTGATGCTCGGCGCCGATGTGCCGGTTTGTCTCGATCCGCGCGCGCGCGTGATGGCCGGAATCGGGGAGGTGCTGTTCGAGCCGCTCAAGCTTGCGCGCGTGCCGGCCCTGCTGGTCAACCCCGGGGTCGCGGTCGCGACCAGCGAAGTGTTTGCAGCGTTCAAGCCGGAAGACCGCACGAAGAAATTTCTGCTCGATCCGCCCCACGATCCCGAGCCGTTGATCGAGTTTCTTGCCTCTTACGCCAATGACCTGAGCCGCGCCGCGATCTCACGCGCGCCGGCGATTGCGGACGTGCTGGTCGCGCTGCGGGGCATGCCGGGCTGCCGGCTCGCGCGCATGTCCGGCTCGGGCGCGACGTGCTACGGCTTGTTCGCTTCGGCCGGCGAAGCCGCGGCAGCGGGAAAACGCTTGTCGGTCGAGCACGAAAACTGGTGGATTTGTCCGGTGACGCTCGGCTAGCGTCGTGGGCGACCTTGAATTCGCCTTTCCCGGCGGGAACAGTTGCGGGCGCGTCGGTTTGTCGTTATGCCGCGCCGATGCGGCCAAGGAGTCGAGCATGAAATTGCGGTGGATCGTGGTTGCGCTGATCGGCGTCGCCGTCCTCGGCGCGGGCCCGGCCGACGCCAAGCGCGAAAAATACCGGAAGCACGTCAGCACTCACTACTGCAAAGATCGCCCGCACCGATTTTCGTGGAGCGAATTTCTCGGCTTCCACCAGCCGGCGCCGGAATGGAACGGCTGCTCGCCGCCGGTTTACGTCAACGGCGATTTCGCCGGCCAGGACCCCGATCCGAACGTCCGCCTGCAATTGCGGCGCGACATGGGGCAGGATTACCACATGCGGGGACCGTGACGCCGCGCGAGGCGAGCGCTCTCAGTGCGCGCGCGCGATGCAGAACTCGACGGTCTCTTCGAGCGCTTTCTTCACCGGCGAATCCGGCTCGAGCGCGAGCGCGTCCTTGGCGATATCGCCGTAGTGGCGCGCGCGGCCGACCGTGTCTTCCAGCGCCCGGTGCTTGGCCATCAGCGCGATGGCGGTGTCGAGATCGTCGTCGCGAATCTCGCCTTGCGCCAGCGTGCGATTCCAGAACGCGCGTTCACTCTCCGAGCCGCGGCGGAATGACAGCACCACGGGAAGCGTGATTTTGCCCTCGCGGAAATCGTCACCGACGTTCTTGCCGAGCTTCGCCGACTTGCCGCCGTAGTCGAGCGCGTCGTCGATCAGCTGGAAGGCGATGCCGAGATTCATGCCGAAGGAACGGCACGCAGCCTGCTCGGCCTTCGGCCGCGCGGTGAGGGCGGGGCCGACTTCGCAGGCGGCGGCGAACAATTCGGCGGTTTTGGCGCGGATGACGGCGAGGTATTCGTCTTCGGTCGTGGCCGTGTTCTTGGCGGCGGAAAGCTGCATCACCTCGCCCTCGGCAATCACGGCGGCGGCGGAGGAAAGGATATCGAGCGCGCGCAGGTTGCCGACCTCGACCATCATCTTGAAGGCCTGGCCGAGCAGGAAGTCGCCGACCAGCACGCTCGCCTCGTTGCCCCACAGCATGCGGGCTGCGAGCTTGCCGCGGCGCATGTCGCTTTCGTCGACTACGTCATCATGCAGCAAGGTCGCGGTGTGCATGAATTCAACCGCGGCCGCGAGCTTGATGTGGCCGTCGCCGGAATAGCCGGCAAGTTGCGACATCGCCAGCGTGAGCATGGGGCGCAGACGCTTGCCGCCGGAGGAAATCAGGTGGTTGGCAACCTCCGGGATCATGGTCACGTCCGATCCCGTGCGCGAAAGAATGGTCGCATTGACCCGCTGCATGTCGGGTGCGATCAGGGCGGCGAGATTCTCCACCGACGCAGACGAAGGGCTTTCGAAAGGTACGACAACGGCCACCAACGGTTCTCCCGCGGACGTGAGGACGGGCGAGCATAGAAACGCTATCGTTGAGCGGCAAGTGCGATACGCTATGACTGGGCTGGAATTTTCCGCGATTCGTGGGCAGGGCGCCGATGGTGGGGCGAAAAGCTAGCGCGGCGGCGAGGAACGCCGTCTTTGAACGTTACAAGATCGCGGTGCTGGTCCCTTGCTACAACGAGGAGGCCGCAATCGGCAAAGTCGTGAGGGACTTCCATGCGGCCTTGCCCGGCGCCGCAATATTCGTGTTCGACAACAATTCAACCGACGGCACGGTAAAGGTGGCGCGCGCCGCCGGCGCGGAGGTATTTGAGGAACGTCAGCAAGGCAAAGGCAATGTCGTGCGCCGCATGTTCACCGACGTCGAAGCCGATATCTACGTGCTTGTGGACGGCGACGCGACCTACGACGCGCCGAGCGCGCCGGTGATGATCGAGCGCATGCTGCACGATCGCCTTGATATGGTCGTGGGCGCGCGCGTTGACCGCGAGCAGGCCGCCTACCGCGCGGGGCACCGCACCGGCAACCGGCTTCTGACGGCCTTCGTGCGTGAGGTGTTCGGGCCGACCTTCAGCGACATGCTGTCGGGCTACCGGGTATTCTCGCGGCGTTTCGTGAAATCTTTTCCGGTATTGTCGGGCGGCTTCGAGATCGAGACCGAACTCACCATTCATGCGCTCGAGCTCGGCCTCGCTTGCGCGGAGGTACCGACGCCGTATTACGCGCGACTGGAAGGCTCCGCGTCGAAACTCAACACGTGGAGCGACGGCTTCCGCATCCTCGGCACCATCGTCAAGCTTTACCGTTCGGAGCGGCCGCTGCCGTTCTTCGGGGCCATCGGTGTGGCGCTTGCGATCGTCTCGATCGGGCTCGCGATCCCGATCATCGTGACCTATCTCGACACCGGAACGGTGCCGCGGCTGCCGACGGCGGTGTTGTCGACCGGACTGATGCTGCTGGCGTTTCTATCGATCGCGTCGGGATTGGTGCTCGATACGGTGACGCGCGGGCGGCGCGAGATGAAGCTGCTCGCCTATCTTGCGCACCGCGCGCCGGGCGAGGAGCGCAGGCGTACCTGATTCATGCGCGAGATCGTGCGTACCAACGACATGGTTCTGGTCTCGGCCGTGGTGGCGTTGCTCGACGCTGCCAATATTCGCAGCATGGTGCTCGACCAGAACATGAGCGTGCTCGAAGGCTCGCTCGGCGTGCTGCCGCGGCGAATTCTCGTTGCCGACGACCAGGAATTGCAGGCGCGGCAGTTGCTGGAAGACGCCGGGCTCGGCCGCGAACTGCGCCCCGATGACCGCTGAGATCGAGACGAGCGAAGACGCCGTGCTGGGCGGGCGCTTGCGCTTGCGCCAGCCGCTGAAAGGCCATCGCGTCGGACACGACGCCATTTTGCTGGCGGCCGCGACCGGCGCGCAGGCCGGCGAACATGCGGTCGATCTCGGCGCGGGCGTCGGCGCGGCCGGTTTGGCGCTGGCCTCGCGCGTGGGCGGCTTGCAGGTCACGCTCGTCGAGATCGATCCGCTGCTGTGCCGCCTGGCGGCCGAGAACGCGAGGCTCAACCGGCTCGATGATCGCGTGCGCGTGATCGAAGGCGGCGTCGCGCAAATCGGCGCACGGCTTGCCGGCGGCAGCGCCGATCGCGTGCTGATGAATCCCCCGTTCAACGATCCGGCGCGCCAGAACGTTTCGCCCGATGCGCGCCGCCGCCTCGCGCATGTGGCGGCCGACGATACGCTCCGGGTCTGGACGGAGGCCGCCGCACGGCTATTGCGCGCAGACGGTACGCTCACCTTGATCTGGCGCGCGGATGGCCTGCCGGATGTGCTGGCGGCACTGCAGAGAGAATTCGGCGCGGTTGCCGTGCTGCCTGTGCATCCGCGCGAGGGCGCGCCGCCCATCCGCGTGCTGGTGCGCGCGGCGAAGGGAGCCGCGGCCCCCTTACGGAACTGTCAGGCGCTCTACCTGAACGATTCGGGCGGGCGGCCGAGCGAGGCCGCCGAAGCTGTTTTGCGTGAGGGAAAGACGTTAACGCTTGCGGCGCTCTGAAGGCGTGCTCAGGATTTGCGCCGTCCGAGCACAAGTCCGCGCCAGGGCCGGCGCACCAGTTGGTCCTTCATGCGGCCAAGCCTTTCATGGTCGAGCTTAGAAAGCCCGATGATCGTGCCGATAAGCATGAACAGCATGGTGAGTTTGGGATCCATTTTCTTGCCCTTATTACGCGTCCACGACGGACGGCCGTCTCCGCGACTGCAAAAAACATTCCGAAGTTAAAAAATGTGCAATTTCTGGCGACGGCGTGATGCTCGCGACAATTTGACCGCGCAGCGGTAAGCCGCTGGGTCATTGGGCTCGGCCGTTACACGAATTTAATTCCGCGGCGGTGTCGCTTTACTTGTCGGCGGCATCGCCCTAATTGATCCGCATGGCCACCGCCGCCAGCAAGCCTCTTCCCGACATTCTCAAGCGTACGCTCGACTTCCTGGGCCCGCTGGTTCCCGCGCGCTTTCGCGCCGGAACGCCGGTCGTGCCGGTGGTAAGGCTCACAGGCATCATCGGCATGGGCACGCCGCTGCGGCCCGGTCTGTCGCTTGCGACCTCGGCGCGCTCGCTCGAGCGCGCTTTCTCGGTTCGCAATGCGCGCGCGGTTGCGCTGTCGATCAATTCTCCGGGCGGCTCGCCCACGCAATCGCATTTGATCTTTCGCCGTATCCGGCAATTGTCGGCGGAAAAGAACGTCCCGGTGATCGCTTACGTGGAAGACGTCGGTGCGTCGGGCGGCTACATGATCGCCTGCGCGGCCGGCGAGATCGTCGGCGACCAGTTCTCGATCGTGGGCTCCATCGGCGTGGTCGGCGGCACGTTCGGCTTCGACAAGGCGATCGAAAAGCTCGGTATCGAGCGGCGGCTTTACACCGCGGGCGAGCGCAAGGCGATGCTCGATCCGTTCTTGCCGGAGAAGCCGGAGGATGTGAAGAAGCTCAAATCGATCCAGAAGGACATTCATGAGCGCTTCATCGCGCTGGTGAAGGAAAGCCGTGGCAAGCGGTTGCAGGGGCCCGACAAGACATTGTTCTCCGGGGAGTACTGGACGGCGCCGGCCGCGCTCGATCTCGGTCTCATCGACCGTGTAGGCGACTTGCGCTCCGACCTGCGCGCGCGTTTCGGCGACAACGTGCGCACGCCGCTGATTTCGGCGGACAAGAGCTGGCTCGGCCGCAGGCTTCCGGGTGTCGGCGCGCTCGATGAACTTGCGCGCCGCCCGGGCCTGGCCGACGAGATCGTCTCCGCGCTGGAAGCGCGCGCGATGTGGTCGCGCTACGGGCTCTAGTGCACCGGTTTGTTGCCGAACAGCTTCGCCACCGCGGCGACTTGCGCGCGCTGCTGCGCGATCGACTCCGCGAATTCCTTGCTGTCGCCGGGGCTGACGATTTGGCCCGTTGCGGTCAGCTTCTCGACGATTACAGGATCGTTGGCGACCGCCTTGATGTCGTCCGCGATGCGTTTGCGCACGTCGTCTGAAATTCCGGGCGGGCCGAACAAACCGACGAGCCCGTCGAACTCGAGCGAGGGATAGCCGGCTTCGACCACGGTCGGCACGTCGGGGATTGCCGGCGCGCGCTGATGATTGGTCACCGCAAGCACCTTCACTTTGCCGGCGGCGACCTGCGGCCGCACGATGGCATAGGCCGGCATGTAAACCTGAATGCGGCCTTGCGCGAGATCGGTCACCGCGCTCACGGGATTCTTGTAAGGCACTTTCGCCATCTTCAGTCCGACCGTGTGCAGGTAGCCTGCGAACACGAAATCGGTGAAGCCGGTCGCCGTGGTCCAGTTGAGTTCACCGGGCTTGGCGCGCGCCAGTGCTTCAAGCTCTTTCATCGAATTGACCTTGAGCGAGGTCGGCACGCTGACCGCGACGACGGTCTTGGTGATGCGCGCGATCGGGATGAGGTCTTTCGGATCGTAAGGAAGCGTGTCGTGGAAGTAGGGGTGGGCGGTGAACGAGCTCACCGGCGACACCAGCAGCACATGATCGTCATGGGCGCCGAGGAAGCTGGTGATGGCCACCATGCCGTCGCCGCCGGGACGGTTTTCGACCACGACCGATTGTCCCCATTTGGCGGATAACTTATCGGCCAACAGGCGCGCGCCGATATCGACGCCGCTTCCTGGCCCGAGCGTCACGATGAAGCGCACCGGCCGGTTCGGCCAGGTTTCGGCGGCGGCCGGCCGCGTTACCGGCAACAGCATCGCCGCGGCTGCCAAAGCGAACAGCATGCGCTTGGCCGTTGAACTTATTGTCATTGGCTTCCTCCCCGCGTTCACGACAGCTTACCGCGGTTCGTGCAGCCCCGAAAATGCCTTGTTCGCCCCCAACCTTGGACGCTCACGTCAGCCCGGAGATGAGCCGATGCCGCCCTTCGTATTCACGCCCCTGATCAAATGGACGCTTGTCGCGCTCGGCGGCGCCGTGGTGCTGCATTGGGCGGTGAAGGAAGTGCGGCGCATCAACGAAGAGCTCGACCAGGCCAAGCGCGTGCGCATTGCGGAAACGAATCGCCGCACGTTGCGCCGCGATCCCGTGACCGGGGAATACCGGCTCTGATCGGATCGAGAAGTTTGCGGTGTGGGCGCTCGCCTCAGCGGCGGGCGGCGTCGCGGCTGTCGGAAATCATCGCGCCGAAAAACAGCGCCAGAAACGCGAATCCGATGAGCTGAAAAGCCAGCATTTGAGTGTCCTCTGCGACGCCAATCGCTTTGTTTTTATTGGTCGCGTTCCTACCAGCTACGGTTCAACATCCCGTAAAGATGCCCCGGCTTGACCCCCCAAAGGGCCGCCGATACGGTCCCGGCCATCTCCGTGCTTAACAATCAGTATCGAAACGATGGCTGAGGTCGATCTTCGAGCCGCAGAGCGAACGAATCGAGGCAGTTTGGACCCGGCCAATTCCTTCCAGGGCCTGATCCTCGCGCTGCAGCAATATTGGGCGGCGTGGGGCTGTGTGATCCTGCAGCCCTACGACATGGAAGTGGGCGCGGGGACCTTCCATCCGGCGACCACGTTGCGCGCGCTCGGGCCGAAGCCGTGGAACGCCGCCTACGTGCAGCCTTCCCGGCGTCCGAAGGACGGCCGCTACGGCGAGAACCCGAACCGCCTGCAGCACTACTACCAATTCCAGGTGATCCTGAAGCCGTCGCCGCCGGATATTCAGGATCTGTATCTGAAATCGCTCGCGGCAATCGGCATCGATTCCAGGGTGCACGATATCCGTTTCGTCGAAGACGACTGGGAAAGCCCGACGCTCGGCGCCTGGGGGCTCGGCTGGGAATGCTGGTGCGACGGCATGGAAGTATCGCAGTTCACGTACTTCCAGCAGGTCGCCGGCTTCGAGTGCAATCCGGTCGCGGGCGAGCTCACGTACGGGCTCGAGCGGCTCGCGATGTACGTGCAGGGCGTCGACAACGTCTACAACCTGAACTTCAACGGCCGCACCGACGCGAAGAAAGTCACCTACGGCGACGTGTTCCTGCAAGCGGAACAGGAATATTCGCGGCACAATTTCGAATTCGCCGACACCGCGATGCTGTTCGAGCAGTTCAAGATGGCGGAAGCGGCGTGCAAGAAATATCTCGAAGCCGGCTGGGCCGACGGCAAGAAGGAGCGCCATCTGATGGCGCTGCCGGCCTACGACCAGTGCATCAAGGCGTCACACGTTTTCAACCTGCTCGATGCTCGCGGCGTGATTTCCGTGACCGAGCGGCAGAGTTATATCCTGCGCGTGCGCGAACTCGCCAAGGCCTGTGGCGAAGCGTGGCTTGCGACGGAAGGTGGCGGCAAATGAGCGGAGCGAAGACGCTGTTGCAGATGGCCGGCTTCAATCCGGCGCCGGCAAAGCTTGCCGATGCGGCGGTGATCATCATCGACGCGCAGAATGAATACGTCTCCGGCAAGCTGCCGTTGACCGGTGTGAGCGACGCGCTCGCGCAAGTTTCGAAGTTGCTGGCAGCCGCGCGCGATGCCGGAGCGCCGGTGATCCATGTCCAGCAGCGCGGAAGACCGGGCGGCCTGTTCGATCCGGAAAGCCCGATGTTCAAGATCGTGCCGCAGGCCTCGCCGCGCGAGGGGGAGACGATCGTCGAAAAGCCGCTGCCGAATGCATTCGCCAAAACCGATCTGCACGAAAAGCTCCAGGCGACCGGCAAGAAGTCGCTCGTCATCGCCGGCTTCATGACGCATATGTGCGTGAGCGCGACGGCGCGCTCGGCGGTCGACCACGGCTACGCGGTGACGGTCGCTTCCGACGCGGTGGCGACGCGCGATCTGCCGGATCCGCTCGGCGGGCCCGACCTCAAGGCCGAGCACATCCACCGCACGGCACTGGCCGAATTGGCTGACCGTTTTGCCGCCATCGCGCGCGTCGCCGATATCAAGGCCTGAATTTATATCCCTACAATTGATTTCCTAACGGTGGCCGCGCGCGCTACCGTTGGCCAATTCGGCGCCGGGCGACAAACCATCATGCTGACTTGGATCCTCGTATTCGTCGTGGCGGCGGCTCTCGTGTACGTGGCCGTCGTCTTCAACCGGCTGGTGCGCACGCGCCAGATGGCCAATGAGGCGTGGAGCGGGATCGATGTGCAACTCAAGCGCCGCTCCGATCTCGTTCCCAATCTTGTCGATGTGGTCAAAGGCTATGTGGCGCACGAACGCGGCGTGCTGGAAGAGGTGACACAGTTGCGCGGGCAGGCGCGCGCGCTGCCGACGGGCGACGTCGGACGCCGCGCCGAAACCGAAGGCGCCCTGTCGCTCGCGCTCGGCAAGCTCATCGCGGTCGCCGAAAAATACCCCGACCTGAAAGCGAGCGCCAATTTTCTCGAACTCCAGCAGGAGCTGGCGCGGCTTGAAAGCGACATCGAGATGGCCCGCCGGTATTACAACGGCGCGGTTCGCAATCAGAATGTGCTCGTGCAATCCTTTCCGAGCAATCTGATCGCCGGTCTTTTCGGGTTCGGGCAGCGCGAATATTTCGAAGTTTCCGGTGCCGCCGACCGCGTCGTGCCGCAGGTCGCGCTCACGCAAGGGCAGACACCTCGATGAGGGGGTGGCCGCCCATCGTCGCGTTTTCCGCCCGCGCCGCTTTCGCTTTTCTGACTTTCGTCTGCGGATGGTGCGCAAGTGCGCGGGCCGCCGAAGTCATCGAGCATTTCAATTCGGTCGTGCAACTCGCCAAGGACGGCGAGCTGACGGTCACCGAAACCATTCGGGTGAATGCGGAAGGCCGCGAGATCAGGCACGGCATCTATCGCGACTTTCCGCTCACGTTCAAGGATGCGAGCGGGCGGCTGCGCGAGGTGACATTCAGTTTGACGGGCGTTACGCGCGACGGCCGCAACGAGCCGCATCATACCGAGCACCAGCGCGGTGTCCTGCGCATCTATGCCGGCGACAAGAACACGATCGTTCCGCGCGGCCAGCACGTCTACGTTTTCCGCTACCGGACCGGACGTCAGGTGCGCTGGTTCGACGGCAAGCCGGAGCTGAACTGGAATGTCACCGGCAACTTCTGGCACTTCCCGATCCTGGCGGCCGATTATCGCCTGGAATTGCCTGGCGGCGCGCGGCCGGTGCGCTGGATCGCGTTTACGGGGCGGCTCGGGGCGCGCGGCACCAACTGGCGAGGCGACCTCAGCGTTCTCGGCGCGCTGACGGTTGCGATCACCCGGCCGCTTGCAGCGGGCGAGGGCCTGACCGTCGCCGCCGAAATCCCCGCCGGCGCGGTCGAGCCGCCCGGCCGCACGACCGAGCTTTGGTATGAATTCCTCGACAACCGCGCCTGGATATTCGGCGGCGTCGGATTTGTACTGGTGCTCGCCTATTACTTTGCCGCCTGGAGGGCCGTCGGCCGCGATCCCAGGGGCGGCGTCATCATTCCCTTGTTTCATCCGCCGCCCGGCATTTCACCGGGACTTGCCAACTACATCCACAATTGGGGCTTCGGACGCGAGAAATGGCGTGCCTTCACCGCCGCGGCCTTGTCGATGGCGGTGCGCGGTCTGCTCACGTTCGATCGCAGCGGTGGCGGGCTTACGCTGAGGGAGACGGGGAAGAAGCCCGGCGGTGGCGATCCGTTGCCGGCAGGCGAGCGCGCGATCCTTACCTGGCTCGACGGGCACGGCGGCAATGTTGTCATCGATCGAGCCTACGGCACTAAGGTCGCGGAGCTCGGCGCGAAGTTCACCACGGGCATCGAAGCTGAAAACCGCAACAAGTTCTTCCGGCGCAATCTTGGCTACGTCATCGCCGGCTTTGCGATGACCGCGGCCGTGGTGGTCGGCGAAATCCTGTTCGGCGGGCTGCAGGAAGACGATATCGCGGTTCTGTTCGGGTTCTTCTTTGCGGCGTTCTTCGTGGGGATGTTTATCTTGCCGCTGCTGCTGTCGATATTTCGCGGCGGCAATCAGTTTGCGGCCGTTGTTCGTGGAGTCATGTCGCTGGTGGTTCTGGCGATCTTCGTCTCGATCGCGTTGCCGATGATTTACAGTCTTTTCCCCGACGGGCTCGGCGCAATGCTGCCGCAGGTGCGGTCCTTTCTCGCAACTTATCCGTTTCCGATTGCGCTGTTGACCTCGTTCGCCGCGCTCAACGGCCTGTTCTCCTACCTGATGCGTGCCCCGACCGCGCTCGGCCGCCCGGTCATGGACCAGCTCAACGGCTTCAAGCTCTATCTCGAGACCGCCGAGAAGGATCGCCTCAACATGCAGGCGCCGGAGCTGACCGCCGAGCGCTTCGAGGCGCTGTTGCCATATGCCGTTGCGCTCGATGTGGAGAAGCCCTGGGCGAAGGCGTTCGATGCGGCCTTGCGGCGGGCAAATCCGACCGATGCCGATCCGGTGCGAAGCTATCAGCCGAGCTGGAGCAGCGGCGGGGGCTGGTCCTCGGGCGGCGATTTCGCCAGCGCTGTGTCGGCCTCGGTCGTCAGCGTGAGCAGCGCCTTCGCCAGTGCGGAGCCGGTTTCGTCCGGCTCGGGCGGAGGAGGCGGGGGCGGGTCGGGCGGCGGAGGAGGCGGCGGCGGTGGCGGTGGGTGGTAGCGCGCAGCTCGCCCACTGAAGGCCGCACCGTGACAAGCCTGCCGCCGCCTGCTAGGTCGCCGCTTACGAGACTTCCATGCCCGACCTTCTGCTCGAATTTTTCTCCGAAGAAATCCCCGCGCGCATGCAGGCGAAGGCGGCCGATGACCTGCGCAAGATGGTCACCGACCGGTTGGTCGCGGCCGGCCTCGTCTATGAAGGCACGAAAGCCTTCGTGACGCCGCGGCGGCTTGCGCTGTCGGTGCACGGTATTCCGGCGAAGCAGCCCGACATCAAGGATGAGCGCAAAGGACCAAAAGTAGGCGCGCCCGAACAGGCGATTGCCGGGTTTCTGCGCGCGGCCGGGCTTGCCTCGATCAAGGACGCCAAGGTGCAGGCCGACAAGAAGGGCGACTTCTACGTTGCGGTGATCGACAAGCCGGGCAGGGCGGCGATCGAAGTCATCGCGGAAATCGTGCCGGAGGTCGTGCGCGGCTTCCCGTGGCCGAAGTCGATGCGCTGGGGCTCGGGACGGCTCAACTGGGTTCGGCCGCTGCATTCCATCATCGCGACTTTCGGGCCGGAAACCGAAGAGCCGGACATCGTTCCTTTTGCCGTCGACGGCATGAAAGGTGGTGACGAGACGTGCGGCCATCGGTTCATGGCGCCCGGGCCGATCAAGGTGAAGCGCTTCGACGATTACGTCGCCAAGCTCGAAGCCGCCAAGGTCGTGCTCGATCCCGCGCGGCGGCGCGACATGATCCTGGCCGACGCCAAGAACCTCGCGTTCGCGCAAGGCCTGGAGCTGGTCGAGGACGACGGGCTTTTGGCGGAGGTTGCCGGCCTGGTCGAATGGCCGGTAGTGCTGATGGGCTCGTTCGACAAGGCGTTTTTGTCGATTCCGGAAGAAGTGATCCGCGCCACCATCCGCAACAATCAGAAATGCTTCGTGCTGCGCGACACGCAGACGGCGAAGCTCACCAACAAGTTCATTCTGGTGGCGAATGAAGAAGCGAGCGACGGCGGCAAGGCGATCGTCGCCGGCAACGAGCGCGTCATCCGCGCTCGCCTGAGCGATGCGAAGTTCTTCTACGAGACGGACCTCAAGATCAGGCTCGAAGACCGGCTGCCGAAGTTCGAGCATATCGTCTTCCATGAGAAGCTCGGCACGCAGGCCGAGCGCATTGCGCGCATCGTCGCGCTCGCCGGCCAGCTTGCGCCGGTTGTCGGCGCCGATGGCGCGAAAGCCGAGCGCGCAGCGCAACTCTGCAAGGCGGATCTGCTCACCGAGGTCGTCGGCGAGTTTCCGGAACTGCAAGGCCTGATGGGCCGCTATTACGCCGAGGCGCAGAACGAGGACGAGGCCGTCGCGCACGCCTGTGAGGATCACTACAAGCCGAAGGGTCCGGACGATCTCGTCCCTTCCGATCCCGTTTCAATTGCCGTCGCGCTTGGCGACAAGATCGACACGCTGGTCGGCTTCTGGCTGATCGATGAGAAACCGACCGGCTCGAAGGACCCTTACGCGCTGCGCCGCGCCGCGCTCGGGGTCATCCGCATCGTGCTCGATAACGAGTTGCGGTTGCCATTGCGCGCGCCGTTCTGGCGCCATTTCGGCGTGGTCGCCCGCGACGAGGCGCTGGCCGAAGCGATCGCCCTGCTGCATCCGCTCCAGCAGGACATCGTCAAGCTGAGCGCCAACGACATCGATCTCGCGATGCGCCTCGAAGTGCTGGTGGACGAGAAAAGCAAGCGCGTTGCCGGCCCGACCCTGGTTCAGGCTCATTCGTACCTGCATCAAAGCAATGATCTGCTCGCCTTCTTTGCCGACCGCCTCAAGGTGCAACTGCGCGATCAGGGCGCTCGGCACGATCTCGTCGATGCCGTTTTCGCGCTCGAAGGCCAGGACGATCTGCTGCTGATCGTCCGGCGAGTCGAGGCGCTGGGCAAATTCCTCGACTCGGACGACGGCAAGAACCTGCTCGCCGGCTACAAGCGGGCGGTGAACATCATCCGCATCGAAGAAAAGAAGGACAAGCGGGACTACACCGGCGCGCCCGACGCCGAGCTCTATCAACTGCCACAGGAAAAGGCGCTGGCTGAGGCGATTGCGGCGGCCAAGAAGGATGCCTCCGCCGCCGTCGCCAAGGAAGATTTCGCGGCCGCCATGAGCGCGATGGCGAAGCTGCGGCCCAGGGTGGACGCCTTCTTTGACAAGGTCACGGTCAACGTCGACGACGCGAAACTGCGGGAAAACCGCCTGAAGCTGCTCAACGAAATCCGCGAGGCGACCCGCGCGGTGGCGGATTTCTCGCGCATCGAGGGCTAGGGCGCCATAATCCCTGTGGATGGCTGCGGATTCCGCTTTGCGGGCGTCAGCCCTGACCCGCGATGGCGGCGTATGATGCGGAACTCTCAGCGCCATTTAGCCGTTTCACATCCATCATCCGCAAAAGGGTTCCCACCATGGTCGTCGGAGTCGCCCATCTTCAGCCTATTGTCGCGCTCGTCGCCGGCATTCTCATTCTCATCATGCCGCGGCTGCTCAACTACATCGTCGCGATCTATCTGATCTTCATCGGCATCGTCGGCCTCGGATTCATCCGCTAACCGAAAAGGCGGACTTGCGCCGTCAACCCCGGCGGTGCTTTTAAGAGCCGCCGGTCCAACCCGTTTTCTGATCATGGCAAAGCAAAAAAAACCTCGCATCAGCGCGAAGAACAGCAGGGCGGCGGTCAAGCGCTCCGCAAAGAGCGCCGCTAAACCTGCGGCGCGCGGCAAGTGGGTCTATGCCTTCGGCGGCGGCAAATCCGAGGGCAAGGCCTCGATGCGCAACCTGCTTGGCGGCAAGGGCGCGGGGCTGGCGGAAATGGCGAGCCTCGGTTTGCCGGTGCCGCCCGGCTTCACCATCACCACCGAAGTCTGCACGTACTATTACGAGCACGGCGAGACCTATCCGAAAGATCTGCGCGCGCAGGTCGAGAAGGCGCTCGCCAATGTCGGCCGCATAACCGGCAAGACGTTCGGCGACAAAAGCAATCCGCTGCTGGTCTCGGTGCGCTCCGGCGCGCGTGCTTCCATGCCGGGCATGATGGACACGGTGCTCAACCTCGGCCTCAACGACGATACCGTGGAAGCGCTGGCGAAGAAATCCGGGGACAAGCGCTTCGCCTATGACAGCTACCGCCGCTTCATCACCATGTATTCCGACGTGGTGCTCGGCATCGAGCATCATCATTTCGAGGAATTGCTCGACCGCCACAAGGAAAACGAAGGCTACACGCTCGACACTGATCTGAAGGCGGAAGACTGGGCCGAGCTCGTCAAGCAGTACAAGAAGCGCGTCGAGGAAGAGCGCGGCGAGCCGTTCCCGCAGGACCCGCACAAGCAGCTTTGGGGCGCGATCGGCGCCGTGTTCGGTTCGTGGATGAACCAGCGCGCCATCACCTATCGGCGCCTGCACAACATTCCGGAAAGCTGGGGCACCGCGGTCAACGTGCAGGCGATGGTATTCGGCAACATGGGCGACACGTCCGCGACCGGCGTCGCCTTCACGCGCAATCCGTCGACCGGCGAGAAGAAGCTCTACGGCGAATTCCTCATCAACGCGCAGGGCGAGGACGTCGTCGCCGGCATCCGCACGCCGCAGGAGATTTCCGAATCCGCCCGTCAGGAAGCCGGCTCCGACAAGCCGTCGATGGAAACCGCGATGCCCGACGCGTTCAAGGAGCTGACGCGGATCTATACGATGCTCGAGAAGCATTACCGCGACATGCAGGACATGGAATTCACGGTCGAGCAGGGCAAGCTGTGGATGCTGCAGACCCGTAACGGCAAGCGCACCACCAAGGCGGCGCTGCGCATCGCGGTCGAACTCGCCAACGAAGGCCTGATCTCGAAGAAGGATGCGGTGGCGCGGATCGAACCGGCCTCGCTCGATCAGCTGCTGCATCCGACCATCGATCCCAGCGCCAAGCGCGATATCATCGCCACCGGCCTGCCGGCCTCGCCGGGTGCGGCTGCCGGCGAGATCGTGTTCTCGTCCGATGAGGCGGCCAAGCTTCAGGCCGACGGACGCAAGGTCATTCTGGTCCGCATCGAGACCTCGCCGGAAGACATTCACGGCATGCACGCTGCCGAGGGCATTC
>DASZVZ010000095.1:0-36936 GCA_035546875.1 Pseudolabrys sp.
CGGTGACGGTGAACTAGCGTCGCATCAACCGGCGTAGCTCAGCTTCGGCTGCCACGTACCGCCACGCCCGTCCGGCGTGTAGTCGAACATATTCCAGATCGGCCAGATCATATCAACGTGGCGAGGCCCTTGGCCCTTCTCGGTCGGAGCAAACAGCAGTTCGGTGCAATAGTAATGATGGATCTTGCGGCCGCGCCGTACGAACACATTGAGTGCGGGCAACTGCTTGCCGTCTTCGGTCTCACCGCGGTAGTCGCGGTTGTAGGTGTTGCCGGCCGAAGACAGGAAGCGCAGGCGTGACCATCCGCGGCTACGCGCAAAGTCGCGGATGCGCGCAATCGGGGATTTCGCGACCACCGCCAGGCTCACGCGCTGCGTGATGTGGCCGGCGCTTGCGTCGAGTGCGTCGAGAATCGACGTGCAGCTCGGGCAAGGTTTCTCCATCGCCGGCCCGTACATGTAGCTGTAGATCACGAGGGTATCCTTGTCGCCGAACAACTCGGACAGCCTCGTCTTTTTCGCGGAATCGAAAAGTCCCGCCGCGTTTTCCTCGAACAGGTAATCTTCCGGCACGACGCCGCCAGCCGGCAGGTTGCGACGCAGCGCCGCAACTTTTTCAACCTGCCGGCGCAGGGCCATCTCCGCCTTCAGCAGCGCGTTGCGCTTCCTGCGATAATCGCCGCGTTCGTTTGGAAAGCGTACCGGGACGGACTTTGCGCCCTTCTTGCCGTTGGATGTTGCGGATTGCTTGCGGCGAGCCTTCGCCATGCCTGGTCTCCATCGCGATTCCAGCGGAATCGGAGCGTACTACAGGGACGGCGCGATGTCGCTTGCCGGGACATTGCAGTGCAGACCGTAGCAGCGTGCGGTCTGGTGGCGCGCTTGGCGGCTAGCCGCGGCCGACGAACGGCATCTGGTTGGCCATGACGGTCATGAACAGCACGTTGGTATCGAGCGGCAGGCCCGCCATGTAGACGACGGCATCGCCGACATGTTTTGCGTCCATGCGCGCCTCGGTTTTCTTGCTGCCGTCGGGTTGCAAGACGCCTTCGCCCTGCGCCATGCGCTCGGTCATCGGTGTTGCGGCATTGCCGATGTCGATCTGGCCGCAACAAATATCGAACGGCCGTCCGTCGAGCGCGGTCTGCTTGGTCAGCCCGCTGATCGCGTGCTTGGTCGAGGTATAGGCGACCGACATCGGGCGCGGCGTGTGCGCGGAGATAGAGCCGTTGTTGATAATACGCCCGCCACGCGGCTTCTGATTTTTCATGATCCGGAAGGCTTCCTGGGTGCAGACGAACGGGCCGGTCAGGTTCGTGTCGACCACCGATTTCCATTTATCGATCGGCAGGTCCTCGAGCGGCATCGCCGGCGCACCGATGCCGGCATTGTTGAACAGCACATCGAGCCGGCCGTAGGTGTCCTTGACCTTGGCGAACAGCGCCTTGATCGAGGCCGGATCGGCAACGTCGGTCGGCACCACGAGGCTCTTGCCCGCGCCGCCTTCCTTGGCGACCTCATCGAGCTTCTCCTTGCGGCGGCCCGCCAACGCCACGGTATAGCCGGCGGCCATCAGCGCCAGCGCCGCAGCACGGCCGACGCCTGTTCCGGCGCCCGTGACGATTGCGATTTTTCCCGAAGCACTCATCGGCGTTCCTTCCCGTTTTAATTTCGGGAAAGCCATATCACAAAAGCACGGGCGAGCCATCCGGCTCACGCGGCGGGCGCCTTTGATGTCGGTCTAAGTCAGCCTGCGAAGGCGGCGATTTCGTCGGTGGGACGCGCGGAAGCCGGCGTTTGCAGGCGGGTCGAGATCTCGGCGGCGGAGACCGCCTTGCCGAAACGGAAACCCTGCATCGAATGCACGCCCGCGGCGCGCAAGAACAGGTGTTGGTCGGCGGTCTCGACGCCTTCCGCGGTGACCTTCATGCCGAGACCACGGCCGAGGCTGACCACCGCGTGTACGATTGCGGCGGCGTCGGCGGCCTTCTCGATCGAACGCACGAAACTTTGGTCGATCTTGAGCTTGTCGAACGGGAAGCGCCGCAAATACTGCAAACTCGAATAGCCGGTGCCGAAGTCATCGAGCGCGAGCCGGATGCCCATCGCCTTGAGGCGGATCATGGCGGCTTCGGCGTTCTCGGCGTTGCCGATGAAGGTGCTCTCGGTCAATTCGAGCTCGAGCCGCGCCGGGTCGAAGCCGGTTTCGTTGAGCGTGCGGATGACCATGTCGTAGAAATCGGTGCGGCGGAATTGCAGCGGCGACACGTTGACGGCGACCGTGATGCCGGGCCAGGCCTTGCCGTCGATGCAGGCGCGGCGCAGCACCCACTGGCCAAGGTCGTTGATGAGGCCGCTGTGCTCGGCGACCGCGATGAATTCGGTCGGCGAAATGTCGCCGCGCTCGGGATGACGCCAGCGGCAGAGGGCCTCCACGCCGACCACGGTCGCGCCGCTGTTATTGACCAGCGGCTGGTAGAGCAGTTGCAACGCGCTGTTCTCGAGCGCGTAGCGCAGATCGGTTTCGAGAAGCTTGCGGTTGGAAAGATCGGCGTCCATCGCCGCGTCGTAGATGCAGGCGCGGTTGCGGCCTTCATTCTTGGCGCGATAAAGCGCGATGTCGGCGTAGCGCATGATGTCGGCGGCGCCGCCCGATTTCTTCTCGATCACCGCGATGCCGACCGAGGCGCCAATGACGATGCTCTGTTTGTTGATCGCGTAGGGCGCGCAAATCGCGGAGATGATCCGCTGCGCCATCGCCATCATCTTTTCCTGATCGTCGCCGATCGAGGAAATCACCGCGAATTCGTCGCCACCGAGCCGGGCGACCAGGTCGTCGCCACGCAGCGTATGCGACAGGCGCAGCGTCACGTTGCGGATCAATTCGTCGCCGACGTGGTGGCCAAGCGTGTCGTTGACGTCCTTGAAGTGGTCGAGGTCGACGTAGAACACGGCGGCGGGCGGGCGCCCCTCGCGTACTTCCTCGATCACATGCTCGAGCCGTTCGCTGAAGAAGATGCGGTTCGGCAAACCGCAGAGCGGATCGTGCATCGCGAGGTGCCGCAGGCGGGATTCGCCCGCCGAGATCGCCGCCGCCGTGCGGCGCATGTAGCGCAGCACGAAGGCGGCCAGCACCGCAAAGCCCGCGAGTGCGACAGCGATGAACGGAACGACGCTGTTGACGATTTCCGCGCCCGGCCGGCGCGGCGTCCAAGCAAGCCGCGCGATGGTATGTCCGGTCGAGCTCGGGAGGTCGTAAACGTAGTCGCCGGCCGCCACAGGGCCGTCCGCCGCGACGTGTAGGTGCTCGAGCCGCAAGCGGGCGGAGATGTCGGAGAGCATGGCGCGGTCGATGTATCTCACCGACGCGACGATGGGCACGCGAACGTCCGGTGCAGCGACCTTTGCACCGACCGCAACGGCGGTGATGATCGCGGGCTGTCCCCCGAACTTGTCGATCAACACCGCCTGACGGTTCGGCGAGTCATCCGGTGCCGCCGCTTTTTCCAGTGACTGCGTGTCGGTCGTGCGGCCGCGCAGATAGTCGATCAACGGGGCGAGGTCGGGTCTTGCCGCGGTAAACCAGCCGGTGTCTGTGCTGGTCCGGTGAGCCAGCGAATAAATAACCTGATCCTTGTCGTCGAGGGCGAAAACGAGGTCCTGGTCGAAGAAGGATTCAAGCCATTCGGCGACGTTGCGGTGCACCCACCTGCCGTTGAAGTTGTCACGGATGTTGCGCACCGCGACATCGGTCGACGTCGCGCTGTCGACTTCTCGCAGGATTCGCTCGCCGTAGCTGGTGATCGCGCGCGACAGCAACTGCCGCTCGTGATCGACCGAGAATTCGTCGGCGCGTTCGGCCGAGGACAACACGGTGACGACGATGCAGACGATGGCGACGGCAACGATAACGCCGATCGGGACCACGATGCTCAACCGAGCGCGGTCCCAACTCGTGTACTGCCGTTCTTCGGTGGAACGCGGGCGAACTTTTGCCGGCACCCTCCGACCCCTCCCAGGCTTCTGTCCCTCACGATTGCCGCGCAACCTAGGGCAGAAAGCTTGCAAATCGCTTTCCTGACAGGGATTTGGGCTATTCGCCCGGAAACCCGGCCGCAATTCCGTCGATGCCGTTAACGATTGGTAAATGTCGCGGGCGGCCGCAGGCGCCGGTAACCGGCTGGGGACAGGGCGTGGCCCGCCTTCCACGCGTCGAGTGGGGGCTCTATTTTGCCCCCGGCGCCTCGCCCGCGAGGGGGGCGGCACGGCCGGCTTAAGTGTCAGCCGTCTGTGGGCAGGAATAGCGGGAAATTGGACAGGCAGCATGAACGTCCCAAGCACCATTACCCCTGAAATCGTGACCGCCGCTGTCCTGGTGATCGGCGACGAGATCCTGTCGGGACGGACCAAGGACAAGAACATCGGCTACATCGCCGATTACCTGACTGCCCTCGGCATCGACCTACGCGAGGTGCGCGTCGTGCCGGACGTGGAGGAGGAGATCGTCGGAGCGCTCAACGCCCTGCGCAAAAAATTTACCTATGTGTTCACCACCGGCGGCATCGGGCCGACACACGACGACATCACCGCCGACTGCGTCGCCAAGGCATTCGGCGTCTCTATCGGTCACCATCCGGAAGCGGTGGAGATATTGCGGGAACGCATGGCCAAGATCGGCGGCGAGCTCAACGAAGCGCGCCTGCGCATGGCCCGCATCCCGGAAGGCGCGAAGCTTGTCTACAACAAGGTGTCGGGCGCGCCGGGCTTCTGGATCGGCAACGTCATCACCATGGCCGGCGTGCCCGCGATCATGCAGGCGATGCTGGACGAGGTGGCGCCGAAGCTGAAGACCGGCGCCAAGATGCTGTCGGAAACGATCCGCGCCGACGCGAAAGAAGGCGATGTCGGGACCGAACTGGGCCAGATCGCCAAGGCCAATCCGGACGTCATTATAGGCAGCTATCCCTTTTTTGATGAGAAACTCGGACCCAACACCAACATTGTCGTGCGCTCGCGCGATCCGCAGAAGCTCGGCGCGGCCAAGGCCGCGGTTGAGGGCATGCTGGTGCAGGTGAAGGCGGCGCTGCAAAAGTCCGCCTGAAGGCGGGCGGGCCGCTCGTAAATTCCGCACAAATTCGCGTGAGAGCGATTGACCGCCCTGTGGCGGCAAGGGAGACTCTGCCCTGGAAGTTGGCTGCGGCTTTCAACGGGGGCGGACATGCAGCGGAATTTCACACGCAATTATGTGCAGGCGTTGACGAGCGCATTCGTTCTGTGCGTCGTCGCATTCATCGTGCGCGGCTGCGTTTCAGCAAGCCTGACGGATGGTTTTTCGGGAGAGCCGACGGCCGACTTCAATGCAACGCCAGCCGCAGCGGTCGCGGGCGACGTCCTGCTGACCGGAGGCGTAACTATTCTCAGCAATAACAGCATGACGACGAAATACAGTTCGGCAGCGAGCGCGGAGTTATTCAAGCAGGCGACGAAGACATTCGTCGCGACCGATGCGATGACGACCTCGCGCGGCGGTATTCAGGCAGTCGGCTTCGCCGGCAACGGCGCGCTCGCGCACGCAGCAATCATTCCGGGCGGGCTCAACGGTGGCGGCAACCTCAACCACACGAACGGCGTGGGCACGCTGACGGCAACCAGCAAGGCCACTTCGGAGATCTACAAACGGGCCACAAGCACGTTCGTCAATGGCGGCTCGATGCACGGCGCGCGCCATTTCTATTCCGCGACTCTGCTCAGCAACGGAACGATCCTAGTCGCCGGCGGCTTCAACAAGGAAACGCCGCTCGCGACGGCCGAGCTCTATAACCCGGCGACCGGCAAGTTCGCCGCGGTCGGGCCGATGAAGGTCGCGCGCGCGATGCATACCGCGACGCTGCTGCCGAACGGGCAGGTGCTGATCGCCGGCGGCATCGTCGACGCGCACGGCACGGTGGGCGCGTCGGCCGAGCTCTACAATCCGGCGACCGGCAAGTTCACCAAGCTCGCCGCGGTCATGCCGAGCCCGATGGCGGCGCACACCGCGACGCTGATTTCCGGCTGCGGCTGCGCGGCGGACGGCCAGGTGCTGCTCGCGGGCGGTTTCTCCGGAAGTGGGACGAGCACGTTCCCGGCTTCGGAAAATCCGCTCAGCGTCACGCAGCTTTACAATCCGGCGAGCCAGACGTTCGCGCTCAAGGCCTCGCTGAAAGAGGCGCGGACCATGCACACCGCGACGCTGCTGCCCGGCGGCAAGGTCCTTTTCACCGGCGGCGCATTCGGCACCATTCAATTCGGCAACAACAACATAACGGCGTTTGCCGGCGCCATCGCGCGGCGCACGGCGGAAATCTACTCGCCGGGCACCAACACGATGGCTTGCGTCGGCGGCTCGAGCGGGGCGGCCTGCAAGGCCAGCATGAAGCTGACGCGCTTCGTCCACACCGCCACCAAGATCCCATCCGGTCCGCTTGCGGGCCAGGTGCTGCTTGCCGGTGGAAGCTATCCGGCGACGAACGGCGAGCTGTACAATCCGGCGACCAACAACTTCGTCCTCGTCGGAAAGATGAGCGCGACGCGCGGCCTGCACGCGGCGATCGTCGTCAAGTAGTGACTTGCCGCGAGGCGGGTCGCGCCACGGCCGATTTTGCGCTAGAAGGCGTCACGTTCGAGGAGCGTGACGCAGTGCAGCAGCCACAAGCCAAGCCCGACACAAAGCCGCAGCCGCGGCCGGACAAGATTTTCCCGGTGTCCTGGGACCAGTTTCACCGCGACTCCCGCGCACTGGCCTGGCGGTTGCACGAAGCGGGGCCGTTCGATGCGATCGTCTGCATCACCCGTGGCGGCCTGGTGCCGGCCGCGATCGTTGCGCGTGAGCTCAACGTGCGCCTGATCGAGACCGTCTGCGTGTCGAGTTACCAGAATTACAACAACGAGGGCGCGGTCAAAGTCCTCAAAGGCGTCGCGGATTCGATCGTCAAGATCGAAGGCGGCAAGGGCAAGGGCGTGCTCATCGTCGACGACCTAGTCGATACCGGCAAGACCGCGCGGGTGGTGCGCGAGCTCATTCCCGAGGCGCATTTTGCGACCGTCTATGCCAAGCCCATGGGCCGGCCGCTGGTCGATACGTTCGTCACCGAGGTGTCGCAGGATACCTGGATCTATTTCCCATGGGACACGGGTCTCGCCTTCCAGCCGCCTATCCGCGAGGGCGGCGACTGATTTTCACGGCTGCGCCGGACAGATATTCGGGCCGTTGAACTCGTAGGCGCCGACCGACGGCGGCGTTGCGCGTGGCTGGCAATCCAGGTCTTCGCGTGGCGCGAGGTTCGCCGTCCCGGCGCCTCTTGCGGGCGATGAACTTTGCAGATGGAAATTGCTCCTGGCCGCATTTGCAAATAGTGGGTTGGCATTGAAATTCGTGCCGCCGACATACGGCGCCTGGTTGACGATCGAGTGATCAACGGTAACCGGCGGAGAGACGGTCGACACCGCATTGTTTTCGCCGCCGGCGCTCGCCTTCCAGAAGATCGTGTTGCGCACCTTTACGCCGGTCACGCCGCCTATCGTATCGATCAGGACAGCCGGAGGCGTAGGGCCCGAATTCGTGTTGTTGACGGTGTTGTTGAAGAACGAAACGGCCGTGACCTTGTTGCGGTGCGCGCCGTTCTGATTGTCCATCAGGTGCGCGGCGACATTGCTTGTGCCGCCGGTGAAGACGTTGTTGGAGATCGTGGTGTTGGAAATCGTGTTGCCGACAGGCACGAAACCGCCGCCGCCGCCGACGCCCGAACTGATGCTGACACTTCCATCGCCGATAAAGGTGTTGCCCTCGATTACGGTTCGGTCGATGACGTTGCCGGTCGTCGTGGTGTCTCGTCCGCTGGACGGACCGGCGTCACGGTTGACGTTGAGGGAAATGCCGATGAAGTTGTTGACGAAGACGTTGCGCATAATCTGCGCGCGCAAGATGCGATTGTTCTTTCCGTCGTGCACGCCGAACTCGACCGCGGAGGTTGCTGCGGCGGTCGAGTTTTTGAACGTGTTGCGGTACACGACGATGTCCTGCAGCAGATGATTGCTGCCGCCGGGGCCGATATTCACGCCCTCGAACACGCCGTCGAACGAATTGTTGTCCACCACCACGTCGCTGATGGTCAGATTGTCACGGAAGCCCGGACTGCCGATGGCAAATCCGTCGGATGGGCCGCCGCTATGGATGAATGCATTGCCGCTGATGCGAATGTGCTGAACCTTTGTCAAGACGCCGTTGAAACCAGGCTGCGCGCCAGCGATCGAAATCGTCGAATACTGCGGCGGGCAGAAGATAAATTTCATGTTGTTGAGCGTGAACGACGACGCGGCGATGAACAAAGTCGCCCCTGTGGTGGCAGCCTTGCCGTTGATGATGATGGCCGGTTTTGCGCTCTTGAGCCGGCCGGTGATCGTGATGCCATCGCGCGTGATCGGCGGCAGCGTCGCGCCCAGCGTGATGGTCTTGCCCACAAGCGCAGGCGCGAAGGTAATAACGTGGGGTCCGACTGCGTTATTTGCGGCGAGAAGCGCTTCGCGCAGCGAAATGCCGTCCGGCCCGGGATTCGCTTTGAGCGCCTGCGGGCTCGAGGTTATGCCGTTAACTGCGTCGTTGGTGTTGGAAACGATGATGTTGGCGGCGAACGCGTGCATCGCGCCCGATGAAGATACGGCGCATGCGAGCACCAGAGCCATCGCGTGGCGACGGGCGTTTTGCAAACCGGCCCCCCAACATCGACAATCTACAGGATGGCGACGGAGCAGGGCAATAAACCGGCGACAGCCTTAAAAGGTTGCCTTAGTCTGCATAAAACGAAAATAAACAGGTGGGGAGAAGGCATGCTTACACGCAGGACCATGTTGGCCGGAACCGCAGGCGCTTTGCTTGCGGGCGCAACGCGTGCAGCCGGCGCGGCGGACAAATACGCGAGCCAGACGATTCACATTCTCGTTGGCTATGCTGCGGGCGGCGGCGTTGACATCGTCGCACGCCTGGTCAGCGAGCCGATGAAGAGCGCGCTCAAGCAGAATGTCATCGTCGAGAACCGTCCCGGCGCGAGCGCCATGATCGCGACCAACGCTGTCGCAAAAGCCGCGCCCGACGGCTACACGCTGCTCGCCGCCGCGTCCGGCGAAGTCGCGATCAATCACTTCCTGTTCAAGGAAAAGATGCCGTATGACCCCGCGAAGGAGCTAGCGCCCGTCGCGTTGATCGGCATCGTTCCTTGCGTTGTCGTCGTCGCGGCATCGACGCCGGTGCACAATCCGAAGGAGCTGATCGCCTACGCCAAGGCGCACCCGGGCAAGCTGTCGTTCTCATCATCCGGCGTCGGCAATCCGCAGCAGCTCGCCGGCGAACTGATGAACAGCATGGCCGGCATCAACGTGCTGCACGTTCCTTATCGTGGCTCGGCGCCGGCGGTGACCGACGTGGCGGCGGGTGTCGTCACCATGAGCTTCTCCTCGCTCGCCGCGGCGCTGCCGCTGATCCAGGCCGGCAAGCTGCGCGCGGTCGCGGTCACGTCGCGCGAGCGCATGCCGCAATTGCCGGACGTGCCGCCGCTGAGCGAGGGCGCGCCGGGATTGAAAGACTACGAATTGCTCAACTGGTTCGGCATGTTCGCGCCCGCCAACACGCCGCCGGAGATCGTCGCACGGGTAAACGGCATCGTGAACGGCGCGCTCGAGGACAAGGCGATCGCCGACAAGCTGATGGTGCAGGGGATCGTGCCGAAGACGCTGTCGCCGGCCGAGTACAAGGCTTTTGTCACCTCGGAAACGGCCAAATTCGGCAAGATCGTGCAGGAAGCCCACATCACCTTGAAGCAATAGGCCGCGTTTGGGTGTAGCATCGGGCAACCCGCGGGGAGGACGCCGATGAACGTCAAGCCGAATACCGCGAATGCCAAGGCGCTCGACGAATTGCGCTCGCATCACCTGCGGCCGCAGGACATGCCGTGGCAGAAGCTGCGCTTTCCCGGCTGCGAGGCGAAGACGCTGCTGTTCGATCCGAGGAGCGGGCTTGCGACACTGCTGTTCAGGATGGAGCCGGGCGCGGTGCTGCCGGACCATGAGCACGTGCTGATCGAGCAGACTTACGTGCTCGAAGGCTCGCTGGTCGACAAGGAAGGTCCCGACGCCGGCACCGTGGTGGGCCCGGGCGAATTCGTCTGGCGGCCGGCCGGCAGTCGGCATGTCGCGTGGAGCCCGAACGGCGGCACGTTCATCGCCATCTTCCAGATCCCGAACAAGTTCTTCGAGAAGGACGGCCGCGTGACCGATCCGACCGGCAAGGACTGGGAAGCGACCTGGGGCCAGCTGTTACCGAAATAACGTGAACGCCGCCGCGTGGGCCTACCGCCGCGCGACGGCGGGTGATCAAACTTTTGCCGCGCGGACGTGGCGGAATGGTAGACGCAAGGGACTTAAAATCCCTTGGGAGAAATCCCGTGAGGGTTCGAGTCCCTCCGTCCGCACCAATCACAATGCAAGGCTGATCATGGCGATGCCGACACCGATCCTGCGCGTCGTGCGAATGATCGCGGCCGCGCTTCCGCTCGCGCTCGCGGCCTGCGCGGCGTCCGAAGATTCGTTGTCGAAAATGATGGTCGCGCCAGGAAAATTCGTTCTCTACACCTGCGACGATCTCCTGCAGCGGGCAAGGACCAACGCCGAGCGCGAGCAGCAATTGCACATGTTGATGGCGAAGGCGCAAACCGGCGCGGGCGGCGATCTCGTCAATTCGGTGGCTTACCGGCCGGAGCTCGCGACGCTGGAAGGGGAGGACCGCGAATTGCAGCAGACCGCGGCCGACAAGAAATGCACGACACCGCTGCCGACGGCAGCCTCGTTGCCGCTCCCCGACGCGGCGCCAAGCGCGCCGCCCGCTCCGCCGCCGCGCAGCCGCGCTACACGCTGAGGAAAAAGCCGGGCCCGCGCTGCGAGCCCGGCGCCGTCGCTAGTGGTGACGGTGCAAGTGGAGCGAGGGCAATCCCAGCTCGATCCGCGAGACGGTATAGCGCTTGACCATCGCCGCCCATTGCGAATCCGGGCTTTGCGCGAGGCCGAAGAGGCGAATGTCGAGCGCGAGATTGGTCACCAGCAACGACTGGTGGCCGTGGCCGTGCCCGTCGTTGGCGAAGACGAGGCTCGCCGGGAACAACAGGCCCTGCGGTACGCCGTTGCGGTCGACACCATCGAATCGGCCGATACGGCCGAGCAGCTTGCCGGTCTTGTCGATGACGACGATCTGGTCGTTCTGGTTGGCGCAGATCCAGAGGTTGTCCTGATCGTCGAGGATCAGGCCATCGGCGCCGTTGATGCTGTTGACGAAGACGGAAGGCGCGCCCGGCGTCCCGCCTGTCACGGGAATCTGCACAATGGTGTCATTGCCGGTGTTGGCGACAAACAACGTATTCTGCGCCGCGTTGAAGCCGAGGCCGTTGGCACCGAACGGCGGCACGCCGGTCGTCGCCAGGAGGGGATCGGTGACCCATGCTGTGCCGGCACCGCCGCCGGCGCCGGTTTTCCAGATGATGCCCTGGAAGGAATCCGAGACGTAAACGTTGCCGGATGAATCAAACGTGAGCGCATTGAGGCCGGCGGCCCCCGTGACGGTCATGAACACGCTCGCGGCGCCGGTTGTCGGATTGACGTTGTAGACCTTGCTGCCGCCGTTATCGATCACGAGCAATGCGTGTGTCGTCGGATGGAAGGCAAGGCCGAGCAGATTGGCGGTGCTGCCGGCGATGCTGAGCGTGCGCAAAAGGTGTCCGCTCGAATTGAACACGTAAATCTTGCCCGGGCCGGCGACGCCGCCGGTGGCGTTGAAGCCGAACGTCGTGACATAGACATTGTTGTCCGGGCCGATCGTGATGCCTTCCGGTCCGGTGGCGCCGTTCGGCAGAACGGCGAACGTCTCCGCGCCTTCATCGAAAGCGCGCGCAGGCGCGAGATTGAATGCAAGGGTCATCACGGCGGCACAGGCAACCGCGAAATATTTGATGCACATTTTCTGAATTGTCATCGCACACACCCCAAGTGGTTTGACGATAGGACAACGCCGGCCGAGCTTAGGCTTGACGCATGCGAAATCAATCGCATTGAGGCTATAACAACCGCGGCCTGTAGATATTTCGCCCGGCGCGGATATTTGGGGCCGGGTTCCCTTGCCTTAATTTCCGATACGGACCGCGCGCAGGCGCAGCGCATTGCCGACGACGCTCACGGAAGAAAGCGCCATCGCCGCCGCCGCGATAACCGGCGACAACAACAGACCGAACGCCGGATAGAGCACACCGGCCGCAATCGGCACGCCGGCGCTATTGTAGATGAACGCAAAGAATAGATTTTGCCGAATATTGCGCATGGTTGCCGCCGACAGCGCGCGCGCTTTGGCAATCCCGTTGAGGTCACCCTTGAGGAGCGTAATGCCCGCGCTTTCCATGGCGATGTCCGAGCCGGTGCCCATGGCGATGCCGACGTCGGCGGCAGCAAGTGCCGGCGCGTCATTGACGCCGTCGCCGGCCATGGCGACCACGCGGCCTTCGCGGCGAAGCTTTTCAACGACCGCGCTTTTCTGGTCGGGCAGAACCTCGGCCTGCACGTCCTCGATGCCGAGTTTTGCCGCGACCGCCTGCGCCGTCGTCCTGTTGTCGCCGGTGAGCATCGTCACCCGCACGCCGGCTTGTGCCAGGGCGCGCAACGCCTGCGGTGTCGTTTCCTTGATCGGGTCGGCGATGGCGACGAGGCCGGCGGGGTTGCCGTCGGCGGTGACGAAGATAACGGTCGCGCCGTCGCGGCGGAATTTTTCGGCCGGCGCGCCGAGCGGCGCGGTGCCGATGCCGAGCTCCGCGAGAAAGTCGTCGTTGCCGATGACGATGCGGCGCTTGTCGACCATGCCGATCACGCCTTTGCCCGCGGGCGCGTCGAA
Source organism: Pseudolabrys sp. (assembly GCA_035546875.1). Taxonomy (GTDB): domain Bacteria; phylum Pseudomonadota; class Alphaproteobacteria; order Rhizobiales; family Xanthobacteraceae; genus Pseudolabrys. Next base: position 12,956 of record DASZVZ010000095.1, read on the forward strand.
ACCGCGCACGGAGGCGAGGGCGATGTCTCTCTCCTTCGCGGCGTTCACGATAGCGGCGGCGAGCGGATGCTCGCTGTTGCGCTCGACGCTTGCGGCAAGGCGCAGCACTTCCGCTTCATCGAAACCGGGCGCGGGCGAAATCGCCACCACCTTCGGTTTGCCTTCGGTGAGCGTGCCGGTCTTGTCGATGACGATGGTGTCGACTTTCTCCATGCGCTCGAGCGCGACGGCGTTCTTGATCAGCACGCCGGCCTGCGCGCCGCGGCCGACGCCGACCATGATCGACATCGGTGTTGCGAGGCCGAGCGCGCATGGGCAGGCGATGATCAGCACGCTGACGGCGGCGACGAGTCCGAAGGTGAGACGCGGCTCGGGCCCGTAGGTCGCCCAGGCCGCGAAAGCAAGGACGGCGACCGCAATGACCGTCGGCACGAACCACGATGCGACCTGATCGGCAAGGCGCTGGATCGGTGCGCGGCTGCGCTGCGCGGCTGCGACCATCTGCACGATCTGCGCGAGCAGCGTCTCGCGACCGACCTTTTCCGCTCGCATGACGAAGCTGCCGCTGCTGTTGAGCGTGCCGCCGATGACGCGCGCGCCTTCGGTCTTGGTAACCGGCATCGACTCGCCGGTCACCATCGACTCATCGAGCGAGGAACGGCCTTCGAGGACGACGCCATCGACCGGCACTTTCTCGCCGGGCCGCACGCGCAGCCTGTCGCCGGCATTGATCGTATCGAGCGGAACGTCTTCGTCGTTGCCGTCGTCTTTCACGCGGTGCGCAGTCTTGGGCGCAAGATCGAGCAGGGCGCGGATCGCGCCGGACGTTGCCTCGCGTGCGCGCAACTCCAGCACCTGGCCGATCAGCACCAGGACGGTGATCATGCTGGCGGCTTCGAAATAAACGGGCACCGCGCCGCCATGGCCGCGGAAGGCGTCGGGAAAAATACCCGGCGCGAGCACGGCGACGGCGCTGTAAGCATAGGCGACACCGGTGCCCATCGCGATCAGGGTAAACATGTTGAGATTGCGCGTGAGAAGCGATTGCCAGCCGCGCACGAAGAACGGCCAGCCCGCCCACAACACGACAGGTGTCGCGAAGGCGAATTGAATCCAGTTCGAGAAATAGGGCTCAAGCCAGTGCGCGCCGAAGTGCGCGCTCATGTCGAGCGCGGTAACCGGGACTGCAAGCGCCAGCCCGATCCAGAACCGGCGCGTCATGTCGGCAAGCTCGGGATTGGGGCCGGTTTCCGCGCTCGGCATTTCCGGCTCGAGCGCCATGCCGCAGATCGGGCAGGAGCCCGGCCCGATCTGCCGGATTTCGGGATGCATCGGGCAGGTATAGATGGCGCCTTCGGCGGCCGGCTCCGGCGCGCGCTTGCCCAGATATCTTTGCGGATCGGCGACGAATTTCGTCCGGCAGCCGGCGGAACAGAAATAATAGGGATGACCGCGATATTCGGCGCGGTGCTTCGCCATGTGCGGATCGACGCTCATGCCGCAGACCGGATCGACGGCGCTTCCGGCCGAGTGGGTGTCGTGATGGTGGTGCTGGTGTGTCGCGGTCATGCTTGCATCCTATACCCCTAGGGGGTATATAGCGGGCATGCGCACAAACAGCAAGACGAAGGCGGCGACGCTGAAACGGCTCGGCCGTATCGAGGGCCAGGTGCGCGGGCTTGCCCGCATGGTCGAGGAAGATCGCTATTGCATCGACATCGTCACGCAGATTGCGGCGGTGCGTGCCGCGCTACGCCGCGCGGAAGAGGAAATCCTGCGCGATCATGTCGCGCATTGCGTCGAGTATGCCATCTCCAGCGGCGACAAGGCCGACCAGCGCCGCAAGGTCGCCGAGCTGATAGATGTGATGGGAAGGGCGGCGCGCTAGCCGTCAGGCGAATTTCTCTCGCGCCAATTCCGCTCCCTTTCCAAGCGCGACGAGCTTGGCCGTGGCGATGTCGGCCCGCATCGGCGCCATGCCGCAATTGGTGCAGGGAATTATGCGTTCCTTCGGCACGTGTTTTGTCGCTTCGGCGATCACGCCGGCGACTTCCTCCGGCGTCTCCACCTTGTCGGTCGCGACGTCGATCACGCCGATGAGCACATCCTTGCCGTCGAGCAATGAGAGCAGCTTCATCGGCACGTGCGAGTGGATGCACTCGAGCGATACCTGGCCGATCTTGCTTTTGGCGAGCGCAGGAAAGAATTTCTCGTATTGACGCCATTCCTCGCCGAGTGAGTTCTTCCAGTCGATATTGGCCTTGATGCCGTAGCCGTAGCAGATGTGCACGGCGGTGGTGCAGGTGAGGCCGTCGATGGCGCGGTGCATTGCATCGACGCCCCAGCCGCCGACGTCGTCCATGAACACATTGAACGCCGGCTCGTCGAACTGGATGACGTCGACGCCGTCGGCTTGCAACGCGCGTGCCTCCTGATTGAGCAGGCCGGCGAATGCCATCGCCATCTTCACCTTGTCGCCGTAATAGGAGTCCGCGATGGTATCGGCGATCGTCATCGGGCCGGGCAGGGTGATCTTCAGCTTTTTCTTTGTGTGCGCGCGCGCGTGGCGCGCTTCGGCCGCGTGCACGCGGCCCTTGAGCTTCAGTTCGCCGCGCACGGTCGGCACCATCGCTTTGTAGCGATTGGCGCGAATGCCCATCTCGACTTTGTGCTGGAAGTCGATGCCGTCGACGAATTCAAGGAAGCCGTGCACGAAATGCTGGCGCGACATCTCGCCGTCACAGACGATGTCGATGCCGGCATCTTCCTGCAATTTCACCGCAAGCAACGTCGCGTCGAGCTTGGCTTGCGCCAGGTCTTCGCCGGAGAGGCGCCACTGCGGCCAGAGCTTGTTCGGCTCGGCGAGCCAGGACGGTTTCGGCAGACTGCCGGCGATGGTGGTCGGGAACATGCGTTTCCTCCGCGTGCGGCCGGTCTCGCGCCGGCCTTGCCGCATCATTTTACGACGGCGGCTGCCAAGTATAGAGCCAGTCGTAGCGCGTGAGCAGTTTTTCGCCGCCCATCGCACGCATCGCGAGATTGCGGATGAGCGCCTCGGGGCCGCTGAGCCCATAGATGCGCCCTTGCTTGCGGGCCGCCTTCTGCGCCATCGCCGTGCGCTTGCGGCGGGCACGCTCGTAGGCGCGCAGGCCAGCGGGCGGATCGTCGAGGTTTTTCACGAGCGCATCGGCGATAACCGCTGCATCCTCGATCGCCATGCCCGCCCCTTGCGCGAGAAAGGGCAGCATCGGGTGGGCGGCGTCCCCGATCAGCGACACGCGTCCGCTGCCGCCGCGGAAACGCGCCGCGCGGTCGTATAGCGCCCACTTTTGCCAATGCGCAGGCGCAGCGATCAATTCGCGCGCACTCTCGGCCCACGACCAGCGCGCGAAATGGCGCAGGAGCTCAGCGCCATTGCCGCTCGCGCTCCAGCCTTCGGCGTGCCACTCGTCACGCACGATCGCGACGATATTGATGAGCGTTCCGGCCTTGACCGGATAATGCACGAGATGCGCGTCCTGACCGAGCCAGAGGTTTATGACCGGGTCGCTCCACTGCGGCGCGGTGCTGCGCACCGGCAGCAGCGCGCGCCAGGCGGTCCGGTGGCGAAAACGCGGCGGACGCTGGCGGTGTAGCCGCGAGCGCATTGTCGACCACAGGCCATCGGCGCCGATCAGGGCGATACCGCGTTCGTCCACTACCTGCATGCCGCGCCGGCCCTGCACCGTGAGCCCGTTTTCGTGCGCGGCAAAGTCGTCGACGCGGGTGTTGAGCACCAAATTGATGTCGCGGCTGGCGCGCGCGGCCTGCACCAGGATCGCCTGCAAATCGGCGCGGTGGAGCGTCCAGTAAGGCGCGCCGTAGCGCTGCTCGATGGCTCGTCCGAGCGGAATCCGCACGATTTGGCGTCCGGAGCCGCCGGCCATCACCTTGATCGCTTGCGGCTCTGTCGCCACCGTTTCCAGGCGGTCGCGCAGCCCCAGATCGATCAGGATGCGTGTCGCGTTAGGCGAGAGCTGGATTCCGGCGCCGGCTTCTTCGAGCGCGGGCGCCTGCTCGAGAATGGTCGCGCGCAGGCCGCGTTTGGCGAGCGCAAGCGCCGCGGTCAACCCGGCGATTCCGGCACCGGCGATGATGACGTGGCGCTCGGACGCCAATGTCGCGCTCCGTCGCGGTCAGGCAGCGGCGGTTTGCGGGAGCGCGCAATTGGCCGGACGCGCCGCGTGCGGATCGAGCGAGGGATCGTGACGATAGAGCGTCGAGCAGTAGGGGCAGATGATCTCGTTGTCGTCACCCATGTCGAGGAAAACGTGCGGATGATCGTTCGGCGGCGTGGCGCCAACGCACATGAATTCCCTCGCGCCGATCTCGATCACCGGCACGCCAGGATCGTTGTGGAAATGGGGAACGATGTGGTCCGCCATGTCGCCAGGTCCTCTCAGGCTCACTATCTATCGGGTCGCGAATGCGGCGGCACCATAACGGCCGAAACTCGTAATTCCTAGTGATTCATGGCCCGAATCGGCGACCAAATGCACCATTTGTTGATTACGGAGGCGAAACCTTTGGCTCCTAGCATGCGATGTCGTCGCGAAAGGCCGTGAGGCAATGACCTGGTACCGGATCCTGCTCTCGCTTTTAGCGGCTGCCGTTTTTGCGCTGCTGGCGGCCTTTACGGTTCCGAGAGGCATGGAAGCGCGTTCGCTGATCGCGATCGAGGACGACCCCGTCCAGATCGCCGACCGCGCGCTCGACAAGAGCTTCGATGCCAGTCGTGCCCGAAACGAGATCGAAGCGGCGCTTGCTGCCAAGGATGCCGACCTTGCCGAGAGCTTCGTCGAGCTTGCGCATGACCGAAACGTGACGGTCGACGCTGAGCTGGAAGACAAGGTGAAAGTGGCAGTGGCGGACGCGGCTTCCGCAAAGACCGCCGCGGAAAGCTTCGCGCTCGGTCTTGCGACCGGCGAGCCGAACGACGCGGCGAGCCTCGCCGGGACCACGGTCGGAGATTTGTTCGTGTTCGGCGATGTGCGCGATGCGGTGCGTGAAGGCGCACGCCTGATGCAAGGGGAGAAAGCCGACGAACTTGTGCTTGGCCTTGCCTGCGTCGGCCTTGCGATCACCGCTGGCACTTATGCCAGCGGCGGCGTGGCCGCGCCCGCGCGCGTCGGGATTTCGGTTGCGAAAGCCGCGCGCAAGGCGGGGCGGCTCGGCGCGGGCCTGGCCGAATACATCGCACGCGCGTTGCGGCAGGTGGTCGATTGGAGCCGGCTGAAAACGGCGCTCGCGGGAGCCTCGATCACGCAGCCTGCGCTTGCCATTCGCGCCGCGCGCGAAGCGGTCAAGGTTGAGCGCGCCGGCGGCTTGCTCCATCTCGTGCGCGACGTCGGCCGCGTGCAGTCGAAGGCCGGCACGCAGGCCGCGCTGGACGCTCTCAAGCTCGCGGAAGGCCCACGCGAGATGTCGCGGGTGGCCAAGCTTGCCGAAAAATCCGGCGGCAAGACCCGCGCGATCCTGAAAGTGGTCGGGCGCGGCGCCATCGCGCTTACTTTCGCGACGCTCGATCTCGGCATCTGGATCCTCGGCGCGCTGCTCACGATCTTCGGCTTCGTCGCCTCAATCAAGGGCACCACCGAGCGCGTCGCGCTGCGCATCATCCGCCGCAACAAGGACCGCCGCGCCGCCCGCTTTGCCGCGATCGTCGCGCGCTGATAGATAAATCCCGCATGCCAAGTTTCCGCAACGGCGACGTCGAGATCGCCTATCTCGATGAAGGCGAGGGCGCACCGATCGTTCTGGTGCACGGCTTCGCCTCCAACAAGGAAGTCAACTGGGTTCATCCGAGCTGGCTGACGACGTTGACGCGCGCCGGCCGGCGCGTGATTGCGCTCGACAATCGCGGCCACGGCCAGTCAAGCAAGCTTTACGATCCGGGCGCTTACCGCATCGGAACGATGGCGGAGGATGTGCGCGCGCTCCTCGATCACCTGCGGCTCGATCGTGCCGACGTCATGGGCTATTCGATGGGCGGCCGGATTACCGCGTTTCTTGCGCTCAACCATCCGCAACGCGTGCGCAGCGCGATCCTCGGCGGCATCGGCATGAGGCTGATCGACGGCGGCGGACTGCCGCCAACCATCGGCAACGCGCTTGAAGCTTCCTCGCTTGCCGATGTGACCGACCCGACCGGCCGTACGTTTCGCGCGTTCGCCGAACAGACCAAATCGAATCTGAAGGCGTTGGCCGCCTGCATCCGCGGATCGCGGCAAACGCTGACGCGCGAGCAGGTTTCATCGATTTCGGTGCCGATGCTGATCGCCGTCGGGACTAGAGACGTTGTTGCCGGATCGGCGCAGGCGCTTGCTGCGCTCATCCCCGGCGCCCGCGCGCTGGCGATCCCTGACCGCGATCACATGCTCGCGGTCGGCGATAAAGTGCTTAAGGCGGCGGTGCTCGATTTCCTTAACGAGAAGCGTTGAGCGGGGTGTGCCAAGCCCACGCCGCAGGTTAGCCATGCGCTTGAGTTTGCGTGGGTTTTTCCCGCCCCTCCCAATATGTGATAAAAAGACCTATCTAGAATTTCGAGCCCCCGTCGGAGAAGCGAACCATGGCCCAGCAGCACGTACGCCCCACGCGCGGGCTCGATAAAGTCGATCCGGTTTGGGCGCGCATCCGGTCGGAAGCGGAAGCCGTCGCGCGCGCCGAGCCCGAGCTCGCGACCTTCATCTACGAGAACATCCTGCACCATGAGACGCTCGAAGCCGCGGTGATCCATCGCGTTTCGGCGCGGCTCGCGCACGCCGACGTTTCCGGCGATCTCATCCGCCAAGCCTATCTCGAGGCGATTGAGGCGCAGCCATCGATCGGCGAGGCGTTCCGCGCCGACATCGTCGCCACTGTCGATCGCGATCCGGCCACCCAGCGTTTTCTCGAGCCGGTGCTCTATTACAAGGGCTTCCACGCGATTCAGACGCATCGTCTGGCGCATTGGTTGCTCGGCAAAAACCGCAAGGATTTCGCGCTTTACTTGCAGAGCCGCTCGTCGTCGGTATTCCAGTGCGACATCAATCCGGCCGCGCGCATCGGCCGCGGCATTTTCCTTGATCATGCAACCGGACTCGTGGTCGGCGAGACGGCTGTCATCGAAGACGACGTGTCCATCCTGCATGACGTGACGCTCGGCGGCACGGGCAAGGAGCACGAGGACCGTCATCCGAAAATCCGCCGTGGCGTGATGATCGGCGCCGGCGCCAAGATCCTCGGCAACATCGAGGTCGGGCATTGCGCGCGCGTCGCCGCCGGCTCGGTGGTGATTAAGCCGGTGCCGAACAACGTGACCGTTGCCGGCGTGCCTGCAAAAGTGGTGGGCGAGGCGGGTTGCCCCGAGCCCTCGCGCGCCATGGACCAGATGCTTTACGGACTGATGCTGGACGGCTGACCCCTTCTTGCGCGCGCGCGTGCAATCGGGCAACTAGTCGTTTCGCAAGCGAAAGGAACGGCCCCGGTGGAAGTCCAGGAAGTCAAGAAGCTCGACGCCTATTTCAAGAAGCTGTTCGACAATCCGCGCATCCGCGTGGTGCCGAAGAAAGGCGACCTGGCGGAAGTGTTCGTCGGCGAGGAAGATGTCGGCGAGCTCAACGCCGACGACGAGGACGGCGAGCGCTCCTACAATTTCCGGATGGTGATCCAGGTCGGCAGCGATCCTTCGATCCAGCCGGTGCCGACGCTCAACGCGTACCTGCGCGCCAAATTCGGCAACGACAAGATCCGCGTAGTGACGCGGCCGAAGAAGATGGACTCGCTCGAAGCCTATATCGGCGAGGAATTCCTCGGCGTGCTGTTCGTCGAGAACGAACGCGGCCGCCGCTCGTACATTTTCGAATTGCCGATCCTCGACGTCGATCTGGTCGAGTGAATCCCAGTTGTCATCGCCGGGCTTTGACCCGGCGATTCCGCTTAGGGTCGCGCCACATGCCAAAGAATCTGGATGGCCGGGACAATCCCGGCCATGACATCACGGCGTCGGATGCAGCCGCGCCATCAGCGTGTCGAGCCGCGCGGCGACGGTCTTCCAGTCGGTGAGCCAGTCGCGCGGAAAGCGCATGGTGAGGTCGGCGTTGCCGATGCGGCGCTCGTCAAGGCAGATACCGGAATTGCCGACACCCTTGCGCGAGCAGCGGGCGAGGAACTGTTCGGGCGCGGCTGGGTCGAAAACGAGGTCTTCGCCTTCGTAAGGCGTTCCGTCGCGAAACGCGCGCACGCTGAGGCCGCCTGGGCCGGCGACGGCCTCCGGCGCCATGTAGCGCGGATAGATCGTTTTCGCGCGCTCGAGCGGCGGCAGTGCGCCGTCGGTCGCGGCGATCGTGACGAACAGCCGCTCGTTCGGATCGAGCGGCGCGCCAACTGTCGGCTTCGCTGAGGGGTCGGGCGGCGTCAGCGACGGCCAGAGGTATGCAAGGTCGACGCGTTCCTGTGTGCCGGCGTGGCGCTGCACGGACATGCGTATCGCCGCGGGCTCGACATTGAACATCGCGCCGCCGATCATGATCGGCATCGCCGGCGCGTTGAGCGCAACCGTGCCGCCCGGCCAGCGCGGCCACAGGACATAAGCGACGTAACCAGCCGCCAGCGCGGTGACCGCGACGAACAGCAATAGCGGCGCGGCAAGCAGGCTGCGCGCGCGGTGGGGACGGCGGTACGAGCGGGGGCGGCTCGCGGGGCTGACATGGGCCATCGGCAAGGTCCGGTCGAATCAAAAGCGAGTATGCCACGCCCCGGCCGATACACTTGGGCTAGGGGCATTTACCCATTTACCGTTTATTAAGGATTTGCTGGCCGGCGGGGAGCCGGTTTGCGAAGGATGGGCCTTGGTTCTGCGTGAGGCCCGTTAATGCCTGTCGAGTCTTTTCAGTCGCTGATCGCGCTTGCCCTCGGCTTTTGCGTCGCGGGGATGTGCGCATCCGGCTATCAGCTGGTCACCGACCGGCTGCCGAGCTTCGCGATGTTGCAGGCTGACGCGAAGCCTACGGCGGTGGCCGCCGTGCCGCTCCTGGTATTCGCCGCGCCGTTCCTGATCATGCGCAACACGCTCATCGGCCGCAGGCAGGAAGGCCGCCGCTTCCAGTTCGTGTTCTGCGCAACGCTGATTGCCGGTTTCTGGAGCCTGATGTCGGGCACCGTGCTCGTCATGGCGCTGCAGGCCTGCGGTTTTCTCGCCGCCTGAGTCGGCTCTTCCAATTTTTTCCCGTCGTGCGATGGTCTCTCTGAAGAGGAGAGATCTTTAATGCCGATCTACGAACTTGACGGACAGGCGCCGGACTTGCCGGGCGCGGGGCACTTTTACATCGCCGAGACTGCGACGCTGATCGGGCGCGTGTGCATGAAGGACGACTCCAGCGTCTGGTTTGGCGCAGTGCTGCGCGGCGACAACGAGTGGATCGAACTCGGCGCGCGCTCGCAGATCCAGGACAATTGCACGCTGCATACCGATCCCGGCTTTCCCCTCGTCATCGGCGAGAATTGCGTGATCGGCCACAACGTCGTGCTGCACGGATGCATCATCGGCGACAACAGCCTGGTGGGGATGGGCGCGATCATGCTCAACGGATCGAGGATCGGGAAGAATTGCCTGGTCGGCGCCGGTGCCGTGGTGACGGAAGGCAAAACGTTTGCCGACAATTCGCTGATCGTCGGCGCGCCCGCGCGCGTCGTCCGCACACTCGACGAGAAGGCCGCGATGATGATCCGCGGCGGCGCAGATATTTACGTCCAGCGCTCGAAGCAGTACGCAAAAGGCCTCAAGCGCATCGGCTGATCAAGCCGCGGCTTTCGTGCTTGCGACCTGCGGCGTGGCGCGGAACGCAATCGCGATCCGATTCCACCCGTTGATGGCCACCGCAGCGGCTGTCAGGTCGACGATCTCGCTTTCTGAAAACTGCTTGCGCACTTCGTCGTAAACTTCGTCCGGGACATGCCCATCGGCGACAAGCGTGACCGCTTCGGTCCACGCAAGTGCGGCGCGTTCGCGTGCGGTGTAGATCGGCGCCTCGCGCCAGGCATCGAGCAGATGCATACGCTCGTCGCTTTCGCCGAGCTTGCGCGCGTCTTTGGTATGCATGGCAAGGCAAAATGCGCAGCCGTTGATCTGCGACGCACGGATCTTCATGAGCTCGACCATTTTCTTGTCGAGCCCGGATTGATTGACATACGCCTGCAAGGCGGCGACGGCCTTGTAAGCCCCAGGGTTGACCTTCGTGAAATCGATGCGCTGCTGCATGAGATCATCCTCCTGTCCGTTGTATGCGAACAATAGGCGCCGAGCGTCTGGCGGCGGAATGGCGCCGATATGATTTTTGCGAGGAGCAGCGTCCCGAAAAAGGTGCGGCCGGAGCCTGGGGAAGCTCCGGCCGCTCGCAAACCCGGTCTGGGGACGGGGAGGGGTGGGGACGTGACCGGGAGTGCGAATCCCCTGTTCGTGTTTCAGCGCGATGAAGCCGTTGCAGGTGCGGTCTGCGGTGCGCCGAGCGAGACCCAGGTGTTCGGATCCGATTGCGACTGACGCTTCACGAAGCGGTAGCCGGTCTGCGACCAGAGCAGGATCTGGTCCTCCTGGTTGTCGAGGATGTATTCGCCCTTGTCGGTTTTCACCGTCAGCACCGCATGGCCGTCACCGCGTTTGTCGCGCACGACGGTGATCAGAAGCGCTTCGCGCGGCCAGCCGGCCTGCATCAGCATGCGGCGCTTGAGCAGCACATAGTCTTCGCAATCGCCGTAGCCGTCGTCCGGATAATTCCACCGCTCGACGACACCCCAATGCTCGAGGTCGGTCATCGGCTTGATGTTCCCGTTAGCCCACTTGTTGACGCGCACGAGATCCACCCACGCTTTCGGTGACAGCACGACGTCGCGCGGCGTTGACGGCTTGGTCGCGCATTCCGGCTTGTATTCGGTGCAGAACTCGACCCAGCCGATCGGGGCCCGCGCGACATCGCCGACCGCAATAAAGAGCGACTGGTCGCTTGCTGCGGCGCTTACGCCCGGCACGGCCGTCAAGGCCATGAACGCCAAGATCAGGGCTTGCGTGCCCCGAAGTAATCCCTTGTAACGCCCGCCCATTTGTGACCCCTTCCCGTCTTCTTGGGGTCACAATTGCCAGAAAGCCTTTGCATCGCCGCTAAGTAGTGAAAGTCATTTTGAATAGAGCTAGAGTAAAAACAGCAACGAATACTAATAAAACTGAACTAGAATTTGAATAGAATCTTAGATATTCGAATTTGAATAAAATTTTAGCGATTAATCGACTTAATTCAACGAATACGGAACTTTGCGGCCGCGCGACTCGCGGGCGATTTACGCTATTGGCGAAGTGTGGCTGGTCGATAGAAGCGGAAAATCAGCCCGTCAGGCCTGACTGGACAGGCTTCCTGGGGCCTAGCCGACCGTCCGGCGTTTACCCGCCGGTGACGTTGTCTTCCAGAAAGTCCGGATGCAGCAGGCGCGTGAATTCGACGGCGAAGCCTTCGTCGATGTGGCGGACCACCCGCGCGGCGGTTTTCCCAATGATAACAGCGGCTCCGACCGCCGGCCGCAAGGCCGGTGCAATGGCGACGGCGGCGCCCGACTGGGACAGGTCAATGACCCGGCACGCAACAGTGGTGCCGTTCGGGAGGGTAAGGCGGGCCACCGGGTTGCGCGGCGTGAAGCGCGCGTGGCGGCGGTCTTCCGGCAAATTAAGGATATGCCGGTTGGCAAGCCAGGTGAGCTGAGCGGCGAGCTTCTCGCGCTTACGCGACGTCGCGGAAATGGTCATCGCAAAGCCGTTGTGGAACTGGCGTGCGATGACTCCTTCGAGCCGGCCGAGGTGATCGATGTAGGCGATCACGCGTTCGCCGGGGTTGCCGGCAACGGGCGCGATCAGCGCCATGCCGCCCGGCGACATATCCATGATCTGGCAGGGAAATTCGCGCCGGTCGCTGAGCATGTAGCGGCCAAGCAAATTCACCCGCACGCGCTGATAGCGCCGGCGTTCTTCGGCCAACGGCAAAATTCGCGGCTTGGTGAGCGGAATCGCCATGGCGATGGGGATGTTGGTGCGGCCTGCCTGGATGCAACGACCCTATGCAGGCATCGTTAATGTATCGTTAGCCAGTGCGGCCAGACCTCGGCGGCACGTCGCCACGTCCGCCGCGATAAACGATGAAGCCGTGGCGCAAGCGGCTACCTTCCGGCACCGAGCCGAACGCAGGCGCGACGATCGATTCCACGTCCTGTCCGATATGGCGCAGCACGCCGAGTTCGAGTGAGGTGACCGGGCTCGCGCCGATCCAGTAGGGACTTTCGACCGGACTTAAAGCACCCAGCGCGCGAATGCGGCCGAGGCCGCGATGCGCAAGCGGCAGGATCAGCAACTCGAGATCGATTTGCGCGCCGTTCTCGGCGCGGCCGGTGACACCAGCGACGGCGCCGATGTTTTCGCTCGTCATCACCGACAAAAGCTCGGCGACCTGAACGCGGCTTGGCTGGCTCCAAAGGCCGGTGAAGGTTTCGCCCTTGAGCTCCCGGCAGAACAACGCGCATATCCGTGTGCCTGCGAGGCGGAAGCGCTGCTCGTTCACGAAGTCTGCGGCGAGCATGAACGTGTCGCCGAGCGCATGGCGGATCGCGATCGGATCGATATCCTCGCGCTCGGGTGCGGGGCGGTTGCCGCGCTTTTCGTTCCAGTATTCGAATAACGCCCGCGTGGAAGCATGTTTCATGTGACGCCACCTGTTCCGTCGCGAGACGGCGCGGCATCCTTAACGTCCCCGATCGGGACATCGGCGCCGGCTTTTCGCCGCGACAGGGAGGATGGAGCAGGGCGCGTGCCGGATCGCGGCGCTCGAATGCGTCATCCACCGCGAACGCGAGTTAGCGTTAAAATCTCAATCGCGTTGGCAGTGCGCGCGCGTTCGCCTAGGTTCGTTGCCGATCCATACGGCGCGCCGGACTTCCGAGATAACGAGACCCCGGCGTCAACTTGATCGAGCCACGGGGAGGCGAGGGATGTGACAAGCGCCGTCAAGGCGCGATAGCGACCCCGCAAACGCGGCTCAAGGGAGGGCGCAAGCCCTCCTTTTTTCTTTTTGCGGACTGCGATCTTGCTTGCGGGACGGCGTTGAACGCGCCTATCTGGAGTTCCCACCGGATCAGGCACCTCCGAAGTGAAACGCGAGCCGCTTTTCAACGTCCCCGCCGTCGTCGTCGCGGTGCTGGCACTGCTTGCGCTGGTGCACGCGGTTCGCGTCTGGATTCTGACCGACCAGCAGGACGTCGAATTCCTGCTCACCTTCGCCTTCATCCCTGCGCGCTACGACAGCACGATTTTGCTCAGCGGCGGATGGCCCGGCGGCGTTGGCGCCGATGTCTGGACGTTTGTAACGTATTCGCTGCTTCACGCCGACGCCACGCATCTCGGTATCAACGCGATTTGGCTGTTGCCGTTCGGCAGCGCGGTGGCGCGCCGCTTTGGGCCGCTGCGCTTTATGGCGTTTTATGTCGTGACGGCGGCGGCGGGCGCGGCCGCGCATTTGCTCACGCATGCCGGCGAACAATTTCCGATGATCGGCGCGTCCGCGGCGATTTCCGGCACAATGGCGGCGGCGATGCGCTTTGCCTTTCAGCGCGGCGGTCCGCTCGGCTTCTGGCGCAGCAACGACGACGAGGCCTATCGCGTGCCGGCCATTCCCTTGTCCGGCGTGTTGCGCGATCCGCGCGTCCTCGCGTTTCTCGCGGTATGGTTCGGCATCAACATCCTGTTCGGACTTGGCACGATGCCGCTTACCACGGGCGATCAGATCGTCGCGTGGCAGGCGCACATCGGCGGATTCCTTGCCGGCTTGCTTTTGTTCGACTGGTTCGATCCGCCTCCACGCTCGGAGCTGATGCCAACCGATGTCACGCGGAATTGAGCAAGGTGCGCCAAAGCTCACGCTTGACGGAACAGGGATAGCGGCGAGATCGTTCTCTCATGGCCCGGGCGACGGGTCCTCCCGTGCTCCGGGCAGGGAGGCTGCCATGACCGTCAAAGCGATATTGGCCGCCAAGGGCGGCGACGTCGTCAGCATTGAACCTACCGCCGATCTTGCCGCCGCAGCCAAGCTTCTCACGTCGCGCCGCATCGGTGCGGTGGTGATCCTCGGCGCCGGAGGTCGTCTCGCCGGAATCTTGTCGGAACGCGACATCGTGCGCGCACTGGCGGAGCGTGGCTCCGCGGCGCTTTTGTTGCCGGTTGGCCAGGTGATGACGCGCAACGTCGCGACCTGCGCCGAGAGCGATACGATCCCAAGCATCATGGAACGCATGACGGCGGGAAAATTCCGTCACATGCCGGTGGTGGAGAAGGATCGCGTTATCGGCCTCGTCTCGATCGGCGACGTGGTGAAGTCGCGCGTCGAACAGATCGAGCGCGAATCGGAAGCGTTGCGCGATTACATCCGCACCGCGTGAGCCTTACTTGGCCTCGCCGTTGGCCTGTGCGGCAGGCGCGAGAGCGGCGACCGCTTCGCTGATCGATTCCATCGCCTTTTCGGTCGCGTCGGCGCCGATGGCGATAGCTTCCTGCGCGCGGTGAAATTCGAACCAGCCGATCTCCCCGAGACGCGGGTTGATCGAAACGTCCGGCGGATCGCCGGCGAGCCGTGCGCGCGTGATGCGGTCCTGCATGACGTTGAAGGCCTCGACCATCACGGTCGGAATGCCGGGGCTGCCGCGCCGTCCGAGAAAGCGGCGGCGCAGCAGACGCTCATGGCCAAAGAGACCGTGGCTTTTGTTCTCACCGTGCTCCGGCTCGTCGCTCTCATCCGAACCGTGGCTGGGGATGATGGTGCCGCGGCCGAACAAATCCGAGTTCAGGTTGACCGCAATCACCAGTCGCGCATCGAGCGCGCGCGCGGCCGAAACAGGTACCGGATTGACCAGGGCGCCGTCGACCAGCCAGCGTCCGCCGATGCGCGCCGGCGGAAAAATTCCGGGGAGCGCGTAAGACGCGCGCAACGCATCGACCAATCGCCCGCGCGTCAGCCAAACTTCATGGCCGGTGTTGAATTCGGTGGCGATGGCTGCAAAGCGGATCGGCAGATCCTCGATTTTCATGTCCTTGAGCGCTTCCTCGAGCCGCGCAGCAAGTTGATTGCCGCGGATCAGGCCGGAGCCGGACAGGCTGATGTCGAGATAGCTGAGCACGCCGCGCACCGTCAGCCCGCGCGCCCAGGTTTCGAAATTGTCCAATTGATTGCCGGCGTAGCAGCCGCCGACCACGGCGCCGATCGATGTGCCGACGATGATGTCGGGAAGAACGTTGTACTTGATCAGGGTACGCATCACGCCGATATGGGCGAAGCCGCGCGCCGCGCCGCCGCCGAGCGCTAGCGCGATGCTCGGGCGTGTTGCAGCCGGCTGAGGCGTTTCGGTGGTCGCCTCCGCGTGGCGGTCGCCCCCGTTGCGGACCCGGTTAAACAGCCCCTCGAATACCAAAGTGCGTTTCCCCCTCGCTGGGATGATCGGAGTCCATCATCCGCCCGACAAGCGCATAACGGCAATATGGTGAAAACCGTTGACGGATTTGTGTGACGGAACGGTGGCTGGAGCCGCCGGCAGGCGGGAGTTTAACGTCAAACCCGCCACTTCGTTCAGGCGGTTGGCCGCACCATCGTGAACAGCGCCTCGACCACCGCATATTCGTCGTAGCCGCAGCGCGCGATCGGCTTCATCGCCGCCGTATCGAGTCGCCCGCCGGACAGGAAGCGGTCGTCGATATAGACGCCGACCACCTGGCCAAACACGACATGGCCGTCGATCGGCCTGCCGTCGAGATCGGAGAGCGAGACGATCTGCAACATCTTGCATTCGAGCGCGCAGGGCGCGGCAGCAACCCGCGGCGGCTTGACGAATTTCGACGGCGCTGGCTTCAGACCAGCTCGCTCCATTTCGTTCACGCCGCGCGGCATGGGCGCGGAGGTTTTGTTCATCGCCTCACGCAGATCCCAGGTCGCAAGATTGCAGACGAATTCCTTCGTCTCGGCGATGAAGGCGGCGGAATCCTTGAACCCCTCGCTTGAGAACATCACCATCGCGGGCCGGCTCGCGACGCCATTGAAGAAGGAATAGGGCGCGAGGTTGATCTCGCCCTTTGCACTCATCGAGGTAACCCAGCCGATCGGGCGCGGCGCGACGATCGCCTTGAATGGATCGTGCGGCAAGCCGTGGTCGTTCTTGCGAGCGTCGTAATGCATGTGTGCTAGCCGCCGTAGCGGCTGACGATCGCCGCAAGATCCGGACGGTCACGCTCTTCCGGCGGCCGCGCGGGCTTGCCGATATGCACGAAGCCGGCGATGCGCTCGTGCGGCGCGAGGCCGAGCGCGTCGAGCACACGGCGATCGTAGGCGTACCATTCGGTGATCCAGCTCGCCGCGTAGCCGAGCGCGTGAGCGGCGGTTACGAGGTTCATGGCGGCGGCGCCTGCGGAGAGCTGCTGCTCCCATTCCGGTATTTTCACGTGCGGCGCAGCGCGACTGACGACCGCGATGACAAGCGGCGCGCGCGCCAGACGCTTGCTTTCGAAATCGACCTGATCGTCGGTCGCCTCGGGATGCGCGGCGCGGAAAACCGCGGCAATTTTTTCGCCGGCGGCCGCGCGGGCGTCGCCCTCGAAAACGATGAAGCGCCAGGGAGCGAGCTTGCCGTGGTCGGGCACGCGTGAAGCTATGGTCAAGAGAGTGTTGATTTCGTCGGCGGCAGGGCCGGGGCTGCCGAGCTCGATCGGTTTCACCGAACGGCGGGTCTTCAGCAGTTGCAGGGCATCGGTCATGGGCGGTCTCGGGCAGGCCGTTGCGCCTAGCACAGCGCTTGTTGGGTGACAAACCTAACGGCTTGAAATCGCCGCGATTTGGATCGACAACGAACCCGCATGGGCAGCGGATTCTTTCGCAGACTTCGTCCGGGAGCTTGGCTGGCGGCCGCGGTTGCCCTGGCGATGGTCCCGCTCGCACAGGCGCAAGACCAGTCCTCGCTGTTCTCAACCACACCATCGTTGCGCGCGCCGGCGGCCGGCCAATCCGACTCCACGATTTTCGGGTCGGGGGGCACGATTGTCTCGCCGGGCCAATCGCCGCTGATGATGCCTCAGACGGTTGCGCCGTTGCAGCCGATGCCGATGGTGCCGGCAGGGCAGGTCGCACTCGCGCTTGCCGCGCGCTTCGGCAAGGACGCGGCGCCGATTACTGGCGGACTTACCTGGCGCGTGTTCTCCGCTACACCCGAGCAGGGCAATTTCCGGCTCGTGAAGGAAGACAAGTCGCCCTCGCCGACGCTGGTGCTGCCCGCGGGCGCGTACATCGTGCATGTCGGCTTCGGCCTCGCCACGGCCGTCAGGCCGGTGACATTGCGCAGCGAGACGGTGCACGAGACCTTCGATCTGCCGGCAGGCGGTTTGCGCCTCGAAGGAAAAGTCGGCGACGTCCGCATCCCGGCAGGGCAGATTTTCTTCGACGTCTACAAGGGCAGCCAGTTCGAGGCCGGCGACCGCAGGCCCATCGCAGAACATTTAATGACCGGCGACGTGCTGATCGTGCCGGAGGGGACCTACTACATCGTCTCGAACTACGGCGACGCCAATTCGGTGGTCCGCTCCGATATTCGCGTGCAGGCGGGCAAGCTCACCGACATCACCGTTACCCACAGGGCCGCGATGATTACGCTCAAGCTGGTGAACGAAAAGGGTGGTGAGGCGTTGGCGAATACGGCCTGGTCGGTGCTTACCCCGGGCGGCGACGTTATTAAGGAATCCATCGGCGCGTTCCCGCGCGTCGTTCTGGCCGAGGGGGAATACAGGGCGATTGCCCGCAATGAAGGCAAGATTTTCGAGCGCGAGTTCAAGGTAGTCACGGGCGTTGACGGCGACGTGGAAGTTGTAGCGCGGTGACCTTGCGGCTCGTCCGCGCAGTGCCGACATTGATTAAGAGAGACATTTCGTGATGCAGCGCGACCTGCATGATACCATGACCAACAATCTGGCGACTTCCGATCTTGGCACGGTCGCGCTCCTGCTCGATGTGGACGGCACGCTTATCGACATCGGCGAGACGCCGGCCGACGTGGATGTGCCCGCTGACCTTCTCGCTTCCCTTAAGCGGCTGATCGAACTGACCGGCGGGGCGGTGGCGCTCGTCAGCGGCCGCCCGATCGCCGACCTCGACCGGCTGTTCGCGCCGCTGCGGTTGCCGGCGATTGGCGGCCACGGCGCCGAGATGCGCGTCAACGGAGAGCAGGCGCGCCACAACGCGCAGCCCTTGCCCGCCGCCCTGCGCGAGCGGCTTGCGGATCTGGCGAAGCTCGCGCCCGGGATAATCATCGAAGACAAAGGCTACTCGCTCGCGTTGCACTATCGCGCCGCGCCGCAGGAAAAAGAGCGGCTGAGCCGCCACATCGCGCAGGGCGTGGCGGCCTTTCCCGAAGAGCCGGTGGAAGTCTTGCCCGGCAAGGCGATGCTCGAAGTCAAGCGCCCAAGCGTGAGCAAGGGCGAGGGCGTGCGCGAACTGATGAAGCATCCGCCGTTTCGCGAGCGCAAACCGATCTTCATCGGTGACGACGTCACCGACGAATCCGTGTTCGCGGTGCTGCCGGCTCTCGGCGGCGAAGGATTTTCCGTTGGACGTGAATTCCACGACCTCGCCGGCATCTTCGCCTCGCCGAGCGAAGTGCGCCGCACGCTGCAGCGCCTGGCAGAAAACGGCGGCAGATCGCCGCCGGAGAAGCGCGCATGAATGCGCCCGAGAACCTCAGCAGGCCGCTGACCGCCGCCGAGCCCGCCGTCGACTACGGCCTCGACCTCGCGGTCATCGGCAACGGCCGCACGGCGGCGCTGATCGAACCGTCGGGCCGCATCGTTTGGTGGTGCTTGCCGCGCTATGACGGCGATCCGGTGTTCTGCCGCCTGCTGTCGGGCGGCGAGGAAAAGGGGTTCACCGACGTCGTTCTCGACGGGCTTGCCGACATCCGCTCGGAATACGTCCGCAACACCGCGATGGTGGTGACCGAGCTCACGGACAAGAACGGCGCGACCGTGCGGATCACGGATTTCGCGCCACGCTTTGTCGAGCACGGCCGAACCCACAGGCCCCCGCAGCTCATGCGTATCGTCGAGCCGGTTGCGGGCATGCCGCGCATTATCATTCGTTTCCGCCCGACACACCGTTACGGCGAACCGGTGGCCTCACGCTCGGCCGGCAGCAATCACATCCGCTACTGGCGCGACGACGTGCCCGTGCGCCTCACGACGGACGCGCCGCTCTCTTACATCGAAAGCGAGGCGCCGTTCGTGCTGACGCGGCCGCTGACCATGGTGTTCGGCGCCGACGAGCCTTTCGAGGGCGCGCTCGAATCGACCTGCCGAGATTTTCGCGAACGCACACGCGAATACTGGATGGAATGGGTACGGCGGCTGGCATTCTCCTACGACTACCAGGATGAGATCATCCGCGCCGCGATTACGCTCAAGCTGAGCAATTTCGAGGAGACCGGCGCCATCGTCGCGGCGCTCACGACCTCGATTCCGGAAGGTCCCGGATCGGGACGCACCTGGGATTACCGCTTCTGCTGGCTGCGCGACGCCTTCTTCGTCGTGAGCGCGCTCAACCGCATCGGCGCGACCAAGACGATGGAAGATTTCATTTCTTACATTCTCACCATTGCATCCGGACGTGCCGATCGGCTGCGCGCTGTTTACGGCATCGTGCCCTCGGATTCGCTCGATGAGCGGCTCGCACCCAACCTTTCGGGTTATCGCGGCGATGGCCCGGTGCGCATCGGCAATGCGGCCGTCGCGCAGGATCAGCATGACGTCTACGGCAGCATCATTCTGGCGGCGAGCCCGATGTTCTTCGACCGTCGGCTGCCACGGCCGGGCGACGCCGCGCTGTTTCAACGCCTGGAGCCGCTCGGCGAGCAGGCCGCGCAATTGTCGATGGCGCCCGATTCCGGAATCTGGGAATACCGCGGCCGCAAGCGCGTGCATTCTCACTCCGCTGCGATGTGCTGGGCCGGATGTCAGCGGCTCGAGGCGATCGCCGCCCATCTTGGGCTCGGCGACCGCGCCAGATATTGGAGTGCGGCGGCGGACAAGATCGGCACGGAATTGCTCGAACGAGCCTGGAGTCCGAAGCGCAAGGCCTTTTCGGGAGCCTTCGGAAGCGACGATCTCGACGCCAGCACGCTGCTTTTCGCCGAATTAGGGCTGGTTTCGCCGGAAGATCCGCGTTTCGTGGCGACCGTGAAGGCGATCGAGGATGAACTTCGGCGCGACTTCCACGTTATGCGTTATGTCGCCGCAGACGACTTCGGCCTCCCGGAAACAGCTTTCTTGATTTGCCGCTTCTGGCTGATCGACGCAATATGGTCTCTGGGGCGGCGCGAAGAGGCGCGTGACATGTTCGTGGACGCCCTTCGCCTTCGCAACCGCTACGGACTTTTGTCGGAAGACGTGCATCCGGTGACCGGAAAACTGTGGGGGAATTTTCCTCAGACCTATTCGATGTCGGGTTTGATTGCGACCGGGATGAAATTGTCGCGTAGCTGGGGAGATCGGTATTGGCGCGGCTCGTCGTAGTATCCAATCGAGTGTCGGTTCCGGATCGCGGTGCGCGAGCCGGAGGGCTCGAGGTTGCGATCAAGGCGGCGCTCAAGCATCAGCACGGACTTTGGTTCGGGTGGAGCGGACGCATTGACGGCCGCGCCCAGCCGAAAACCGTCGAGGGCAACAACCTCAGCTACGTCACCGTCGATCTTTCGCGCGATGACTACCAGGAATTCTACAACGGCTTTGCCAACCGCGTGCTGTGGCCGATCTTCCACTACCGGCTCGACCTCGCCGAATTCACGCGCCGCGATCTCGGCGGCTACATGCGTGTCAACGAGTACTATGCAAGCAATCTCGAGAAGCTGCTGCGGCCCGACGACATCATCTGGGTCCACGACTATCATTTGATTCCGCTCGCCAAGGCGCTGCGCGACCGCGGGCACAAAAACCGCATCGGCTTTTTCCTGCACATTCCATGTCCGCCGCCGGAAATCCTAACCGCGTTGCCGAATCACGAGCATCTCATTCCCGCGCTCGGCAGTTACGATCTGGTTGGATTCCAGACAAAGGTCGACGCGGCAAACTTTGCGCGCTATCTCAGCGACGAGTGCGGGCTGCCGCGTCTCGACGACGAAACCTTCATGTTTGGCGAGCGCGCCGTTCGCATCGGCGCATTTCCGGTAGGGGTCGAGACCGAAGCGTTTGCGCGACTGGCGCGGCGCTCGATGGAATCCACCTTCGTGCGCGAGGTGCTCGACAGCCTGTCCGGGCGCGCCATGATCATCGGTGTCGACCGGCTTGACTACACCAAGGGCCTGCCGCAACGCATGGACGCCTTCGAGCGGTTCCTCAACAACTATTCGGACTGGCGCGGCCGCGTCACGTATTTGCAGATCACGCCGCGCAGCCGCACCGGTATCCCGGAATACGAGGACATCGGTCGGCGGACAGGGGAGGCGGTCGGCCGCATCAATGGCGCTTTCGGTGAAGCGTCATGGACCCCGTTGCGCTACATCAACAAGGCGTACAGCCGCACGGCGCTCGCCGGGCTTTACCGCGCGGCGCGTGCCGCGCTGGTCACGCCGTTGCGCGACGGCATGAATCTCGTCGCCAAGGAATTCATCGCTGCGCAGGATCCGGAAGATCCCGGCGTGCTGGTCCTTTCGCGCTTTGCGGGCGCTGCGCAGGAATGCACCGACGCGCTGCTGATCAACCCGTACGATCCGGAAGGCGTCGCGAATGCGCTCAACCGCGCGCTGTCCATGCCGCTGGAGGAGCGCAAGCGCCGGTACGCCCGGATGTTCAAGCAATTGTGCGAGAACGATCTCACGCACTGGGCGCAGCGTTTCTCGTCCGCGCTGCAGGAGCCCCTCGACGGTTTGTCCGGCCGCTTACGCGCGGTGATGTCGCGCTAGCGATCACCCGGCCTTTTGCGTGCGCCTGATGTCCGGCGGCACCGCTTCGTCGGCGAGCGCGCGCAACGCGGCATCGAGCGGCATCACCTCCTGCTTTTCCTGGCCGAGGCGGCGCACCGAGACCGTTCGGTCCGCGGCTTCCTTCTTGCCGACCACCAGCAGGGCAGGGACTTTGGCGAGCGAGTGCTCGCGCACCTTGTAATTGATCTTCTCGTTGCGCAGGTCGCGCTCGACCCGCAGGCCGAGCTTGCGCGCGCCTTCGATTGCCTCGCGCGCGTAATCGTCGGCGTCGGACGTGATGGTGGCGACTACCGCCTGCACAGGCGAGAGCCAGAGCGGCAGGTGTCCGGCGTAATGCTCGATGAGGATGCCGGTGAAGCGCTCGAGCGAACCGAACATCGCGCGGTGCAACATCACCGGCGTCACCTTGTTGGAGTGCTCGTCGATGTAGAACGCGCCGAGCCGCCCCGGCATGTTGAGGTCGACCTGCACGGTGCCGCATTGCCAGTCACGGCCGATGGCGTCGCGCAGCACGTACTCGAGCTTCGGCCCGTAAAACGCGCCTTCGCCCTTGTTGAGCGTCCATGGCCGGCCCGATGCCTTGAGCGCGGCCATCAACGCGGCTTCCGCCTTGTCCCACACCGCCTCTTCGCCGATGCGTTTTTCCGGACGGTCGGAGAATTTGATGGTCACGTCGGAAAAGCCGAAGTCCTCGTAGATCGACAGGATCTGATTGTTGATCTTGAGCGACTCCTCGGCGATCTGCTCGTTGGTGACGAAAACGTGCGCGTCGTCCTGCGTGAAAGCACGGACGCGCATCAGCCCGTGCAGCGCGCCCGACGGCTCGAAGCGGTGCACCTTGCCGAATTCCGCGAGCTTGAAGGGGAGGTCGCGGTACGACTTGAGCCCGTTCTTGAATATCTGGATGTGGCCCGGGCAATTCATCGGCTTGACCACGAACACGCGCTCGTCGTCCTCGCGCGGCTGCGTCAGGAACATGTTCTCACGGAACGTCGCCATGTGGCCGGACTGCACCCACAGCGATGAATCCATGAGCTGTGGCGCGTTCACCTCGGCAAAACCGAATTCGTGCTGCCGGCGGCGGATGTAGCCTTCGAGCGCCTGGAACAGCGTCCAGCCTTTCGGATGCCAGAACACCGAGCCGGGCGCTTCTTCCTGGAAATGGAAAAGGTCCATCTCGCGCCCGACGCGGCGGTGATCGCGTTTCTCGGCTTCCTCGATCTGCTTCAGATAAGCGTCGAGCTCTTCCTGTTTGGCGAAGGCCGTGCCGTAGATGCGGGTGAGCATCGGATTGTTGGAGTCGCCGCGCCAATAAGCACCCGCAACCTTCATAAGCTTGAACGCGTTGCCGACCTTGCCGGTCGATGTCATGTGAGGGCCGCGGCAGAGATCGAACCAGTCGCCCTGTTTATAGATCTTGATCTGCTGATCGGCCGGGATCGCGTCCACGAGTTCGACCTTGAAGTTTTCGCCCATCTCCTTGAACGTCTTCTTAGCCTGCTCGCGCGACCACACTTCCTTGGTGAAGGGTTTGTCGCGCGCGATGATCTCCTTCATCTTCTTTTCGATGACGGGAAGATCTTCCAGCGTGAACGGCTGGTTGCGGAAGAAGTCATAATAGAAGCCATTCTCGATCACAGGCCCGATGGTGACCTGCGTGCCGGGCCACAGCGATTGCACCGCCTCGGCGAGCACGTGCGCGGCGTCGTGCCGGATCAATTCCAGCGCGCGCGGGTCGTCGCGGGTCAAAAACTCGATTTTGGCGTCGCGCTCGATAGGATCGGCGAGGTCGGTGACCGCGCCGTCGAGCGCCATGGCGACGGTGCGTTTCGCGAGCGAGGGCGAAATGCCCTTGGCGATATCGAGTCCGGTTGTGCCCTGGGGGTAGTCCCGGCGTGCGCCGTCGGGAAAGGTCAATGCGACCATCGTTATCTCCT
>DASZVZ010000096.1:0-19533 GCA_035546875.1 Pseudolabrys sp.
TAACACGACACCCTTCCCCGCCTTGCCGGGGCCCGGCATCGTGTCAAACCTCTGAATACGCAATCTATTAGGGGATTCATCGGCGTTTCGTCAACCTCCGGCTCCCGGCAGATTTGCGGCGTCCCTGGCTATTTTTGCGCCTCCCCCGGCCAGCGGCCGGCTTGCGGGGGGTGCCTCTGGCCGGGCGGTTCCGCCGCGCCGCCTTGACCCGCCTGGCCGGGCGTTTGGCGCGTTTGCCCGCGCGGGCCTTGGCCGGACGGCGCTTCCCGGCTGGCGCCTTGCGGGCGCGTGTGGGTGCTAAGATGCCGTCGATCGCCGCCGTGACCTCATCGATCGGGGCCATGCCATCCACCGACTTGAGCGCACCGTGCCGCGCGTAATAGTCCACGAGCGGCGCGGTCTGACCGCGGTAGGCGGCGAGCCGTCCCTTCAGGACTTCCGGATTGTCGTCGTTGCGCACCTTCTCACCGCGCGCCGTCATCTCGGCGACGCGCTTTTCGATGCGCTTGAGCAGGATGTCTTCCTTGACCTTGAGCTCGATGACGGCATCGAGCTTGTGGCCGCGTTCGGCGAGAAGGCGGTCGAGCGCCTGAGCCTGCGGCACCGTGCGCGGGAAGCCGTCGAGCACGAAGCCCGCCTTGGCGTCCCGCTGGTCGATGCGGTCGGCAATGATGGCGATCACCACGTCGTCGGGCACAAGCTCGCCGCGCGCCATGATGTCTTTCGCCCGAAGGCCGACCGGCGTTCCGGCCGCCACCGCGGCGCGCAACATGTCGCCGGTCGAGAGGTGGAGGATTCCGTGCTTCTTGACCAGGCGCTGCGCTTGCGTGCCCTTCCCCGCCCCCGGCGGGCCGAGCAGGATCAATCTCATCTGCGGCGCCCCCGCAGCTTCGAGCGCTTGATCAACCCTTCATACTGGTGCGCGAGCAGATAACCCTGGATCTGCGCGACCGTGTCCATCGTCACGCTCACGACGATGAGGAGCGAGGTGCCGCCGAAATAGAAAGGCACCGCCGCATAGGAAATCAGGATTTCCGGAATGAGGCAGACGATGGCGAGATAAAGCGCGCCGACAACCGTGATGCGCGACAGCACGTAGTCGATGTATTCCGCCGTGCGTTCACCCGGCCGGATGCCGGGAATGAAGCCGCCGTGCTTCTTCAGATTGTCCGCGGTCTCGGTCGGGTTGAACACGATCGCGGTGTAGAAAAACGCGAAGAAGACGATCAGCGCGATGTAAAGGATCAGGAACAGCGGCCGCCCGTGGCCGAGCAGCGTGGTCACGGTGGTGAGCCAGCCCGGCCCCTGCCCGGCGTTGAAGTTCGCGACCGTCGTCGGCAACAGAAGCAGCGAGGACGCGAAGATCGGCGGGATGACGCCCGAGGTGTTGAGCTTGAGCGGCAGATGCGAGGACTGGCCCTCGAACATGCGGTTGCCGACCTGGCGCTTGGGATACTGGATCAGCAGGCGGCGCTGCGCGCGCTCCATGAATACGATGAAGGCGATCACCGCGACGGCCATCACCAGCACCGCGAGGATCAAGCCCGTGGACAACGCGCCCTGACGGCCAAGCTCGAGGGTGCCGGCGATCGCCGACGGCAATTGCGCGACGATGCCTGACAGGATGATGAGCGAGATGCCGTTGCCGATGCCGCGCGAAGTGATCTGCTCGCCGAGCCACATCAGGAACATGGTGCCGCCGGTGAGCGTGATCGTCGTCGACATCAGGAAGAAGATGCCCGGGCTCGACACCACGCTGCCGGTGCCCTCAAGGCCGATGGCGATGCCGTAGGATTGGAACGCGGCCAGCACCACGGTGAGATACCGCGTGTACTGGTTCATGATCTTGCGGCCCTGCTCACCTTCCTTCTTGAGCGCCTCGAGTGTCGGCGAAACGGTCGTCATCAACTGGATGATGATCGACGCCGAGATGTACGGCATGATGTTGAGCGCGAAGATCGCCATCCGGTGGATGCCGCCACCGGAGAACATGTTGAACATGCCGAGGATGCCGCCCGACTGGGTATTGAAAATTTGCTCCCAGGCGTTCGGGTCGATGCCGGGCAGCGGAATGTAGGTACCGAGACGATAAACGAGCAGCGCGCCGACCGTGAACCAGATGCGTTTCTTGAGTTCTTCGGCCTTGGCCAACGCCGAGAAGTTCAGATTGGCTGCTAATTGTTCTGCTGCCGAGACCATCAGTCCGCTCCTGCCGCCCCGTCTTTTGTCATGCCCCGCGCAGGCGGGGCATCCAGTAATCACGGCCTTCTAAATATGCCCGGACGCCGGAACCGGTAGACCGGGGGTACTGGATCGTCCGCCTTCGCGGGCGATGACAGCAGGTATTATTCCGCGCCCTTCTCTTGAGGTGCTTCGCTTTTCTTTTCGCCGCCCTCGGCCTTCTTTGCCTCGCCTTTGCCGCCCTTCGGCTTGCCGCCGCCTTTGGCCGCTTCGAGCGCCATGCGCTTGTTCTTGCCGCGCGGCTCGGCGTCTTCCTGCTTCGCCGGCGCCAGAATCTTGACCGAACCGCCGGCCTTCTCGACCGCGGCGATCGCGGACTTGGAGGCACGCCAGACGACGAAGTCGACCTTGGCCTTGAGCTCGCCGCCGCCGAGCAGCTTGACGCCGCCCTTGGCGCGGTTGAGCAGGCCGCCCTTGACCATGCCAGCCACGTCGAGCGCGCCCTCGACCTTGAGCGTGCCGGCGTCGATCGCCTCCTGCACGTCGCCGAGATTGATCTCGTTTAACTTGACCGCGAACGGCGTGTTGCGGAAGCCGCGCTTCGGCAGGCGGCGGTGCAGCGGCATCTGGCCGCCCTCGAAGCCTTTGATGCGCACGCCCGAACGTGCGGTCTGACCCTTGCCGCCGCGGCCGCCGGTCTTACCCATGCCGGACCCGATGCCGCGGCCGATGCGCTGGCGTTTCTTGCGCGCGCCCGGATTGTCGGCGATCTCGTGAAGTTTCATCGCACGTCCCTTTATTTCGCTTCGCCGACCACGCGCACCAGATGGCGCACCTTGTGGATCATGCCGCGCGTCGCCGGCGTGTCCGGCAGATCGCGCGAGCGGCCGATCTTGTTGAGACCGAGGCCGACCAGCGTCTCACGCTGGATGTGATGACGCCGCTGAGGGCTAGCGATCTGCTCGACCTTGATGTTCTTTCCTGACGCCATGGCGTGTCGTCCTTACTCGGCGGTCGCTTCCGCGTCGCCGCCCTCGCGGCGGCGAGCCTGCAGGGTGGAAACCTTGACGTTGCGGCGGGCCGCAACCGAGCGCGGCGAATCCTGGTGCTTGAGCGCGTTGAACGTTGCGCGCACCACGTTGTACGGGTTGGACGAGCCGAGCGACTTGGCCACCACGTCCTGCATGCCGAGCGTCTCGAACACCGCGCGCATCGGGCCGCCGGCGATGATGCCGGTGCCGGGAGGCGCCGCGCGCAGATAGACCTTGCCCGCGCCGTGACGGCCGAGCACGTCATGATGCAGCGTACGGCCTTCGCGCAGCGGCACGCGCGTCAGGCCGCGCTTGGCGGCGTCGGTCGCCTTGCGGATCGCTTCCGGCACTTCGCGCGCCTTGCCGTGTCCGAAGCCGACCCGGCCCTTCTGATCGCCGACAACGACGAGCGCCGCGAAGCCGAACCGCCGGCCGCCCTTCACCACCTTGGCGACGCGATTGATGTGGACGAGCTTGTCCGTGAACTCGCTGTCGCGCTCTTCACGGCCACCGCCGCGTTCTCGGCGCTGCTCTCGTCGGGGTTCTTGTGCCATAATCAGACCAATCCGTTTTCGAATTAGAAGTTGAGGCCGCCTTCGCGCGCAGCGTCGGCGAGCGCCTTGATGCGTCCGTGATAGAGATAGCCGCCGCGGTCGAACACGACGTCCTTGATGCCCTTTTGCTTCGCACGCTCGGCGATCAATTTGCCGACCGCCTTCGCGGCGTCGATGTTGGCGCCGGTCTTGCCGCCGTCACGCATCGCCTTCTCCATCGAGGATGCCGAGGCCACCGTCGTGCCTTTCGCGTCGTCGATGAGCTGAACATAGATGTGCTTGGAGGAACGGAAGATCGACAGGCGCGCGCGCCCGCGCGAGGCCTGCTTCACCTTCCGGCGCACCGTCGCCGTCCGCCGCGCGGTCCGGTCACTGAGCTTCGACATTGCGCGTCCTCACTTCTTCTTGCCTTCCTTGCGGAAGATGTACTCGTTCACGTACTTGACGCCCTTGCCCTTGTACGGCTCGGGCGGACGGAAGCCGCGGATCTCGGCCGCGACGTGGCCGACTTTCTGCTTGTCGCTGCCGGTGACAACGATCTCGGTCGGCTTCGGCGTCGCGATCGTGATGCCCTCCGGGATCGGATAGGCGATGTCGTGGCTGAAGCCGAGCTGCAATTGCAGCGTCTTGCCCTGCACCGCGGCGCGGAAACCGACGCCGTTGATCTCGAGCCGCTCCTCGAAGCCCTTGGTAACGCCCGCCATCAGGTTGGCGACGAGCGTGCGCGAGGTGCCCCACATCGAGCGCGCGCGCTTGGTCTCGTTGCGCGGATCGAGCTTGACGCCGCCCTTGTCCATCTTGGCGACGACGTCGTCGTGCAGCACGAGCTGAAGCGCGCCTTTCGGCCCCTTCACCTTGACCGTCTGCCCTTCCACGTTGGCGGTGACGCCCTGCGGAACGGCGACTGCGCGTTTGCCGATTCGGGACATTAGAACACCGTGCAAATGATTTCGCCGCCGACGTTCGCCTCGCGCGCGTCGTGGTCGGCCATCACGCCCTTCGGCGTCGAAAGAATCGCGACGCCGAGGCCGTTGTTGATGCGCGGCAGCGCCTTGACCGAGGCGTAGACGCGCCGGCCGGGCTTCGACACCCGCGCGATCTCGCGGATGACGGGCTCGCCGTCGAAATATTTCAGTTCGATCTCGAGCTCATTGCGCCCGCCGGCATGCGCCACGCTGGCGTAGCCGCGGATGTAGCCTTCGGTCTTGAGCACCTCGAGCACGCGCTCGCGCTGCTTGGAGCCGGGCATCGAGACCTTCGACTTGTTCCGCTGCTGCGCGTTGCGGATGCGGGCAATCATGTCGCCGATTGGATCGTTCACAGCCATGCGCCCCTCCTCACCAGCTCGACTTCACGAGGCCGGGGATCAGGCCTTTCGACCCGAGATCGCGCAGCGCGATACGGCTCAGACGATGCTTGCGGTAATAAGCCCGCGGACGGCCGGTCATCTCGCAGCGGTTGCGCACGCGGGTCGCCGACGAATTGCGCGGCAGCTCGGCAAGCTTCAGCGTCGCCGCGAAGCGGTCTTCCATCGGCAGCTTCTTGTCGCGCGCGATCGCCTTGAGCTTCTTGCGGCGATTGGCGAACTTCTTCGCCATCTTTCGCCGCCTGTTGTTCTTCTCGATCGAACTCTTCTTCGCCATACTCTTCGCTCCTTGGGTTCCGCGTTTGACGGGCGTCAAGCCCCTCACTGCCGGAACGGGAAATTGAACGCGTTCATCAGCGCGCGCGCCTCGTCGTTGTTGCGCGCGCTGGTGCAAATGGTGATGTCGAGACCCCAGACATCGGTCGCCTTGTCGAAGTCGATCTCCGGGAAAACGATGTGTTCCTTGATGCCGAGCGTGTAGTTGCCGCGGCCGTCGAAACTCTTCGGATTGAGCCCGCGGAAGTCGCGCACGCGCGGCAGCGCGATGTTCACGAGCCGGTCGATGAAGTCGTACATCCGGTTCTTGCGCAGCGTCACCTTGCAGCCGATGGCCTGGCCGTCGCGCAGCTTGTAGGTCGCGATCGACTTGCGCGCGCGTGTGATCACCGCCTTCTGGCCCGCGATGAGCGACAGATCGGCGGCGGCGGAATCGACCTTCTTGCGGTCGTTGACGCCCTCGCCGATGCCCATGTTGAGCACGATCTTGGTGATCTTCGGCACCTGCATCGGATTGGTGTAGGAGAACTGCTTGGTCAATTCGCCGCGCACCACCTGGTCGAAATGCGTCTTCAGGCGCGCGACATAATCCGAGCGCTCGCGCGGCTTCTTTTCCTTCGGCGCGGAGGAGGCCTTAGCGGCAGCGGCCTGCGCCTGCTTCTTTTCAGCCTTGGCGTCCGCCTTGGCCTTGGCGGTCTGTTCGGTTTCAGCCATCGATCTCGACTCCAGAACGCTTGGCAATGCGCACCTTGCGGCGCGCGTCGCCCTCGCCCACGAACTTGAATCCGACGCGGGTCGGCTTGCCGTCCTTCGGATCGGCGAGCGCCAGGTTGGACAGGTGGACGGATCCCTCCTTGGAGATGATGCCGCCTTCCTGCTGTGCGGTCTGACGCTGATGGCGCTTGACCATGTTGATGCCGCGCACGAGCGCGCGGTTGTCCGCCGGCCGGATCTCGATCACTTCGCCGGTGCGGCCCTTGTCGCGGCCGGTGAGCACAACGACCTTGTCGCCCTTGCGGATTTTCGCGGCCATTACAGCACCTCCGGCGCGAGCGAAATGATCTTCATGTGGTTCTTGGCGCGCAGTTCGCGCGGCACGGGCCCGAAGATGCGGGTGCCGACCGGCTCCATCTGCGGCGTGATCAGCACCGCGGCGTTGCGGTCGAAACGGATGACCGAGCCGTCCGGGCGCTTGATGTCCTTGGAGATGCGGACGACGACCGCCTTCATCACCTCGCCCTTTTTGACGCGGCCGCGTGGGATCGCCTCCTTCACCGACACGACGATGACGTCGCCGATGGTCGCGTACTTCCGCTTGGAGCCGCCCAGCACCTTGATGCACATGACGCGACGCGCGCCGGAATTGTCCGCCACGTCGAGGTTGGTTTGCATCTGAATCATGATGCGGTCCTCGTAGTTCTTGCGCGCATTCGCCTTACTGCACTTTCTTTTTCTTCTGGCCTTCGATCACTTCCCAGCGCTTGAGCTTGGAAATCGGCCGCCGCTCCTCGATCCACACGATGTCGCCGACCGAGAACTCGTTCTTCTCGTCGTGCGCGTGATACTTCTTGGAGCGGCGCACGGTCTTCTTCATCTCCGGATGGGTGAAACGCCGCTCCACACGCACGACAACCGTCTTGTCCTGCTTGTCGCTGACGACGACGCCCTGGAGCGTACGCTTCGGCATCTAAGACCTCTTACTTCTTCTTCGGCTTCGGCTTGGCGCGCGATTTGGTCTTCGCGGCGGCCTTCGGTTTCGCTGACTTCGTCCTCTTCGCCGGCGCGGCGGCAGCGCCTTCCGGCGCCGCCTTCGGCTCCGGTTCCGGCATGCCGGCGCGCTTCTGCGCGGCGATCGTCTTCATGCGCGCGATGTCGCGGCGGATGACGCGCACGCGCGCGGTATTCTCGAGCTGCCCTGTCGCCCGCTGGAAGCGCAGGTTGAACTGCTCCTTCTTGAGCTTGAGCACCTCGTCGTCGAGTTGATCGAGCGTCATCGCCCGTACATCTGCGGCTTTCATGGCTCTACTCCGCGATGCGTTCGATGAAACGGGTCTTGACGGGAAGTTTTGCGGCGGCAAGCGCCAGCGCTTCCTTGGCGACGGCGACCGGAATGCCGTCCACCTCGAAGATGATGCGGCCGGGCTTCACGCGACACACCCACAGTTCCGGCGTGCCCTTGCCCTTGCCCATGCGCACTTCGATCGGCTTCTTCGACACCGGAACGTCCGGGAAGATGCGGATCCACACGCGGCCCGACCGCTTCATGAAGCGGGTGAGCGCGCGGCGCGCGGCCTCGATCTGGCGCGCGGTGACGCGCTCGGGCTCGAGCGCCTTGAGGCCGTATTGGCCGAAGGCGAGCGTGGCGCCCGAGGTCGCAACGCCGTGGATGCGGCCCTTGTGCGCCTTGCGGAATTTGGTGCGGATCGGTTGCAGCATGACTTAACTCTTATGCTCCGGCTCAGGCTGCGGTTTCGCGGCGGGGACGGCCGGCGTCGCCTTCGGCGAGCTTCTTGTCCTGCGCCATCGGATCGTGCTCAAGCACTTCGCCCTTGAAGATCCAGACTTTGACGCCGCAGGTGCCGTACGTGGTGAAAGCGGTGGCGACGCCGTAGTCGACGTCGGCGCGCAGCGTGTGCAGCGGCACGCGGCCTTCGCGATACCACTCCGTGCGCGCGATCTCGGCGCCACCGAGGCGGCCGGCGCAGTTGATGCGAATACCCTCGGCGCCAAGACGCATCGCCGACTGCACGGCGCGCTTCATGGCGCGGCGGAAAGCGACGCGGCGCTCGAGCTGCTGCGCGATCGATTCGGCGACGAGCTGTGCGTCGAGCTCCGGCTTGCGGATTTCCACGATGTTGATGACGACATCGCTGTCGGTCATCTTGGAGACCACCTTGCGCAGCTTCTCGATGTCGGCGCCCTTTTTGCCGATGACGACGCCCGGACGCGCCGAGTGGATGGTGACGCGGCACTTCTTGTGCGGGCGCTCGATGACGATGCGGGAGACCGCCGCCTGCTTGAGCTGCTTCTGCAACTCGTCGCGGATCTTGATGTCCTCGAGCAGCAGCGAGCCGTATTCATTCTTGCCCGCGTACCAGCGCGAATCCCAGGTGCGGTTGATGCCGACCCGAAGTCCGACTGGATTGACTTTCTGACCCATCGCGTACTCCTCAGGCTTTCGCCTTGGCCTCTTCCTCAGCCTCACGCACGACGATGGTGAGGTGAGAGAACGGCTTGAATATCCGGCCCATGCGGCCGCGGCCGCGCGGGGCGAAGCGCTTGATCACGAGCGCTTTGCCGACATGCGCCTCGGCGACGACGAGCTCATCGACGTCGAGGTCGTGATTGTTCTCGGCGTTCGCGACCGCCGACTGGAGGCACTTGCGCACATCCTTGGCGATACGCTTGCGCGAAAATTCGAGGTCGGCGAGCGCGCTCGCGACCTTCTTGCCGCGGATCAACTGAGCGACAAGATTGAGCTTCTGCGGCGAAATCCGCAGCATGCGGGTTACCGCCTTCGCCTCGTTCTCCGAGAGGCTACGCTCGCGTGCGCGCTTACCCATGGCCTATCCGTTCCTTAGCTCGCCGCCGGTGCGGCACCCGCCGCCGGCGCCGCGGCTGGCGCGCCAGGAGCGGCCGGCGCTCCCGGTGCTCCGCCGACGCGCTTTGCCTTGCGGTCCGAGGTGTGTCCGTAAAACATCCGCGTCGGCGCGAACTCGCCGAACTTGTGGCCGACCATTTCCTCGGTGACTATCACGGGGATGTGCTTCTGTCCGTTGTAGACGCCGAAATTCAGGCCCACGAATTGCGGCAAGATCGTCGAGCGGCGGCTCCAGATCTTGATCATCTCGTGGCGGCCGGAATTGCGCGCGGCTTCCGCTTTCCTAAGCAGATAGCCGTCGACAAACGGGCCTTTCCATACCGAACGCGTCATTATCTCGTTCCTACTTCTGCTTCTTCCGCGCGTGGCGGCTGACGACGATGAATTTGTTCGTGCGCTTGTTCTTGCGTGTCTTCTTGCCCTTGGTCGGGAAGCCCCACGGCGTCGTCCACTGCTTGCCGCCGTTGGTGCGGCCGCCGTGCGGGTGATCGACCGGGTTCATGGTGATACCGCGATTGTGCGGACGGCGTCCCATCCAGCGCTTGCGGCCGGCCTTGCCGACCGTCGTGTTCATATTGTCGGGATTAGACACCGCGCCGATGGTCGCCATGCAGCGGCCGTTGACGAGGCGCTGCTCGCCCGAATTCAGACGCAGGATGACATAGGCGCCGTCGCGGCCAACGATCTGGGCGTAGGAGCCGGCCGACCGCGCGATCTGCCCGCCCTTCCCGATCTTGAGCTCGATGTTGTGCACGATGGTGCCGACCGGAATGTTGGCGATCGGCATCGCGTTGCCCGGCTTCACGTCGGCGTTCTCCGCCGCGATCACGCTGTCGCCCGGCCCAAGCCGCTGCGGTGCGAGGATATAAGAGAGCTCGCCGTCCTGATATTTGATGAGCGCGATGAAGCCAGTGCGGTTCGGATCGTATTCCAGCCGCTCGACGGTCGCCGGAACGTCCATCTTGGTGCGCTTGAAATCTACCTTGCGGTAAGCCTTTTTGTGACCACCACCGCGGAATCGCGACGTGGTGCGGCCGTTGCTGTTGCGGCCGCCGGTCGAATTCTTGCCTTCGGTGAGCGCCTTCACCGGCGCGCCCTTGTAGAGCGCGGCACGATCGACGATCACCAGATGACGCTGGCTCGGCGTGGTCGGATTGTAGGTTTTCAAAGCCATAGCAACGTTTCCTTACAACCCGGTGGTCACATCGATGGTGTGACCCTCTTCGAGGGTCACGATCGCGCGCTTGACGTCGGACTTCTGGCCCGGCATGCCGCGGAACAGCTTCACCTTGCCCTTGCGGGTGAGCGTGTTGACGCTTTTCACCTTCACGTCGAACAGCTTCTCGACCGCTTCCTTGATCTGCGGCTTGGTCGCGTTCTTGGCGACCTTGAACACGACCTTGCTGTG
Organism: Pseudolabrys sp.; assembly: GCA_035546875.1. Taxonomy (GTDB): domain Bacteria; phylum Pseudomonadota; class Alphaproteobacteria; order Rhizobiales; family Xanthobacteraceae; genus Pseudolabrys. The sequence continues at coordinate 10,418 of DASZVZ010000096.1, forward strand.
CTCGGACGCCATCGTCGCCTTTTCGGTGATGACCGGCGCGATGATCACGTCGTAATGGCGGGGGTCGCTGGTGCTCATTTGAACCTCGCCTGCAACGCGTCGACCGCGGCCTTGGTCAGCACGAGCGTCTTGCGCCGCATGATGTCGTAGACGTTGATGCCCTGCACCGGCAGCACGTCTATGTTCGGAATGTTGCGCGCGGCAGTGCGGAAGTTCGCCTCGACCTCGGCGCCGTCGATGATCAGCGCGTTGTCGAACCCGAGCTTGTCGAACTGCTTGGCGAGCGCCTTTGTCTTGGCGTCTTTAACGCTCGCCTTGTCGATGACGATGATGCCGCCGTCCTTCGCCTTGGCCGACAGCGCGTGCTTGAGCGCAAGCGCCCGCACCTTTTTCGGCAGGTCGATGGCGTGGCTGCGCACGACCGGGCCGAACACGCGCCCGCCGCCGCGGAACTGCGACACGCTCGCTGGACCGTGACGCGCCTGGCCGGTGCCCTTCTGCGCGTACATCTTTTTGCCGGTGCGGTTGATCTCGCTGCGGCCCTTGGTCTTGTGCGTGCCGCGCTGGCGCCTGGCGAGCTGCCAGTTGACGCAGCGCTGCACGATATCGGCGCGCGGCTCGAGGCCGAAGATCGCATCCGGCAGGTCGACGGAACCGGCGGCCTTGCCGTCAAGCGTGGTGATTTTCAATTCCATCACGCGCCCTCCTTCTTCTCGGGGGCTGCGGCGGCCTCGGGCGCTGTTTCCGCGGCCGGCTTGGTATCGGATTTCGCCTCTGCCTTGGCGTCAGCTTTCGCCTCGGCGCTTTCCGCAAGGCGGAACTTGCCGGGCTTCGGCGCTTCCTTCGGCAGCTTCTTCTTCACGGCGTCACGCACCGTGATCCAGCCGCCTTTCGCGCCGGGCACCGCGCCTTCGACCAGGATCAGACCGCGCTCGACGTCGAGCTGGACGACTTTCAGGTTGAGCGTGGTCACCCGATCGACGCCCATGTGCCCGGCCATCTTCTTGTTCTTGAAGGTCTTTCCGGGATCCTGCCGGCCGCCGGTCGAGCCGTGCGAGCGATGCGAGATCGACACGCCGTGCGACGCGCGCAAACCGGCAAAATTCCAACGTTTCATCGGGCCGGCGAAGCCCTTGCCGATCGAAGTGCCGCAGACGTCGACGAACTGGCCGACCACGAAATGATCGGCGGTAATTTCGGCGCCGACCGGGATCAGCGCATCGTCGGTGACTCGGAATTCCGCGAGCTTGCGCTTGGGGTCGACCTTGCTCTTGGCGAAATAGCCGCGGTCGGACTTGATCATGTTGTTCGTGCGGCGCGAGCCCGCGCCCAACTGGAGCGCGACGTAGCCGTTCTTGTCCTTGGTGCGATGGCCGACGACCTGGCACTGCGCGAGCTGCAGCACCGTCACCGGCACGTGCTCACCGCTCTCGGTGAACACCCGGGTCATTCCGACCTTTTGCGCGATCACTCCGGAACGCATCGTTCTTCCTCACGCGGCCTTAGAGCTTGATCTCGACGTCGACGCCGGCGGCAAGGTCGAGCTTCATCAGCGCGTCCACCGTTTGCGGCGTCGGATCGACGATGTCGAGAAGGCGCTTGTGCGTGCGCATCTCGAACTGTTCGCGGCTCGTCTTGTCGATGTGCGGCGAGCGGTTCACCGTAAACTTCTCGATCTTCGTCGGCAGCGGAATCGGTCCACGGACCTGCGCACCCGTGCGCTTGGCCGTGTTCACGATCTCACGCGTCGACGCATCGAGGATGCGGTGATCGAACGCCTTGAGCCGGATCCGGATATTCTGGCCGTTCATTTGTCTCGTCTCTCTGTTTCTTCTCCCTCTTCCCGCTTCGGCGGAGAGAGGATCGGGGTGAGGAGCCGCTCTCAGTTTGGGGAACACCCCCTCACCCGACCGCTTCGCGGCCGACCTCTCCCCGCAAGCGGGGAGAAGTGAAGAAAGTTACTCGATGATGCTCGCCACCACGCCGGCGCCGACGGTGCGGCCGCCCTCGCGAATGGCGAAGCGAAGCTTTTCTTCCATGGCGATCGGCACGATCAGGTGCACTTCCATCGCCACGTTGTCGCCCGGCATCACCATTTCCGTGCCCTGCGGCAGATGCACGATGCCGGTCACGTCGGTGGTGCGGAAGTAGAACTGCGGGCGATAGTTCGTGAAGAACGGCGTGTGACGGCCGCCTTCTTCCTTGGTGAGGATGTAGGCCTCGGCCTTGAACTTGGTGTGCGGCTTCACCGAACCCGGCTTGCACAGCACCTGGCCGCGCTCGACTTCCTCGCGCTTGGTGCCGCGCAGAAGGCAGCCGACGTTGTCGCCCGCCTCGCCCTGATCGAGCAGCTTGCGGAACATCTCGACGCCGGTGACGACCGTCTTCTGCGTCGGCTTGATGCCGACGATCTCGACTTCCTCGCCGACCTTGATGACGCCGCGCTCGATGCGGCCCGTGCACACCGTGCCGCGACCCGAGATCGAGAACACGTCTTCGACCGGCATCAGGAACGGCTGATCCTTCGGGCGCTCCGGCTGCGGGATGTACTCGTCCACCGCCTTCATCAGCTCCATGATGGCGTTCTTGCCGAGCTTCTCGTCCTTGTCCTCGAGCGCCATCAGGGCCGAGCCCTTGATCACGGGGATCTTGTCACCCGGGAAATTGTACTTCGAGAGCAGCTCACGGACTTCGAGCTCGACGAGCTCGAGCAGCTCCGGATCGTCGACCATGTCGACCTTGTTCATGAACACGACGAGCGCCGGCACGCCGACCTGACGGGCGAGCAGGATGTGCTCGCGGGTCTGCGGCATCGGACCGTCGGCAGCGGAGACGACGAGAATGGCGCCGTCCATCTGCGCCGCGCCGGTGATCATGTTCTTCACGTAGTCGGCGTGGCCGGGGCAGTCGACGTGCGCGTAGTGGCGCTTGTCGGTCTGGTATTCGACGTGCGCGGTCGAGATCGTGATGCCGCGCGCCTTCTCTTCCGGCGCCTTGTCGATCTGGTCGTAGGCGGTGAACGTGGCGCCACCCTTCTCGGCCAGGACCTTCGTGATCGCCGCCGTCAGCGTCGTCTTGCCGTGGTCGACGTGGCCGATCGTGCCGATATTGCAGTGCGGCTTCGTGCGGTTGAATTTCTCTTTTGCCATCGGACTCTCCGTTCAGAACCTTTCGATAAATGTTCGCAATTACGCGAGTTTCTTGAGCAACTCGGCCGACACGTTCGCCGGTGTTTCGGCGTAGTGGCTGAATTGCATTGTGAAGGTGGCGCGCCCCTGAGACATCGAGCGCAAATTGTTGACATAGCCGAACATGTTGGCGAGCGGCACCGTCGCATTGATGACGTTGGCATTGCCGCGCATGTCCTGGCCCTGGATCTGGCCGCGACGCGAGTTGAGATCGCCGATCACCGAGCCGGTGTAGTCTTCCGGAGTCACTACCTCGACCTTCATGATCGGCTCGAGTAGGACGGGACGGCCCCGCTGCATCGCCTCACGCAGACACTGCCGCGCGCAGATTTCGAACGCGAGCGCGGAGGAGTCGACATCGTGATACTTGCCGTCGATCAACGAGACTTTCAGGTCGACCACCGGGAAGCCGGCGAGCGGCCCTGAGCCGAGTACCGATTCAAGCCCCTTCTCGACGCCCGGTATGAATTCCTTCGGCACCGCGCCGCCGACGATGTCGTTCTCGAAGACGAACGGCGTGCCGGGCTCGGTCGGCTCGGCGATAATCTTGATTGCAGCGAACTGGCCGGAGCCGCCGGTCTGCTTCTTGTGCGTATATTCGTGCTCGACCCGCTGCGTCATCTTCTCGCGATAAGCCACCTGCGGCGCGCCGATGTTGGCGTCGACCTTGTAGGTGCGCTTGAGGATGTCGACCTTGATGTCGAGATGCAGTTCGCCCATGCCCTTGAGGATGGTCTGTCCGCTCTCCTGGTCGGTGGTGACACGGAACGAGGGATCTTCGGCCGCGAGCTTTGCCAGCGCGACGCCGAGCTTTTCCTGGTCGGCCTTCGACTTCGGCTCGATCGCGATCTCGATCACCGGCTCGGGGAATTCCATCTTTTCAAGGATGACCTCGTGCTTGGGATCGCACAGCGTGTCGCCGGTGCGCGTTTCCTTCAAGCTCGCCAGCGCGACGATGTCGCCGGCGTAGGCTTCCTTGATGTCCTCGCGGTTGTTCGCGTGCATCAGCAGCATGCGGCCGATGCGCTCCTTGCGCTCTTTCGTCGAGTTGACGACGCCGGTACCGCTGGTGAGCGTGCCGGAATAGATGCGGCAGAAGGTGATGGTGCCGACGAAGGGGTCGTCCATGATCTTGAACGCGAGCAGCGCCAGCGGCTCGCTGTCGCTCGGCTTGCGCTCGACTTCGTTGCCCTTCGGATCGACGCCCTTGATCGCGGGCACGTCGAGCGGCGACGGCAGATAATCCACGACGGCATCGAGCAGCGGCTGCACGCCTTTGTTCTTGAAGGCGGAGCCACACAGCACCGGGAAGAACGCGCCGGTGATGACGCCCTTGCGGATCAGCTTTTTCAGGGTCGCCTCGTCGGGCTCTTTGCCCTCGAGGTAGGCCGTGGTGGCGTCGTCATCGAGTTCGACCGCGGCTTCCACCATCTTCTCGCGGTATTCCTTGGCCTGCTCGAGCATGTCGGCCGGAATATCGACGTCGTGATATTTGGCCCCGAGGGACTCGTCGTCCCAGACCACGCCCTTCATGCGGACGAGGTCGATGATGCCCTTGAAATTCTGCTCCGCGCCGATCGGAAGCTGGATCGCCACCGGCTTTGCGCCGAGGCGCTCGACGATGTCTTTCAAGCACTGGAAGAAATCGGCGCCAATCTTGTCCATCTTGTTGGCAAAGACGATGCGCGGCACGTGATATTTGTCGCCCTGACGCCAAACCGTTTCGGTCTGCGGCTCGACGCCCTGGTTCGAGTCGAGCACGCAAACGGCGCCGTCGAGCACGCGCAGGCTTCGCTCGACCTCGATGGTGAAGTCCACGTGGCCGGGCGTATCGATGATATTGAGGCGCTTGCCGTTCCAGATCGCCGTCGTTGCGGCCGACGTGATGGTGATGCCGCGCTCCTGCTCCTGCTCCATGAAATCCATGGTCGCGGCGCCGTCGTGCACCTCACCGATCTTGTGCGACTTGCCGGTGTAATAGAGGATCCGCTCGGTCGTCGTCGTCTTGCCGGCATCGATGTGCGCCATGATGCCGAAGTTGCGGTAGTCCTCGATTTTATGCGTGCGGGGCATTTCTAATTCGATCCTTGAGGTTGTGCCGCTTCACCAGCGGTAATGAGAGAACGCCCGATTGGCTTCCGCCATCTTGTGGGTGTCCTCGCGCTTCTTGACGGCATTTCCCCTGTTATTGGACGCATCGAGCAGTTCGCTCGAAAGTCGTTCGGTCATGGTCTTTTCGTTGCGGTCGCGCGCCGCCGAAATGATCCAGCGGATACCGAGCGCCTGGCGCCGCGAGGAACGCACCTCGACCGGCACCTGATAGGTGGCGCCGCCGACGCGGCGGGAGCGCACCTCGATCGTCGGCATCACGTTGTCGAGCGCCTGCTGAAAGACCGAGAGCGGATTCTGCTTGGTCTTGCCTTCGATGATGTCGAGCGCGCCATAGACGATCGATTCCGCGACCGATTTCTTGCCGTCGTACATGATCGCGTTCATGAACTTGCTGACGACGACATTGCCGAACTTCGGGTCCGGCATGATCTCGCGCTTGTCTGCGGAATGGCGGCGGGACATCGAACTCTCCGGTTACTTCGGGCGCTTGGCGCCGTATTTCGAACGGCGCTGTTTGCGGTTCTTCACGCCTTGCGTGTCGAGCACGCCGCGCAGGATGTGATAGCGCACGCCCGGCAGGTCCTTCACGCGGCCGCCGCGGATCATCACCACCGAGTGCTCCTGCAGATTGTGGCCCTCGCCCGGGATGTAACCGATGACCTCGAAGCCGTTGGTAAGCCGCACCTTGGCGACCTTGCGCAACGCCGAGTTCGGCTTCTTCGGCGTGGTCGTGTAGACGCGCGTGCACACGCCGCGCTTCTGCGGCGAGGCTTGCAGCGCCGGGACCTTGTTGCGCGCCTTGAGCGGAACGCGCGGCTTCGCAATCAACTGGTTGATCGTCGGCATATTCGCCTTCACTACCCTCGTTCGGGCTTGCAGCCCGCAAAATCTCACGAGCCCTCTCGGCTCCGCGCACGGGCGCGTCGCGCCCGCGAATTCCATGTCGGGCTTATCGCCCCGTTCTGCGCGCCTTTTCCACGCGCAAAACGAAATCGCGCCAACCGCTAGATCGCGGCGGGGCGCTCTTCCGTTCGGACAGCCACGAGGCGGCAAAGCCTCATAGCCGGTCACTTGCAGTCTGACATTGGCTGTCAGAGGCAGCGTTTGAGCTTCCTTCGTCGAGGCGATGCGCCGGCGCACAATTGAGAAAACACAACACTCTCAAAGGCTTAGCCGGGCGGCCGTTCCGACTGGCGAAGCTCACCGCCTGCCGAAAAGTGTGGCGTATGTATCGGCGCCTGCCCGGGGTGTCAAGCCAAGAAAGCCCGGAAAATCAGCCAAGGACGGGCCTTTTTGCCAATGGTCAACGCCGCGTCTCATCCTCGGCCAAAAGCGAAAGAGCCGCCGACGGACGGCGGCTCTTCCCGATCGTAAAAGGCGCGAAAGCTATTCGGCCGCCGGTAGCGCCGGGGCCTCTTCCGGCTTGGCGGCCGCTTTCGCGGCATCCTTCTCGCGTTCCTCGAGGATGAGTGCGTCGCGCTTGGTCGCAACCTCGCGCAGCTTGTTCATCATCGCGCCGGTACCGGCCGGGATCAGGCGGCCGACGATGACGTTCTCCTTGAGGCCATCGAGCGTATCGACCTTGCCGTTGACGGCGGCCTCGGTGAGCACGCGCGTGGTCTCTTGGAACGACGCGGCCGAGATGAACGAACGCGTCTGCAGCGAGGCCTTGGTGATGCCGAGCAGAACGGGGTGACCGCTCGCCGGCTTCTTTCCGGCCTCCTTGGCGCGCGCGTTGATCTCGTCAAGCTCGAGCTTGTCGAGCTGCTCGCCCTGCAGGAGCTCGGTCTCGCCGGCGTCGTCGATCTCTACCTTCTGCAGCATCTGGCGAACGATCACCTCGATGTGCTTGTCGTTGATGTTGACGCCCTGGAGCCGATAGACCTCCTGAATCTCGTTGACGAGATAGGCGGCCAGTTCTTCGACGCCCTTGATGGCGAGAATGTCGTGCGGGGCGGGATTGCCCTCGACGATGTAATCGCCCTTCTCGATGACGTCGCCGTCCTGCAGATGGACGTGCTTGCCCTTCGGCACGAGATATTCCTTCGGCTCGTCGCCCTTGGCCGACGGCTCGATCGTGATGCGGCGTTTGTTCTTGTAGTCCTTGCCGAACCGCACCGTGCCGCCGATTTCGGCGATGATCGCCGCATCCTTCGGCTTGCGCGCCTCGAACAGCTCCGCCACCCGCGGCAGACCGCCGGTGATGTCACGCGTCTTGGCGCTTTCGGTCGGGATACGCGCAATGACATCGCCCGCCTTCACCTTGGCGCCGGGATCGACCGAGATGATCGCATCGACCGCGAGCTGGTAACGCGCGTCGCCGCCGCGGCTGAGCTTGAGGATCTTGCCGTCCTTGCCCGCCTTGATGACGATCGAGGGACGCAGCTCCTGCTGATTGCGCGAGGAGCCCGTGCGCCAGTCGATGACCACGCGCTTGGCGATGCCGGTCGACTCGTCGAGCGCTTCCGACATCGACAGACCATCGACGAGGTCCTCGAAGCCGATCGTGCCCTCGACCTCGGTCAGGATCGGCCGGGTGTACGGATCCCACTCTGCGATACGCTGTCCGCGCTTGATCTTCTCGCCGTCCTTGACGCGCAGCCGCGCGCCGTACGGGATGCGGTGATGCGCGCGCTCGGTGCCGTCGGCGTCGTTCACCGACACCACCATGTTGCGCACCATCGCCACCTGATCTTCGTCGGAGTTCGTGGCGACGTTCTTGCTCTTGAACTTGATCGTGCCCTCGAAATTCGACTCGATGAACGACTGCTCGGAGATCTGCGCCGCGCCGCCGATGTGGAACGTGCGCATGGTGAGCTGCGTGCCCGGCTCGCCGATCGACTGCGCGGCGATGACGCCCACCGCCTCGCCCATGTTGACCGGAGTGCCGCGCGCAAGATCGCGCCCGTAGCATGCCGCGCACACGCCGTTGGTCGACTCGCAGGTGAGCACCGACCGGATGCGCATTTCCTGCACGCCCGCATTGGTGATCGCCTCGACTTCCGGCTCGGTGAGCAAGGTGCCGCGCTTGACGATCACCTTGTTGGTCGCGGGATCCTTCACGTCCTCGGCCGTGGTGCGGCCGAGGATGCGGATGGCCAGCGAGGCCACCACGGTGCCCGCGTCGATGATGGCGCGCACCTTGATGCCGCCCTTGGTCCCGCAATCTTCCGACGTGATGATGCAGTCCTGCGCGACGTCGACGAGACGGCGGGTCAGGTAGCCGGAGTTCGCGGTCTTGAGCGCGGTGTCGGCGAGACCCTTGCGCGCGCCGTGCGTCGAGTTGAAGTACTCGAGCACCGAGAGGCCTTCCTTGAAGTTCGAAATGATCGGGCTCTCGATGATTTCGCCCGACGGCTTGGCCATCAGGCCGCGCATGCCGGCGAGCTGACGCATCTGCGCGGGCGAACCGCGCGCGCCGGAATGCGCCATCATGTAGATCGAGTTGACCTGCTCTTCGCGGCCGTTCTTGTCTTTCTTGACCGCCGAGATTTCCTTCATCATCGCATCGGCGATCGCTTCGGTGCACTTCGACCAGGCGTCGACGACCTTGTTGTACTTCTCGCCCTGCGTGATCAGGCCATCGTTGTACTGCTGCTCGAACTCCTTCGCGAGTTCGCGCGTCTTGTCGACGATCTGCCACTTCGAGTGCGGCACGACCATGTCGTCCTTGCCGAACGAGATACCGGCCTTGAACGCGTGATAGAAGCCGAGCGCCATGATGCGGTCGCAGAAGATCACCGTCTCCTTCTGACCGCAGTGGCGATAGACCGTGTCGATCATCGCGGAGATGTCGCGCTTGGTCATCAGGCGGTT
>DASZVZ010000097.1:0-4849 GCA_035546875.1 Pseudolabrys sp.
CGCGCGTGGGCGGTAAGCCCTTCGGCTTCGCCGAGCGCAATCGCGGCGGGGCCGAGCGCGCGCAACTGGTCGGGCCCGCATTTGAGCAGCGACGTCCGCTTCATGAAATCGAGCACACCGAGGCCGGACGAAAACCGCGCCGAGCGCGCCGTCGGCAGTACATGGTTGGAGCCGGCGACGTAATCGCCGATGGCTTCGGGCGTGTGCGCCCCGATGAAGATCGCGCCGGCGTTGCGGATGCGCGCCGACAGCTTCTCGGCATCGGCGGCGGCAATCTCGAGATGCTCGGGCGCGAGCCGGTCGACGAGCGCGACGGCATCGTCGAGCTTCGCCACAGTGATTATGGCTCCGAAGTCGCGCCACGACGCGCCGGCGACATCGGCGCGCGGCAGCATTTTCAATTGCGCCTCGACCGCCTTTTCGACCTGCGCCGCTAGTTCTAAGTCGTCGGTGATCAAAATCGATTGCGCGCTGGCATCGTGCTCGGCCTGCGCCAAGAGGTCGGCCGCAATCCAGTCGGCGTTGCCCGTCTTGTCGGCAAGGATCAGCACCTCGGATGGACCGGCGATCATGTCGATGCCGACCTTGCCGAAAACCAGGCGCTTGGCCGCCGCCACATAGGCATTGCCCGGGCCGACGATCTTGCTGACCGGCTTGATCGTCTCGGTGCCATACGCGAGCGCGGCAACCGCCTGCGCACCGCCGATGCGGTAGATCTCGTCGACGCCCGCGAGTTTTGCCGCCGCCAGCACCAGCGGATTGAGCTTCCCGTCCGGCGCGGGCACCACCATCACGATGCGCGGCACGCCCGCGACCTTTGCCGGCACGGCGTTCATCAGCACCGACGAGGGGTAGGCTGCGGTGCCGCCCGGGACGTAAAGGCCGACAGCGTCGATGGCGGTCCAGCGTGTGCCAAGCTCGACGCCGAGGGCGTCGGTGAACCGGTCGTCAGCAGGCCGTTGGCGGCGGTGGTAGGTTTCGATGCGGTCGCGCGCGAGCTTGAGCGCGGCGATCGCTTCCTCGCCGCAAGCTTTGGTGGCGGCATCGATCTCGGCGGCGCTTACGCGCAAGCCGACCTTGCCGAGGTCCACACGGTCGAACTTCGCGCTCAGTTCGATCAACGCCCGATCGCCCCGCGCCGCGACGTCCGCAATGATTGCGCGCACGGACTGCTCGACGTCCTCCGCCGTCTCGCGCTTGACCGCGAGAAAGCCGCGAAAACGCTCGGCAAAGTCACCGGCTTTGCTGTCTAGGCGAAGGGGCATTGGCCTTGTCCCGCCGGGATAATGACTCGGATGACAGGTCAATGGGTGATGGCGCAGTTTGCGTCAACCCTCCCGCCAAACCGACGTTAACGGCCGAAAAAACAAAGGCTCCGCCAAGAGACGGAGCCTGTCGCGATGACGCGAACTAAAAACGGGTCAGCTTGACTTCTTCGAAGACTTTTTCGCCGACTTCTTGTGCTTGCTGCGCTTTGCCTTTTTCGCAGGCGTATAATCGCACGGCGCCAGGCAAACGCCGCCAACCTTGGTGTTGCATTCGATCACGGTCGCAACGCAGGTCGCCGGTTGTCCGAGTTTTACGCAGCCGCAGCCCATATCGGCCATCGCCGGAGTGCTCAGCAGCATTGCGCCGCCCAACAGCCCCGCCACAACGATAATCTTCCGCATTGAAGCACCCCTGGTTTCCAAACGGGAACACTAGGCCACCGAAAGTTCCAAATATCAAGCAAGTGGCTGGGCCGTCGGGGATTAAGCCCTGCGTTCTAAACCGAAATTTATTTGACCGAAGCCGGCCGGCGGCGGCCGGCAGGCTAACCTGCGGTGCGCGCCACTTCCGCGGGGTGGTTGGGGCAATGGGACGCCGTCCAGGTGGGCCCCAGGTCGGCAAGCTCGGCTTCCAGGCATTCGACCTCGAGCCGCATCACCCCGCCGCCCGAGAACGTAAGAGTGACGACGCCGGACGGCGCATCGGACGGGCTGAATTCAACCGCAAGCAGATTGAGAACAGCGTCCTTGCTGGCCGGATCGAGCTGCCGGCACTTGCAGGACAGCACACGCTCGAAACGCAACGCCGCGAGCCGCCGGCGGTATTCAGGGGTGTCCGCCTGTGCTGCTTCCCAATCGAAACGGTTGAGCGCGACGACCACGCGCTTTTCCTGCGGCCGCCACATCACGTCGGACACCTTGACAACCGCGTCCTGCAAGTGGGTCGAAACCACCGCAAGATCGTCTTCATCGAGCGCTACGAACTTGAGCAGGTCCATGGTCAAGCGGGGTCTAAGGGACGGTCGCCGTTTGCGTACCGCCTAGGTAGGCAGGGCCTATCGCCCTCGCAAGGCGGCGGCAAAGCCTACTGCGCGGGAAATGCCGGCTCCAGTCCCGCCGCGGTCCAGCGGCTGCGGGTGGCCGGGTCTATCAGCTTGCGGATCAGCGCCGCCGCGATATCGCGGTGCGCGCTGCTCGCGAGAACGGCGCCGGTATAGGTGTTGACGTTCTCGATGCCGGGCGGCAACGGGCCGAGGACCTTTGCGCCTTTCACCGTCAGGATTTCGCTGACGAAGGTGGTGCCGATATCGGCCTCACCGCTGGCAACGGCTTGAGCAACCTCGTATCCCCGCCCGCGCAGCAGAGCCTTGGCATTCACAGCCTCGGCAATGCCCAGACGCTCAAGCAGTCGAGCAAAGAAATTGCCGGACGAGCCGCCCGCTTTCGGATCGGTATAGGAAATGCGGCGGGCCTTGAGCAGCGCCTGCTTGAACGCGTCAACGGTCGATATGTCCGGCAGCGGAGCGCCGTCGCGTACGGCGACGCCGGTCACCGTGCGGCCGACATCGGTGCGGCTGCCCGGGACGAACAACCCGGTCTTTTCCAGGGCCGCGATCGCCGCAGCCGAGAGCACGGCGAGATCGGCCCTTTCACCTGCCTGCAGCCGCTCGCGCAGCGCGCCGGCCGTGCCGAAATTCAGATTGAGCTTGTGGCCGGTTTCGCGTTCGAACTCGGCGCCGAGGCTCTCTACCATCGGCTGCACGGCGCCCGCGCTTAGCACTCTGATTTCAGTCACCCAGACCCCCGAGAACTTACGCGCTCAACCGCTCGATCATGGCTCCGCAGCGCGACAGCTTTTCTTCGAGGCGCTCGAAGCCGCGGTCGAGATGATAGACGCGGTTGACCGTGGTTTCGCCTTCGGCGGCGAGCGCCGCGATCACCAGGGAAACCGAAGCACGCAGATCGGTGGCCATGACCGGCGCGCCTTTGAGCCGCTTGACGCCTTCGATAGTCGCGGTTTCGCCGTCGAGATGAATGCGCGCGCCGAGCCGCACAAGCTCCTGCACGTGCATAAAGCGATTTTCGAAAATCGTCTCGGTGATGTGGGATGTGCCGTCGGCGCGGCTCATCAGCGCCATCAGTTGCGCCTGCAAGTCGGTCGGAAAGCCGGGGAACGGCGACGTCGTCACGTCGACCGGCGCAATCCCTGCGCCGTTGCGCGCGATGCGGATGCCTTCGTTGGTCGCGGTGACCGTAGCGCCGGCTTTGCCGAGCACGTCGAGCGCGGCTTGCAACAGTTCGGGCCGCGCATTCTGCAACAGCACGTCACCGCCGGCCATCGCCACCGCCATGGCATAGGTGCCGGTTTCGATGCGATCCGGCAAAACCGAGTGACGCGCTCCGTTGAGCTTCGCGACACCCTCGATCACGATGCGGGAAGTGCCGGCGCCGGAAATCTTCGCACCCATCTTGTTGAGGCAATCGGCGACGTCGCCGATTTCCGGCTCGCGCGCGGCGTTTTCGATCACCGTCGTGCCCTTCGCGAGCGCCGCCGCCATCAGCGCGGTATGGGTGCCGCCTACGGTGACTTTCGGGAAGACGATTTCGCCGCCGCGCAATCCATTGGGCGCGCGCGCGATGACATAGCCGCCTTCGATTTCGATTTCGGCGCCGAGCTTCTCGATCGCCATGATCAGGAGATCGACCGGCCGCGTGCCGATAGCGCAGCCGCCCGGCATCGAAACCTTCGCCTCCCCCATGCGGGCGACCAGCGGCGCCAGCACCCAGAAGCTCGCGCGCATCTTGGAGACGAGCTCGTATGGCGCGGTCGTGTCGACGATGTGTTTTGCCGAGATGTGCAACGTGCGGCCGCTATTCGGGTCATCACCCGGCCGCTTGCCCGCGATCATGATGTCGACGCCGTGATTGCCGAGAATGCGCTGGAGCAGGATGACGTCGGCGAGCCGCGGAACATTGTCGAGGATGAGCGTATCCTCGGTGAGCAGGCTCGAGATCATCAGCGGCAGGGTTGCGTTCTTGGCGCCTGAAATCGGGATCGCACCGTTCAGACGCTGGCCGCCGACAATACGAATGCGATCCATTCTGCCCCCGCCCGCCAGGGCGCTCCTCATCCGGCGCCAGTTATATGGACCTCGGCGCGCCCGCCTGCAAAGCCTTAAGGGCTGCAGGGTTACTCAACCCTCGCCGGTCGATTGCGGCGAAAGTCGGACCCTGCATTTTAACCCTTTGGATCGCGTTCGCCCGGCGCCTTTTCGGCGTCGCGCGCGTCGGCCGCTTTCGGACCGCGGCCGCGGGCCTGCGCTTTTCGGCGACGAAGATTTTCCCGCAGGGCCGCCGCCAGCCGCGCGTCGCGGTCAGCCGGCCGGTGTTGTCTGTCTTTTTCTCTCTGCGGAGCCATGACGCGTTGATTATCGGACCTCCTGCGCCGCGCCAAGGCCGCCGCGACTGCGGCCGTTATCCTTGCGTCAACGGGTGACGTTATGGCAGTTTCCGCCGCGTTCGCGTTGGCTGTCAGCGCCGCGCCGCAATCGCTGCCGTAGCTCAGTGGTAGAGCACCCCCT
>DASZVZ010000098.1:0-5363 GCA_035546875.1 Pseudolabrys sp.
GTCCGCAGCCTGCGTAATCACGGGCAGGGGGTAGACCGTTACGACAATGTGCGCGTCGGCATGACCGGCCGGCTCGACACCATCCAGGCCGCGGTGCTGATCGAGAAGCTGAAGATTTTCCCCGACGAGATCGCGGCGCGCGAGCGTATCGCCCGGCGCTACAACGAGAAGCTCGCCGATGTCGTCAAGGTCCCGTACATCGGCAACGATCATTCAAACGTGTGGGCGCAGTACACGATCCGCGTGCCGGCCGCACGGCGCAGCGAGTTTGCCGCGACGTTGCGGAGCGAAGGCGTGCCGACCGCGATGTACTATCCGACACCTTGCCACCGACAGACCGCGTACCGGCAATGCCCGGTTGCGGAAGGCGGGCTTGCCGTCACCGAGATACTTGCGGGTGAAGTCATCAGCCTGCCGATGCACGCCTATCTCGACGCGCCGACGCAGGACCGTATTATTGCCGCCGTGCGTCGCGCGCTTAAAAATTAACCGATCACTTGCGCTTGTAGATGTCGTCGAGGCGCACGATGTCGTCCTCGCCGAAATAGCTGCCGGTCTGCACCTCGATAAGTTCGAGCGGGATCTTTCCCTGATTGGCGAGGCGGTGCACGCTGCCGATCGGAATATATACCGACTCGTTCTCGTGCACCGCGCGCTTGTCCTCGCCGATGGTGACCTCGGCCGTGCCGCGCACCACCACCCAGTGCTCGGCGCGATGGCGGTGCTTCTGCAGCGACAACATGCCGCCCGGATTGACCACGATGCGCTTGACCTGGAAGCGCTCGCCGGCGTCGATCGACTCATAATAGCCCCAAGGCCGGTGCACACGCCGGTGCACGGTCGCTTCCGCGCGCTTTTGGGATTTCAGCTTCTCGACCAGCGCGCGTACGTCCTGCGCGCGCGAGCGCGGCACGACCATCACCGCATCCGGCGTGCTCACCACTACCAGATCTTCGACGCCGACGACGGCTGCGAGCCGCTCGCTGGCATGGATGACGCTGCCTCTGGTGTCGATGGTGACGACCGGGCCTTGCGTCACGTTGCCGTCCACGTCGCGCGGCGCGATGTCGAACAGCGCATCCCAGCTTCCGATATCGGACCAACGGAAATTGCCGGTGACGACCGCGGCGCGGTCCGTCCTTTCCATGACGGCGTAATCGATCGATTTCTGCGGCGCCTTTTCGAACGCCTCCGCCTCCAGGCGCAGGAAGCCGAGGTCGTCGGTGATCCCCTTGACCGACGCGTTGACCGCATCGGCCATTGCCGGTTCGAGACGGGCAAGCTCGGCGAGCAGCACGTCGGCGCGGAACAGGAAATTTCCTGAATTCCAGAGGTAGCCGTCGCGCACGTAGCGCGCCGCGGTCGCCGCATCCGGCTTCTCGATAAATTGCTTGACCGCATAGACGCCGTTCTTGCCGATCGGCTCGCCGGGAAGAATATAGCCGTAACTCGTTTTCGGCTCGGTCGGCTTGATGCCGAAGGTGACGATGCGGCCGGCTTCGGCGGCCTCGCGGCCGGCAAGGCAAGTGGCGCGGAACGGCTCGGCGTCGAGAATGATGTGATCGGCGGCAAGTGCGAGCACGACCGCATCGGGATCGCGTTGCAACGCGACGGCCGCGGCAGCGGCAATCGCCGGCCCGGAATCGCGCCGCAGCGGCTCGATCACCACGGTGGCGTCGGTGCCGACATCCTCGGCCTGCCGGCGCGCGAAGAAATGGAAGTTCGCCCCGGTGATGACGATAGGCGGCGCAAACATCTTGTCGCGCACGCGCAGCAGCGTTTCCTGGTAGGTCGAGCGTTCGCCGACGAGCGGCAAGAATTGCTTCGGCAACGCGTCGCGCGAGACCGGCCAGAGCCTCGTACCGGCGCCGCCGGCAAGCAAAACGGGGATGATCGGCGAGGGCATGGCTTGTCGGATGCGTTACGCTCAGGTCCAGAATCGTCTAATGAACTCGTCGTGCCTGACTATCGGTATCGTTATGCAGGGGTCAGGTCCATAGGTCCGCGGCGCGTGCGAGGCGGCCCGGACGGGATTTGCCGATGATCGAACGTATTATCACGGTCGGCGGACTGACGCTGCTGTCGCGCGTGACCGGGTTTGTCCGCGATATCATTCTCGCCGCGATCCTCGGCGCCGGGCCGGTGGCGGACGCCTTTTTTGTGGCGCTGCGGCTGCCCAATCATTTCCGCGCGATTTTCGCCGAGGGCGCGTTTAACGCCGCGTTCGTGCCGGCTTACGCGCGGATACGCGAGCAAGGCGGCGCGGAGCGTGCCGGCGTGTTCGCCGATCGCGTTTTCACGCTGCTTTTGGCGAGCCAGATCGCGCTGCTCGCCGTTGCGCTGGTTTTCACGCGGCAGGTAATCGACGTTCTGGCGCCGGGCTTCTCGCACGATCCGGGCCGCTACGCGCTCGCGGTCGAGCTGACGCGCATCACCTTTCCTTATCTTCTGCTGATCACGCTGGTGACGCTCTATGGCGGCATCCTGAACGCGTTGCAGCGTTTCGCGGCTGCTGCCGCGGCGCCGACGTCCCTCAATCTGTCGATCATCGTCGCGCTGCTGCTCGCGGCATTTTTTCCGACCGCGGGTCACGCCGCCGCCTGGGGCGTGGTGATCTCCGGCGTATTGCAGGCGCTCCTGGTCGGCGGCGACGCCTGGCGCGCCGGCGCGATGACGGCGCTGCGCTGGCCGCAGCTCGACGCCGACGTGCGGCAATTCTTCCGCGCGCTGGGTCCGGCGACGGTCGGCTCGGCCGGTGTACAGCTCGCGCTGTTCGCCGACACCATCATTGCGAGTTTTCTGCCGGTCGGCGCGATTTCGGCGCTGTATTATGCCGACCGCATCAACCAGTTGCCGATCGGCGTGATCGGCATCGCGGCGGGGACGGTGATCCTGCCGGAGATGTCACGCCGCATTGCCGGCGGCGATGAAGCCGGCGCGGTGCATGCCCAGAACCGGGCGATCGAGTTCACGCTGCTGCTGTCGATCCCCTGCGTCGCCGCATTCTTCGTCATTCCGGATCTGATCATGCGCGCGCTGTTCACGCGCGGCGCCTTCACGCCGGAAGACGCGCTCGCGGCCGGCCGCACGCTCACGGCCTATGCGTTCGGTCTGCTGCCGTTCGTCCTGATCCGCAGCGTTGTGGCAACTTTCTTTGCGCGCGGCGACACCGCGACGCCGGTCAAGGCGGCGCTGATTGCGGCGGCGGTGAACATCGCGTTCAAGTTCCTGCTCATGGGTCCGTTGGCGCAAGTCGGACTTGCGCTCGCGACCTCGATCGGCGCGTGGATCAATCTCGCGCTCGTCATCTGGTTCACGCATCGCGCCGGCCACGCCGGCATCGACGCGCGCTTGCGGGCGTCGATGCTCAAGCTCGCCATTGCGGGACTAGCCTTTGCGGCGGTGCTGTGGCTCGGCGAAGCGCCGGCCTCACGCATGTTTGATGGGTTGCATCACGCGCGCGAATTGGTGAAGCTCATTGTGCTTGGCCTTGCCGGCAGTGTCGTGTACGGCGCGGTGGTTTTGGCCTTTTTCGGCCGCACGTGGCTTACGGCGTTTCGCGCCCGCCGCCGTAATTGAAACGAAATTTCGCGCACTTTTGCCGCAGCGCAGCGGTGGACATCCTGCCTGCACGACGATATCTGGACGGGTCCGAACCCCCGAACCGGCCGGCCTCCTGGGCGATTCATGAAGCATAATCCGCGATTTGCACTCATCCGCTCGACTCGCATGCGGCGGCGGACCGTTGTCGGTCTTGTCGCCGTGGCCTTGCTTGCCGGTTGCGGCGAGCGGCAACAGCAGCAAGGCGGCGCGCCGCCGCCGCCGACGGTGACGGTGGCGAAACCGGTGAAACGCACGATCGTCGATTACGACGAGTATGTCGGGCGCTTTGTCGCCGTCGACGCCGTCGAAATCCGCGCGCGTGTCTCCGGCTATCTCGACGGCGTGCACTTCAAGGACGGTCAGATCGTCAAGCAGGGTGATCTTCTCTTCACCATCGACAAGCGGCCGTTCCAGAACACGCTCGACCAGGCGCGCGCCAATCTCGAGCAGGCGAAATCGAACGTCACGTACACCAAGGCCGATCTCGAACGCGGCCAGCAATTGGTGCGCGACAAGACGATCACCGATCAGACCTTCGAGCAGCGCGCGCAGGCCTATCGCAATGCCCAGGCCTCGGTGAACGCCAATGAAGCGGCGGTGCGTCAGGCCGCGCTCGACATCGACTTTACCGAATTGCGCGCGCCGATCACCGGCCGCATCGGCGACCGGCGCGTGTCGCCGGGCAACCTGGTGACCGGCGGCACCGGCGGCAACACCACATTGCTCGCGACCATCGTGTCGACCGATCCGATCCGCTTCGAATTTACTTTCGACGAAGCATCGTATCTGCGCTACGAGCGGCTGTCGAAAAATGGCCACGATATCGCGAGCCACGGCAGCAGCGTGCCGGTGGCGCTGAAGCTGATCGACGAAAAGGATTTCGAACACGCCGGCCACATGGATTTCGTCGATAACGTGATCGATCGCACGACCGGTACGATCCGCGGGCGCGCGGTGTTCGACAATCCCAATGGCGTCTTCACGCCGGGCATGTTCGCGCGCGTGCGCGTGCCCGGCACGCCGCCTTACGAAGCGCTGCTCGTTCCGGACGCGGCGATCGGCACCGAGCAGACGCGCAAATACGTACTGGTGGTCGGCCCCGACAACAAGGTTGCCAACCGCTACGTGACGCTCGGTCCGACCACTTCCGACGGCCTGCGCGTGATCAAGGAAGGTCTAGGGCCGGATGACCGCATCGTCGTCAACGGGCTGATGCGGGCGAGGGCCGGGCAGGTCGTCAATCCGCAGGAGCAGGGCGCGGCGCCGGCGGCGCCCGCCAATGCGGCCGGCCAGCAGTCCAAAGCGAAATAGCAGGTCGCGCGGGCAATGCGCATCTCGCACTTCTTCATCGACCGGCCGATCTTCGCCGCCGTGGTCTCGATCGTGATCGTGATCCTCGGAGCGGTCGCCTATGTGCGGCTGCCGGTTGCGCAGTTTCCCGAGATCGCGCCGCCGGTGATCAATGTGACCGGCCAGTATCCCGGCGCGAGCGCGGACGTCGTGGCTTCCACGGTGGTCGCGCCCATCGAGGAGCAGATCAACGGCGTCGAGAACATGCTGTACATCTCGTCGAACTCGACGGCGGACGGGCGCTTCTCCATCTCCGTCACGTTCGACCTCGGCACCAATCTCGATATCGCGCAGGTGCAGGTGCAGAACCGCGTGGCGATCGCGCAGCCGCGGCTGCCGAGCGACGTGCGCAATATCGGCGTCACCGTTGCCAAGAGCTCGCCCGATCTGATGATGATCGTGCACCTCTA
>DASZVZ010000099.1:0-20506 GCA_035546875.1 Pseudolabrys sp.
CCAAGGGGAGAGGGGAAAGAAAGATTGCGGCAGCGCTACTACCTACTTCCGCACGCAAATGATGCGCACCACAGCGTCCTTCGGGTCGCTGCCCTGCGCCGCCGGTGTCACGCCCTGCGCCGCGAGGAAAGCGCGGATCGCGCTGGCGGAGACAAGCCGCAATGGCGCCAGCGCCGGCTCGGTGCTCGCCACGACGATGCTGCGCGTCTCGGCGATGCCGGCGAAGCGGCCGCGCGCGTCGACCGCGGCGCCGCCGCTGAGCCCGGCCATCGGCGCCGACTGGCGCAGCTCGATGCCAGGCGTCGGCGTCAGCCGCGCCTTCACCTCCGTCAGCGCTGCGCGGCCGTTCTGCTCGCGCGGATCGGGAATGCCGATGAGCCTGGCGTCGCCGGCCTCGGGATCGGCAGCCAGCGCCACCGGATGCAGGTCGCGCCGACCATAGACGCGCAGCAGCGCCAGCCCTTTCGTCTTGTCCGTGGCGATGCGCTCGGCATTGCCGAGACCCGATGCGAGCAGCACCTGGCAGCCGTCGACAAGTCCTGCGGCGGTGACGATGTGGCCGTGCGCAGAAACGACGACGCCGGTGCCGTAATCGACGGTGTTGGCCAGCGACGCGAACGGCGCGGTGTGCTCGGGGAACGGCGTGAACGCGCTCGCCATCGCCACCACGACCGGCGCGACGATCGTCTCCATCGCCTGGTCGTAGCGCATGGTGAAGCCGCGCACTTCGCCGTCGCGCATCCTGGCGCGCACGATGAAGTTCTTCAGCCCCTGCAGGCCGCTGATGACGAAGCCGTCGTCGCGCAGCGCGCTGGATTCGACGCGGCGGCTCGCCGGTTCGTGCTTCATCGTCTCGAACAGCGCGGCGAGCTTCAGATCGGGCCGCTTGATCCGGAAAGTCTCGACCTGCACCTCGCCGTGCGTCGACGACCAGCGCGTGCCCTGCGCGGTGTCGTGCGCCTGCGGCGTCAGCTTTGCCGGCAGGCCGATGCGCACACCGGTCGCCGGATCGGTGACGACGGTCCAGCCGAAGGCGTCGTCGTGATACTTCGCCGCGGCGATCAGGCGCGCGCGCTCCTCGGCGGTGAGCACGCCGGTGACCTTCGCCTTGATCCGCTTCTGGAAGTTCTTGATCGCGGTGAGCATCGGGTCTTCCGACCCGGTCGCGCCGGTGTAGTCGCCGGCCCACAGCAGCGAGGCCTGCAGTTTCAGCCGCTCGCCGGCGGGGATGCCGGCGAAGGCGTCACTCTCTTGGGCGGCGGGCACCGGCTTCGTTTCGGGCTTCGGCGGCGGCAGCGACGCGAGCCGGGGAGCAGCCGGCGCGGCCCCGGCCTTGGGCATCGGTGCCGCTTTCGGCAGCGGCACGGCGCCTGTGGTCTCGGCCGGCACCGCGCCGGCCGCCCGTGGGGCCATCCGCGGCAGCGGCACCGCGGCTGCAGGCGGGCGCGGGTGATGGGGCTTCGGATGACCGGGCGCAGCGGGCATCTCGGCGGGCAGCGGATAGGGGGCATCCGCGGCGAGATCGCGGGCCGCCGCCATGCCGCCGCCGAGCAGCAGGGCCGCCGCCATCAGTCCCGGACCCCATCTCATGGCCATTAACGCCGCCCTAACCATGTCCAGAGGCCTTGAGCTTAGCCCAGCGCGGTATCCCGGCAAGGCGGTCCGGCGGCGGCCTGCAAACGCGGTGAACGGCGAGCAGGGCTGGCCGAGGGCGGGGAGCCGCCATAGGTTGGCGCCATGCTCGACCCGTCCGAACTCGAACGCTACGCCCGCCACATCGTCCTGCGCGACGTCGGCGGCCCCGGCCAGGCGAAGCTCAAGGCGGCGCGGGTGCTGGTGGTCGGGGCCGGCGGGTTCGGGGCACCGGTGCTGATGTATCTCGCCGCCGCCGGCGTCGGCGTCATCGGCATCGTCGACGACGACACGGTGTCGCTGTCGAACCTGCAGCGGCAGGTGATCTTCGGCACGGACGACATCGGCGCGCCGAAGGCTGCGCGCGCCGGCGCGGCGGTGACGCGGCTCAATCCGCATGTCGCTGTCGAGACGCACGGCGTGCGGCTCGACGCCAGCAACGCGCTCGCTCTCATCGCCGCCTACGACATCATCGTCGACGGCTCGGACAACTTCGCCACGCGCTATCTCGTGTCGGACGCCTGCTACTTCGCGCAGAAGCCGCTGATCACCGCGGCGCTCGGCACCTTCGACGGCTCGCTCACGACGATCCGCGCACACGAGCGGCGCGCCGACGGCAGGTCGAATCCGACCTATCGCTGCCTGTTCCCCGAGCCGCCGCCGCCCGGCGCAATTCCTGCCTGCGCCGAAGCCGGCGTGCTCGGCGCACTGCCGGGCGTGCTCGGCTCGCTGATGGCGCTGGAAGTCATCCGCGAGATCGTCGGCTTCGGCGAGAACCTCGTCGGGCGGCTGCTGATGATCGACGCGCGGGCGATGCGCTTCGAGACCCTGGAATATGCGTGGGATGCGGACAATCCGCTCAGCGGCAACGCGCCGACGATTTTAGATTTATCAATTCATCGTTGAATCGTGTCCCGGGCGCAGCGCAGCACGAAGTGATGCGCTGCAGACCCGGGACCCCGGTTCCTTAAAGAAAGCCGGGTCCCGGATCTGCGGTGCACCGCTGCGCGCTGCACCGCGTCCGGGACGCGAGACTCAGAGCATCGACGGCAGCACGCGGTCCGGCGGCCGGTGGCCGTCCATGAAGGTGCGGATGTTGATGATCACCTTCTCGCCCATGTCGACGCGGCCCTCGAGCGTGGCGGAGCCCATGTGCGGCAGCAGCACAACCTTGCCCTGCCGCGCGAGTTTGACGAGTTTCGGACTGACCGCCGGCTCGTGCTCGAACACGTCAAGCCCGGCGCCGGCGAGCTCGCCCGTTTCCAGCATGCGCGCGAGCGCGTTCTCGTCGATCACCGCGCCGCGCGAGGTGTTGACGATGTAGGCCTCCTTGCGCAGCAGCTTCAGCCGCCGCGCCGAGAGCAAATGATAGGTCGCCGGCGTGTGCGGACAGTTGACCGAGACGATGTCCATGCGGGCGAGCATCTGGTCGAGGCTCTCCCAATAGGTGGCGTCGAGCTCTTCCTCGATCTTGGACGCGACCTTGCGCCGGTTGTGATAGTGGATCTGCAAGCCGAACGCGCGGGCGCGGCGTGCCACCGCCTGGCCGATGCGCCCCATGCCGATGATGCCAAGCCGCTTGCCCCAGATGCGGTGGCCGAGCATCCAGGTCGGCGCCCAGCCGTGCCAGTCGTTTTCGGAAATCAGCACATTCGAGCCTTCGGCGAGCCGGCGCGGAACGGCGAGGATCAGCGCCATCGTCATGTCGGCGGTGTCTTCCGTCAGCACGCCCGGCGTATTGGTGACGGTGATGCCGCGCTGAACGGCGGTGGCGACGTCGATATTGTCGACGCCGTTGCCGAATTGCGCAATGAGCTTGAGCTGCCCGCCCGATTTGCTCAGCACCGAGGCATCGATCCGGTCGGTCACCGTCGGCACCAGCACGTCGGCGGTTTTCACCGCTTCGGCGAGTTGCGCCTGCGTCATCGGCTTGTCGTCGGGATTGAAGCGCACGTCGAAGAGCTCGCGCATGCGCAATTCGATGCCGTCAGGCAATTTGCGCGTGACGATGACCAGCGGCTTTTTGGTTTTCGGCATTGACTCGCCCTCGGCACGAACGGCGCCCCAACTCTGCCACAGGGATCGCCGATTTAGTCCTCTTTAACCGGCCTCGTCGACACTGTGCGCCGCCGGTTTCGCGCGCGTGCTGGGCCTGAAATTCCCGTCTTTCCTACCAGATGACAATGACAAGAAAAAGCTTCGCAGCCCTGTTCCGTCGCCTCGGCTGCGGCCTTTTCTCCGCTGTTTTGATTGCGGTTTTCGGCCTTGCCGCCCATGCGGCCGGCGACATGGGGACCGGCTCTGCAAGTGGTCTTCCGGTTCCGCGCTTCGTCAGCCTGAAGTCGGATCGGGTCAATGTGCGCGCCGGCCCGAACAAGGATCAGGACGTGCGCTGGGTCTACACCCGCGTGGGCATGCCGGTCGAAATCACCGCCGAATTCGAAAACTGGCGGCGCATCCGCGACTGGGAAGGCGCGGAGGGCTGGGTCTATCACTCGCTCCTGTCGGGCAAGCGCACCGCGGTGGTGCTACCGAAGCAGAAGGACGAGTTGGTGCCGCTC
The DNA here is from genome assembly GCA_035546875.1 of Pseudolabrys sp. GTDB lineage: Bacteria > Pseudomonadota > Alphaproteobacteria > Rhizobiales > Xanthobacteraceae > Pseudolabrys. The sequence continues at coordinate 4,194 of DASZVZ010000099.1, forward strand.
TATGAAAGCAGCGACATCGAATCCGCCGTGGTCGCGCGGCTGCAATCGGGCGTGATCGGCACGATCAAATCCTGCACCGGCATCTGGTGCCATTTCAGCGGCAAGGATTTCGACGGCTGGATCCGGCAGGAGCGCATCTGGGGCGCCTACCCGAACGAGAAGATCGAGTAGCTTTATTTTGCGTCCAGCATGGCGCGTATTTTCGCCGCCAGTTGATCCCCGCTGATCGGTTTCTGCACCAGCTCGACCCCGGCATCGAGCCTTCCGTGATGCACGATCGCGTTGCGCGAATAGCCGGTCATGAACAGCACCTTCATCTGCGGCCGCATCGCCTTGGCTTCCTCGGCAAGCTTGCGGCCGTTCATGCCGGGCATGACGACGTCGGTGAGCATCAGGTCGATCGTACGCTTGTATTGCTGCATGCACTCGATCGCCTTTTCGCCGTTGGCCGCCTCGAGCACGCTGTAGTTTGCATCGCGCAGCGCCTCGGCGAGGAATACGCGGACTTCGTTGTCGTCCTCCACCAGCAGGATGCATTCGCCGGACGATGTCGCCGGGACTTCCGGCGCGGGCTGTTCCGGTTCGGCCGCGCCGCTCATGAGCCGCGGCAAATAAATTTTCACAGTCGTGCCTTCGCCGACCTCGCTGTAGATCTTCACGTGCCCGCCGGATTGGCGCACAAAACCGTACACCTGGCTCAAACCGAGCCCGGTGCCCTGGCCGGCTTCCTTGGTCGTGAAGAACGGCTCGAAGGCGCGGCTGCGCACGTCCTCGGCCATGCCGGCGCCGGTGTCGCTTACCGCGATCTGGACATATTGGCCGGGCCGGATACCGGCATGTTGCCGGCAATAGTCTTCGTCGAGGTAGGAGTTGCTGGCCTCGATGGTGAGCTTGCCGCCGTTGGGCATGGCGTCGCGCGCGTTGACCGCGAGGTTGAGGATCGCCGTTTCGAGCTCGGTCGCGTCGGCCTCCACCGGCCACAGGCCGCCCGCGCCGACGACCTCCACGGAAACCGACTCGCCGAGCCCGCCCCTGAGCAGATCGGGCAAACCGAGCAGCAGCTTGTTGAGATCGAGGGCCTTCGGGTTGAGCGGCTGCTGACGCGAAAAAGCGAGCAGGCGGCGCGTCAGCGTGGCGGCGCGCTGCGCGCCCTGCATCGCGCGGCCGATGCTGACGTCGAGCCGGCCCCTGGCCGCTTCCGACATCGCCGCCACCTGGCGCTGGGCGGATGAAAGATTGCCGAGGATGATCGTCAAAAGATTATTGAAATCGTGCGCGACGCCGCCGGTAAGCTGGCCGATGGCATCGAGCCGCTGCGCCTGACGCAGCGCGCCCTCGGCCGCCTCGCGCCGCGCCATCTCGGCGTGCAGGCGCTTGGTGCGATGGAGCACGAACAGCAACGTGATGAACAGGAAGATCGAACCCGGAATACCGAAGACGAAATACGGAAACATTTCGTCGAGCCACTGCGCGCGCATGCTCGAGGAGGCGATGCCCGCCGTCACGTAAAGCGTCGTGTCCGGCAAGCGGCGGATGCCGAAGCGTCTCGCGATGCCGTCGATCGGTCCGTCGCTCCAATAAAAGCCGCCGTCGGGATGCTGCGCGACTGTCTGGCGAAAGCCGGTGGTCGGGCCAAGCGGCTTCGGGCGGCCCGTGATCGGCTGCGGGTAGCGCACGAGAAAGGAGCCGTCCTCGCGCAGCAATCCGTATTGAAGTCCTTCTCCATAAACGAGCCGCGTGTAGAACCGGTAGAAGTCGCCCGGGATCATCGAAAGCTCGAGCACGCCGTCGAACTGGCCGTTGCGCGTGACGCGGCGGCTCATCGTGAAGTACGGCGGATTACCGGAAACGGATTCCTGGATCTCGCCGAAATAGATGCCGTTGTCTTTTTCGATATGGGCGCGGAAATAATCCGTGTCGGCGAAGTTGCGCTTGTAGGGCGCCGGGTAGGCGGAAGATATGGCGATCGGATAGCCGTCCTTGTCGAACAGCCAGATCGACTGGATTTCCGACACCGCGCGGATGCGTTTCTTGAAAAGCTCGTGAAAGTATTGTTCGCGGCTTCCGAACGGCTCGGTGAGCAAGTCCTCGATGATGTCGTCGAGGATCAATGCGCCGATCTGGAAGGATTTGGTCGCGTGTTCCTGCTCGACGTCGAGCGAGCGCACGATGCGTTCTTCGGAAAGCGCCAGGATTTTCTGGTAATTCGACCAGCCGGCCCAGACGAAAAGGGCGGCCGGTAAAATGAGCGAGGCCCCGACGGCTACGCGTAGCAGCCGCAGGCCTGAGCCATTTGCCGTGTTCTCCGCCATGAAAATCCTCGCGGGAAGGCGGCCGTTAACCTACACGATTGCCTGGAAATTGAACCAGTAACGCGATTGAGCCGAAAAAATAAAAGCCGGGAACGCCCCGGCGGCAGTTACTCAAATGTCTTGAATTGCAGCGCTCAGGTCGTGGTCTTGCGACGCAGTCGCACCACCACGTCGACGCGCGCGATTTCGTAACCTTCCGGCGCCGCCGGCGTCTTGTCCATGATCACCTCGGCGCCCGGGATGTCGAGCAACTCATCTTCGCCTTCGACGAAGAAGTGGTGATGCGCGGAAATGTTGGTGTCGAAATAGGCCTTCGAACCGTCGACCGCGACCTGGCGCAGCAGGCCGACCTCGGTGAACTGATGCAGCGTGTTGTAGATCGTGGCGAGCGAGACCGGCACCTTCGCGCGCGTCGCTTCCTCGTAAAGCATCTCGGCGGTGAGATGACGATCGCCCTTGCCGAACAGGATCCAGCCGAGCGCCATGCGCTGGCGCGTCGGGCGCAGACCGACCTCGCGCAGCATGGCCTTGACGTCGTGCCAGGGACAGCCGGTGAGCTCAGCCCGTCCCGTACCGTCCGGACGAGCAGCGCCGGCCTTGGCCGGCATGATCACCGTGGTGCGCGTTTCCGCCATGAGTAACGCCTAAATCGTAACGCCTAATAAGCCGAAAAACCGCGCAGGCTCGGCCGATACCGTTGCATTTGCAACATATACGAACGGCACCTGCAGATGCAACTCCCTCGCAACTAGCGATTCCGTCAATTTGTCGCGGTTTGGCAAGAGGAACATCGGGCCGGACCCCTGTCTTTGCCGCGTTGTCTCCGTATGTTAGGAGTTTAGCGATGGCTCTCACAGCGACCCCGAACAGTGGAACGGCCGTGCCTATGCAAGACCGGCGCAACAGCTTCGAATATGAGGATTTGCTGGCCTGCGGCCGCGGCGAACTGTTCGTCGAAGGGCCGCAATTACCGCTGCCGCCCATGCTGATGTTCGACCGCATCGCCGAAATCAAGGAAGAGGGCGGCGAGCATGGCAAAGGCCTGATCCGGGCCGAGCTCGACGTGAAGCCGGACCTCTGGTTTTTCCTTTGTCACTTCAAGGGCGACCCAGTCATGCCGGGATGTCTCGGCCTCGACGCGCTGTGGCAGCTCGTCGGTTTTTTCCTCGGCTGGCTCGGCGCACCCGGCAAGGGCCGCGCGCTCGGTCTCGGCGAATTGAAGTTTTCCGGCATGGTTCTGCCGAACGTGAAGAAGGTCATCTACGGCATCGACATCAAGCGCGTGATGCGCTCCAAGCTCGTGCTCGGCATTGCCGACGGCTGGCTGTCGGCGGATGGCAACATCATCTATCGGGCGAGCGACCTGAAGGTCGGCCTTTTCAAGCAAGATCAGATGCTCCAGCCGAGCGGGGCCTGACCGCGCGGCCTTCCGTTCGGGCTCTTGCAGGATTGCATTGACCGGGCCATGTGTGGCCCAATCACCAAAACAGCAGGGGTGAAGGTTTGGGTATGAGGCGCGTCGTCGTCACCGGCATGGGCATCGTTTCGTCCATCGGCAACAACACACAGGAAGTTCTGGCGTCATTGCGGGAAGCCAAGTCCGGCATTTCGCGCGCGGAGGAATACGCCAAGCTCGGCTTCCGCTGCCAGGTGCAAGGCGCCCCGACGCTCAACCCCGCCGAATCCGTCGACCGCCGCGCCATGCGTTTTCTCGGCGGCGGCGCGGCGTGGAATCACGTCGCCATGGAGCAGGCGATCCGCGACAGCGGCGTCGAGGACAAAGACATTTCCAACGAGCGCACCGGCATCATCATGGGATCGGGCGGGCCGTCCGCGCGCGCGATCGTGGATGCCGCCGACATCACGCGCGAAAAAGGTCCGAAGCGTGTCGGCCCCTTCGCGGTGCCGAAGGCGATGTCGTCGACGGCGTCTGCGACGCTCGCGACCTGGTTCAAGATCAAGGGCGTGAACTACTCGATCTCGTCGGCCTGCGCGACGTCCAATCACTGCATCGGCAACGCCACCGAGATCATCCAGTACGGCAAGCAGGACATGATCTTCGCGGGCGGCTGCGAGGAACTGGACTGGACCTTGTCCGTGCTCTTCGACGCGATGGGCGCGATGTCGTCGAAATACAACGCGACGCCGGAGAAAGCCTCGCGCGCCTATGACGTCGATCGCGACGGTTTCGTCATTGCCGGCGGCGCGGGCGTGCTGGTGCTGGAAGAGCTGGAGCACGCCAAGGCGCGCGGCGCGAAAATCTACGCGGAAGTCGCGGGCTACGGCGCGACCTCGGACGGCTACGACATGGTGGCGCCATCCGGCGAGGGCGCTATCCGTTGCATGAAGATGGCGCTGGAGAACGTGAAGCCGCCGGTCGACTACATCAATCCGCACGCGACCTCGACGCCGATCGGGGACCTCAAGGAAATCGAGGCGATCCGCGAGGTGTTCGGCGCCAAGTGCCCGCCGATCTCGGCGACCAAGTCGCTGACCGGCCATTCGCTCGGCGCCGCCGGTGCGCAAGAGGCGATCTACTCGCTGCTGATGATGAACAACGGCTTCATCTGCGAGAGCGCCAACATCGAGAACCTCGATCCGGCCATGGCCGACATGCCGATCGTGCGCGAGCGCAAGGATGACGTGAAGCTCGGCTGCGTGCTCTCGAATTCATTCGGCTTCGGCGGCACCAACGCGTCGGTCGTGTTCAAGCGGCTGGATGCGTGATGCCGTCTTTTTGTCATTCCGGCCCACCGAAGCGAGAGCCGGAATTCATAATCCCTGTCTTTCGATTGGATCGATGTGTCGCGATTATGGATTCGGGGCTCGCACGCCATAGCGCGCCGAAGACGCGCGTGAACGCGCTTATGGCTCGCGCCCCGGAATGACAGGGAAATAAAAAATGCCGGGGTTGATGGACGGAAAACGCGGCCTGGTGATGGGGGTTGCCAATGACCACTCCATCGCCTGGGGCATCGCCAAAATGCTGAGCCAGCACGGCGCCGCGCTTGCCTTCACCTATCAGGGCGATGCGCTCGTCAAGCGCGTGAAGCCGCTCGCGGACTCAGTCGGCTCGTCCTTGGTGATGCCGTGCGACGTGGAAGACATCGCGTCGGTCGATGCCGTGTTCGCCGAGATCAAGAAGCAATGGGGCACGATGGATTTCCTCGTGCACGCCGTCGCCTTCTCCGACAAGAACGAACTCAAGGGCCGCTACGCGGATTCGACGCGCGAGAACTTCACGCGCACCATGATCATCTCGTGTTACGCCTTCACCGAAGCCGCCAAGCGCGCTGCGGCGCTGATGCCGAACGGCGGCGCGATGGTGACGCTCACCTATAATGGCGGCCTGCGCGCGATGCCGAACTACAACGTGATGGGCGTGGCGAAGGCGGCGCTCGAAGCCTCCGTGCGCTATCTCGCGGTCGATTTCGGGCCGCAGAAGATCCGCGTCAACGCGATTTCGGCGGGGCCGATCCGTACGCTCGCCGGTGCGGGTATCACCGATGCGCGCTACATGTTTGCGTTCCAGCAGAAATATTCGCCGCTCGGCCGGGGTGTCACGCTCGAGGAACTTGGCGGGGCCGGGCTGTATCTGCTCTCCGATCTGTCGAGCGGCGTCACCGGCGAGGTGCACTTCGTCGACTCCGGCTACAACGTCATCGCCATGCCGCAGCCGGATGCGCTGAAGAGCGCGGGCGGCAAGGTCGAGAACGGCGGGGAAAAGTAGTTTTCAGGCGGACGGCAAGCTCGTTTCCCTTTCCCGCAAGGGGGAGAGGGAAGTGAGTGCGTGTAATACAAAACGGCCGGGTAAATTCCCGGCCGTTTCGCTGGTGCTATCTGATCAGGCGGCTTTTTTTCCAGCCGCCAGATCGAAGCGGTCCGCGTTCATCACCTTCACCCAGGCGGCGACGAAGTCCTTCACGAACTTCTCCTTTGAGTCGGCGCTGCCATAGACTTCCGCGAAGGCGCGAAGCTGCGAGTGCGAGCCGAAGACGAGGTCGACGCGCGTAGCGGTCCACTTTATCGCCTTGGTCTTGCGGTCGCGGCCTTCGTAGACGCCTTCGGCATTCGGCGCTTGCCACTCCGTGCCTATGTCGAGGAGATTGAGGAAAAAGTCGTTGCTCAGCGTACCGACTCTCTTTGTGAACACGCCGTGCTTCGACCCGCCGGCATTCGCGCCGAGCACGCGCAAGCCGCCGACAAGCACGGTCATCTCCGGCCCTGTCAGCCGCAACAATGCAGCGCGATCGACCAGCGCCTCCTCGGGCTGCATGAATTGCCGTTTGCTGCCGATGTAGTTGCGGAAGCCATCGGCACGCGGCTCGAGCGGGGCAAAGGATTCGACATCGGTCTCGTCCTGCGAGGCGTCGCCTCGTCCCGATGCGAAGGGCACCTTCACGTTGACGCCGGCCGCCTTCGCGGCCTTCTCGATTGCGGCGTTGCCGCCAAGAACGATCAGGTCGGCGAGCGAAACCTTTCTGCCGCCCCTGGCCTTGTCATTGAACGCCTTCTGGATTGCCTCGAGCTTCCTGAGCACCTTCGCAAGCTCAGGCGGATTGTTCACCTCCCAATCCTTTTGCGGCGCGAGACGAATGCGCGCACCGTTGGCGCCACCGCGCTTGTCCGAGCCGCGGAACGTCGAAGCCGACGCCCACGCGGTCGAGACGAGCTGGGACACCGACAAGCCGCTCGCCAGGATCTTCTGCTTCAGGGCCGCGACGTCGCTGTCGCCGAGCTTGTGGCCGGCGGGAATTGGGTCCTGCCAGATCAAGACTTCCTTCGGCACCAGCGGACCGAGATAACGCGCGCGCGGTCCCATGTCGCGGTGCGTGAGCTTGAACCACGCGCGGGCGAAAGCGTCCGCGAACTGGTCCGGATTTTCATAGAAGCGCCGCGAGATTTTCTCGTAGGCCGGATCCATGCGCAGCGACAGGTCCGTCGTCAGCATGGTCGGCACGTGCTTCTTCGACGTGTCGAAGGCGTCCGGAATGTCGGCTTTCCCGTTCTTCGCCTTCCACTGTTTTGCGCCGGCCGGACTCTTCGTCAGCTCCCATTCGTTTTCGAGCAGGTTCTTGAAGAAGTTGTTGCTCCACTTCGTCGGGGTCTGCGACCAGGTCACCTCCGGACCGCCGGTGATCGCGTCGGCTCCGATGCCGGTGCCGTGCTTGCTTTTCCAGCCGAGGCCTTGATCTTCGAGCGCGCCCGCCTCCGGCTCCGGCCCGACCAGCGACGGATCGCCGGCGCCGTGCGTCTTGCCGAAGGTGTGCCCGCCGGCGATGAGCGCCACGGTCTCTTCGTCATTCATCGCCATGCGGAAGAACGTTTCGCGGATGTCCTTGGCCGCCGCGACCGGATCCGGATTGCCGTTCGGCCCTTCCGGATTGACATAGATGAGTCCCATCTGCACGGCGCCGAGCGGCTCGGCGAGCTGGCGCTCGCCGCTGTAGCGCTCGTCGCCGAGCCAAGTGCCTTCGGGGCCCCAGTAGAGCTCTTCCGGCTCCCACACGTCGGCGCGGCCGCCGGCGAAGCCGAACGTCTTGAAGCCCATCGTCTCGAGCGCGACGTTGCCGGCAAGCACCATCAGGTCGGCCCAGGAAATCTTGCGGCCGTATTTCTGCTTGATCGGCCACAGCAGGCGGCGCGCCTTGTCGAGGTTGGCGTTGTCCGGCCAGCTATTGAGCGGCGCGAAGCGCTGTTGGCCGGCGCCGGCGCCGCCACGACCGTCGGTGATGCGGTAGGTGCCGGCGCTGTGCCATGCCATGCGGATCATCAGGCCGCCGTAGTGCCCGAAGTCGGCCGGCCACCACTCCTGCGAGTTGGTCATCAGGGCCCGCAGATCCCTGATCACGGCTTTCAGGTCGAGCGTCTTGAATTCCCTGGCGTACTCGAAATCCCTGCCCATCGGGTCGGACAGCGACGAGTTGCGATGGAGCATTTCGATGCTCAGCGCATCGGGCCACCAGTCGCGGTTCGAGCGGCCATGCATGACCGGGCATTTGCCGGTGGTCTTGTCGTCGGTCTTTGCGTCCATGACTTTCCTCCAGTCGCGGTCTTGTTGGCGCGGGCGCGGTGTACCAATCGCGCGCTCCTGCGGCGCTTTTACGAATTGAGGTCCATCAGGTCTAATCGTATTGATTGGGGCATTCGATAAGCATAGCTTATCGCCATGATCACTTTGCGCCAGTTGCGTTATTTGACTTCGCTCGCGCGCACCAGGCACTTCGGACGGGCCGCCGCCGAATGCGCCGTCACCCAGCCGGCGCTGTCGATGCAGATCCGCGACCTCGAGCAGGAGCTCGGCGTCGTTCTCATCGAGCGCAGGCCGGGCGAGATCGCGGTCACCGAGACCGGCCTCGAAGTGGCGCGGCGCGCCGAACAAATCCTTGCCGCGACCCGCGACCTCGTCGATTTCGCGCGTCATCGCGACGTGCTCACGGGGCCGCTGAGGCTCGGCATCATCCCAACGCTCGCGCCGTATCTCTTGCCGCGCGTGCTGCCGCTGTTGCAGGAGCGCTATCCCGCGCTGCGTCTCGATGTGCGCGAGACGCAGACGCAGGTTCTCGTCGAGGAGCTTGCCGCCGGTGCGCTCGATTGCCTGCTGCTCGCGCTGCCGGTCGAGGGAGCCGATGTAGAGACGCTGCCGTTGTTCGACGATCGTTTCCTGCTCGCGGTGCCTTCCGGCGATGCGTTGCCGAAGCGGAAGCTCACAATCGACGACGTCGATCAGCGCCGGCTTATCCTGCTCGAGGAAGGTCATTGCCTGCGTGATCAGGCGCTCGCCTTCTGCGCCAGCAAGCGGCGCGAAACCGCGGCGAGCCTCGGCGCGACGTCGCTCACCACCGTGATGCAGATGGTGGCGAACGGCTACGGCGTGACGCTGGTGCCGGAGATCGCCGCCGACGTCGAGGTGCGCGACGCGCGCGTGAAGCTGTCGCGTTTCGTCGCGCCGGAGCCGGGGCGCGTAATCGGGCTTGCGTGGCGGCGCACCTCGCCGCGCAAGACGGATTTCGTGGCGCTCGGGAAGCTGGTGGCCGAGACGGTCGGTGCGCGCCAGGCCAAGACAAAAGTGCTTCCGCCCTCGTCCTGAGGAGCCCGAGCGAAGCGGGCGCTCCTCATGAGGGCGATAATAAAAAGGGCGGCCGAAGCCGCCCTTTCGATTGTTCTCGTTGTCATGGCCGGGTTTGTCCCGGCTGTCTCGCTTAGGAAGGCACGGTGCCCACTTAAGCGGGGTCACCGAGACAAGCCCGGTGCGACAATCGACTACTCCGCCGCGCCGCCGCTTGCGGCCTGCTGCTCGCCGCCCTGCGGCTTGCCTTCGATGTCCTCGCCGGTGGTTTGATCGACCGCCTTCATGGACAGGCGGACCTTGCCGCGCTCGTCCATGCCGAGCAGCTTCACCTTCACCTTGTCGCCTTCCTTGACCACGTCGGTGACCTTGTTCACCCGGCGCGGCGCAAGCTGGCTGATGTGAACGAGGCCGTCCTTGGCGCCGAAGAAGTTCACGAACGCGCCGAAGTCCATCACCTTGACGACCGTGCCTTCGTAGATGTGGCCGACTTCCGGATCGGAGGCGATCGACTTGATCCAGTTGATCGCCGCCTTGATCGACTCGCCGCTGGCGGAGGCGACCTTCACGGAGCCGTCGTCCTCGATGTTGATCTTGGCGCCGGTCTTCTCGACGATCTCGCGGATCACCTTGCCGCCGGTGCCGATCACTTCGCGGATCTTGTCGGTCGGGATCTTGAACATCTCGATGCGCGGGGCGTGCTCGCCCAGTTCCGCGCGCGCGGAGGTGAGCGCCTTCGCCATTTCGCCGAGGATGTGCAGACGGCCTTCCTTCGCCTGCGCGAGGGCGACCTTCATGATCTCTTCGGTGATGCCGGCGATCTTGATGTCCATCTGCAGCGAGGTGACGCCGCCTTCGGTGCCCGCCACCTTGAAGTCCATGTCGCCGAGATGATCCTCGTCGCCGAGAATGTCGGAGAGCACGGCGAAGCGCTTGTCTTCCAGGATCAGGCCCATGGCGATACCGGCGGTCGGCCGCTTGAGCGGCACGCCGGCATCCATGAGCGCGAGCGAGGAGCCGCACACTGTCGCCATCGACGACGAGCCGTTCGACTCGGTGATCTCGGAGACGAGGCGGATGGTGTAGGGGAATTCCGCCGCCGTCGGCAGCATCGGGTGGATCGCGCGCCAGGCGAGCTTTCCGTGACCGATTTCGCGCCGGCCCGGCGCGCCCATGCGGCCGGTCTCGCCGACCGAGTAGGGCGGGAAGTTGTAGTGCAGCAGGAACGTCTCTTTATAAGTACCCTGCAGCGCGTCGATGAACTGCTCGTCCTCGGATGTGCCGAGGGTCGCAACCACCAGCGCCTGTGTCTCGCCGCGGGTGAACAGCGCGGAGCCGTGGGTGCGCGGCAGCACGCCGACTTCCGCCACGATCGGGCGAACCGTCTTGAGATCGCGGCCGTCGATGCGCTTGCTGGTGTCGAGGATGTTCCAGCGGACGATCTTCGCTTCGAGCTCCTTGAACACGGCGGCGACCTGAAGCTTGTCGTGCTTGGGCTCGGCGCCCTCCGGGAAGAAGTGCGCCATCACCTTTTCCTTGACGGCGCCGACGGCGTTCTGACGATCCTGCTTCTTCACGATCGAGTAGGCGGCGCGCAGGTCCTTCTCGGCGAGGCCGAGGATTTCCTTTTCCAGCGCCTTGTTGTCGGGCGCGGCGAGATCGCGCGGCTCCTTTGCCGCTTTTTCCGCAAGCTTGATGATCGCCTCGATCACCGGCTGGAAATGCCGGTGGCCGAACATCACCGCGCCAAGCATGATCTCTTCGGATAGCTCCTTGGCTTCCGACTCGACCATCATCACGGCGTCCTGCGTGCCGGCGACGACAAGATCGAGCTGGCTTTCCGGCATTTCGTCGATCGCCGGATTGAGAACGTATTCGTTGTTGATGAATCCGACGCGCGCCGCGCCGATCGGGCCCATGAAAGGCACACCCGAGAGCGTGAGCGCCGCCGAAGAGGCCACCATCGCGACGATGTCGGGATCGTTTTCCATGTCGTGCGAGAGCACGGTGACGGTCACCTGCGTGTCGCAGCGCCAGCCTTCCGCGAACAGCGGGCGGATCGGGCGGTCGATGAGGCGCGAGGTCAGCGTGTCCTTTTCGGTCGGACCGCGTTCGCGCTTGAAGTAGCCGCCGGGAATCCGGCCGGCCGCGTAGTATTTCTCGGTGTAATTGACGGTAAGCGGAAGGAAGTCGACGCCTTCCTTCGGCTGCTTGGCCGCCACGACGGCGGCAAGCACGGTAGTCTCTCCATACGTCGCGACGACTGCCCCGTCCGCCTGGCGCGCTACCTTGCCTGTCTCGAGGGTGAGCTTGCGCCCACCCCAGTCGAGCTCGACTCGATGAATATCGAACATTGCATCTTTCTCTCATGTTTTTCGGCGAGCCCCGAAAGCCATGAGCAAGACGGCGAGAAGCTGTCGCGCGTCCGCCGCAAGAGGCGGGAGGCAACAGCGTCTGGCGATCCTGCCATGGCGTTTCGAACCTTGCCCGGTCGTTCGGACGAACCTTTTCGTCCGCCACCGTGAACGTCCGCGGCGCGGATCGCCGCCGGACCAAATGCGGATGCACCTTTGCATCCGCTCACGAACGCACGCGGAATCTTTCCCGCGCGCGGTAAAGCGCTCAACGGCGAATGTTGAGCTTCTCGATCAAATCCTTGTAGCTCTTCTCATCGGTGCGCCGCAGGTAATCGAGCAGCGTGCGGCGCTGACCCACCATCTTGAGCAGGCCACGCCGGGAATGATTGTCCTTCACGTGGCTCTTGAAATGCTCGGTGAGATTGTTGATGCGCTCGGAGAGGATCGCCACCTGGACTTGCGGCGAGCCGGTGTCTCCGGCCTTCTTGGCGTATTGCTTGATCACTTCGGCCTTGCGGCCGGTCGTTACCGACATCGGTCATCCTTTCTTCGGCGTGGCTCTGCCTTGCAGACCCGCCAGGTTGAACACGCGCTTGGGGACGATTTCTCCGCGGTCCACTTCGGCGAGGGCGATCAAATGCCCCGAGGCCGTGACATAGACCGGACCGCTGAAAATGGGTGCGTCCCGTCCGCGCAACAAAACGGCCTGACCCCTTTGGAGCCTTGCCGCATCAGGCCCGCTGACGGCCAGCGCCGGGATGTCGTCCAGCGCGGTCGCGACGGGCATGAAAGCGTCCGCGAGGCTAGCCTCGCCGGACGCGGCTCTATGGCACAAAGCCTCCAGCTCTGCCAGCGGAATCATGGTTTCTTCCGAAAAAGACCCGACAGCACAGCGCCTTAGGGCGCAAACATGGCCGCCACAGCCAAGCGCGCGGCCGATATCACGGGCAAGCGACCTCACGTAGGTGCCCTTGCCGCATTCGGCCTCGAATACGGCATGGTCGGCGTCCGGGGCCTCGGTCAGCGCCAGGCGGTCGATCACGACCTCGCGGGCTTCGAGTTCCACGGTCTCTCCGTCGCGCGCGAGATCGTAGGCGCGCTCGCCCTCGATCTTGATGGCGGAGTAGCGCGGCGGCACCTGCTGGATCCTGCCGGTAAACGCCGGGAGCAGCGCGCGGATCGCATCCGCATGCGGACGTGCGTCGCTCGTCGCGACGACGCGGCCTTCGGCGTCATCGGTGTCGCGCTCTTCACCCCAACGCACGGTGAAACGATAGAGCTTGCGGCCGTCCATCACGAAGGGAACGGTCTTGGTGGCCTCGCCGAGCGCGATCGGCAGGCAGCCGGACGCGAGCGGATCGAGCGTGCCGGCGTGGCCGGCGCGCTTGGCGCCGAACAGTCGCTTGACGATGCTCACCGCATGCGTCGAGGTCATGCCGACCGGCTTGTCGAGCACGACCCAGCCGTGCACGTCGCGCTTCTCGCGCTTCTTCTGCCTTGGCGTAACTGCGCACGCATCCTGGGGAGGGCGCGGAGCGCCCGTCTCGAACGATGCGGGCGGTCCCATGCGAGACGGCGCCTGCGGCGCCTCCTCGGCAGGAGGCCGTGCGAGATTTTTCAGGACGTCGTCGTTCACCCGCGGTCCTCGCTGTCGAGATCGCGCTTGACCGCCGGCGAGCGCAATAGCTTGTCGATGCGCTCGGCCTCGTCGAAGCGCTCGTCGACGCGGAAGCGGATGTCCGGTGCGAATTTCAGATTGATGCGCTCGGCGATTTCGGCGCGCAGATATTTCTTGTTGCGTTCGAACGCGGCGACAACTTCCTCCGCGTCGCGGCCGCCGAGCGGCATCACATAGATGGTTGCAAGCCGCAGGTCCGCGGTCATGCGCACTTCGGGAATCGTGATGAGGTGGCCTTCGAGCACCGGATCGTGCACGTCGCCGCGCGTGAGCATTTCGGCGAGCGCGTGGCGCACAAGTTCGCCGACGCGCAATTGGCGCTGTGAGCCGCCGGGCGCGCTGTCGCGGGGGTGCTTCTGTTTGTGCCGTGCCATTGTCTCTCCGTCTTCATTGCTCGCGAAAGCGGGCAACCCAGTAATCACCGCCGCTGCGGCGTACTGGGTACCCTGCCTTCGCGGGGCATGACAGTTTGGTGCTTGCGCGGAGCATTTCTAACCTACGCTGTGAGACTCGGACTCACAGCGAGCGTTGAATCTGCTCCACCCGGTAGCATTCGATTACGTCGCCTTGCCGCATGTCCTGGTAGTTCTCGAAGGCCATGCCGCATTCCATGCCGGCGCCGACTTCGCGCACGTCATCCTTGAAGCGCTTGAGTTGCGAGAGCTTGCCCTCGTGGATCACGACGTTATCGCGGATGAGACGCACGTTGGCGCCGCGCTCCACAGTGCCGTCGGTGACGCGGCAGCCTGCGATCTTGCCGACCTTGGAGATGTTGAAGATCTCCAGGATCTGCGCATTGCCCAGCATGGTTTCGCGCAGTGTCGGCGCGAGCAGGCCGGACATCGCTTTCTTCACGTCGTCAACGAGGTCGTAGATGATGTTGTAGTAGCGGATTTCGATGCCCGCGCGTTCGGCCGCCTCGCGCGCTTCCTTGTGCGCGCGCACGTTGAACGCGATGATCGGGACGCCGGAGGCTTCCGCAAGCGTCACGTCGGATTCGGTGATGCCGCCGACGCCCGAGTGCAGCACGCGCGCGACGACCTCGTCGGTTGCGAGCTTATCGAGCGCACCGGTGATCGCTTCCACCGAGCCCTGCACGTCGGCCTTGACCACGAGCGGGAATTCCTTGCGGCCCGTGGTTTTCGCCTGCGCCATCATCTGCTCGAGCGAGCCGCGCATGCCGGTCGCGCGCGCGGCCGATTTCTCGCGCTTCTGGCGTGCGCGATAGTCGGTCACTTCGCGGGCGCGGCCTTCGTTCTCGACCACGGCGAGGCGGTCGCCCGCGTCCGGCGTACCTGAGAAACCGAGCACTTCCACGGGCGTCGACGGGCCGGCGCTTTGCGTCGGCTCGCCGGTATCGGAGACGAGCGCGCGCACGCGCCCCCATTCGGCGCCGGCGACGACGATGTCGCCGGGCTTGAGCGTGCCGCGCTGGACCAGCACGGTCGCGACCGGACCGCGGCCGCGGTCGAGCTTGGCTTCGATCACGGTGCCTTCGGCGGGACGATTAGGATTGGCCTTCAGGTCGAGGATTTCCGCCTGCAGCCCGATCATCTCGAGCAACTTGTCGATGTTCGTTTTCTTGATGGCGGACACTTCGACGTCCACCACCTCGCCGCCCATCGATTCCACCTGGATCTCGTGCTGCAACAGATCGGTGCGCACGCGTTGCGGGTTGGCATCGGGTTTGTCGATCTTGTTGATCGCGACGATGATCGGCACCTTCGCCGCCTTGGCGTGATTGATGGCTTCCACCGTCTGCGGCATGACGCCGTCATCGGCGGCGACCACCAGCACGACGATGTCGGTGACTTTCGCGCCCCGCGCGCGCATCGCGGTAAATGCGGCGTGGCCGGGCGTGTCGATGAACGTGACCTTTGCGCCGGAAGGCGAGGTCACCTGATATGCGCCGATGTGCTGAGTGATGCCGCCCGCTTCGCCGGCGGCAACGTTGGTGGAACGGATGGCATCGAGCAGCGAAGTCTTGCCGTGGTCGACGTGACCCATGACGGTGACCACCGGTGCGCGGGGTTCGGTCTGCGACGGATCGTCGGCGGTGTCGAACAGGCCTTCCTCGACGTCGGCTTCGGCGACGCGGCGGACGGTGTGGCCGAGCTCCTCCGCGATCAGTTGCGCGGTGTCCGCGTCGATGACGTCGTTGATCGTCGCCATCTGGCCCTGCTTCATGAGCAGGCGGATGACGTCGACCGCGCGCTCGGACATGCGGTTGGCGAGATCCTGGATGGTGATCGCTTCCGGAATTGTGACTTCGCGCACCAGCTTTTCCTTCGGCTCGGCGGAAGCGTGGCCCTTAAGGCGCTGGGTGCGGCGGCGGAACGAGGCGACGGAACGCTCGCGCACGTCGTCGGCGTTCATCGCGTTGATGACGGTCAGGCGTCCGCGCTGCTTTTCGCCGCCGCCGCGCGGGGCGGGGCGCGGCGCGGCGGCAGGACGGGCGGCGCCGGGACGCCGCGACCGCGGCGCTTCGTCTTCCTCGGCTTCGATCGTCATGCGTCCGAATGCGGGCTTGCGCGTTTCGTCCTCGCCAAAACGCTTCTTGGCGACTTCGCCGGCCTTGCGCTTGGTTTCTTCGTCGTGCTTGCGGCGATCTTCTTCCTCGCGCTTGCGCGCCTCGGCGGCTTCGCGCTCGGAGCGATCGGCGACTTCGCGGGTGGCGCGGCGGCGCGCTTCTTCCTCGGCGATGCGCCGCTCTTCCGCTTCGCGCACGCGCGAGTCGGCGAGCGCGCTGGCGCGCGCATTGCGTTCTTCCTCGGTCAGCGTGCGCAGCACGACGCCGGACGGCTTCTTCGGCGCTTCCGGCGCCGGGGTCGCGGCGCGCGCGGCCGGCGCGGCGGGCTTCTTCGGCGCTTCCGGCGCGGGTTCGGGCTTGGCGGCGG
>DASZVZ010000100.1:0-1820 GCA_035546875.1 Pseudolabrys sp.
CGACGCGGCGACCCCGATGATGATCGACTCGCCCCAGCCGCGGTGGCAACACTCGAGCGCTTGCCGCATGGTCTGCACGTTGCCGATGCATTCGAAGGAAAAATCAGCGCCGCCGCCGGTCAAGTCGACGATCGCCTGCACAACCTTGTCGCGGCCGACTTCGTCCGGATTGATGAAATGCGTCATGCCGAACTTCTCGGCCATGGCGCGCTTTGCCGGGTTTAGATCGATGCCGATGATCTTGTCGGCGCCGACCATACGCGCCCCCTGGATGACGTTAAGGCCGATGCCGCCGAGACCGAACACGGCGACGTTCGCGCCCGGCCAGACTTTCGCCGTGTAGATCACTGCGCCGATGCCGGTCGTCACGCCGCAGCCGATGTAGCAGATCTTGTCGAACGGCGCGTCCTCGCGCACTTTCGCGACCGCGATTTCCGGCAGCACGGTGAAGTTCGCGAAGGTCGAGCAGCCCATGTAGTGGAAGACGTTGTCGCCGTCGCAGCGGAAGCGCGACGTGCCGTCCGGCATCAGGCCTTTGCCTTGCGTCGCGCGGATCGCGGTGCACAGATTGGAGCGGCGCGACAGGCAGGTTTTGCACTGGCGGCATTCGGGCGTGTAGAGCGGGATGACGTGGTCGCCGACCTTCAGCGTGGTCACGCCCGAACCGACCTCGCGCACGATGCCGGCACCCTCGTGTCCGAGGATCGCCGGGAAGATGCCTTCCGGATCGGCGCCGGACAACGTGTAGGCGTCGGTGTGGCAGATGCCCGTCGCCTTGATCTCGACCAGCACCTCGCCGGCCTTCGGACCTTCCAGCTCGATCGTCTCGATGGTGAGCGGCTCGCCGGCTTTCCAGGCGACCGCGGCGCGGGTCTGCATGAGGGCGATCCTTCAAACGGGCGCAGTGAAAATCGCCATCGCTCCGATGGCGCTGCTGCTCTCGTTTCGTAGCACGTGAAGCTGCCCGCGCAACGTTTTCGTTTCGCCGCCGCGGCACTTTACCGGCAGGTCGAAGAACTGCCCGGCCGAGCCGGCCGGACCGCCGTCCATCACCATTCCGAAGCCATGCCAATGCTGTGGGCGAAATTCCGGTGGGACGATGAGATCGAGTTTCTGCCCGACCGCCGACGCTGCCGGGTGTCCGATCAGCCGCTCCGCGCCTTCGCTCCAGAGCCGGATGACGCCGTTCCGATCGGCGATGACGATTGCGTGCTGGTCCATTGCCTTGCCTTTCGAGGGCGCTTGATCGCTCCGCAGCGTCGAGATCTTGAGCGGCGCCTTCGCGCGCAGCATTGATCATTTCCGAAGCGCGTGTGCAACGCTTGCCGCGCGCGCCTGACGGGATTGTGAGAGCGAGGTGAGCGGTATCTTCGTGGGGTAAGTCAGCGCTTGCGCAGGAAGTACCATATGCCTGCGTCGGGGCGGCGGCAGCGAGCACGATCAACGGGGCATGGAACATCAGATTGTTGATCGTCGTCTCGAACGAAAAGGGCAGAGCGATCTCACCGAGAAACTTCTTTACCGGTTGATTTCGCCCTCTGTCGCAAGCCTGTCAGTCTGCGCTTGCGGCCGCCGGCTCGGCGGCGTCGGCGCGAGCCTTGTCGATCACCTTCATCAGTGCGCGCAACACCTCCTGCACGCCTTCGCCGGAGTGGGTCGAAAGAACAAGCGGCGTTTTTCTCGCGGCCTTCTTCAGCTTTGCGGTTTGCGACTTGATCTGTTCGGGCGTCAGCGCGTCGGCTTTCGACAGCGCGACGATTTCGGGCTTGTCCTCGAGTCCCTCGCCATAGGCTTCGAGCTCGCCGCGCACGGTTCTGTAG
>DASZVZ010000101.1:0-21378 GCA_035546875.1 Pseudolabrys sp.
AGCTCAACGCGTTCGCCTCGGAAGTTACCCGCGTCGCGCGCGAGGTGGGAACCGACGGTAAGCTCGGCGGCCAGGCGCAAGTCCCCGGCGTGGCGGGGACCTGGAAGGACCTGACCGACACGGTGAACGTGATGGCGGCAAACCTGACCGAACAGGTGCGCGGCATCGTCAAGGTCGTGACCGCGGTCGCCAACGGCGACCTCAAGCAGCAACTGACGATGCAATCGAAGGGCGAGGTGGCGGCGCTCGCCGAGACCATCAACAACATGACCGACACGCTCGCCACCTTCGCCGATCAGGTGACCACGGTGGCGCGCGAGGTGGGCGTCGAGGGCCGCCTCGGCGGTCAGGCCAACGTGCCGGGCGCCGCCGGCACCTGGAAGGACCTGACCGGCAACGTCAATCTGCTCGCCGCCAACCTGACGACGCAGGTGCGCGCCATCGCCGAGGTGGCGACCGCGGTGACCAAGGGCGACCTGACCCGGTCGATCCAGGTCGATGCCCGCGGCGAGGTGGCCGAGCTCAAAGACAACATCAACACGATGATCGGCAACCTGCGCCTGACGACCGATCGCAACACCGAGCAGGACTGGCTGAAGACCAACCTCGCCAAGTTCACCAACATGCTGCAAGGCCAGCGCGACCTCGCGACCGTCGGACGGCTGCTGCTGACCGAGCTCACACCGCTGGTGAACGCGCAACTCGGCGTGATCTATCAGCTGGAAAGCGAGGAGTCGCAAACCCTGCGGCTGCTCGCGGCCTATGCCGACGACGGCGCCAACGGCCACCCGCTGCGCCTGCATGTCGGGGAAGGCCTGATCGGCCAGTGCGCCGCCGACAAGCGCAAGATGGTGATCACCGACCTGCCGACGCACGCGGTGCCGATCGGTTCGGCGCTGTTCAAGGTCGTGCCGCACAACATCATCGTCCTGCCCGTACTGTTCGAAGGCCAGGTGAAGGCGGTGATCGAGCTCGCCTCGGTCACGAGCTTCACCACGCTGCAAACGATGTTCCTCGAGCAACTCACCGACTCGATCGGCATCGTGCTCAACTCGATCGAGGCGACGATGCAGACCGAAGGCTTGCTCAAGCAGTCGCAGCAGCTCGCCGCGGAATTGCAGACGCAGCAGAAGGAGCTGCAGCAGACGAACGATCAGCTCGAACAGAAGGCGCAGCAGCTCGCCGAGCGAAACGTCGAAGTGGAGCGCAAGAACCAGGAAATCGAGCAAGCGCGCCGCGCCCTCGAGGAAAAAGCCTCGGAACTCGCCCTCACCTCGAAGTACAAATCCGAGTTCCTCGCCAACATGTCGCACGAGTTGCGCACGCCGCTGAACTCGATCCTCATCCTCGGCCAGCAGCTCGCCGAAAACCCGGACGGCAATCTCGCGCCCAAGCAGGTCGAATTCGCCCGCACCATCCATGGCGCCGGCACGGACCTGCTCAACCTCATCAGCGACATCCTCGACCTGTCGAAGATCGAGTCGGGCACCGTCACCGTGGATGTACAGGAAGTGTTCATCGGCAACCTGTTCGACGCGCTGGCGCGGCCCTTCCGGCACGAGGCCGACAACCGCCATCTGTCGTTCGAGGTTGACGTCGATCCGAACCTCAGCCGCAGCATCTTCACCGACTCCAAGCGGCTTCAGCAGGTGCTCAAGAACCTGCTTTCGAACGCCTTCAAGTTCACCGAGAACGGCGGCGTGCGCCTCAGCGTCTCGGCGGCGGTGGGCGGATGGAGCGGCGAGCACCCGATCCTCAACCAGGCGCAGGGCGTCGTCGCGTTCGAGGTGTCGGACACCGGCATCGGCATCCCGTTCGAGAAGCAGAAGATCATCTTCGAGGCCTTCCAGCAGGCTGACGCTTCGACCAGCCGCAAGTACGGCGGCACCGGTCTAGGCCTCGCCATCAGCCGCGAGTTGGCGCAACTTCTCGGCGGCGAAATCCAGCTGCGCAGCACGCCCGGCGTCGGCAGCACGTTTACGCTCTACCTGCCGATCAAATATTCCGGCTCGTCAAGCGTCGTGCGCGTAGCCGACGAGACGACGAGACAGGCCGCGCAATCGGCCGCGACCACGCTCGTCAGCAACGCTGCGGAGCGCCAGACGGAGCGCATTCCGGACGACCGGCTGAACATTGAAGCGGGCGATACCATCCTGCTGATCGTCGAGGACGATCCGCATTATGCGCGCATCCTGATGGATCTCGCGCATGACAAGGGCTTCAAGGTTCTTGTCGCCATGCGGGGCGGCGACGCGCTCGAACTGGCCAAGCAATTCCAGCCGGCCGCGATTTCGCTCGATATGTTCTTGCCCGACATGCTTGGCTGGAGCGTGCTCTCGCAGCTCAAGCAGGATCCGCTCACCCGGCATATTCCTGTCCAGATCATCACGCTCGACGAGGACCGCCAGCACGCGCTCGCGAGCGGCGCGTTCTCGTTCATCACCAAACCGACCACGATGGAAGGCGTCGATGCAGCGCTCGCCAAGATCAAGGAGTACGCAAGGCCGCGCCGCAAGCGTTTGCTGGTCGTCGAAGACAATCCCGCCGAGCGGATGAGCATCACCGAACTGCTCGGTCACGACGACATCGAGATCGTCACCGCCGGCACCGGCCGCGACGCGCTCGAAACGCTCGAAACACAGCAGTGCGACTGCATGGTGCTCGACCTTAGGCTTCCGGACATGTCCGGTTTCGAGGTTCTGGAGAAGATCCGCGACAACGGAACGGTTTCCGATGTGCCGGTCGTCGTTTTCACCGGCCGCGAGCTATCGCCCGAAGAGGACGCAAAGCTGCACACCATGGCGCGCAGCATAGTCGTCAAGGGTGTGGAATCGCCCGAGCGGTTGCTCGATGAGACCGCATTGTTCATGCATCGCGTGGTCACCGAACTGCCGCCGGAAAAACAACGGATGCTTGAGCGTCTCACGAGTTCCGATGAGGATCTTGTCGGGCGCACAGCCTTGCTTGTGGACGACGATGCGCGCAATATCTTCGCGCTCTCCAGCGTACTTGAACGCCGGGGCATGAAGGTGCTGACCGCCACGACCGGCAACGAAGCAGTCGCATTGGTCGAGAGCACGCCGGAACTGGCGATCGTTCTCATGGACATCATGATGCCCGAGATGGACGGGTATCAGACGATGGATGCGATCCGGAAAAAGCCCGAGTTCCGCCGCTTGCCCATCATTGCGCTGACGGCAAAAGCGATGAAGGGAGACCGCGAGAAATGCCTCGAAGCCGGCGCTTCCGATTATCTCGCCAAGCCGGTGAATACGGAGCAGCTGCTTGCAGTGCTACGTACGTGGCTGCACCGCTAGAACTGGAGCTTTCGGAATGACAGCGGACGACAAAGTCAACATTCTCCTCGTCGACGATCAGCAGGCCAAGCTCCTGAGTTACGAAGTCATTCTGCATGACCTCGGCGAAAACCTGTTGAAGGCGTCATCCGGCAGAGAAGCGCTCGAGCACCTACTCAAGTCGGAAGTTGCGGTCGTCCTTGTCGACGTATGCATGCCGGATCTCGACGGCTTCCAGCTTGCCGCCATGATCCGCGAGCATCCGCGCTTCAAGAAGACAGCGATGATCTTCATCTCCGCCATTCATCTTTCCGACATGGACCGGCTGCGCGGCTACGAGATGGGCGCGGTCGACTACGTCCCGGTCCCCGTGATTCCGGAAGTGCTGCGCGCCAAGGTGAAGGTATTCGTCGAGCTTTACCGCAAGACCCGCCAGCTCGAGCAGCTCAATGCCGAGCTCGAGCAGCGTGTCGCGGCCCGCACCGCTGAACTCGAGGCTTCAACCGCCCGCCTGCTTCAGAGTGAAGAGCGCCGCGGACTGGCGCTGGTCGCCGGTAACATGGGCTCGTGGGACTGGGACCGCACCAATGGCGACTGTCTGTGGGATGAAGGTCAGTATCGCATCTTCGGCGTCGACCAGAAGAACTTCGCGGTGACCGCCGAAAATGTGCGCTCCCTTATTCATCCGGACGATTGGCCGGTCCTGCAAACGGCGGTCGAAAAACTGTTCAAGACGCCGAAATCGCATCAGGCCGAGTTCCGCGTGCGTCGTCCGAACGGCGAAGTGCGCTGGTGCCTTGGCACGGCAGCCCCGACGATCGACGCCGCCGGCAACGTCGTTCGCATCAGCGGCGTGACCGTCGACATCACCGATCGCAAGGAATCGGAGGAACGCCAGGCGCTGCTTGCGCGCGAGGTGGATCACCGCGCCAAGAACGCGCTCGCGCTGGTGCAGTCGATCATCCGCCTGACCCGCGCGGGAAGCATCGCGAACTACGTCGAGGCGGTCGAGGGCCGCATCAAGGCTCTGTCGCGCGCGCACACCGTCCTGTCTCTATCGCGCTGGCAGGGCGCCGACCTCGCCGGTCTCGTCGAGGAAGAATTGACCCCGTTCATGACCAACGACCCGAACAAGGTCGTGGTGCAAGGGCCAAAGGTGCTGCTGCAGCCGACCCATGCCCAGACACTTGCGCTCGCCTTGCATGAGCTAGCCACCAACGCGGCCAAATACGGCGCGTTGTCGACACCGGCCGGTTGCGTGAAACTCATATGGGAACTGAAGTCCGGAGACCTCGTCTTCACCTGGAGCGAAACCGGCGGGCCCGCCGCCGAGCTGCCCGTGTCCCCCGGCTTCGGCACAAGGATCATCCTCGCCAGCATCCAGGGCCAGCTCGGCGGAAAGGTAAACTTCGATTGGCGGAAGGAAGGGCTGCTGTGCTCGATGTCCGTGCCGATAAGCGACAAGATCGGCCCGCCTGAAACCGCCGCCAATGGCCGCAAAGGCGACGACAAGGAAGCGGACGAATCCGACCTGCTGATTGCCGGCAACCGCATCATGATCGTGGAGGACGAGGCGCTGGTCGCGATGGCCGCGCGCGACCTGATGACGGAGCTTGGATTCTCAGTTGTCGGGCCGTTCAGCAAGATGAGCGAGGCCATCACCGCACTGAAAGGCGGCGACGTCGATGCCGCCATCCTCGACGTCAATCTCAGCGGAGAGCTCGTCTATCCGCTTGCCGATATTCTGACGACCGGCGGCGTGCCGTTCATCTTCGCGACCGGCTACGGCGCGGAGAGCATCGATCGCCGTTTTGCGAACGTGCCGGTCCTGCAAAAGCCGATCGAACGCCGCGCCTTGCAGCGCATCTTCATGCGCCCGGAGAAGGTACAGGTCGCAGGCGGCCGTCGCGCGAACGACGGCCGAGTCGAGGCGACGGCATAGTCGGAACCGGGCGCCGTCTGGCGCACACGGCAGAATTCGATAGTCTTGTCTCCCGGAACCGACGGCCGGGAGGAAATCGTGAACATTCAAACACCCATTGCGCGCGTCGACGCGGGACCGGACACCGTCCGTTGGGGCTTTTTTGACGCCAGGTTTCCGCCGGTGCTCACCATCGACAGCGGCGCGCGCGTGACGATGTCGTCGGTCTCCGGTCCGCCCGAACTGTTGCCGCCGCCGCCCTTCACGATCCCGCCGGCCCTGCCGGCAATTCACAAGGCGAACGGCCCGCAGCGCGTGGTAGGCCACATGTGCACCGGCCCGGTCGCGGTACGCGGCGCCAAGGCCGGGCAAACCTTGCAGGTCGATATCGAGGCGATCGAGCTGCATTACGACTGGGGCTACAACGTCATCCGGCCGCTTGCCGGCGCCCTGCCCGACGATTTTCCCGAATACCGTCCGATCTTCATCGCGCTGGACAAGGCGCGCATGGTCGGGCGGATGCCGTGGGGTCAGGAAATTCCGTTACGGCCGTTCTTCGGCGTGATGGCAGTCGCGCCGCCCGCCGCCTGGGGCATGATCCCGACGCCGCCGCCGCGCCGCAACGGCGGCAATCTCGACAACAAGGAGCTCGTCGCGGGGACAACCTTGTACCTGCCGATCTTCACCGACGGCGCGCTGTTCTCCTGCGGCGACGGCCACGGCGCCCAGGGCGACGGCGAGGTGTGCATCACCGCGATCGAGACCGGGCTGATCGGTACATTCCGTCTCACCGTGCGCGACGACATGAAGCTCGAATGGCCGATCGCCGAGACGCCGACGCACATGATCACCATGGCGTTCGATCCCGACCTCGATGACTGCGTGGTGATCGCCCTGCGCCAGATGATCTCGCTCGTCTGCGCGCGCACCGGGCTCGACCGCTATCAGGCTTATTCGCTTCTAAGTCTGACCGCGGACCTGCGCGTCACGCAGGTCGTCAACGGCAACAAGGGCATCCATGTGATGCTGGAGAAACGGTATCTCTCGCGCGACGGCTGGGCCAAAACCTAGTTCACGCCGCGAAGACCAATGCGCCGGCGTCTGCTTCCGCCGGCGCACTGACGACCGTCAACGAACGCAGGATTGCTGCCGCTCTAATACAGAGCGATCCCCGTAAGCTCGGGCAGGGTCTTCGGATCGATCGTCGACTGCAATGCGGCCGGATCGACGCCCGCCGATACACCCGACATGGCGGCGGTCGCCTCGGGCGTGGGCCGCAGTGTCAGGCCCATCAAAACGATCGCGATGGTCGCAATTCCGATAGCGAGAACACGCATGGTCGTCTCCATTGCTCTGGGTTGACGTGCGGGAGTCGAGGGCGCGGCCAGGTACTTTTCAGCCTTGCGCTTGGCTTCCGTCGCGGATTGATCGATCCGTGCGAGATCGGGTCGCACGAGAATTCCGAGGTCGGTCAGCTTGTTGCCCGCAGGCGTCCGATCGAACAACGAACCGCCGAATTCCTGTTCGAGCTGCTTGATCGCGCGCGTGAGCGAGGGCTGCGTGACGCCGCAGCGCTTGGCGGCGCGCGTGAAGCTTTGCTCTTCGCAGAGCGCGAGGAAATAACTCACTTCATGCATCTTCATGACGCGCAACCGCTAGAAGTGGCCGGCGATTTGCGTCGCGCCCAGGATCAGGGGCCACTTCACCGCCACGACGATCGCCACCACGTAGAAGACGATCCAGATCGCGGCGACGAACGCTTCGCCGCCGGCGCGGTATTGCGCCTCTTGCCGCATCAGTCTCGCGCTCGTGTTGTTCATGACGTCGCTCCTTCCGTTCGCATCCTTGGATTTTTCGTCGGCCGGATTGGACATTGTCGGCTCCTCGCCTCACCGGCCGCCGCGGCCCAAGACGCAAGGACACGCGGACCGGTCTCCGTCACCGATGCGCTAACACGCGCTCGCAAAGGCGACGGTGACGTTGCTCACAGAGCCGAAAGGAAAAGCGCGGCGGCGCCTTGCGTCGCCGAGCGCTCGCCGCGCGATCCCGTCGAAACAGCCGCCGCTGTTGCTGCGGTAATGGGGTAAGGACAAAAAAAGATAGAGCTACAACGGCTTAAGCCGGCATTTGCGCTGCCCATAGCGCCCTCGACGCGCCGTGTCGCGACGCTTTCATTGCAATTCGCTATCCGGCATTCACACGGCCTTCATTCATCCCTGCGCGTACAGGTGATATGATTGACAATGGTCGAAAGTTGCGCGCCCCAATGAGCTCGATTGAAGACTGGCTCGCGTCCCTCGGGCTAAGCGAATACACCGACCGCTTTATCGCGAACGCCGTCGACACTTCCGTGCTCGGCGAATTGACCGAGCAGGACCTCAAGGATCTCGAGATACCGCTCGGCCATCGCCGCAAGATTCTTCGGGCGATCGCAGACTCGCTGCAGCCGGCAAAAACGCCGATCTCCTCGCCGCCGACGGCGCCCGATGCGGGCGCGCAACGCCGCCAGTTGACGGTGATGTTCTGCGATCTGGTTGGGTCGACGGCCTTGTCGTCAAGGCTCGATCCGGAAGACATGCGCGCCGTGATCTCCGCCTACCAGAGCCGCATCGAAGAAATCGTGCACGAGCACGGCGGCATGGTCGCGCGCTACATGGGTGACGGCGCGCTCATCTATTTCGGGTACCCCCAGGCGCGCGAAGACAGCACCGAGCAAGCCATTCACACCGCCCTTACGCTTGTTGGCGCAATCCCGAAGCTGCGCGCCGGAATCGATACGACTTTGCAAGTCTGCATCGGCATCGCCACCGGCACGGTCGTCGTCGGCGACGTGCTGACGACCGAGAGCGGCGTACGCGAGCATACCGTCATCGGCGACACGCCCAACCTCGCGGCGCGTCTGCAATCCGTCGCGAAACCCGGCACCGTGGCGGTCTGCGCCAATACGCGCCGGCTGACCGACGGCTATTTCGAATACCGCGACCTCGGCGCCGTCGCCATCAAGGGCTGGCCGGAGCCGGCAAATGTCTGGCAGCCGCTCAGCGCCCGCAGCATCGAAAGCCGCTTCGAGGCGCAGCACCGCGCGCGGCTGACGCCCCTGCTCGGGCGCGACGAGGAAGTCGAGATGCTGATGCGCCGCTGGCGCTCGGCAAAGCAAGGCGAAGGACGCGCCGTGCTGCTCGCCGGCGAACCGGGCATCGGCAAATCGCACATCGCTCTCGCCGTCGATGAACTGCTGCGGTACGAGCCGCACGTCACGCTGACTTACCTCTGCTCGTCGCACCACACCAACAGCGCCTTGTCGCCCTTTATCGGCCAGTTGGAGCGCACGGCGGGCTTCGAACGCTCCGATTCGCCCGCGGAGAAGCTCGCCAAGCTCGAAACGCTCCTGATCGGCGCATCCGCGACGCCCGAGATGGTCGCGCTGCTGAGCGATCTGTTGTCGCTGCCCTCCGACCCGCGCTATCCGCTGCCTGCGCTCAGCCCGCAGAAGCAGAAGGAGGCAACGCTCGCCGCTTTCATGACGCTGCTCGAGGGACTCGCCGCGCGGCAGCCGGTGCTGATCGTTTTCGAAGACGTCCATTGGATCGATCCGACCTCGCTCGAACTGCTCGCGCTTACCGTCGAACGGCTGCCGCAACTGCGCATTCTTTTGCTGATGACGGCGCGCCCCGAATTCACCCCGCCGTGGCCGGGCCATACCCATGTTTCGACTGTTTTGCTGACCCGGCTGAGCCGCCGCGACGGCGCGGCGCTGGTCGAGCGCGTCACCGGCGGCAAGCCGCTTCCGGACGAAGTACTGACGCAAATTCTCGCGCGCACCGACGGCGTGCCTCTGTTCGTCGAGGAACTGACCAAGACCGTTCTCGAGAGCGGCCAATTGCGGGAGCGCAGCGGGCAATACGTGCTCGATCAGCCCCTGCCGGCGCTTGCCATTCCGATGACGCTGCATGCCTCGCTGATGGCGCGGCTTGACCGGCTTTCCTCGGTGCGTGACGTGGCGCAAATCGGCGCCGTGATCGGCCGCGAGTTCAGCTACGAACTCCTGAGCGCCGTTGCGGGGGTGCCTAAGAGCAAGCTCGACGAAGCGCTCGATCAGCTGGTGCAGTCGGAGCTTATCTTTCGCCGCGGCACCATCCCCGAGGCGGTCTTCAGCTTCAGGCACGCGCTGGTGCGCGACGCGGCCTATGCAGGCTTGCTCAAGAGCCGCCGCGCACAACTGCACGCCGCTCTTGCCGACGCCTTCGAGCGCGAATTTCCCGACGTCGCCGAAACGCAGCCGGAAACCGTGGCGCACCATCTGACCGAGGCCGGCCTGCCGGAAAAGGCGGTGCATTACTGGCTGCAGGCCGGCAAGCGCGATGCGCAGCGCTCGGTGAATTTCGAGGCGATCGCGCATTTGCAGAAAGGCCTGGAGGCGGCACGCTCCATCGCCGCCGGCCCCGCGCGCGACCGCATCGAGCTTGACCTCGCGATGGTCATGGGGCCCTGTCTCATCGCCACCCAGGGGCCCGCCGGCGGTGATGCCATGGCGACTTTCAAGCGGGCGCGCGATCTTTGCGAACGGCTCGGAGGACCGCCGGAATACCTGCAAGTGATGTTCTGGCTTACGACGGCAAGCGTGATGCGCGGCGAGCTGCCCCTGGCGCAGGAAACGATCGGCGCTTTGCTCGAACGCGTCGAAGCGCAGAACGACCGGCCTGCGATGCTCAACGCCATGCGCGGCAGCGCCATGATCTGCATGTTCATGGGCGACATCGTGAAAGCCGGCGAGAGAATCGAGCGCGCCTTCGACGCTTTCAACAAGAGCAGCGAGGAAGACCGCCTTGCCGCGCGCGCGGCGGGTCAGGATGCCGGAGTCGCCGATCTTGCGCTGATGTCATGGACGCTGTGGCTGCTCGGACGGCCTGACGCCGCCGCTAAGCGGATAGAAGCCGCGCTGCAACGCGCCGAGTCCATCGCCCATCCGCACACTCAGGCCTATGCCTATTACTACGCCTCTGTCCTCTACGCCTTGCGCGGCCAGCCGGATATCGCGCAGCGGCACGCGGAGAGATGCTTCAATCTCTCCAACGCCCATGGGTTCAGGCAATGGCTCGGCCTGTCGCGCGCGATCAAAGGGATTTGCGCGACGCTTTTCGACCCTGCGTCGGGCGCGCTCGACGACGTCAAGGCGGCCGTCGAGGAATACCAGAATGCCGGGTACCAGCTCGGTATTACCGCGCTTTATGTCCTCCTGTGTCCGGTGCTTCTGCTGCGCGGGCAGACCGAGGAAGCGCTGGAAATCATCGAGCGCGGCCTCGCCATCGTTCACAACAATACGGAACGGATATTCGCCGCCGAGCTCTACCGGCTCAAGGCCGAAGCCTTGCAGCGCATGGGCCAGCCGCGCGGGGAAATCGAAGCCCTGCTTGAGCGCGCACTCAATACGGCAAAGGAACAGAGCGCAAAATCGCTCGAGCTGCGTGCCGCCCGCGATCTGGCGAAATTGTGGGCGACCGAAAACAGGGGCGACAAGGCGCGCGAGATGCTTGGCTCCATCTTTGCCGCGTTCAAGGAAGGCGCGGATACGCGCGACCTCATGGAAGCGAAAGCGGCGCTCGGCGCCCTGTAATCACGCTACTTTTTCTTCGACCGCGCTTCTTTGCCCTTCCGATCCATTTGAGCCTTGAGACTTTCGCCGCCGCGCTTGTAGTCCTGCAGCGCTTTGTCGGTTGCCTCGAAACCGACCTTGCGGCCGAGGTCGAGATTGCTGTGCGTCCAGTGAAAATCGATCTTGTCTGAAACGGTTATCTCGACGATGCGGCCTTGCCAGTCCGTCTCGTTCTGCACGTGATACCGGAACAGCTTGATATCATCGTCGCCGACGGTCGCCGCAAACAGCATGCAGAGATTGGCGAGCGCATCGGCGATGTTTTTCGGCGGGCGCACCTGCCCCGAGTCGACGATACGGTTTACCCAGACCTCCTGTAGATCGGGGTGATCTTCAAGCAGCTCCTTGAAATTGACGGTGTCGACCAGCGCACCTTCACAATAAATGTCCTTGCCGATCTGTACCGTCTCCTCGATGTACGGCAGCGCCGAACAGGCGCACAGGCTCGCGGATGTGATCGGCCCGTATTGCGTGCCGCTGTTGGATTTGAAGCCGGTCTTGTTGGAGAAAAGCTCGAGCCGGTTTTGCGAAATATTCCAGGCGTTGTGGAAGATAAAAGGCTTGTTGTCCTGATACAGACGCTCGAAATGGATGTCCTTGATAAACGTGCTCTCCGGATAATGAATCCGTGACAAGCCCGAAATATTGCTGAGGTACATCAGCGATGACCAGTATCGGACGAACGGATTGGCCGCCAGAACGCTGTTGAGTATCCATCGATTGAAATCGCCGCGATTCCAACGCGCCTGATCGGTCATGAAAGAGAGTGTGTCGCGCGCCGCGTCCATCATGTGCTTCGGAAGCCACACGTCCTTGAGATTGTTCGGGCTGGTGAAAAACTCGATCACCGCGCTCGCGTTCGCGAAATTATCGGTGCCGAACACGCTGTTGACGGGAAAGCGCCGATAGGAAGCGTCGTCGCGAAAAACGCCGTCGCGGAAAAACTTGTACGTCTGCTCGACTTCCTTGCCTTCATCGCACTGATTGTAGACAAGCCCGACCCACGCGCCGATGCACGACAAGGCCCACACGTCGAATTTGATATTTTCTTTTTTGAGTCTCTCGAGAACGCCGATATGAAGCCCCGCCGCGGGACCGCCGCCGGCAAGCGTGATCGCCCGCTTGATTGCTTGCGCCATGAATTGTTGCCCCCGTTACTATTTGTTGTTTGGGGCCAGACGTTGGCCCCGCGGAATCGGAACCAGACTTCTATTGAATGCGTAAAAATAGCACTTGAAGTGCGTCACATAACTTTACTCACTTTTTTGTGAGGTCACCAGACCATAGCAACAGGGTATGCCTCTTCGCTTCCGTAGGCGGCTATAGCCTTCGCGAATAAGGTTGATATTATTTTCGAATTCTCTGAGCAGGCGATCCAGGCATGATCCTCCGGGCAAGCGATCAGCCGTCCCCGCACGCGTTCGACAAGCGCACGCTCCTTCGTGCACATCCATTCTTCAAGGACCTGAGCAACGCGGTCATCGACCAGCTCGCACTGCGCGCGATCACGCGCAAGGTGAAGAAAGGCACTGTGTTGTTCCGCAAGGGCGACGTCGGCTCGAGCCTTTATGCGGTCAGCGCCGGCGCCATCCGCATTAGCGCGCCCTCGGAGCACGGCAAGGATGCGACATTCAACGTCATCGTGCCCGGCCAGATCTTCGGCGAAATCGCCTTCCTCGACGGCGGCCAGCGCACCGCCGACGCAGTCGCTGCCGAAAACAGCGAGTTGATCGTCTTCGAGCGCCGCGATTTCGTGCATCTGCTGCACGAGAATCCGGAAGTCGGCATTCGGCTGATTGAAGTCCTGTGCGGCCGACTGCGGCGGACCAGTGAGCAGGTCGAAGACATCGTGTTCCTCGGTCTTCCAGGGCGGCTCGCCAAAGCCTTGCTGGATCTCGATCGGCGCTCCACCGCCGGCGCCCAACGCGGCAAGATCCGCATCACGCAACGCGAGATCAGTCAGATGATCGGGGTGTCGCGCGAGAGCGCCAACAAGCAGCTGCGCGACTGGCAACGCAAGAAATGGCTCAAGCTCGAGCGGGGCGGCATTGCGATCCTGTCACGTGACGCACTGGACAACCTTGTCTCCGAGGGTGCCGAAACCTGATTTGCAAACGGCAGTTGGTTGAACCGCCATTTCGCGTCAACGGCCGCACAGACCGAACTGCTCCTCCTCCTTTCGGAACCTTTTCATTTGCCGGAACACAAGCGGCAGGCGCGCCGTTTCCCCTCGGGGCGAGCTCTCGAAGGAGAACGATCATGCGTCACACCATCGCCGTTTCGGCGGTCCTTTCCGCTCTGATTCTCAGCGCGGCATCCGCCAACGCCGCGTCCGCGAAAAATGGCAGGTATTGCCTGCACGAGAACAAAGGCGCCACCAACTGCTCGTTCCAGACAATGGCGGCGTGCGAAAAGGCAAAGACCGGCAATTCCGACAACTGCACGCTGAACAAGCCGAAGACCACGGGCTCCGGCGCCGGCATGCAGTCCGGTATGAAGAAATAGCGGTGCGTCCGCAGCGCAGATATACCGAACGGCGCCGCTGCACGGAGTTGCGCGCGGCGACGCCGCCGGATCGTTGAAAGCCACCGTCAGGATCGGCTTGCGCTTCTTTTGCCGGACAGTTTGCGCGCGCCTGTCACAGCCTCGGAATCAGGCGCGCAGGCGCCGCAGCGAAGCGTCGCCCGCAAAGACGCTTTCGAAATGCGCGAGCGTGCCCTTGGCCGCATTCTCCGCGCCTGCCCTTCCCGACCATTTCCACTCCGTGCCGGGAAGACGCTGGGTGGCGAGAAACCAATCGGCCGGTGTCTCGCCCACAACGGCGCGGAAATCGCACCGCCGCGGCTCTTCGGCAAGCACTCCCAGCCACAGAATCATGAAATCCCGCACCGAGTGCGCCGCCGTTCGCGTCTCCGCGATATGACGGGCGGCATTTGCCCCCACCCTTTCGCGCAAGTCCGGCGACGCCAAGAGCATGTCGAGAATGGACGCGCAGTCTTCGACCGAGGTCGCAACGAATCCGGTCTCGCCGTCGCGGACGATCGCCATCTCCGCCGGGTTGTCCAGCACGACAGGGACAAGCCCGAGCGACATGGCTTCCACCAGCGCGTTTTCGGCCGTGCCGTAATGATCGGGCTGAAGCGGATAGAAGAAAATATCGGCGTCCGCGAGCGCAGCAGCGGGCTTGTCGGTCTCGCCCATGAAGATGACGCGCTCGGGGTGCTGCATGGCGCGCGCCCTGGCGGCGACGGCGCTCAAGGGATCGTCGCGGCCCCACACCGCCACGGCAATGTCGTCGCCTTCCAGCCGGTCGATGGCGTCGAAAAAGCCCGGATGCATCTTGATGAAGTCGACGGTGCCGAGATAGGCGATGATGGGCCGGTTGTCGCGCCGGCGCCTGCGTGGCGGCGCCGTCTCGAAGCCGAACCCGCTGTTGATGACGGACGTTTTGCGCGGCGGCATTTGCGCAAGATAGTCAATGGCGCGCGAGGCCTCGGTGGTGAACACGAAGCGCGCGGATTCCTGGATAAGGCCCGGCGGGATCAGCGGCTTGAACAGGCCGGAAATGTGCGACCAGAAGACGCTGCGCATCGGGGGGAAATCGCAGCGCGCCAGGCATTCGAACAGCCGCGGATGATTCCAGAACTCGAACTGGACGATGTCCGCCTCACCGGCCTCCGCCGCGACCTGATCGAGGCTCTCCGCGACAATCACTCGCGCGCCCGCGCTTTCGATCATCCCGATGTAGCGGCGGTCTTTGGGTTGCTCGAGCAGAATGAACGTCTGCTGCACCGCCTCGTCGGGCAGCGCCGCGCTGATCGCCGCGTGCGCCTTGCCGACCCCGCCGCCGAGATGCGGCGCGATGTGCAGAACTTTCATTCCGCCGCCACGGCCGTAAAGCTGCGGTTGCTTCCGCCCGGAGGCTCGACGCCCGGATCGACCGCAACGAGCTTCTTGAATTTCTCGAGCAGCATCACCCTGTGCCCGTCGATATTGTCAGGCAGGCAGTGGCTGAGCTGTCCGCAATTCCCGCACACGCCGTTCTGCCGCCGCCGCCCTTCCAGGTGCTGCAGGCGCAACGCGTTCATCCGCTTCGAATTCCAGATTTCCTTCATCGACTGCTGGCGCACGTCGCCGATCACCAGCTTGCGGCCCCAGTCGAGGAAGCACGAGCTGACCAGCCCGTCCGCATTCACCGAATAGCCGTAGAAAATATACGGACACGTGTCGGTGTCGCCGATGTCCTGCTGATAGATGCCTTTGCTGATCTTTACGCCGGTGTGCTTCTCGATGTCGAATTCCGGCCAGCAGGGCGCGAAATTCTCCACGAAGATGCGGTCGCAATGATCGCCGAACGTGTCGAAGAATTCCTGCCGCTGCGCGTCATTGATCAGCTCGCCGGGAATCTTGACGACGATCTCGCAATTGCCCTTGTTGGCGTAAATCCATTTGACGTTCTCGACGAATTTCCTGAAGTCGAACTTGAATCCGGTAAAGCGCGCGTAGGTTTCCTCGTTCATGCCGTCGACGGAGATGTTGATCTTGTCGATGCCGGCTTGGAGGATCGGCGCCATGCGCTCGGGCGAAAGGAAAGTCCCGTTCGTCGTGGTGTCGATGTAATCGATGTGGCCCGACTTCTTGGCGTACGCCACCATGTCGGCGAAGCGCTTGTTGAGCAGCGGCTCGCCGTCCTTGTACATGCGCAGCACCTTGATCGGCTTGTCGAACGCGCCGAGGTCGTCGACCACCTTCTGGAAGACCTCGAACTTCATCGCGCCCTGGAAGCGGCCGGTCTCCGCGATCATGTCGCGATGGCCGGTCGGGCAGAACGTGCACTTGAAATTGCAGGAGCTCGCGGGATCGACGAACACGATGAAGGGCGTGGACAACGGAATGACCGTTTCCAGCGGCGTGCGCCCGGTGAGATTGATGCGCGGTTCTAGGCGAGCTTTCATGGCGCGAGCCCCCGGCTGAATCGCCCGGTTAACAATCGTTAAGAGGCTCTACAGGAAAATGGTTAACCGAAGCTGTCGGCTCCGGGCGGCGCTAAATAAGCGAATAAACACAGCCCGTTAGCCGAGGACTCGGCCGGCGCCGCAAGCCTTACTGCGGCCGCGATGGAGCCGGCATCGGCGCGCTGTTGAGCAGGATCGCGTTCCAGAAATCGAAATACATTTTCGCCTGCCGGTTAGAGAACAGCGCAATGAAGCTGCTCACCTCGATCACCATGTCGGTGAGCGACATCTTGCCGATCGACGCCTGCAAGGCGGCGCACAACAGATCGGCCTTGTCGGCGAAGCGCGAGTCGAAGGCGGTTCGCTTGTGGTCCTTGAAGCGGCGCAGCATCGCGGCAAGCCAGCGGCTGCCGACCGCCTCGCGCTGCGCGAGCGTGTAATCGGGGAACATCTGCGAATTCATGGTCAGCGCGGCGCCCTCGAGCGCGCACATGAACCATTGCAGCTTGCTGATGGCCGGGTCCATTTTCGCCGCGTTATAGAAGTCGAGGTCCCGCTTCTGCCCCAGCTCGTCGTCCTCCCAGATGCCGAGGTCGTAGAGATAAAAAAGCCGCTCGAGCCGCACCAGTCTCCCGCTAAGCAGGTAGAGCAGGCAATAAATCTGATCGTGAAACGAAAAGAAGAACGGCATCGCACGCATGAACGCGGAAGCGCGGCGAAGCACGTCCTGGCGCAACACCGCATAAAACAGCACGTTCGGACCTGAAAAACTCAGATACCCGGTTACGCGCGCCGCAACGTCGCTCGAATCCACGTCCTGATAGCCGACGATCCGCGAACCTTTCGACGTGTCGATGGCGTAGGTGCCGGTCACACCGACGAAAGACGGATCGCCGCCGTGTTGCGCGATCGTTCCGGGCAATGCGGCCATCGCGCGGTCGAAGCAAAAATCGTCGTCCGCGACGCAATAAAGAAAATCGCCTTTCGCCATGGTCAGCAATGCGGAAATTTGTTCAAGCGGCTCGCATGGGTCGGCAGCGATAATGTTGCAGTGATCGCGGTGCAAATGGCTGAGCCATTCGCGCTTCTCCGCATCGCCGGAATTGTCGCGGACGATGACTTCGATATTCGGCCCGGCCCATGAACAGGCCTGCACAATTCTGGAACAGGCGAGCGGGCCCGTGCGGTTGGTCGGCACCAGGATGGAAAGCTGCATGGCCCTTCTTGCCGTTGGCGGCGCAAGCGCGCTCCGTGCCGCACAAGACCCGCAACGGCACGGCGCAAGGCCAGAACATTAATGCTGCATTACTGATTCGCACCATAACAAGGCGCCGCCGGATCTGCCACGACTATGGGCAAGGACTCCCGGCGATGGCACAAATGTCGCTGCCGATTCGCACGCACCGCGGGTTTTCCTTGCCGCACCAGGCCCGATCGTTTGCCGAGTTGCCGCACCCCGACCGGGCAGCCTCCCTGCTCGCCGAGATCGCTGCCGCGCCATGCGTGTTTTCTCCGGTCGCCGCCGACAAGCCGCTGGCGCTCTACGGCGCCGGAAGTCTCGGCCGCCTCGCGCGCGACTTCCTGAAAACGGTCGGGCGCGATTTTGTCATCGCCGTCGATCGCAACGCCGGCCAGATCGCGGAGACGCCGGACTGGCGGGGCGTGCGCCTCGTCCGCCCTGAAGACGTGCCGGCCGGCGAAAGACGCACGCTGCGCCTTGCGGTCAGCGTCGTCACTTCGCCTTTTGTGCCGCTCGAACGCTCGCTCGCCGGCCTCGGCTTTGACGACATCGTACCGTTCTACGACCTCGCCGAAAGCTTCCGGCATGTGCATCCGCTGTCGAACGGCTGGTTCGCCGCGCCGCTAAACGCGCAGGACCGCGACAAGACTACTGCCGTTCTGGCGCGCTGGCACGACGACGTGTCGCGCGCGCACCATCTGCAATTTTTGGCCTGGCGGCGCCTGCGGCAGGAATGGACTTTCACCCATGCGCCGGTCGATCATGACAGCCGCTTCTTCATTCCGGAGGTCCGCCGCGTTCTGCGCGACGACGAGATATTCGTCGACGCCGGCGCGCACCACGGCGAGGTGAGCGAGACTTTCGCGAGGATTGCGGGCGGGTTCCGGCAGATCGTCGTCATTGAGCCGGACCCCGCGAACCGCGCTCGTCTCCTTGGCAACTTCAACGGCCGGCTCAAGGCGACCTCTGTCGTCCTTGACAGCGCATTGTCGGATGCTGAAAGCGAAGCGCTCTTCCACGACGGCCTCGGCTATGCCTCGCAACTCTCCCCGACCGGGCAGATGCGCGTCATGCGGCGCCGGCTCGACACCCTCGATCTTGCGCCGACAGTCATCAAGCTGCATCTGGAAGGCGCCGAGCTGCCGGCGCTGAAGGGTGCGCGCGAAACGCTGCTTGCCAACCGCCCCATAGTCGCGGCCACCGTCTATCACAATGCGGACGGCATCTGGAAAACCGCGCATTGGCTGATGGAAACGTTGCCCAACTACCGTTTCCTCTTTCGCGCGCACACCTGGTGCGGCACCGGCGCGGTCATTTACGCGATCCCTCAGGAAAGGGACGCGTAGCCATGGTTTCGTTCGCGCGCGACAGCCGCCTGATCTTCGACCTCGGCATGAACAACGGGGACGACACCGATTTCTATTTGCGCCGCGGCTATAAAGTCGTCGCGATCGAAGCTAATCCCTCGCTGTGCGAGACGGCGCAGCGGCGGTTTGCGCCGGCATTGGAGGAGCAACGTCTGACCATTCTCAACGCCGCAATATGGGACAAGCCGGGCGAGGCTACCTTCTACGTCAATCTCGACAACGACCATTGGAGCAGTCTCGACATCGGCTGGGCCGCGCGCGATGAGAGCCGTTGCCGCGAGATCAAGGTTCGCTGCGTAACGCTCGGCGAGCTTTTCGCCGCGTTCGGCGTGCCGCACTACCTGAAGATCGACGTCGAAGGCGTCGACCAGGCAGTGCTCGAGCAATTGCACGGCGTCGAGAAATTGCCGCTCTATGTGAGCGTCGAGGATTGCCGGTTCGGGCCGCGCTATATGGAAATCCTCGCCGCGTGCGGCTACGACGGATTCAAGCTGCTCGACCAATCGCAGGTATCTCACCTCGCGGATAGCGGCCGCACGTTCCCGGCCGGCGCGTCGGGTCCTTTCGGCAATGACGTGCCCGGCGAATGGCTTTCACACGCCGAGATAATGGCGCTCTATTCGACCACTGTGCGCGACGCGCAGGGCAATCGGCTTGCGCCGCGCACGCACTGGTGGGACATCCACTGCACTTCAATCGACCAGGCAAAGGCCGCATGAGCAGCGAATCCGCAGAAAAGCAGTTCAGCGAATACGTGCGAAAGAACATCGAGGGCGCCGGCGCCGACGCCGCGTTCCGCGATCTGTCATTCGCCTGGGTGCGTGCATGCATCGGGCACAACTATGCACAAAACTTCACCTGGCTCGGCCGTCCCATCATCCAGGTCCCACAGGACTCCTATGCAATCCAGGAATTGATCTGGACCTGCCGGCCGGATCTCGTCATCGAGACGGGCATCGCGCACGGCGGCTCGCTGGTATTGAGCGCCTCGATCCTCGCTTTGCTCGACTATTGCGACGCGGTTGTGGCCGGCAGGACGCTCGATCCGAAGGCCAGCCGCCGAAAGGTGGTCGGCGTCGACATCGACATCCGCGCGCACAATCGCGCAGCGATCGACGCGCATCCGATGCGGCACAAGATCGAAACTATCCAGGGTTCGTCCATCGCGCCCGAAATTGCCAGGCAAGTCGCCGCGCGCGCCGACGGCTACGAGCGCATCCTGGTGATGCTTGACTCCAACCACACGCACGATCACGTCCTGGAAGAGCTCGAGCTTTACGCGCCTTACGTTTCCAAAGGCTCCTACTGCATCGTCTGGGATTCAGGCGTGGAAGACCTTCCGCCCGACATGTGCGCCAACCGCCCCTGGGGCAAAGGCAACAATCCGAAGACCGCCGTCTGGGAATACATGAAGCGTCTCGACACGGAAGGCCGCAAGGCGCGCGACGGCGGCGATCTGCGGTTCGCCTACGACCGCATCATCGAGCACAAGCTCATGATCACCGCCTCGCCGGACGGCTTTTTGAAACGCGTCTAGATCGACGCTTGCATGGCCAACGCGCCCGCCCGAGGCGCCAAAGGCGGCG
Source organism: Pseudolabrys sp. (assembly GCA_035546875.1). Taxonomy (GTDB): domain Bacteria; phylum Pseudomonadota; class Alphaproteobacteria; order Rhizobiales; family Xanthobacteraceae; genus Pseudolabrys. The sequence goes on from DASZVZ010000101.1 coordinate 20,019, forward strand.
CGGGCGCAAAATGCACGCCGTATTTCTCGGCCATGCTGCGCCACCAGGTATCGGTCTCGCAGATTTCCTCGAAACGCCGCAGGTGCTCGTCCGCCAGCGCCGTCTTGCCGGTCGCGCGATAGCACTTCGACAGGAAATAGTGGCCGAAGGCGTGGCCCGGATACTTGTTGACGACGTTCTTCAGGTAATCCGTCGGCACGTCGTAGCGGCCGATCTTCATGTTGTAGTTTTCGACGAAGTTGACTCGGATCTGCATCTCGTAGGCGAAGGCTTCGAGCTTCACCGGATCGACGCCGGGGGCGCGGATAACGGATTTCGTCGCGACGAAATCCTGCGCGCGCGGATTTTCGATGTAGCCGTTCTCCACGCAGATGTCGTAGAGCCGGCTGCCGAAGATCGGCATCGCCAGATAGACGTGCACCCAGTCGAAGCCGCTGTCGATCAGCATTTGCAGCGTCTCGGCGCGGTGCTCGTCCTGTTCGCCCGGCAGGCCGATGACGATGAAGACGTGTGAGCGCACGTTGAACCTGCGCAGCGCTTCGACCGCAGGACGGATGAACTTCTTCTTAAGCGGCTTCTTGATGATGTTGTTGAGGACGTGGTCGGAGCCCGACTCTACCGCGAGCGCGACCGCCGAGACGCCCGCTTTTGAAAACAGCTCGGCCACCTCCTCGTCGATGGCATAGACCGCCACGCCGTTTGGAAACTCCACGCGAATGTCCCATGCCGCGAGTTCGCGCAGGATCTGCTTGGCGCGGTCCTGGTCGTTGAAGAAATGATCGTCCTCGAGCAAGAGGACGGTCATGCCGTATTCTTCCTTCATGCGCCGTACGTCGGCGACCACGCGCTCGATCGACATCGTGCGCACCTTGCGGCCGTGCAGCGACGGGTTGGAGCAGAATACGCACAGAAACGGGCAGCCGCGCGAGGTATGGATCGCCATCTCGCGCTTTTTCGCCTGCCCGGCGTAGTGCTTGTCGATGCTTCGGTTGTTGTAGAAATCGAGGTTGATGCTGTCGAAATTGAACGGCGGGATTTCGTCGAGATTCTCGATGAAGGTGTGCTGCGGCACCTTGTTGGCCGCAAGCTCAGCGCGGCTGATCCAGGACTTGTGAGCGCGGATCACTTCCCACGGATCATTGGCGTCGAGCAGCTCGCGCAGCGGCAGCTCACCCTCGCCCTTGCAGATCGCGTCGAGGTCCGGGCAGCCTTCGAGCATGATCTTGTAAGCCGCGGACGGCAATCCTCCGCCGGCGAGTGTCAGGATATCCGGATCGAAATCCTTGCAGCACTTGACGATGTCCTGGATGTAGCGATTCGAAGAATTGAACAGCGCCGACACGCCGGCGATCTGCGGCGT
>DASZVZ010000102.1:0-17586 GCA_035546875.1 Pseudolabrys sp.
CGCCCATTCCGACCCGCTATTTGACCTCGCCGGTCGCCCAACTACACACTTGCCGCGGGGCATTGAGACTCGAAATTGGAATTGGAATGCGCGGCGCGGTGCGGCACGGGGCTGTTCGGCAAAAGCGATCGGGCGCGGTGCATAACCGACAAGGCTAGGAGAGTTGAAGCACCTGGCGTAGCGTACCGATGAGTTTCTCGCGCGCGCCTGTCTCGTAACTTTTCCGCGCCGCTTTCCCCCACACCGGATTGGGCCACGCCGCATCGCTGCGGAAGCGCGCGATGACGTGCACGTGCAGTTGCGGCACCTGATTGCCGAGCGCGGCGACGTTGAGCTTGTCGCATTTCGTGATGCGCTGAAGCGCACGCGCGGCGTCGCTTACCTCGCGCAGCAATTGCGCCTGAGCGTTGTCGTCGAGGTCGATGATCTCGACCAGCGCCGGCAAGCGCGGAACCAGGATCAGCCAGGGATAGTTGGCGTCGTCGTTGAGCAGCACGCGCGTGAGCGCGAGGTCGCCGACCGCGACGGTGTCGGCGTCGAGTTGCGGGTGCAGCGACCAGTCCTTGTGAGTGTATGAAATCATTGGACAAATCCTCCCACTTCTTTCGGAGGAAAGCGAGCGGAGCCGCGCCCCGCCAGCTTGCTTTCTCCCCCCGATGGCCCGATATAGGACCGGGAGGTTGGCGGTGGACGAGCCACTCGCCAACCGGGTCAGGTCCGGAAGGAAGCAGCCCTAACGAGCACGGATCGGGTCGCTCGTCAGCCTCCCACCTTTTCATTGTCCGCAGCACGACAATCCGCGTCCGTTGCGGATCGGATGGCACGATGAGCGACGGCAAGAAAAGCAAAACAGCAGCGCCGCCGCCCGCCGCCGCGGAACCGGCCGCCGGCTATCGCGTGCTCGCGCGCAAATACCGCCCCGCCAGCTTCGACGACCTGATCGGCCAGGACGCGATGGTGCGCACGATCTCGAACGCCTTCGAGTCGGGCCGCATCCCGCAAGCCTGGATCCTCACCGGCGTGCGCGGCGTCGGCAAGACGACGACCGCCCGCATTCTCGCGCGCGCGCTCAACTACGAATTGCCGGACGGCTCGGTGAAAGGGCCGACGATCAACATGCCGGTTCTCGGCGTGCACGATCAGGCGATCATGGAAAGCCGCCATCCCGACGTGCTGGAGATGGACGCCGCCTCGCACAATTCGGTCGAGGACGTGCGGCAGATCAACGACGCCATTCGTTATGCGCCGATGAGCGCGCGCTACAAGGTCTACATCCTCGACGAAGTGCACATGCTCTCCGGCGCGGCGTTCAACGCGCTGCTCAAGACACTGGAAGAGCCGCCGCCGCACGCCAAGTTCATCTTCGCCACCACCGAAATCCGCAAGGTGCCGGTGACGGTGCTGTCGCGCTGCCAGCGTTTCGATCTGCGGCGCGTGGATGCCGCGGTGCTGATGAAGCATCTCGAGAACATTGCTGCGCAGGAAAAAATCGAGGTCGAACCCGGCGCGCTGGCATTGATCGCCCGCGCGGCGGAGGGCTCGGTGCGCGATTCGCTCTCACTGCTCGATCAGGCGATCGCCCACGCGGCCGGTACGGTGCGCGCCGAGGACGTGCGGCAGATGCTCGGCCTCGCCGATCGCGTGCGCATCGTCGACCTGTTCGAGGCGCTGATGAAGGGCGACGTCGCCGCGGCGCTGAAAGAGCTGCGCGAGCAATACGACATCGGCGCCGACCCGGCGGTCGTGCTCGGCGATCTTGCCGAGTTCACGCATTTCGTCACGCGGGTGAAGGTCGTGCCGTCGGTCGCGGACGACGTGTCGCTGTCGGAAGCCGAACGCACGCGCGGACGCGCCTTCGCCACGCAGCTTTCCATGCGCGTGCTCTCGCGCGCTTGGCAGATGCTGCTGAAGGGCCTGAGCGAGGTCGAGACGGCGGCGCGGCCAATCGCCGCCGCCGAGATGGTGCTGGTGCGCGTCGCTTACGCCGCCGATTTGCCGACGCCCGACGAAGTGATCCGTTCGCTCGGCGATAGCGGCGCGCCGTCCATGCAGCCAAGCGGTAACGGCAATGGCGGCGCATCCGCCACGGCCGCCAGCCAGTCCTATGCGCCGCGTTACGAGGCGCCGCGCGGCTCGACGCGCTCGTCCGCGGCCGTCGCGCCGCGTCCGGCCGACGATCCGGTTGCGCGCCTCGATCCGCCGCCGGCGAGCGCGCCGGCGCTTGCGGTCGGCACCTTCGAGGAACTGATCGCGCTCGCGCAGGAAAAGCGCGACGTCACCGTCAAGCTGGCGCTCGAGCGTGACGTGCGGCTGGTGCGGTTCGAGGATGGCCGGCTGGAAATCGCGCTGGAGCCGAGCGCGGCAAAGACGCTGGCGCACGATCTGTCGCGCAAGCTCGCGAACTGGACCGGCAAGCGCTGGCTGGTGGTGGTGTCGCAGGAAGCCGGTGCGCCGACGATGCGCGCGCAGGCCGACGCGCGCGACGCCGAACTCAAGCGCGGCGTGCGCGCCGACCCGCTGGTGCAATCGGTGCTGACGCGTTTCCCCGGCGCCGAGATCGTCAGCGTCACCCAGCGCGAGCCGGATGCGCCAGCCGAGGACATGCCGCCCGCCGACGAGAGTGAAACGGACTGAGCCATGCCGGATTTCATGGGCCTGATGAAACAGGCCGCGCAGCTGCAAACGAAGATGCAGGAGATGCAGGCCGAGCTCGAGACCATCGAGGTCGAGGGTACGGCCGGCGGCGGCATGGTGACGGTGCGCCTTTCCGCCAAGGGCGATCTCAAGGGCGTCAAGATCGACGACTCGCTGGTGAAGCCGGAGGAAAAGGAAATCATCGAGGACTTGCTGATCGCCGCGCACGCCGACGCGCGCCGCAAGGCCGAAGGCGTGATGCAGGAAAAGATGAAGAGCCTCACCGGCGGCCTGCCGCTGCCGCCGGGGCTGAAGCCGTTTTGATGCCGACGCCGCTCTATCTTTCTGTCATTCCGGGATGGCCCGAAGGGCCAGACCCGGAATCCATCACCCCGGTCTGTGAATATGGGTTCGGGGTCCGCGCCTTCGGCGCGTCCCGGAATGACGAATAATGCCCACCGCCGTTGCCGGACCCGAAATCGAGCGCCTGATCCAGCTGCTGGCGCGGCTGCCCGGGCTAGGCCCGCGCTCGGCGCGCCGCGCTGCGCTGCATCTCATCAAGAAGCGCGAAGCGCTGATGGCGCCGCTCACCGCCGCGCTCGAAACGGCGATGGAGAAGATCGAGATCTGCAAGACCTGCGGCAACATCGACACGCAGAACCCGTGCACGGTCTGCACCGACGCGAAGCGCGACCAATCGATCATCGTCGCGGTCGCCGACGTCGCCGACTTGTGGGCGCTGGAGCGCGCGCACGCGGTCAATGGCCGCTATCACGTGCTCGGCGGCACGCTGTCGCCGCTCGACGGCATCGGCCCGCAGGACCTCGCGATCGACTCGCTGGTCTCGCGCGCGCACGAGGAGCCGGTGAAGGAGGTGATCCTCGCGCTCAACGCCACCGTCGACGGGCAGACCACCGCGCACTACATCACCGAGCTGCTGCACGACGCCAACGTGAAAGTGACGCGGCTCGCGCACGGCGTGCCGGTTGGCGGCGAACTCGACTATCTCGACGAAGGCACGTTGTCCGCCGCGATCAAGCAGAGAACGTCGTTCTGATGCGCGCGATTTTCCCAGCCGCACTCGTGCTGGCGGGATTGGCGGCGCCGGCGATCGCCGAGGACAACTATCTGCCGCGCACTGTCGTCGCGGCCGCGCTCGACAAGGCCGATTGCGAACTCCCCATCGACAGCGTGACGCAGTTCGATCCGGTCGATCTCGGCGGCGGCCTGAAGCTGGTGCAGGTCTCATGCTGGGCGGCCGCCTACAATTTCGGCGCCATCCTGTTCGCGGTCGATCCGCAGGCGCGCGACAAGGCACGCCTCCTGCAATTCAAGACCGTCGAGGACGGGAAACTGACAACGACCTACAGCATGGATCTGCCCCGGTTCGACGCCGAAACGAAAACGCTCGCCACCCTTCACAAGGGGCGGGGCGTCGGCGATTGCGGCACCGCCGGCGCCTGGCGCTGGAACGGCCACGACTTCGATCTGACCGGCTTCTGGGACAAGGAGAAGTGCGACGGCAAGCCGTTCGAGCCCGGTGCGCAAACGGTGAAATATCGCGTCTATCCTCCGCGCCGGAAGTAGCCGATGCGCGCGCTCGCCATCATGCTCCTTCTTCTTGTTGCCGCACCGGCTTCGGCCGAAGACGGCCTGAAACCGGGCGACACGATCAGCGGCAAACTGCGATTTTTCCTGTCGCAGCATCCGAACGGCACGACCTGGATCAAGGTCTATCAGGTCGCTTCCGATCGCCCGCGCAAGTTTGCTGCCAAGGATGAGTTCTGTCCCGACTACCCGCCGAAGACGTTTCACCTCGTCGTATCGGACAAGGCCGCCGAGGCGCGGCTGAAGCGCTCGCTCGGCAAGAAAATATCGATCGTCGCCGACGACTTCATCTGCTCGCAGACGGCTTGGCACGTCGGCGACGCGGTCGTCTTCAAATGGCGCTTCGCGGACAGGCCCTAGCCGGGGCGCTTCTCGAACTGGCGGAAGTGCCCGCGCGCCTGTAGCCACCACAGCAACAGCAGGCTCGGCAGACCGGCGAGCGCGCAGATCACGAAAAACCACAACCAGCCGGTCGCCTCGGCAATGAAGCCCGCGCCAGACGAGAGGTACGTGCGGCCGACGGCGGCGAGCGCGGTGAGCAGCGCGTATTGCGTCGCCGTGTGCAGGGGGTTGCGGCAGAGCGCGGAAAGGTAGGCGACGAACATCACCGTGCCGATCGCGCTCGTGAAGTTCTCGACCGTGATGGCGACCGCGAGCGCGGTCGGGTTGGTGCCGACGACCGCCAGCCAGGAGAACGACAGGTTCGCCGCCGCTTGCAAAATGCCGCCGATCCACAAGGACGTGGCGAGCGGAAACGCGCGCGCCACGAAGCCGCCGGCAAAGCCGCCGGCAAGCAGCGCGGCAAGCCCGACGCCCTTCACGATCGCCGCGTATTCGTTGCGCGTGAAGCCGAGATCGATGACGAACGGCGCCGTCATGGTGCCGGACAGCGCATCGGTGAACTTGAACAGCACCACGAAGGCGAGCATCGCGAACGCCATCTCCATGGTGAGGAAGTCCTTGAACGCGCCGGTCGCCGCGTCGATGACGCGTTTGAGCGGGCTATCGCCGGCGTGCGCGGCTTCCGCTTCACGCGATCGCTCGGGCTCGGTCGCGAGCAGCGCGGTCGCCGTGCCGATCAGCACCAGCGCCGCCATCAGCACGTAGCCCCAGTGCCAGGCCGCCTGCTTGTCGAAACCGCTGTCCTGCAAGGCGCTGACCAGAAACAGCGCACCGGCGGTCGAGATCAGCATGCCGACGCGGTACGCCGCCACGTAGGACGCCATGCCGGCGGCTTGCTCGTTTTCCGGCAGGCTCTCGACGCGGAAGGCGTCGACCACGATGTCCTGCGTCGCTGAAGCCGTCGCGACCATGAGCGCGCCGAGCGCGACCAGCCCCGGCGCGGTCGACGGATTGCACGAGCCGAGGAAGACGATTGCCGCGATCAGCAGCAGTTGCGTGAAGACGAGCCAGCCGCGGCGGCGGCCGAACAGGCGCGACAGCACGGGGATGTCGAGCGCGTCGGTGAGCGGCGCCCAGAGGAATTTCACCGTGTAGGGCGTGCCGACCAGCGCGAACAGGCCGATGGTGCCGAGATCGACGCCGCTCTCGCGCATCCACACCAACAGCGTCGTGCCGGAGAGCGCGAGCGGCAGCCCGGACGAGAAACCGAGGAACAGAACGATCAGCACGCGCGGCTTGAGATAGACCGCCGCCGCGTCGAGGAAGGAGGGGCGCGATGACGATGTGTTTGGCGCTACAGCCATTGCTTATTCAGCTCGTCGTGGCCGGGATTGTCGCGCCATCCCGCTTAGGGATGAACGGTCGTGCCTGCCTAGGCGGGATGCCCGGCGCAAGGCCGGGCATGACAGGTCGGGGTTCACTCGCCGGCCTCGAGCTTGCGCGTCAGCGGCAGCACCTGCGCGCTCTCGGCATCGCCGTCGAATTCGAGTTCTTCGATCTTCGTCGCGCGCTTCTCGATGCGGCCGGTGGAGGTGAGGATGTCGTCGATGTCCTTGTTCGCCTGGCCGAAATGCGTTTGCAGCTTGCGCACGCGTTCGCCGAGCAAGCCGACGTCCTTCATCATGTGGCCGACCTCGCTGCGGATCTGGTCGGCCGCCTCGCGCATCTCGGCGTCCTTGCGCACCTGTTTGATCACCTGAATCGCCATCACCATCAGCGTCGGCGACACGATCATGATCCGCGACCGCTGCGCCTTCTGCACGACGTCGTCGAAGCGCTCGTGCAGATCGGCATAGACGGACTCCGACGGGATGAACATCAGCGCGATGTCCTGCGTCTCGCCCGGAACGAGATATTTCTCCGCGATGTCGGCGATGTGCTTGGCGATGTCCTGCCGGACGCGCTGCATCGCCTGCTTGCGCTCGTCGTCGGTCGCTGCGTCGCGCCAGGCGGTCATTGCCTCCAGCGGAAACTTGGCGTCGATGACCAGCGGGCCGGATTCCGGCATGAAGATCACGCAGTCCGGGCGCGAGCGGTTCTTGAGCGTGTACTGGAATTCGTAGGCGCCCTTCGGCAGCACGTCGGCGACGATCGCTTCGAGCTGGCCCTGTCCGAACGCGCCGCGCGACTGCTTGTTGGCGAGGATGTTTTGCAGCGAGGACACCTGCGTCGCGAGCTCGGTGATGTTCTTTTGCGCGGTGTCGATCACCGCGAGGCGCGCCTGCAACTGCTGCAAATGTTCGCTCGTCGTCTTGTTGGTCGCCTGAAGCTGCTGGTTGACGGTCTGCTGAAGATTGCCGTGCGCGCCGTGCAGCCATTTCGCCATGTCGTCGAGCCGGGTGTTCAGATTGCTGAACGCGACCTCGGTTGCGCGGTCCGGTTCCGCCGCGCGCGGGCGCAGCAGCAGGGCGACGACGACGGCAAAACAGCCAGCGATCAGGAGGCCGACGGCCAGAAGGGCGATCTGTGACATGCGGCGCTTCTACCTCGATTCGGCGGCGGGCGCGAACGAAGGGCGAACGGTAGGGCGATAAGCCCCGTTTCTCAAGGGGAAAGCCGCGCATTGACCCCGCGTCCCCATCCGCTTACATCGCCCGCATGGCTACACGCGAAATCCTCGTTCTGCCCGACAAGCGGCTGCGGCTCGTCTCCGAGCCGGTGAAGAAGATCGACAAGGACGTGCGTGCGCTCGTCGACGACATGTTCGAGACCATGTACGCCGCGCCCGGCATCGGTCTCGCCGCGATCCAGGTCGGCGTGCCGCAGCGCGTCGTCACCATGGACCTTGCCAAGAAAGACGATCCGAAGGACCCGCAGGTCTTCATCAACCCGGAAATCACCTGGCGCTCGGACGAGAGAGCGACCTACGAGGAAGGCTGCCTGTCGATTCCGGAATATTACGAGGAGGTGGCGCGGCCGCAGTCGGTGAAGGTCAGATATCTCGACCTCGACGGCAAGCAGCGCGAGATCGAGGCGAGCGGCCTGCTCGCCACCTGCCTGCAACACGAGATCGACCACACCAACGGCGTGCTGTTCATCGACCACATCTCCAAGCTCAAGCGCGATATGGTGACGCGCAAATTCAAGAAGGCGGCGAAACGCGGCGTGCCGCCGAGTTTCGCCGAGGACGACAAGCCTTCGCATCACATCGGGTAACGTATAGCCTCGCTCCGTCACCCTGAGGTGGCCGCCGCAGGCGGTCCTCGAAGGCCGGCGGCCAAGACCTTGAAGAGATCGGCCGATCATCCTTCGAGGCTCGCTTTGCTCGCACATCAGGATGACGGATCGGCGCTTGCATTGATTGAAAACGGTTCATCGACCCCGCCATGCCGCTCCGCCTGATCTTCATGGGCACGCCCGATTTCGCGGTGCCGGCGCTGGTCGAGCTGGCTGCGCGCGGACATGAGCTCGTCGCGGTCTATACCCGCGCGCCCCGGCCCGGCGGCCGCCGCGGTCTCGACATGCAGGAGACGCCGGTCGCGCGCGAGGCGAAGAAGCTCGGCGTGGCGGTGCTTACGCCCGCGTCACTGAAAAGCGAAGACGCGCAGGCCGCGTTCCGCGCGCACGAGGCCGATGCCGCCGTCGTCGTCGCTTACGGGCTGCTGCTTCCCAAGCCGATCCTCGATGCGCCGAAGCTCGGGTGCTTCAACGTGCATGCTTCGCTCTTGCCGCGCTGGCGCGGCGCGGCGCCCATCAACCGCGCCATCATGGCGGGCGACGCCGAGACCGGCGTCACCATCATGAAGATGAGCGAGGGCCTCGACACCGGCGACATGGCGATGGCCGACCGCGTGCCGATCTTGCCCGACGTGACCGCCGGCGATCTGCACGATGCGCTGGCGCGACTCGGCGCCGACCTGATGGCGCGCGCGTTGGCTGCGCTCGAGCGCGGCTCGCTCACGCTCACGCCGCAGGGCGAAGCCGGCGTCACCTACGCGGCGAAGATTTCCAAGGACGAGACGCGCATCGATTGGCGAAAATCCTGGCAGGACGTGCACAACCACATTCGCGGGCTCTCGCCGTTTCCCGGCGCCTGGTTCGAGCGTGACGGCGCGCGCGTGAAGGCGTTGCGCTCGACCAGAGGCGAGGGCAAAGGCACGCCGGGCACGGCGCTCGACGACAAACTGACCATCGCCTGCGGCGACGGCGCCGTGCGGCTCGCGCAAGTGCAGCGCGCGGGCGCGAAAGCGATGTCGGCGGAAGAATTCCTGCGCGGCACGCCGATTCGGAAAGGCGCGCAGCTTGATTGACGTCGTCCGCGAAGGCGGGGAGTAAACGCAAGCGAATGTTGGGTTACGCTGCCGGGTATGAGCAGTGCTACTACGTCTATGCTGGCCAAATCTTGCCTGGAAGGTGCGCCTGATTGAAGAGAGCAACCTGAACTGGGACGAGCGCTACAACACGATCGCAAAAGCCTGGGAGTACTGGATGCCCGCCTCGCGGGCATGACAGAAAGTGAATATGCCCCGCTACAAGCTCCTCATCGAATACGACGGGCGGCCGTTCACCGGCTGGCAGATCCAGGCCGGCGGCCTCACCGTGCAAGGCGTGCTGACGGCGGCGGTCGAGGCGCTCACCGGCGAGAAGACGCTGGTGCAGGGCGCCGGCCGCACCGACACCGGCGTGCACGCGCGCGGACAGGTGGCGCATGTCGATCTCGCGAAGGAATGGGAAGCCGACACCATCCGCGACGCGCTCAATGCGCACTTGCGGCCGCATCCGGTCGCGGTGCTCTCGGCCGAGCGCGTGCCGGACGGCTTCAACGCGCGCACGTCGGCGGTGCGGCGCCATTATCTCTACCGTATCGTCAACCGCCGCGCCGATCTCACGCTCGAAGCCGGCCGCGCCTGGCGCGTACCGCGTCCGCTCGACGTGGGCGCGATGCACGCGGCCGCGCAACGGCTCACCGGCAAGCACGACTTCACCACGTTCCGCTCGACCGAATGCCAGGCGAAGTCGCCGGAGAAAACGCTCGACCGGCTCGACGTCGCGCGCGACGGCGAGGAGGTGACCGTCACCGCGGTGGCGCGCTCGTTCCTGCACTCACAAGTGCGCTCGATGGTCGGCTCGCTGGCGCTGGTGGGTGAGGGCAAATGGAGCGGCGACGATTTGGCCAACGCGCTTGCCGCCCGCGACCGCACACGATGCGGCCCGCTCGCGCCGCCGGACGGACTTTATTTGATGCGCGTGGATTATTGAGTGCTGTGCCCGCGGCGCACTCTCTTTCCCTCTCCCCTTGTGGGAGAGGGTGACCGAGCGGAGGCGAAGCCGAGCGAGGGCGGGTGAGAGGCAAGAGCCTACCGGGATTCACTCGCCCCCTCACCCGGCTCGCGCTTCGCTCACGCTCCGCGCTCGCCACCCTCTCCCACAAGGGGAGAGGGAAAGCGCGCTTGCGTTGAGGACCTAACCGAAATACCGGTCCAGAATCTTCCGGTAGATTCCCGTCAGCGCGTGCAGCTCGGAAACCGGCACGCGCTCGTCCACCTGGTGCATGGTTTGTCCGACCAGCCCGAACTCCACCACCGGGCAATACTGCGTGATGAAGCGCGCGTCCGATGTGCCGCCGGTCGTCGACAATTCCGGCTTGCGGCCGGTCACTTCCGCGACCGCGTTCGCCACCGTTTCGGTGAACGGTCCCGGCTCCGTGACGAACACGCCGGCATTCGACGGCTCCCACTGGAACGCGAACTTGATCTTGCCGCCGGCCGCTTTCGTCGCGCGCTGCTCGATCAGCATCTTCAGCGAGTCGAGCGTGTGCAGGTCGTTGAAGCGGATGTTGAAGCGGGCCCGCGCCTCGCCGGGAATGAGGTTGACGGTCTTGTTGCCGACGTCGAGCGAGGTGAATTCGAGATGCGAGGGCGGGAAATGCGCGCTGCCGTTGTCGAGCGGCTGCGCCTGCAACGCCGCGACCAGCGTCACCAGCCCGCGGATCGGATTGACGGCGCGCTGCGGATAGGCGACGTGGCCCTGCTTGCCGCTGACGATCAGATGGCCGTTGAGCGAGCCGCGCCGGCCGATCTTGATGGTGTCGCCCAGCGTCTCCACGTTGCTCGGCTCCGACAGGATGCAGTGGTCGAACTTCTCGCCGCGCTCCGCCGCCCATTTCAGGAGCTTGGTGGTGCCGTTGACCGCGATGCCTTCCTCGTCGCCGGTGATCAGGAACGAAATCGAGCCTTTGCCGTTCTTTTGCGGCTTGCCGCCGTTGTCCGCGAGATGGTCGAGCACGGCGGCGACCGCACAGGCGATGCCGCCTTTCATGTCCACCGCGCCGCGCCCGTACAGCGTGCCGCCGTCGATCTCGCCGGAAAACGGCGGATGCTTCCATGCCGTTTCCGCGCCCGGCGGCACCACGTCGGTGTGCCCGGCGAACATCAGGTGCGGCGCTTGCGTGCCGATGCGGGCGTAGAAATTCTCGACATCTTCGGCGCCCGGTTCGCGGAAAATCTCGCGGTGCACGGTGAAGCCGGCCGCTTTCAGCGTCTTCTCCAGCACGCCGAGCGCGCCGCCTTCCGCCGGGGTCACCGACGGGCAGCGGACGAGATCGCGGGTAAGGGCGACGGGATCGGCGGCCATGATTTCCGGTCAGGCTCCGAGCTCGGCGGCGAGCAGGTTGTTCTGCCGCCGCACCCAGCCCGGAATGAGGAACGCGTCGACGAACACCCAGACGATCGTGATCACCATGCCGATGAGCGTGATCGAGAGGATCAGTTGCGCAACCGCGACGCCGGTGCGCTTGAGATAGAAATTGTGCCCGCCGAACAGGCCGAGGAAGAACCACAGGATGTAGGCGACCAGCGCCGTCTTCTTGTTCGCCTCGAACAGCATCATCGCGCGCGTGTCGTGCGACAGCGGCGCCTTGGGCACGCTTGCCTGGCCGCTCGTAGGAAGCTCACTCATGATCACCCCCAGCTAATCTCGCAGCAGCTCATTGATCGATGTCTTGGAGCGCGTCTTCTCGTCCACCCGCTTGACGATCACGGCACAGTACAAATTCGGTCCGCCGTTCTTGCCCGGCAGCGTTCCCGATACGACGACAGAGTAGGGCGGCACTTCGCCCTGGAATATCCTACCCGTTTCGCGGTCGACGATCTTGGTTGAGAGACCGAGATAGACGCCCATGCCGAGCACGGAGCCTTCGCGCACGATCACGCCTTCGACCACTTCGGAGCGCGCGCCGATGAAGCAATTGTCTTCGATGATGACGGGACCGGCCTGCAACGGTTCGAGCACGCCGCCGATGCCGACGCCGCCGGACAGGTGACAGTTCTTGCCGATCTGTGCGCAGCTTCCGACCGTCGCCCAGGTGTCGACCATCGTGCCGCCGCCGACATAAGCGCCGAGATTGACGAAGGACGGCATCAGCACGACGCCCGGCGCGATGTAGGCCGAGCGGCGCACGACGCTGCCCGGCACCGCGCGGAATCCCGCCCTGCGGAAACGTGCGGCGTTCCAGCCCTTGAACTTCGAATCGACCTTGTCCCACCACACGGCCTTGCCGGGGCCGCCGGCGATCACGCTCATGTCGTTCAGGCGGAACGAGAGCAGCACCGCCTTCTTCAGCCACTGATTGACCTGCCATTGCCCGTTCGCGCCGCGTTCGGCGACGCGCGCCGCGCCGCTGTCGAGCAGGCCGAGCGCGGAATCGACAGCCTTGCGCACCGCGCCGCGCGTTTTCGGGCCGATTTTCTCGCGCGCCTCGAAGGCGTCGTCGATCGTCTTGGCCAGCTTGTCGGTTGAAAGCGTCTTGGACATGCAGAAACTTGGCCCCGTTTCGGCTGCGGGTTGTCGGGGGCGGGGGCGGGGATGTCAAGCCGCGCCGGGATGGCTAGACTGGCCGGGTGAAGGAGACGCCAAAGTGACCGGAAAAGCAGCCAGTTTCATCTTTATTCTTGCCTCGTTCGCGCTTCTGGCGGAGCCCGCCTTTGCGCATCACCTGATGGGCGGCCACATGCCCGCGACCTTTATGCAGGGCATCCTGTCCGGCCTCGGCCATCCGGTCATCGGCGTCGATCATTTCGCGGCGGTGGTTGCGGTCGGCTGTCTTGCGGCGGCGCATCGCGCCGGTGGCGCGCTCGCGGTCGCGTTCGTCGTCGCCATGATGGCGGGCGTCGCCGTGCATCTGCACGGCACGACGGTGCCGGCGGCGGAATTGCTGGTCGCGCTTTCGGTGCTCGTCCTCGGCCTGATCCTGCTGCGCGCGCCAGAGCTGCCGGTGTCCGCCGCACTCGGCCTGTTCGTGCTGGTCGGCCTCATGCACGGCTACGCGCTCGGTGAATCGATCTACGGCGCCGAGCGCACGCCGCTCATCGCGTATTTGCTCGGTCTTGCGGTGATCCAGAGCGCCGTCGCGCTCGGCGCGATGGCGGTTGCGCGCGGCGTGATGCGGCAAGGCACGCGGCCACTGGCGCTGCGTTTCATCGGCGCGGGCATCGCCGGCATCGGCATTGCGGTTTTGATGCAGCAGATCGTTCCGGCGCCGCCCGCGTAAGGCGTCAAGGCGCGCGAAGCAGCGCTTCGAGAAATCCGGTGAGATCGTCGGTCACATGATCGACGTGTGGTGCGTCGCGCCCGCTCAATTCCCATTCCTCGCGGAAGACTTCGCGCCGTCCTTGCGGCACCACCAGTACGGTGGTCATGCCGAGCGCGTGCGGCGCTTCCAGATTGCGCGCGAGATCCTCGAACATCGCGGCCCTCGCCGGATCGACATTGTGCAGATCGAGAAAGCGCTCGTAGGTTTTCTTCGACGGCTTCGGCTCGAGTTCGGCGGCAATGATGTCGAAGACGTCCTCGAAATGCTGATGCACCGCGAGCCGCTGCATCACCGCGTCCGCGTGCTTGCGCGTGCCGTTGGTGAGGATGAGCTTGCGTCCGGGCAATTGTTCGAGCGCGGCGCCGAGCGCGGGATTGGGCTCGAGCGGCGAGTGGTCGATCTTGTGCACGAAGTCGAGGAAATCGTCGGGCCTCAATCCGTGCTCGGTCATCAGCCCACGCATCGTGGTGCCGTAGCGCTTGTAGTAATCCTTTTGCACGCGGAAGGCTTCGTCCGGCGGCACGCGCAGGAAGTCGACGATGAAGGCGCGGATTCGCTCGTCCACCTGCTGCCAGAGATTGAGGTGATGCGGATAGAGCGTGTTGTCGAGATCGAAAATCCAGGTTTCGACCGCGCGGAACCCGCGCATCTTTTCCTTCTTCCCACCGGCGGGGAGAGGGCGGCCGGAACCAGCCGGTCCGCGCGAAGCGCTGCCCGGCGACAAGCTCTGCGAAGGCCGAGTGGGGGGCGTCTTTTTCATTCAGACTCGAAACGCACTACTGGTCCGTGAATCGCACCGTTGTTGCCGGCTGGCTTCCGACTTCGATGGCCGCAAATCCGGCGGACTTCAAGCCTCGCGTCGTGCAATCCTTGTGATTGCTCAGCTCGAATTTTCCCTCGCGCGTGCATAGCACGACATCGCCGCCCCACCTCACCGGCTCGCCGTTGCGCGTGAGCGCGCGGCCGTCCTCGTCGACTTCCTCGGCGTAGCTATAGAGCCGGTGCGGATCGCCGCGCACGTCCGGCCGCACGCATTTGCCCGGCTCGACGCGGTACCAGCCGCGCGTGACGATCGAGCCCATCTCGACGATTCCGAGCGACGCCATCACCGTCTGCTTCGTGTCGTTGCACCAGGAAAAGCCGATGCCTTCGGGGTTTTCGGCGGCTTTCATGAGCGTATCGAAGAATCCGGCCTGGTTCGGCGCGTTTGCCGGCAGGTTGCGATCTTTCAGGAAACGCGCGAGCGCCGTTTCGGTTTTCGCGCCCTGCACGCCGTCGATCGGATGCGCGTCGTAGCCCGCGATCACCAGCAGGCGCTGTATGCCGGCAAGCCTGGCCTGCTCGTCGTCGTAGTCGGCTTCCTCGGCAAGGTTCGCGGTCGGACCTTTCTCGGTTTCGGACGGCTTGATCGCCGTGAAACGGACGACCTTCTGGGTGGGCGGGCACGCGCGCGCGTCCGCAATGGTGAAGTCGCGGTCGCCGACGCAAAGACTGGCGTGGCCGCTCTGCGGCGAGGGCCCGGGTCCATAAACCTCCGGCGTGCGCGTGTGCACGTAGACCATGTCGGCGTCGAGCGTTTCATTCAGCACCCGGCGGCATTCGCCGGGATCGAGGCGGAACCAGCCGCGCGTCGCTATGACCGCGCTTTTCTCAAGACCGATCGCGGCGTCCACGCGGTAGCTGGTGCGGTTGCACAGCGTGAGCTCGGCCTGCGCGGGCGTGGCGGCGAACAGGCCGAGGAGGGCGATTGCGGCTGCCGGAATGCAACGGCGAATCATGCCGCGCATGCTAATCCGCGCGGCAGTGCGATGGAATCGCGCCCTCGCGGGGACGGCCGGTTGCTGGTCTTCAGCGATGGATGAGCGTGCCGGCGCCGTGGTCGGTGAACAGCTCGAGCAACACGGCATGCGGCACCTTGCCGTCGAGGATGACGACACCCTCGACGCCCTGTTCGAGCGCATAGAGGCAGGTTTCGACCTTCGGGATCATGCCGCCGGAAATCGTGCCGTCGGCAATCAGCCGCCGCACGTCGCTTGCCGACAATTCCTTGATGAGTTGCTTGGAGCTGTCGAGCACGCCCGGCACGTCGGTCAGCAGCAGGAAGCGCTTGGCCTTGAGCGCGCCGGCGATCGCGCCGGCGAACGTGTCGGCGTTGACGTTGAACGTGCCGCCGTCGGCGGAGGCGGCGACCGGCGCCAGCACCGGGATCAGCTCGCGCCCGAGGATGGTGTTGAGCACGGTCGTGTCGACCTTCGCCGGCTCGCCGACGAAGCCGAGATCGACCACCTTCTCGATGTTGGAATCGGGATCGACCACCGTGCGCGTCACCTTGCGCGCGGTGACCATGTTGCCGTCCTTGCCGCACAGCCCGATCGCCTTGCCGCCGGCGGCGTTGATGTAGCCGACGATCTGCTTGTTGATCGAGCCGGCGAGCACCATCTCGACGATCTCGAGCGTCGCGGCGTCGGTGATGCGCAGCCCGCCGGCGAACTGCGACTGCACGCCCGCCTTCTTCAGCATCGCCTCGATCTGCGGTCCACCGCCGTGCACCACCACCGGATTGATCGCGGTCTGCTCGAGCAGCACGATGTCGCGCGCGAAATCGCGGGCGAGGCTGTCGTCGCCCATGGCGTGGCCGCCGTATTTCACGACGATGATCTCCTCGTCGTAGCGCTGCATGTGCGGCAGCGCTTCGGACAGGATGCGGGCCTGTTCTCGCGGGTCGGTGCTCATGAGGGCTCCGGTTGAGCTTAGCGTGCGCCCTTTTAACGGCCCCCGCCGCGCCGCGAAAGGGACATCAGCCGCCGCGCGGGGCCGCGAGCGCCGCCGCGATCAGCATCAGCCAGCTCAGGATCAGGAGGGTGCCGCCGGCCGGCGCCGCCATCGGGAACACCCGCGCGCCGAGATAAGCCCGCGCGGCGACGTCGCCCGCGAACAGCCCGGCGCCGAGAACGAAGCCCCACAGCATGACGAGACCGAGCGCCGGCGAGAGCAGGCTCGCGCGCACCGCGAGCGCGCCCGCGACGATCGCCACCGCGTGGATGAGCAGCAGGTACCCGGCGCTGTCGAGGCCCGAGCCCGGCTTGCCGTGCGCGCCCGCGGCGGCAAGCCCGATGCCGGCCGCGCCCATGATGCCGGCGAGCGCGAGAAGAATGCGGTCCATCGGCGGACCGTAGCCCAGCCGGCGCCGGCGGAGAAGCCGCGCGGGACCGGCGCGGGCAAGGAGATTGCCGTGCTGTGCTAGACTTCAGGCGCACACGGAATCGGGGCGTCCCGCATGGGCAAAGAGCGGCTGGCTGCGTTCAGCGACGGCGTCATCGCCATCATCATCACCATCATGGTGCTGGAGCTGAAGATCCCGCACGGCGCCGGCTGGGCGGCGCTCTCCGGCATGCTTCCCAATTTCATCAGCTACGCGCTGAGCTTCGTCTATCTCGCGATCTACTGGAACAACCACCATCACATGCTGCAGGTGGTCGAGCGCGTCGACGGCCTCGTGCTGTGGGCGAACTCGAACCTGCTGTTCTGGCTCTCGCTCATTCCCGTCACCACCGCCTGGCTCGGCGAAAATCCGCTCGCGCCGATCCCGACCGCCGTCTACGGCATCGCGCTGCTGATGCCCGCCATCGCCTACGTCCTCCTGGAACGCGCGCTGCTGCGCAAGGCGCAAAAGAATTCCGCGCTGGCGCGCGCGCTCGGCCACGGCCTCAAGGAAAAGATCTCGCCGCTCGTCTACCTGACGGCGATCGTGTGCGCGTTCTTCGTGCCCTGGGTGTCGATCGCGCTTTACGTCACGGTCGCGATCGCCTGGCTCGTGCCGGATCGCCGCATCGAGAAGGTTATGCCGAAAAGCTGAGCGGCAAATCAGCCGCGCTCTTTCAGGAGGCGGGCAACGGCCGCGCGCATCTCCGCAATGCCGTCGCCGCTGCGCGAGGACGTCGCGAGCACGTCGGGAAACGCCGCCGGCCGTTTGGCGAGCGCCGCGCGCGTCGCCGCAACGCGCTCCTCCAGCTCTTTCGGCTTCACCGCGTCGCATTTGGTGAGCACGATCTCGTGGCTTACCGCCGCACGCCCAAGCGCTTCCAGCACGCCGTCGTCGGTGTCCTTCAGCCCATGCCGCGCGTCGATCAGCACATAGACGCGCGCGAGATTGCGGCGGCCGAGAAGATAGGCGTGGATGAGGTCGGTCCAGGCCGCGACCCGGCTCTTCGACACGGCGGCGTAGCCGTAGCCCGGCATGTCGACCAGCGTGAGATTGCCGCCGCCGGAAAAGAAGATCAGCTCCTTGGTGCGGCCCGGCGTGTTCGAGATGCGCGCGAGACTTTTGCGGCCGGTGAGCGCGTTGATCAGGCTCGACTTGCCGACATTGGAGCGCCCGGCGAGCGCGATCTCGGTGCCGCGCATGACCGGCA
>DASZVZ010000103.1:0-8160 GCA_035546875.1 Pseudolabrys sp.
TACGCCCAGAGGTTCTGCAACGCGATGTCCCAGTCCATATGTTGCTCGACCGGCGCGGACGGATCGATGCCGCCGGAATCGCGCGCGGTATCTGCGGCGGGCTTGATTGACCCCACGGCGTCGTCATTCGCCTGCTCGAACAGCTCGTGCAGCAACGCGTCGAGGTTGATTGATGGCAGGATGCGCGGCGTCGCGTGGCAGGACGTTTCCTGCGCGACGACGGCGCTTGCCACTTCGGTCTCCGCAGCCGGCACGTCGCTCGCTGAAGCCACCTTGGCAAGAACACCGGCTTTGATGGCGGCAAGTTGCGCGTCGGTGACCGGGCCCTGGGCATAGATGCGTCCGAGCGGCAGCAGCGTCACTTTGACGTCCGGTAGCACACCGAGTTCGATGCCGTCGAAATACTGCATGACTGCGCGACTGAAATCGAACTTGCGCCCCGGCCTTAGCGGCCCGACGTCATTGAACTTGATGATCGCTTTCTTGCCGCCATATTCGGCGACGCCGAAAGATGGTTGATAGTTCTTTCCCGCTTTGATGCCGCCGAAGTGGTCGCGCAGCATGATCTGCGCCGCGGCGGTGAATGCATTCGGGTCATAGGCTTCGCCGGACGACGTCTCGGTGTCCTCGTCGTAGAAGGAGGCGGCGCCGGTGAACACGGTTTCCGATTGCTGAATTGCGCCGTTCGCCGCCGGCGAATTGCGCTTGGCGGAGGTTCCGCTCAAAGTCGGTGCGGTGAATGTCGGGTTAAGGCTGGCGACCAAGATCGGCGCATTGCTCCCCGCAAGCGCGCTCGAGGCAACAGCTATCGTGCTCGCGGCAGCGATGGCATACGCCAGCGCCCGCGCGACGGCGGTGAACCGGAACATTTGAGGCCCCCCTCGGCCATTTTTTGTTGGGGGCCACGATGCGCTCTAGAGATTGAGTTGCTGCTAAACCGGCGCGGGCATTTGGGCCAAAATGCAAATCAGAGATAACAAAGAATATCTCGCCGCCATCTCTGAATAACGGCAGCTTAATTTCAGGATTGCTTTACTTTGAAAATGCGCGCCTCGGCGCGTTACGCCGCGCGCAACGCGACGTAGCCGAACCACAGGCCCGCGGCGATCAGCGCTGCGCCAATGGCGATGCGCCAGAAACGTGCGCCCGGCAATAGTTTCTCGACCGTTACGATCGCGGCGAGAGCGGCGACCCAGCGCAGGTCCATCACCGCGATCGCGAACAGCAGGATCATCAGCGCGGCGCAGCAGCCTGTGCAGAACAGGCCGTGGCGCACTCCCATGATCGCGGCGCCGGCCGCGCCGTCCCGCCATTCGCTCAGGATGAAGCCTTGCGGCGAGCGGCAATAGGCGAGGCACATCTCCTTCAGCGGACTGAACTGGTAAAGCCCGGCGGCGGTGAACAGCACAGCCGATAGCGCTGCCGACGACGATTGCATCATGGTCGTAAGCAGCCCGGATTTCTGCAGCGCCCATTGCAGCGCCACCGCGAGAAGCGAAAACGCCGTCCAGGCCGCGATGTAGCCGGCAAGAAAGATGGCGGTCGGCACGGAAGGGTCGCTGCGCTCGCGCCGCCGCCGGTTGATGGTCGCGAACGCCGCAATCATCGGGCTTGCCGACGGCACCATCATTGCCGCCATCATCGCCGTCCACATCGCGAGCATGATCGCCGCATCAAGCAGGCTCCACGACGCCGGCATGTCGTTCATCGACATCGCCATGTCGCGCAGCATATCGGCTTCCATCTTGTCCATCAGGCGCGCCTGATGGAGGGTGTAGCCCCAGGCGAGCGCGATGACGGCGACCAGCAGAGCGGTGATTACAATGCGGTCGCGCCACGCGAGCGACGGCTGCGCATGCTCCTGAAAAGTCATTGCGTCTTAAGTGGCTGGCGCCAGGTGAATGTCTTCGGACCGCGCAGGTCGAAGGCGATATGCTTCGACGAGCGATCGGTCCAGTCCCATTTGCGGCCGAACGCGCCGGTGACGAGGTTGCGCTTGGCGTGGCCGAGCGTGATGAAGCCCGGCACGACCTCGGGACGCGGAGCGTTGTAGATGCGGCAGGTGTCGTTCTCCGGCACCATGTATTTGCGGTAAGGACCGCCGAGGCCTTCGACCAGGCCTGGTACATCGACCGTCCATCTTTCCTCGTCGTAGGAAACCGTCATCGGCACAAACTCGACGCCATCAAGGCTGATGGTGAGATCGCGCCAGGCTGCGAAAGCGCCGCCGGCTTCGCCGGTGAAGATCTTCCGCAACGCGTCACGCTGGGCCGGGTTGGCGCGCTCGTCGATCAGGAAGCCGAATTCGCGATTTTTCGCGAGCACGTTGCCTTCGAAGTGAATGATGAGCACGACGGCGAGATCGCCACCGAGCGCGACGTCACCATAGGTGCCGTCGCGGATCAGCCAGGTCAGCACGCCCTCGCAAAAGCCGTAGGTCGGATTCGAGCCGAACACGCACGGGCAGCCGATCGCGCAGTTGCACAGATCCCACCAGTCGCCGGTGATGCGCCAATCGGGAATGTTTGCTTCCGCCATTATGTCCTCGCTGCGTTACGGTAACGGGTTGGCGGCGCGGATACAGCAGGTGCTGAGCCGCCATGCTCAAAAAAGCGACGGCTGCCGCCGCCCTAAGCAGTTGCCCCTCTGCCGAGCACGGCTTTCCAGCGAAAATTCCCCATAATTTCTGCAATCCACGAACTGGCACGCTCTTTGCTGCTGTGCAGCATAGAGGGCCGTCAGAGCCTTCATGCCGGTGTCATCCATGAAGGAGCCGAGGAATGGACTACGTGAAGCCCGCCGACGTCGCCAAGGCCATGGTCGAAGCGGGGCGCACCAAGCTCAAGCTGTCGCCGGCCGATTTGCTCATTCGCGGCGGACTCGCCGGCAGTATCCTGGCCGCTGCGACAAGCCTTGCGCTCACCGGCATGGTGCAGACCAACCAGCCGCTGGTCGGCGCGCTCATTTTTCCAGTCGGGCTCATCTTGATCGTGCTGCTTGGGCTCGATCTCGTCACCGGCAGTTTTGGCATTTTGCCACTGCCCTGGATCGAGAGGGACGCCTCCAGCGCGACGATGCTGACCAACTGGGGTTTTGTCTTTCTCGGCAATCTGATCGGCAGCGTCGCCTATGGCGGCTTGCTCGCCATCGCGCTCACCAACTTCGGCACCGCAGCGCCGGCTGGCGTAGCCGCCAAGATCATCGCGGTCGCGCAAATGAAGACCACGGGCTACGAGGCGCTCGGCTTCGCCGGCCTGGTGACGGTCTTCGTCAAGGCCATGTTGTGCAACTGGATGGTCTGTCTCGCCATCGTCGCGGCGATGACCACGCATTCGACCATCGGCAAGATCGCCTGCGCCTACATGCCTGTCTTCATCTTTTTCGCGCAGGGCTTCGAGCATTCGGTGGTGAACATGTTCATCATCCCGACCGGCATGATGATGGGCGCGAAGATCACCACCGCCGAATGGTGGCTGTGGAATCAAATTCCGGTGACGCTCGGCAATCTTGTCGGCGGCTTCATCTTTACCGGGCTCGCGCTCTATCTCACGCATAAGCCGCGCTCGCCCGCACCGATGGCGGTGCCCGCGCAGGTGCCGGCGGAATGAGCGACGCCGAGATCAAAGCGGCTGGCGAGACGCAAACCGGCGACTTCGAGCCCGAGCAGAAGCGTTACCTCGAAGGCTTCGTCGCCGGCTTGCAGATCGCCAAGACAGCGAGGGGCTTGTCGGCCCCGAGCCCGGCGAATTTCGGGCCCAACCCGGAGCCGGTGGGCCCCGACGCCGCCGCGCTGAAGGCGCAGGACCGCGTGCTGAAATCCGGTGGGAAATTATCCGATCCGGAAAAGTTCAAGCGCGAACTGCATCCCTTCGATGCCTACGGACGTCTGAAGGAGCAGGCGGCCAATAACGAATATCCGAAGCCGCCGGACAATTTCCGCTGGCGTTTCTTTGGCCTTTTCTACGTCGCGCCGAACCAGAATTCCTACATGTGCCGGCTGCGGCTGCCGAACGGCATTCTGAACGCGCAGCAATTTGCCGGCGTGGCCGATCTTGCCGAGCGCTACGGCGGCGGCTATGCGCACGTGACCACGCGCGCGAATTTGCAAGTGCGCGAGATCGAAGCGAAGAACGCGGTCACCTTCGTCGAGGGCTTGCAGGATCTCGGCTTGTGCTCGCGCGGTTCGGGCGCCGACAACATCCGCAATGTCACCGGCACGCCGACCGCGGGCATCGATCCGCAGGAACTGATCGAC
This sequence comes from Pseudolabrys sp., assembly GCA_035546875.1. Taxonomy (GTDB): domain Bacteria; phylum Pseudomonadota; class Alphaproteobacteria; order Rhizobiales; family Xanthobacteraceae; genus Pseudolabrys. The sequence goes on from DASZVZ010000103.1 coordinate 4,256, forward strand.
ACGCGGCCCTATGCCCGCGAATGGCACTTCCACATCCTCAACGACCGTTCGCTCTACGGCCTGCCGCGCAAGTTCAACGTTGCGTTTGACGGGGCCGGTACCGTTCCGGTGCTGGAGGATACGAACGACATCGGTTTCCAGGCGGTAGTGGCGAGGGACGGCTTCGGGATCACACCCGGCGTCTGGTTCAAGCTCTGCCTCGGGGGGCTCACAGGGCACAAGGATTTCGCGCGCGACACCGGCGTCGTGGTGAAGCCAGTCGACGCAACCAAGGTCGCCGATGCGGTCGTGCGCGTTTTCGTCGACCACGGCAACCGCACCGACCGCACCAAGGCGCGGCTCAAATACGTGCTCGACAAAATCGGCGTCGAGAAATTCCTCGGCCTCGTCGAGGAAAAGCTCGGCCGCAAGCTCGACCGCGCGGTGCCCGGCGCGCTGGCGCCGCGGCCCGCCTTTGACCGCGCCGCGCATATCGGCATCCACGCGCAAAAGCAGGACGGCCTCAACTGGATCGGCGTGCTATTGCCGGTCGGCACGATGACCGTCGCGCAGATGCGCGGCCTTGCCGGCGTGGCGCGCGAATTCGGCGACGGCGATATCCGGCTTACCGTCTGGCAGAACCTGCTCGTCTCCGGCGTCGCGACCGAAAATCTTGCAGCGGCGCAGGAAAGGACCGAGGCGCTCGGGCTTGCCGTCAGCGCCAATCCGATCCGCGCAGGGCTCGTTGCCTGTACCGGCAACAAGGGTTGCAAGTTCGCGGCCTCCGACACCAAGGGCCACGCCGAAGACATCGCGCGCTGGTGCGAGACGCGCGTCGCGCTCGATACGCCGGTGAATATTCATCTTACCGGCTGCCACCATTCCTGCGCGCAGCACTTCGTCAGCGAGATCGGATTGCTTGCTTGCAAGGTGCAAGTGTCGGAGGAGGGCGACATGGTCGAAGGCTATCACGTGCTCATCGGCGGCGGCTTCGGTCCGAACGCCGCGCTCGGCCGCGAGCTTTACCGCGACGTGAAGGCGCAAGACGCGCCGAAAATTATCGAACGCATGCTCAAGGCCTATCTCGGCCACCGCGCCTCTCGCGAGGAGAGCTTCATCGCCTTCGCCCGTCGGAATGAGATCGACGCGTTGAAAGCATTGTGCGCGCGGGATGCGGTTGAATGAGCATCACGCCGCGCCCGCCGATCCCGTCGTTCATCCCGGAGACTGCGCCATTCTCGGTCGAGCAGCGGATGTGGCTCAACGGCCTGTTCGCTGGACTGATCTCGCTGGAAGAGGGCGGTATCACGCCGCTCTCGTCCGAGCGCGCGGCGGTGCTGCTACCCGATCTGCTTCGTGGGCCGAAAGCTGACGATGAAAGCGCGCCCTGGCACGATCAGACCATTCCACTGGCGGAACGCATGAAGCTTGCCGAGGGCCGGTCGCTGCCCCAGCGCATGATGGCGGCGATGGCGCAGCAGGATTGCGGCCAGTGCGGCTACAACTGCAAGGATTACGCCGACGCGCTGTTTGCCAGGAAGGAAGAACGGCTGAACTTGTGCGCGCCGGGCGGCAAGGACACCGCGCGCATGCTGAAGGCGCTCTATCAGGAGCTAGACATTCCGGCTGGTACGCCAGCCGTCGCAAAAGCTCCGGACTCGTCAACGCCCAAGGGTTCGCCGCAACTGGGCCGATCGCGTGACAAGCCGGTCACGGCAACATTCCTGTCGCGCGAGCGGCTGAACAAGCCGGGCTCGGCGAAGGAAACCTGGCACATTGAGATCGATCTTGCCGCGTGCGCGCTCGATTACGCCGTCGGCGATTCACTCGGCATCTTTCCGGCCAACGATTCCGGTCTGGTCGAGGCGGTGCTGAAAGCGCTCGCTGCGCCGCCGGATTTTCCGATCGCTGACCGCACGTTGCGTGACGTGCTCACGGACGGCGTGTCGCTGTCGCCCGCGCCCGACATGCTGTTCCAGCTCTTTTCGTATCTGACCGGCGGCGACCGGCGGCAGAAGGCGAAAGCGCTCGCGGCCGGCGGCGATCCGGACGGCGACGCCGCCACGCTCGATGTGCTCGCCGCCTTGCAAAAATTTCCCGGTATCCGTCCCGATCCGGAAGCCTTCATCGAGTCGCTCGATCCGCTGCAGCCGCGTGTCTATTCGATATCGTGCTCGCCCAAGTGCAATCCCGGCCGCGTGTCACTCACCGTGGACGTCGTGCGCTATGAGATCGATAAGCGCATTCGTCTTGGCGTTGCATCAACTTTTCTCGGTGGCAGGATCAATCCCGGCGATCCGCTACGCGTGTACCTGCAAGCGGCGCAGCACTTTGCGTTGCCAGCCGATCCGTCAATTCCGATCATCATGATCGGCCCTGGCACCGGCATCGCGCCGTTTCGCGCTTTCCTACAGGAGCGCCGCGAGACCAAGGCACCGGGCTGCAATTGGCTGTTCTACGGGCACCAGCACAGCAATTACGATTTCTTCTACGAGCACGAGCTTGTCGCCATGCGCTCTGCAGGCTTGCTCAACCGCCTCACGCTCGCCTGGTCGCGTGACGCGGAGGAAAAAATATACGTACAGCACCGCATGCGTGAAGTCGGCCGCGATCTGTGGGCGTGGCTTGCCGACGGCGCGCACATTTACGTCTGCGGCGACGCGCTGCGCATGGCCAAGGACGTCGAATGCGCGCTGGTCGACGTGATCGCCAAACATGGCGCGCGTAGCGCCGATGAGGCGGTGGCCTTTGTCGCAGAGCTGAAAAAGAGCGGCCGCTACCAGCAGGACGTTTATTGAGTCTCCGATGAGCGCGCGTTTGCCTTATTTTGCAGCGCTTAAGACACCCGGCGAGTGGGGCCAGCGGTCCCATGCGGATGGCGGTTTCTGGCATAACCCTGTTGCTGGAAGCGGCAGGGCAAAAGAATTTTCTTATTTTCCGGGACTTGTTGCGCCTAAACAGAATGATCTCCTAATTAGCGGCTCCTGTTCAGTAGACCGGAGCCTGTTTCATGACCGCCCCCACGATCCGATCCCCCCGGATCGCCGCCGTTCCCGGGCGCGCTTGAGGGCGGTCATGGGCTCCGGCATTTCCACCATTCCGAAAACCGCGCCGTTCGGCGACGAAGAGATCGCGCTGCTCAACCGGGTAGTCGGCACGGCGAGCCCGACGCAACGGGCGTGGCTGGCCGGCTTTCTTGCCGGACTTGAGTCTGCTGCGGGAAGCGCACAACCGGCGGCGCCGGCGCGTCCGGCCGAGCCGATCACCATCCTCTATGCAAGCGAGTCCGGAAACTGCGAGCGGCTCGCCAATGATTTCGCCAAGTCCGCGCGCAAGAACGGCCTGAAGCCGACGCTCGTCGACATGGCCGATCTCGATGTCGCGAGCCTTGCGAGCGCGAAACGTCTTGTCGTGATCGCGGCGACCTGGGGCGAGGGCGATCCGCCCGCGCGCGCCGTGCGAGCGTTCAGTGAACTAATGGGCGAGGGTGCGCCACGACTCGAAGGCGTCGAGTTCGGCGTGCTGGCGCTCGGTGACACCGCCTATGTGGAATTCTGCGCCATCGGCAAGAAGATCGACGAGCGCCTCGCGGCGCTTGGCGCCACGCGCATTGTAGATCGCGTCGATTGCGATCTCGATTTCGCCGAGCCGTCGGGCCAATGGATCGCGGATGCCGTGAAGGCGCTGGCGCCGGCCGACGCCAACAGCGGCAAGGTGATCGAGGTCGATTTCACCAAGCCGGTGGCGTCGCCCAATCTCGACATCGTCGAGGCGGAGATCACCGAACACGTCAATCTGAATTCCTCGCGATCCGACAAGGAGACGATTCATCTCGCGCTGTCGTTCGACGGTCCGGCGCCCGCTTACGAGCCGGGCGACTCGCTCGACGTCTATGCCGAGAACGATCCGGCCTATGTCGACGAACT
>DASZVZ010000104.1:0-7061 GCA_035546875.1 Pseudolabrys sp.
CGCACGATGGCGCGAAAGTCGTCGATGGACTTGAGTCCCTTCGGCGTCTCGACGTGCCAGAAGGTCCAGCCGTTGCAGGCGTCGAGCCCTTGCACCATCGCGCCGATCTTGTGGATCGAGCCGACATTGTCGCCGAGGGACACCGCGCCGTCGGCGCGCACCAGCGCCTTGTGCCGCTTCTTCGCGTCGACGAGCTTCGCGCCGGGTGAGACGAGGCCGCGCTCGATCAGCGCGGAGAATGGAACGCGCGGCGCTTCGCGCGCGGTGATAAAGGGCGCGAGCGTCGGCGCTTCCAGCGGCTTGGTCGCGGCGATGCGCCTCTCCGCTGCTTTGGCGTAATTTGGGTCGCGCTCGCAGCCGACGAAACGGCGGCCCAGACGTGTTGCCACCGCGCCGGTGGTGCCGGTGCCGCAAAACGGATCGAGCACGAGATCGTCGACCCGCGAGCTCGACAGCAGCACGCGGGCGAGCAGCGCTTCCGGCTTCTGCGTCGGATGCAGCTTCTTGCCGTCGCGGCCCTTGAGACGTTCCTCGCCGGTGCACAGCGCGATGGTCCAGTCGGAGCGCACCTGGATGTCTTCGTTGCCGGCTTTCAAGACTTCATAGTTGAAGGTGTAGCCCTTGGCGGCCGGATCGCGTGATGCCCAGATCAGCGTTTCATGCGCGTTGGTGAAACGGCGGCCACGGAAATTCGGCATCGGGTTGGATTTTCGCCAGATCACGTCGTTCAGGATCCAGAAGCCGAGATCCTGCATCAGTGCGCCGACGCGAAAGATGTTGTGGTAGGAGCCGATTACCCAGATGGTGCCGGCGGGCTTCAAGACGCGCTTGCAGGCCTTCAGCCACCCGCGCGTAAAATCGTCATAGGCGGAAAAATTCGCGAACTTGTCCCAGTCGTCGGTGACGGCGTCGACGTGACTGTCATCGGGACGCTTCAAGTCCCCCTGAAGCTGGAGATTGTACGGCGGGTCGGCAAAGACGAGGTCGACGGATTCGGCCGGCAGCTTGGCCATCTCGGCGACGCAATCGCCGACAAGAATCTGAGCCGATTGAGGACTCTCAGAAACTCCACGGGGCGCCCGTGAGGGCGCCCCGCGACGCGACACAACCATGACTCAAGACTCTGACTCAGGTGACGCGGTCGGCGACGCGGGACCTACAACCGACTGGTGTGCATCATGGCGTCTCAAGGTAAAAAACGGCTTAACCGGACGCACAATCCGATCGGCAAATTCTGCCTATGTCACTGAGGCTTAGCGCGACTTTCAGGATCGCTGGAAGCGCCGGAATTGGACGCAAAATGCAGGCTACGCGATGATTGGGCGGCTTTCGAAACGGGGGCGAATTTAACGATGCGTTGGGAAGATTTTCGCCGCAGCGACAACATCGAGGACGACCGTGACGGCGGCGGTTTCGGGGGCGGCGGCTTCGGCGTGCCGGTCGGCACCGGCGGGCTCGGCATCGGCGCGGTATTCGTGCTGGCGCTGATCGGCTGGGCAACCGGCATCGATCCGAGCATCCTGATCGGAGGCGCGGAAATCGTCACCGGAAACAGCGGCGGCTATTACCAGCAGCCCTACCAGCAGCCGCCGCGCACGGGGCGGCCGTCCGACCGGGCGGGCGATTTCATCGCCGCGGTGCTCGGCAATACGGAAGACACCTGGACGGAAATCTTCCAGGCCTCGGGACGTCAATACCGCGCGCCGCGCTTGCGGCTCTATCGCGGCGGCGAGCAGGGCGGCTGCGGATTCGCGCAATCGGCGATGGGGCCGTTCTACTGTCCGACGGACCGGCGCATCTATCTCGACACCAGTTTCTTCCGCGACATCGAGTTTCGCTTCCGCGGCTGCAGCGGCAAGGCGTGCGAATTTGCGGAGGCCTACGTGATCGCGCATGAGGTCGGCCATCACGTGCAGAATTTGCTCGGCACCTTGTCGAAGGCGCATTCGATGCAGCAAAGCGCCGGCAGCAGGCCCGGTGCAAACCGCGTTCAGGTGCGCGTCGAGCTGCAAGCGGATTGCTACGCGGGAGTGTGGGCGAGCCGTTCAAACCAGCGGTGGAAATTCATCGATCCCGGCGACGTCGAAGCCGCGTTGCAGACCGCGGCTGCGATCGGCGACGACCGCTTGCAGATGCAGGCGCGCGGTCACGTCGTGCCGGATTCGTTCACGCACGGCACCTCGGCGCAGCGCCAGCGCTGGTTCAATATCGGCTTGAAACAGGGGAACATTTCGGCCTGCGATACCTTCGCGGCCGCGCAATTGTAACGTGAGTCATGGCCGGGCTTGTCGCGGCCAACCGCGGCTTGCTTTACTGAGTCAAACAAAGGGTGGATGCCCGCGACAAGCGCGGGCACGACGAAGAAGAAAAGGCGGCTGATGCCAGGCATCGATCCAAGCAGGCAGTTCGTGGCGCTGAAGTTCGCGGTGCTCACCGTGTCGGACACGCGCAAACTCGCGGACGACAAATCCGGCACGACGCTGGTCGAACGCATCCGCGCCGCCGGTCATCACGTCGCCGAGCGCTCGATCGTCACCGACGACGTCGAGGCGATCCGCCAGCGCGTGAAGGCGTGGATCGCCGATCCGATGATCGACGTGGTCGTCACCACCGGCGGCACCGGCTTCACCGGCCGCGACGTGACGCCGGAAGCGGTCGAGCCGCTGTTTCAGAAACGCATGGATGCGTTCGCGATGATGTTTCTGCTGGTGAGCGAGCGGAAGATCGGCACCTCCGCGATCCAGACGCGCGCGACCGCGGGCGTCGCCGGGGCGACCTACATTTTCTGCCTGCCCGGATCGCCCGGCGCCTGCAAGGACGCCTGGGACGAAATCCTGGTGCACCAGCTCGATTATCGTTACCGGCCCTGCAATTTCGTGGAGATCATGCCGCGGCTCGACGAGCATTTGCGGCGCGCAAAGGCGAAGGGCGCGACGGTCTAAAGCTCCAAATCCCAGAACTCCGCGACCACGTCCTGGCTCCAGGTGTGGCGCTTCTCGCTCGAGGTCAGCGTGAAGCCGGCGTTCTGGTAGATCTTGCGCGCGGCGGTGAGCACGCTGTGCGTCCATAGAGTCACCTTCTTGTAGCCGGCCTCGCGCGCGAACCTGATCGCCTCGTCGACGAGGCGCGTGCCGAGCCCGAGCCCACGGCCCTTCGGATCGACCAGCAGCAGGCGTAGCCTGGCGACTTCGTCGGAATCCCTCACCATCATCACGGTGCCGACGTTCTCGCCGTCGAGCTCGGCGATCCAGCAGCGCTCGTATTTGCTGTCGTTCTTGTTGAGGAAGTCGAGCACGATCTGCGCGCACAGCGCCTCGAAGGGCTCGGTCCAGCCGTATTCCTGCGCGTACAGTTCGGCGTGGCGCTTGATGATCCAGCCGAAATCGCCGGGCCGCGGCGCGCGCAGGATGTAGGCGGGCTTTTCGTCCTTCTTCGCCGCGCCGTTCGGCTCGAGCAGCGTCTCGATCGAGTCCATAGCCGCGACGAGCCGTTCCTGTCCGGCGGGCGCCAGCCTGTCGAGCATGCCACTCGCCGCTTTCTGCGAGCGCTGCTCTAGCGGGGCGAAGGTCTTGCGCCCGCGCGCGGTGAGCGAAATGTGGCTCTGGCGCGCATCCTTCGCGGAGGTGGTGCGCTTGACGAGCCCACGCTTCTCGAAGTCGCGCAGCACGCGGCTGAGATACCCGGCGTCGAGATCGAGGTTGCGGGCAAGATCGCTCGCGGTGAGCGAACGGCTATGGAAAAGCTCGTAGAGCAGACGCGTCTCGCCGAGCGAGAAGGGGCTGTCGAGGTAGCTTTTGCGCAGCAGGCCGATCTGCCGCGTGTAGAAACGGTTGAAGCGGCGCACCACGGCGACGCGCTGCTGGCGCAGGGGCTGGTTGTTCATGCCGCGGAAGGGTTGGCCAATTACTTGACTAAGTCAAGTATCGCGCCGGGCAGGGTAGAGGCCCGCGCCGAGCATGGCGAGGCGGTGGCGGCCGATCCGCCGCAGCAGCACGGCTTCGGCTTCGCCGCCCTCGGGGTGGCCGCCGAGGCGGTCGTAGAAGCGCCGCGCGATCAGCAGCCCCTGCTCGGGTCGCGCGCCGCCGCCGAGGATCGAGCGGACGAGTTGGGCGACCTCCGCGAAGCCGGGCCGCAGCGCGCCGGCCGCCGGCTGCGCGCGGAAAACGGCGGCGCGTTCGGCCTGATCGAGCCTTTCGGCCGAGATGATGAAACGGTCCGCTTCCTCGACCCAAGCCGGCTCCGGCACGGCGCCGGCGTGCAGGAACATCAGCCAGCGTCCGCGCGCGCCATTCGCAGCCGTCTTTAGCCGGGCGCCGCGCGGTCCGGCCGATTGCATGAAATGACAGCCGGCGACGTCGGCCACCTCCGCGGTAGCGTCGGCCGAACCGCCGTCCGCGACGATCACCTCGCTGATGAGGCCGGCGGTCGAGCCCGGCACCAGCGCCGCAAGCGTACGCACCAGGGCGCGCTCCGATTCGTGCGTCGCAATGATCACGCTCAGCATGGAACCGAGGCCTTGTGGACAGGCTTACACAATATCATGTGGGAGCAGGCCTCAGCGCCACGAGATCGAGGCGGTATTTGCTTCAAATCAAGGCGCGTCCAAATGTTCTTGTTATGTTCACATTCGATCATTAAGGTGCAGCCATGGCTCGTTCAACACCAGCCTTGAAGCGTCCGCCGGCGATGGGGCTGCCCTCCGCGCCGGCGGACGACAAATTCGGCGAATACACCACCGGCCTGCTCGGCGTCGCGGTCGATTTCGAGCGCAGGCGCGGTCGCGGCGCGCAGACGAATGCGTCCGGCCGCTACGAGCCGTTGGCGCGCATCGCCTTCGACGACGGCTGGCGCTCGCTCGATGAATTGCCGCCGTTCAAGACCACGGTGACGACCGACGCGACGCGCAAGATCATCACCCGCAACCAGTCGCCCGACATCGGCTTCGATCGTTCGATCAATCCCTATCGCGGCTGCGAGCACGGTTGTGTCTATTGTTTCGCGCGGCCGACGCACGCCTATCTCGGCCTGTCGCCGGGACTCGATTTCGAATCAAAGCTGTTCGTGAAGCCGGACGCGGCCGAGCTTCTCGAAAAGGAGTTATCCGCGACCACTTACGAGCCGAAGGTGATCGCCATCGGCACCAATACCGATCCGTATCAGCCGATCGAGCGCCGCTACCAGGTGATGCGGCGCATTCTCGAAGTGCTCGACGCCGCCGGACATCCGGTCGGCATCGTCACCAAGTCGGCGCTGGTGCTGCGCGATCTCGACATCCTCGCGCGCATGGCCGAGCGCAATCTGGCGAAGGTCGCACTGTCGGTGACGACGCTCGACGCGCAGCTCGCGCGCACCATGGAGCCGCGCGCGGCGACGCCCATGCGGCGGCTGGAAGCGCTGCGGCGCCTCTCGCAGGCGGGCGTGCCGACGACGGTGATGGTCGCCCCGGTCATCCCCGCGATCAACGACATGGAGATCGAGCGTATTCTCGAAGCGGCGGCGACTGCTGGCGTGAAGGAGGCAGGCTACGTGCTGCTGCGCCTGCCGCTTGAGGTGCGCGACCTGTTCAAGGAATGGCTCGAGGCGAATTTCCCCGATCGCGCCGCCAAGGTGTTCAAGATCATTCGCGAGACGCGCGGCGGCAAGGACTACGACTCCACCTGGCACCTGCGGCAGAAGGGCAGCGGACCCTATGCCTGGCTGATCGGACGCCGCTTCGAGCTGGCCTGCGAGAAGCTCGGGCTCAACGAGCGCCGTTTCTCGATGACGACGGATCACTTCCGCCGGCCCAAGGCAGGCTCCGAACAACTAAGCCTGTTCTGAATCTCACATCTTCTCCTTGATGCCGGCGCGGATCAGCCACCAGTTAACGGGATAGCTGGTCGCGAAACCGGCGAGCATGGCGATCTGCATCACGAACCAGAATTCGACCGTGTTCACCTCGAGCGGCGCGCCGGTAAGCGGCCGGAAGACGGCGAATTGCGCGATCGCCATCAGGCCGTACATGCCTATCTGCCAGGCGGTGAGTGAGAGCGTGTCGGCTTTCAACGCGGCGAGGATGCCGGGTCCGAAAGAGAGGCCGCGCATCGGCACGATGCTGAAATACTGGAATACGATGCCGAAAGCGAAGGCGAAGATGAAATCGAGAACCCAGACAGCGAACATTTTCTGCCCGAACAGCGTCTGCCAGCCGAGCCATACCGCGGCGGCCGGAGCGGCGAAAGCGAGCCATTCGGCGCAGATATCGCCGAGTGTACAGCCGCTGCCGCAGTGAAGCGCGCCCTTTGCGACGATGATGGAAAATGGCTGCTCCTTCATCTGCTCGTGGCTGCCGGTCGCGCGGCCGTAGCGGAGGTAGAACCAGCCGACGAGCACGCTGCCGAACAGCGCGCTCAGCGGCCACACCAGATTCATGATCCACATGTGCTGCGGGCGGCGGGTCAGATCGATGGCAATGACGCCTGCGGCAATCAGACCAAGAAGCAACGAGATGACGGCAATCACGTGCAACCAGAGCGGAATCATTTGTTCTCCAGGCCCTCGTGGAGAACCACCGCCTCCGCGCCGGGTTCCGCACTTGCCGCTTTCCCCGCATTTCACACCGCCAAGTTCCTGCATTGACTGGGCGGCCGGCCGCGCGCTTGATCGCGGCCGTGAGTCGAAGCGCCACCGCAAAAAAAGCGGCGCCGGAGAGGCTGCCGCTCAACGAGCCGGACATCCGCCCGACGTTCCGGCGCGAGCGGCGCGCCATCAATCGCGGCATCTGGCCGGTGGCGGGGTGCGATGAGGCGGGCAGGGGGCCGCTTGCCGGGCCGGTGGTAGCCGCCGCGGTCATCCTCGATCCGAAACGCATTCCGCGCGGCCTCAACGATTCCAAGAAACTTGACGCCGAGGCGCGCGAGAAACTTTACGTGAAGATCTGCGCGAGCGCGGACGTCGCGGTCGCCTTCGGCTGCACCGAGCGCATCGACCGCGACAACATCCTGCGCGCCTCGCTGTGGGCGCTGGCACGCGCGGTGAAGGCGCTGCCGGTGCGCCCGAAGCTCGTATTCGTCGACGGCAAC
>DASZVZ010000105.1:0-4535 GCA_035546875.1 Pseudolabrys sp.
ATGCGCTGCCGATGGGGAGGGCGAAGTCCATGAAAAAAATCGTCACACGCATCTTGTCGCCGTTGCTTGCCGGCGGCGCGATGCTCGCCGCCGCGCAAAGCGCGCCGGCGCAGGAATTGAAGATCGGCTTTCTCGCGCCGCGCACCGGCATCTTCACGCAGCTCGGCACCGACATGGTCAACGGCTTCCAGATGTATCTGGACGAGCACAACGGCATGCTCGGCGGCGTCAAGGCGCAGTTCATCGTCGAGGACGATCAGGGCAAGCCGGACGTCGACGTGACCAAGGCGAAGAAGCTTATCCTGCAGGACAAGGTCGACATGCTGGTCGGCGCGGTGCTCGCCTCCTCCGCATACGCGCTCGCGCCGGTTTCGACCGAATACAAGATGCTCTACATGGGAACCGTGTCGACCGCCGACGATCTCGCGCAGCGGCAGGTCGAGAAATATCCCTATCTCGTGCTCGCCGGCTGGGTGTCGTCGCAGCCGAACCATCCGCTTGGGCAATGGGCGTGCGATCAGGGCTACAAGCGCATCGCCGCGATCGCGGCCGATTACGCCTTCGGCTACGAGCAGCTCGGCGGTTTCCAGAAAGGCTTCGAGGATTGCGGCGGCAAGATCGTGCAGAAGGTGTGGGTGCCGATCGGCACCAAGGACTTCGGCCCGTACATTCCGACGCTCAAGAGCGACGTCGACGCCATATTCACATTGATGGTCGGTCCGATGTCGCTGCAATTCCCGAAGCAGCTGCGCGCCTCCGGCAACAAGAAGCCGATCGTCGGCGGCGGCACGAGCTATGACGAGTTCGCCCTGCCCTTCATGGGCGACGAGGTGATCGGCGACGTCTCCGCGCTGCAATACTCCGCCGCGATCGAGACGCCGGCGAACGAAGCCTTCGTGAAGAAGTACCGCGCCAAATACGGCAAGGTGCCGTCGTACTATTCGGAGGTGAACTACGCGGCCGCGCTCTGGATCGACAAGACGATGGCCAAGCTCAACGGCAAGTATCCGGGGCCGGTCGAGTTCATCAAGACGATGGCGTCGATCAAGATCGACGCGCCGCGCGGTCCGGTCGAGCTCGATCCGTCGACCAAAAGTCCGATTCAGACCATCTATATAAAGAAGGTCGAGAAGAAGAAGATGTTCGGCTACGACAAGGACGAGCTCTGGAACACGGTGATCAAGACGTATCCCGCGGTCGGCACGTTCTGGCACTACGACAAGGCGAAATTCCTGGCGCAGCCGGTCTACAGCCGCGACTTCCCGCCTTGCAAATACTGCGAGTAGCCGCGCGCGCAAAAACGAATGCCCCGGCTATTTGCCGGGGCATTTCAATCGGTCATTCGGACGGAATGGGCGTCGCCGGCGCGGTCGGTTGCGTCGCCGCCGGCGCCTCCGCGCGCGGGCCGCGCAGCGGCCGCTCCTCGAGCGCGATCAGAAACGCCATGCCGAACGCCAGCACCAGCGCGCCGGCGATGAACACGAAACGGAACGCCTGCGCGAGCGCTTCCGCCGACGCCGTGCGCGCCAGCGTCTCCACCGCCTCGCCGGTCGCGCCGCCGAGATAGCCGAGCACGATCGCGCCGAGGATCGCGACGACGAGCGCGGAGAACAGCGCGCGGAAGAAATTCGCCGCGCCGGTCGCAACGCCCATTTGCGCGTGCGGCACCGCGTTCTGCATGCATACGGTCGAGATCGGGAACACGGTGCCGAGGCCCGAGCCGATCACCGCCAGCAGCACGAGCACCAGCGGCAGCGGCATCGAAGCCGGCCACACCGCCAGCACGGCGAGCGCGAGGATCGCGACGGCAAGGCCCACAAGCGGCATGCGCTTGTAATGCTTCATGCGCCCCATCAGACGCCCGGTGAGCGTCGAGAACAAAGGCGTCGCGCCGACCAGCGGGATGAGCGCAAGCCCGCTTTCGCTCGCGGTCAGGTGCGCCACCACCTCGAAATAAAGCGGCACGAAAATCGTCATGCCGACGAGCACCGACATCATGCAGGCGCCGGCGAGCGCGGCGCAGCGCACCACCGCGTTGCCGAGAACGGCGAGCGGCAGGAACGGCTCCGGCGCCGCGACGAGACGCCAGGCGAACAGCCCCCAGCAGATCGCGGAGCCGCCGGTCAACGCGCCCATCTCCGGCGAGATCCAGGCAAAGCGCCGCCCGCCCGAAGTGAGCGCAAGCAGAAGCAGCACCGAGGCGATCATCATCAGCGCCGCGCCGATGAGATCGAGCCGGTGCTGGCGGTGATGGTGCGGAATGCGGCGCAGCGCCGCCGACGTCATGCCGAGCGCGCCGAGCCCGAGCGGCAGGTTGATCCAGAAGATCAGCGACCAGTCGAGATGCTCGGTCAGAAATCCGCCGAGCACCGGGCCGCCGATCGAGGAGGTCGCGAACACCGCGCCGATGTAGCCCTGGTAGCGCCCGCGCTCGCGCGGTGAAACGATGTCGGCGACGATCGTCTGCGCCAGCGCCATCAGCCCGCCGCCGCCGAGCCCCTGCAGCGCGCGCGCGAAGATGAGCGCGGTCATGCTCGGCGCCATCGCGCAGGCGACCGAGCCCGCCACGAACAGCCCGATCGCGATCAGCATCATCACGCGCCGGCCGTGGATGTCGGAAAGCTTGCCGTAGAGCGGCGTCACCGCCGTGCCGGTCAGGAGATAGGCGGTCACCACCCACGAGATGTTGTCGAGCCCGCCGAAGTGCCAGCCGATGGTCGGCAGCGCGGTCGCGACGATGGTCTGGTCGAGCGCGCCGAGGAACATCGCCAGCATGATGCCGAAGACGATGGCCTTGATTTCCTGGTGGCTGAGATCGAGCGGCTCGAATTTCGCCGCCGCGGAAGCGCTTTTCGCGCCCGCCTTCGGCCCGGCCGGCTTGGCGGCTTTCCCCGGCGTCTTGGCCGGTGTCTTGGGCGGCGTCTGGGCCGGTGTCTTGGCGGGCGTCTTGGCGTCCATCGCGCGCTAAATGGCGCGAGAATTGCGCCGAGGCAATGGGGTCTGCCGCGCAGGTGGTATGCTTTCGCCTATCGCATCGGTTGCATGCCCGCGACGGCGGGCATCCCGTAAACTCATGAGCCGCCGGGTTACCGGATCATCCGCTTGCGCGGACGATGACAGCCTGAATGAATGGCGCGATGCGACTCCTCGCCATTTTCCTCGCCCTGTTCGCGCTTTCTCCGGCGGCCGCGCAGAACGCCCTGCCCGGCGGCTTCGTGTTCCTGCGCGACGTCGCGCCGGGCATCGCCCAGGAGATGCGCTACGCCACCGCCGATAACTTCACCGGCCATCCCCTGCCCGGCTATGGCGGGCGCGAATGCGTGCTCCGGCGCGCGGTCGCGCAAGCGCTGGCGCACGTCGAAGCCGATCTCGCGCGCGAGCATCTGAGCCTGAAGGTCTACGACTGCTACCGCCCGCAACGCGCCACGCGCGCGATGCTGGCATGGGCGCGCGATGGCAAGGCCGACGGCAACAAGCGCTTCTATCCGACGCTCGACAAGCGCACATTGTTCTCCGGCTACATCTCCGCGCATTCGGCGCATTCGACCGGCACCGCGGTCGATCTCACGCTGGTGCCGCTCGCCGGCGCACAGTCCCCCGCTCATTCCGGCGCAAGCGGGGCAACAACCGTCGACCGCCGCGACGGCCCGTGCACCGCGCCGGCGGCGCAACGCGCGCCGGACACGTCGCTCGACATGGGCACCGGCTTCGACTGCTTCGACGACAGGAGCCACACGCGCTCAGGCGCGATCACGCCCGCGCAGCGCCGCGCGCGCGAGACGCTCGGCGCCGCCATGCGCAAGCACGGCTTCAGGAACTACTTCCGCGAATGGTGGCACTTCTCGTACGGCGCAACGCCCGCGCAGGTCTACGATTTCCCGATCCCGGCGCGACGCTAAGGACCATCCCGAAGGCACGGCCGAATTGACGCGAAGGCGGTTCTACAAATCTCCTCATGCCCGGGCATGGCCGTTCGAAGAACGGCGCGCTTTGCATGCCTACGACCCGGGCATCGCGCTCAAGAAGGCATTGCGTCCCTGATCGCCATCGCCGGGTCAAGTTTACGACCGGGCCGGCCAACGGCCGGACCCGGTTGCCCGGCGATGACGGCGGAAAGGTTCGCGGAGAATTTCAGACCGCATCACTCCGCGCCCGCCTCAGCCGCCGCCCTCGCCTCTTCCTCCTCGCGCCGGCGCGCGCGGATGCCTTCCACGCGGCGCATCAGCTCGGCGCGCAACTCGTCGATGTCGAACTCCTCTTCCTCCGGCTCGGCCGGCTTTGCGGCGGCGCCGTCCGGCGGCGAAAGATGATCGAGATCGCGCAGCGTGCGCGTGAGCATCGAGAGCTTGCGCACGTCGCGCTCGCGCTCGGGCCCGGCGAGATCGCCGCGCGCAAGATCGAGCTCGATGTCGCGCGCCTGCCGCTCGGCGGTGCGATAGAGCCGCGCGGCGAGCGAGACGCGGCCGGCGGAAAGCGGCGCGCGGCGCTTGCCGACGACGACGCGCCGGCGCGGGATCGGCGGCAGCATCGGCTTG
>DASZVZ010000106.1:0-44111 GCA_035546875.1 Pseudolabrys sp.
CGCGAAAATGCCTGGAGGGATACCGGCCAAGGCCTCAGCAAATATGTCGCGCGCCCGAGCTGGCAGGACGGCATCGCATCCATCGTAAAGAACAAACGCGGCGTACCTGACGTATCGGCAATCGCGGATCCCAACACCGGCGTCTGGGTATACGTCTCGCGCCAAGGCGGCTGGCTTATTTTCGGCGGGACAAGCGCTGCCGCACCGCTGTTTGCCGCGCTGGTGAACAACGGCAATCATTTCCGTCTGAGCACGACGCAGGAGCACAAAGTTATCTACGCGCGCATGGGCACCGCGTCTTATTTCGACGTCGTGAACGGCACATGCGGGCCCACCGGCCGCACCCGGCCAAGAGTTGGCTGGGATGTCTGCAGCGGTGTCGGCAGCCCGCGTGGCAAGCTTGGCGAGTAATTGGGTCCGGCTCGATCAGCGCGGCGCCGGCCTTTGCGGATCGTCGGCTTTCGGGTGCTTGGGCTTGCCTGAGCCGTAGCTCGGCACAAAAACTTTCGTGTTGGTGTGCATCCGATTGCCGGCATCGCCGGGCTTGGGGACGCTCGATTCCGGCGTGACGACGACGCCCTCCCCGTGCCAGCCGGGCGGCGCGGATTGCTTGACGCTCAGGTCGTCGGCAGCCGCGGTCGCCGCCCAGGCGAGCGACAGGGCGAGCGCGGCAGCTGCTGCCGGTGCGGGCACATGCATGTTTTCTTCCTCCGCTTAGCACCAACGATCCTGAGGCGCCGGATGTTCAATCACGGCCCACAGATGGCCGGGAACCCGTCAGGCCGCTCCTGCCGCCTGCGCCTTGCGAATATCCGCATAATTGACGGCATTTCCTGTCATTTTGCCGTCGCCGTAACCGGTTAGCGCCATCCCGCCGCCGCCCAAGGGCGGTTAACTCTGATAGGATGATCGTCCTCCGGCGGTATCGGGCGGCGGGTAAGATTGTGCCCAAGTTCCGCCGCTAAATTGAGTGAGCGCGTTACTTATGTCGGTCGCGGTCAAGTCCGGTTTCGAGGACTACCTTGTTTCCATCGGCGCCCTGCCCGCCAGTTCCAACGGCAGTGGCGGACGGCGTTCGAACGGCTATCGCGCGCTGATGGAGCGCGCCGGCCTCGAGCCCGCGGCCTTTGCGGAAACGGTGGCGAAATTCCACGCGCTGCCACGCACGTCGCTCGAAGCGATGCGCGCGGGCCGGCCGGCCCTCGACCGATTTTCGACGCGCTTCCTGCGCGAGTCGGCGGTCTTTCCCTACGAGACCGACGACGGCGAGATCCACCTCGCGACCGCCGATCCATCCGACAGCGCGATCCTGCAGACCATGGAACTGACGCTCGGCCGCTCCTGCGTGCGCGAGATCGCCACGTTCGACGAAATCGAAATGCTGCTGCGCGACGTCGCCGGCACCGAAACCGTTTCGATTACCGGCGACGACGATGCCTCCGATCTCGCCAGTCACGGCGACGACGACGATCTCGACAGCCTGCGCGACATGGCGAGCGGCGCACCGGTTGTGCGCACCGTCAACGAGCTGTTCGAGCGCGCGGTCGAATATCGCGCAACCGACATCCACATCGAGCCGTTTCGCGGAACGCTGCAGGTGCGGCTGCGCGTCGACGGCCTGCTGCGCACGATGCCGCCTCCGCCGCCCGACATGGCGCGCGCGATCGTATCGCGCGTGAAGATCCTCGCCGGGCTCAACATCGCCGAGCGGCGGCTGCCGCAAGACGGCCGCGCGCGCGTGCGCGTCGGCAATCTCGACCTCGACCTGCGCGTCGCCACCATGCCGACCGCGCACGGCGAAGCGGCGATCCTGCGCGTGCTCGAACGCAACCAGCGCCTACTCGACTTCGTGCGGCTCGGCTTCGGCGCGCGCGACCGCGCCGTGCTCGAACGGCATCTCGAAGCGCCGCACGGCCTGATCATCGTCACCGGACCGACCGGCAGCGGCAAGACCACGACGCTCGCCTCCGCACTCGCGCGTCTCAATTCTCCGATCCGAAAGATTCTCACCATCGAGGATCCGATCGAATACGAAATCCAGGGCGTCAACCAGACGCAGGTCAAGCCCGCAATCGGCCTGACGTTCGCCTCCGCGCTGCGCTCTTTCCTCCGTCAGGACCCCGATGTGATCATGGTCGGCGAAATGCGCGACGGCGAGACCGCCAAGATCGGCATACAGGCGTCGCTGACCGGCCATCTCGTGCTGACGACGCTGCACACCAATACGGCCGCCGCGAGCATCACGCGCCTGATCGATATGGGCGTCGAGCCGTTCCTGATCGCCTCGACGCTTCGCTGCATCCTTGCCCAGCGTCTCGTGCGCGTGCTGTGCCCAGACTGCCGCCGCATGGCGCCGGTCACCGAAGCGACGATCGCGCGCGATCCCCGCTTTACGGCGATCGGATTCCATGCCGGCGAACTGGTCGGCGAAGCGGTCGGCTGCGATCGCTGCGGTAACACCGGCTACCGCGGCCGCCTCGGCGTGTTCGAAATTCTCGAAGTCAACGAGCGCATCAGCCGCCTGATCGGCACCGGTACCGACGATGTCAGCATCGAGCGCGAAGCGCGCGCCGACGGCATGACCACCATGATCGAGGACGGCGTCGCCAAATGCCGGTCCGGATTGACCTCGGTCGACGAGATACTGCGGGTCACCGCGAGCCGCTGAAAATGCCGACCTTCACCTACAAGGCGATGGACGCGCACGACCGGTTCATCACCGGCGAAATCGAGGCTGCCGATACGCGCGAAGCCTCACGCGAGCTCGAGAAGCTCGGCTACGTCGTGCTCAATACCGAGACCGGCATGCGCGGCGGCGCCGGGAAGTCGACGCTCCTGCGGCTGTTCCACCGGCCGGCCGGCCGCCGCGAGATGACGGTATTCCTGCGCGAGCTGTCGCTGGTGTTGCGCGCGGGACTTACGCTCGATGACGCCCTGCTCCTGCTCGCCGGCGAGGAAAAGGCGGGGCTTGCCGCGATCATCCGCGATCTGCGCGTGACGATTACCGGCGGCGCCAGTTTCGGCGACGCCTTGCAGCGTCACCCGCGCTTGTTCGGACCCGATCTCGTAGCCATGGTGCGGGTCGCGGAAGCATCCGGAAATCTCGACGGCGTTCTGGAGTCCGTCGGCGAAGAGCGCGCCCGCACCGAGCGGCTGCTCGACAAAATCAGCGGCGCGCTACGTTATCCGGCCGTTCTCCTGCTCGTCGCCCTCTCGGTGCTGACGTTCTTTCTTGTCGTCGTGGTGCCGCAGTTTGCCTCCGTGCTGCGCGATTTCGGCCAGTCGCCAAGCGGCCTCGTCGGCGCCGTGCTCGCGACCTCCGATTTTTTCGTCGCATACGGGCTCTGGGTGGCGGGCATCCTGGCCGCATTCGTCGTCCTGTTCGTTCTTATCCTGTTGCGGCCGCGGCCGCGCGCGATTGTCATCGGCTACATCAGCCGCATGCCGGGCCTGCGCGGCATTCTCGAACTGCGGCGCACGGTGCTGTTCTGTTCAAGCCTGAGCACGCTGCTTGCCAATGGCGTCACATTGACGGCGGCGTTGCGCGTGCTGGTCGATCTGCCCGGCGCGGCGGCCGGCGGACTCGATCGCGTGGTCGAAGGCGTGCGGCGCGGCGGCCGGTTGGTGGACGCTCTCTCGCGCATTGGCTATATTCCGCCCCTCGCGCTCAAGATGCTGCGTGTGGGCGAAGAATCGGGGGAACTCGCTATCGTTGCCCGGCGAACCGCCGAGTTCTACGAGTCCAAACTTTCGGACCGTCTCGATCGGCTCGCCGGCGTCGTGGGACCGACCGCCATCGTTGTCATCGCCGCCATCGTTGGAACGCTCATCGTCTCAATTCTGTCGGCGCTCCTGAGCGTCAATCAGCTCGTCGGTTAGGGCCGTCAAGAAGATCGGGGTCATTATGCGTCAAGTGCTACGGACGGACTACCGCAGGCTGATGTTGGCCGGCTCCTCCGGCTTCACGCTGATCGAGATGCTGGTCGTGCTCGTGATCATCGGCTTGATCATGGGCCTCGTCGGCCCGCGCGTGCTCAACTACCTCACCGAGGCGCGCGTGAAGGCGGCGAAGCTGCAGATCGAGGCGCTGTCGAGCTCGCTCGATCTCTATTACCTCGACACCGGACGCTATCCGACCACGTCGGAAGGCCTCACCGCCCTCGTCCGCCGCCCCGGCAACATGGCCGGCTGGAACGGCCCGTACGTGAAGGGCGGCATCGTTCCGGAAGATCCGTGGAAGCACGCCTACATCTATCGCTCGCCAGCAGAAGGCGCGCCCTATGAAATCATTTCGTTGGGCTCCGACGGCCGCGAAGGCGGCACCGGCAGTGCGGCAGATCTCAAAAGCAACGCGCGCTAGCGCGCGCGCATCGGCGCAGGCGGGCATCATCCTGCTCGATGTCGTCATTGCGATGGCGGTTTTCGCCTTGCTTGCCTTGCTGGTGCTGCCGACCCTGCCGCACGAAACGACTTCGGCCCGGCTTGCAGCCTACGCCACCGAGGTCGCCGCGATGCTCAAGACCGATCGCAGCACCGCGGCGCGCAGTGGCCACGACGTCGCGACGCGCGTCGATGTGACCAACAAGCAGATCGTGAGCGGCACCGACGGCCGCACGATCACGCTGCCGAACGACGTGACGCTCGACTTGACCGCCAGCAACGCCTGCCAGCTCGAGCCCGGTCAGCTCGGCGTCATCTTTGCCGCCGACGGCCGCTCCTGCGGCGCCGTCATCAGCCTCGCCAAGAACGGGCGCGACTGGCGCATTCGCGTCAACTGGCTCACCGGATTCATCGATGTCGTTGCGCCGAACCGAAGCTAGCGCCGAGACGATTGCCGGCTACGTCCTGCTCGAAGTGCTGGTCGCGGTCGCCGTTGCCGGCGTGCTCATGGCCGCGCTGCTGCACGCCTTCTCGAATGCCTGGGGCGGCATTACTGCGGTGCGCGAAAACGCCGAGACGATGCTGCTGACGCGCACTTTGCTCGCGACGGCCGCGCGCCGCGACGCGCTGACGCCCGGCACGCAAAGCGGCACGCTCGGCCGCTACGCCTGGACGATTACCACGGTCAAGCCGCCGGCAGCCGCGCCGGTCGCCAACACCGACACCGGCGAGACCCAGATCAGCACATGGCCGCTCTATCGCCTCGACGTCACCGTTACAGCGCCCAGCGGGCGGAGTACCAGTCTTGAAGCATTTCGCCTCGGCAAACCGAATTCGTGACGCCCGCGCGGGCTTCTCGCTGATCGAGACGCTGGCGGCGCTCGCGATCGCAGGCGCCGTGTTCGCGGTGATTGCGGAGTTCGCCGGGCGCACGCTTGCAAACTGGAAGCACGGCGAAGCGACCGTCGCGGTCATGGAAATGCTCACGCGCGGGCTCGGCCGCCTCGGCACCGATCTGACGGAAGCCGTTCCGATGAGCCCGCCCGGCACCGACGGTTCGACCGTTTATTTCTCCGGAGATGCGCGGCATCTGAGTTTCGTGGCGGCGACCGGGTTCGGTGCCGGCAACCGCGCCTTCGAGTTGCTCGACATCAGCCAGACGACCGAAAACGACGACCAGGTTCTGGTGCGCAAGCGCGCAACCGTCTCCAATCCGCCGGCAGCGCTTCAAGACCCCGTGGTGCTGCTGCGCGGACGCATCCAGATTCGCTTCACCTACCGAACGAGCGACGGGCAGACGGTGCCGACGTGGAGCAAGCAGGCGGAGCTGCCGTCGGCGGTTCTGGTCGAGGTGCTCGACGCCTCCGGCAATTCCGTCTTTCCCGCCCCGTTTCTGCTGCCGGTGCCGGTCAACTACGGCGTCGATTGTTTCGATTCCGGTGACGATAACGTCGAAAAGCCGTCGCGCTGCGTAGCGCCGCAAGACAAGAACCAACAGCCGCAAGGCACGAACCCGCAGCCACAAGGCACGCAAGGCAACAGCCAATGAGCGCGAACCCGCGGCGAGGATCGATGCTGGTGGTGGTGCTTTTCTTCGCCGCCCTGCTCGGCATATTCGCCGCCGTCGCCGGCACGTTCATGAGTTCGGCTGCGGACGCAAGCCGCGCCTTCGGCGACGGCCTGCGCGCCGACGAAGCGATGCGCTCGGCGATCGAATACATCGTCGGGCAAACCGGCCAGACCATCCAGCAGGCGCGCGGCACCGCCAACGTGCAGATCAAGGGCGCGAAGATCCAGATCACCGTGCGCGACGAAGCCGCGCGCATCGACATCAATCGCGCGCCGCCCGAATTGCTCGCGGGCATTTTCCGCCAGGTCGGCGTACCCGCCGACACCGCGGGAATGTTCGCCGCGCGCATCGTCGATTGGCGGGACGCCGACGACAAGATCAGCCCGAACGGGGGCGCCGAGCGCGCCGCCTACCGCGCCGCCGGCCGCACCGACGGCCCGCGCAATGGACCGTTCCTGAGCGTCGCGGAACTCGCGCTTGTGCTCGGCGTTCCGGCGCGCGCGGCCGCGGCCGTTGCGCCCTATGTCACGGTTGCCAGCGGCCGCGACAAGATCAACCCGATGTTCGCCGATCCCGCCGTGCTGATGGCTATACCGGGCGTGACCGAAGAGCGCGTGCGCGATTTCATTGGAGAGCGGAACAAGCCTAACGTAGAATTCGCCAATCTGATCACGCGTCTCGGACCGGTGGAAAATTTCGTGACGGAGGAAAACGGCCAGGCGGTGCGCTTCGACGCCCGCATTCAGGTCGCCCCCAACGATGTCCGCCGGTATGAAGCGGTGGTGACGGTGATCGACGGCGATACCGAGCCGTACCGGATCATTTCCTGGGATGCTAACCCGCCCGCGCAAAAGCAGGCGTTGCCGTAGACCGGCATGAAAGGTTGAAGGTGTTCGGCAGCGTCAAACGAGCGATGGACTGGTTCATCGGCGGCCTACTCGAGGTCGTGGCGGCGCTCGACGACCGCCTGCGCCGGCGCGTGCCGCTGCGGCTCGTGCGGGCCGACGACGGATACGTCATCGAGCAACCCGACGGCACCCGCGAACCGCAGACCATCCGCATCGACCGCAGCAGCGACGTACCGAAATTCGCCCCCGTGCCGGCAGCGTCCGTCATGAAGGATCGTGACGTCGATGTTCTTCTGCCTGCGAGCGAACTGCTGGTGCGCACGCTCGATCCTCTGCCCGCCGACAGCCGGCCGTATCTCGACGGCATCGTCCGGCATCAGCTCGAGCGGCTGGTGCCGTGGCGGTCCGACGACGTCCTGTTCAGCTATCAGGTCGCGACCGCGGGGCCGAAGGACGACCGGATCGTCGTCACCATTTCAGCGACCGCGCGGTCGCTGCACGCGCCGCTGATCGCGGCCTTGCGCGACGTCGGGCCGCGCAACTTGCGCCTGCTCTATCCGAACGTGCCGCCGGCCGGCAATGACGTCGCCATCCACGCGGACACCAGCGGGGGCGACGCCGCTCGCCTCGCCCGGCTTCGACTTGGCGTAGTCACCGCGGTTGCGGCGCTCGTGATCCTCGGCGCGGCTGGCATCGGTTATTTCGCATACACATGGCAACAGGCGTCGACCGCGCTTGCGAGCACCGACGATGAGATCGCGGACCTGCGCAAGAAACTCGCCGCGCGCGGACCGCAGCAGTCGGCCAGCGAGCGCGACATCGCGGCGATCATCACCCGCAAGCGCACGACGCCCGTCACCGTTGTCGCCATCGACGCCATCGCCAATGCGCTACCGGATGACACCTGGCTCACGGAGCTGAGCTTCGCCGACGGTCACGTGAAGATGAGCGGCGTGTCGCGCAACGTGGCGGAGCTCGTCCCGCTGATCGAAAAGGTGCCGGGATTCGCCGAAGCGACGTTTTTCGCGCCGACGACGCGGCTGCCGGATAATCAGGGCGACCGCTTTCACCTCGACGCGCGCATCGTTCCTCCGAAGGAAAGCGGCAAATGACAAAGCTCGTGCCGAGCAATCGCGCGGCCTGGTCGCTCGTTACTCTGGCGATCCTGCTTCTCGTCATTGTCGGCGGGCTGCTGATCGCCAAATCGTTTGCCGACGCTGCGACGGTGGAAGCCGATGCAAAGGCCGACATGGCGGAGTCGCTGCGCAAACGCCTCGCGCTGCCCTCGCGCCCCGCCTCGCCCGTGAGCGAGGAGAACGAATTTCTCGAAGGCGGAAATTACGCGCTGGCGGCTAACGCCTTGCAGCAGCGCATCGTGGGCATCATCGAGGCGGCGGGCGGAACGCTGGTGACGGTCGGCATCGATCCGCCCAGCAGCGATGACAACAACGCGCCCGGCCGCCGCATCGTGGTGCAGGTCGTCTCCGAACTGAGCAATGACGCGCTTCAGGAGGTCCTCTACCAGATCGAAACCGAACGGCCGTTCGTGATGGTGGACACGTTGAATGTCCGCCGCTTGCAGGATCGCGGCGGGGCGGACGCCAATGCCGCAACGCAGGGCACGCGGCTGGCGGTCGATTTCCGCGCCTACGGCTACTTCCGAAGGACGGCGCGATGAAACGCATGCGGCTCTTCGTCATCGCAGCCGCGCCGCTCATGCTCGTGTGCCTCACGAGCGTCGGCGAAGCGCAGAGTCCGCTGCAGCCGCGGGGACAAAATCCGCTGCTGGCAAAACCGGCGGCGCAGCCGAAACAGTCTGCGATCGACTATCCGCCGCTCGAAGAGTTGCAGGCGACACGCGAGCGGCCGTTGTTCAATCCGAACCGGCGCCCGCCGGCGGCGGAGCCGGAAAACGATGCCCCGCCCCCGATCGTCGAATCTTCGGCATTGCCGTTCGAACTGACCGGCATCGCGGTCGGCCCGGACGTGCGTGTCGCAATCCTGCGCAACAAGGGATCGAACGAGGAAGCGCGCCTGAAGGAAGGCGACAAGCTCGAGGCCTGGACGGTCGAAATCGTCACCGACCGCTACGTGGTCCTGCGTGGTGACGGCAAGCGCGTCCGGCTATGGCTGTTCAACGACGCCAGCAAGAAATCCGGCATCGAGGTGAAGCAGATCGACGGCACGGACAAGGAAGAAACCAAGGAAGAAGACCCCGGCGAGAACGCAACGCCGGCGCAAGGGGGCGGCGTCGACGAGGACGTCATCCCGAACGCGGCCCCGCAATCCAAATCGCCCGGAGCCGCGGTCGCTCCGCCCCAGCAGCAGGTGCCCGGACGGCCGAAACGGGTCAGGCCGCCCGGCCAGATGCCCCAGCCGGGTCAGGCACCCCCCCGCGGCCGCGTCCAGGGCCAGGGCGCGCCGGCGCAGCAATGAGCCCGCGAAAAACCGGGCGAGTTAACCCTAATTACCTGATGGAACAAGAACATTTCTCTTGTGCGTCGCTGCCCGATAATCTCGCCCGTGGGCCAAAATGTGCTAGTCTTTCCGGCGGTTGGGACCTGAGTGATGTCTGTTGTGCAGCACGGCGTTAGGCGGATTGCGATCGGCGGCGCGATCTCGGCCTTGGCTGTGCTGTTGCTCATCAGTTGCTCGGCCATTCAGGACAATTCGATCCCGGTCGAAAATGTCGCCGACAACGTCTTCAGCAAGGATCTGACGGCACATTTTCCCCAGCCCGCGCTCAAGGGCACGCCCGAGCGCCCGCCGCCGAAGACGCAAATCTATCCCGCCGAGGGAGAGAGCGCGGCGGCCGGCGAAAATGAGTCCGCGCCCGAGGGAGCGACCGTCCGCGGCGCCGACAGCTTCGATTTGAATTTCCAGAACGCCGACATCAACGCCGTCACCAAGGTGTTGCTCGGCGACCTGATGAAGGTGACCTACAGCGTCGATCCGCGCGTGCAAGGCACCGTCAGCCTCACCTCCGGCCGGCCGGTCTCGAAGGCCGACCTGTTGCCCCTGTTCGAAAGCACGCTGAAGCTGGTCAACGCCCACCTCGTCTACGAGGGCAAGATCTACAAGGTCGTGCCGTCCGGCGAAGCGCTCGGCAACGGCGTGGTCGACCGTTCGCCTGACGGCAAGGTCACGCCCGGCTACGGCATTTCGGTGATGCCGCTGAAATACGTTTCCGCGCAGATGGTGCTGCGGGCGATCGACAGCTTTGCGGCCAAGCCCGGCTCCGCGAAAGTCGAGCCGTCGCGCAACCTGCTGCTGGTGCAGGGTCCGAGCACCGAGCGCGCGAGCGCGATCGAAGCGGCGCTGGCACTCGACGTCGACTGGATGCGCCATCAGGCGGTCGGCATCTTCCCGGTCCGCAACGCCAGCCCGGAAACAATCATCACCGAACTGCGCAACGTTTTCGACACCAGCAACGAGGGCGCCGCGACCAACGTGGTGCGCTTCCAGCCGATCAACCGGCTGAACGCCGTGCTCGCCATCGCCCAGAACAACGGGATGATCAATCAGGTGCGCACGTGGGTGGCGCGCCTCGATCGCGCCGACTATGACAACGCGACCGTGCGCGTCTATCGCGTGCGCTTCGGCAATGCGCGCACGCTCGCCGCCATCCTGCGCGACGTGTTCACCGGGCAGTCGTCGAGCTCGCTGAGCAGCGACCTGTCGCAGCTTACGCCCGGCTCAGGCGTACAGCGCGCATCGGCGCCCGGCACGGGCACGCGCCAGACGCCCGGCCAGCCCGGCTCTCCGCCGAGCACGGCGACCTTCTTCGGCGGCAATACGGATAATCAGAGCGGCGAAACGGGCGGCGCCAACCAGCAGCAGCAGGGCGGGCGCGCCAGGCCCGGTGTCGACATTTCATCGCTGTCGAATACCACCAGCGGCGGCCCCGGCATCCTGCCGAACGTGCGCATTACCGCCGACGTAGCGACCAATTCGCTGCTGATCTACGCCAGCCGCGACCAGTACAAGATCATCGAGCGTGCGATCTACGAGCTCGACAAGGCGCCGATGCAGGTCGCGATCGACGTGACGGTCGCCGAGATCACGCTCAAGGATGAGCTGCAATACGGCGTGCAATTCTATCTGCAGGACATCCAGAATGGCGTGCAGAAGGGCTCGATCGGTTTCGGCCTGACCAACGTGCTCAAGCGCACGATCCCTGGCGCCAATTTCGTGCTCGGCGCCAATGCAGACCCGCGGGTGGTGCTTAACGCGTTGAAGGCGATCACCGACGTGCGCGTGATCTCCTCGCCCGCCATCGTCGTGCTCGACAATCAGACGGCGACGCTGCAGGTCGGCGACCAGGTGCCGATCACGACGCAGTCGGCGACTGACGTGACGACGGTCGGCGCGCCGCTCGTCAACACCATCCAGATGACGGATACCGGCGTGATCCTGAAGGTGACGCCGCGCGTCAACGCCAACGGCGTGGTCAACCTCGACGTGACCCAGGAAGTCTCGCAGGTGCAGCCGCAGACGACGCCCGGCCAGACCACGTCGACCGATCAGAGCGGCACGCAGACGCTTACGCCGACAATCTCGAAGCGCAAGGTGCAGAGCACGATCGCCGTCGCCAGCGGCCAGACCGTGCTGCTTGCGGGCCTGATCAGCTCGCAGGACACGAAGAACAGACAAGGGATTCCGATCCTCAGCGATCTCAAGGGCATCGGCGACCTGTTTGCCACCAACGACAACACCACGAACCGCACCGAGCTGATCATGTTCATCCGGCCGCAGATCATCCGTAACAGCATCGACGCCCAGCTCGTCGCCGAAGAGCTGCGCTCCAAGCTGTCGGTGATCGCAAAGGAAGCGAGCGGCACCCACAAGCCGACGCCGACGAATTTCATCCCCGGCCTGCTCAAAAACTGATGTGAGCGCCGAGACGGCAAAGCACTCCACGCGCCTGCTCGACTACCGCTGGACGATCGTGGCCGGCCTTGCCGGCATCGCCCTTTCGCTTGCCCTGCTCCCGCTGCCGGCCGGCGCATTCGCGGCGGCACTGGCGGCGCTCGCCATCTTCATCGCTGCCGTCGATCTCGAGCACTTGATAATTCCGGACCTCGCGAATGCCGCAATATTCGTGCTGGGTCTCGCGCTCACGCTGACCGAAGCGCCGCGCGGCGGATATACGGATGCATTGGTCGACGCGCTGCTGCGGGTGATTGTTGCAGGCGGCCTCCTTTTCCTGCTGCGGTTCGCCTATGCGCGCAGGGCGGGCGTGACCGGCCTCGGGCTCGGCGACGTGAAACTCGCGGCCGCCGGCGCGACCTTCCTGCCGTGGCAGACGCTGCCACTTGCGCTGGCGCTGGCCGCGGTTGCCGGCATTCTGGTTGTCCTTACCCGTGCGGTTATCCGGCGCGAGCGCGTCGACCGCCGGCATGAACTGCCGTTCGGCGCATTTCTCGCGCCCGCGATCTGGCTTGCCTTCATGCTCGACCGGATGGGCCTGCTCGTCCTCTAGCAAAGGCTGGAACGCCGTGGGCCGCGGCCCATTGGCGCTTCCGCGCCGCCCGTTGTCACTCTGTGGCCCTGAAAGTAGGCTCACCGGCAAGACCAGAACAAAGCAAAACATAAAATCCGGGAGGAGCGTTTCATGTTGAATTCTCTACTGCGGCGCATCGCGGGACATGCGCTGATCGTATCCCTCGCCGCCCTTGCCGCCGGCAGCTTTGCGGCGACGGCGAACGCGCAGGACACCGTGCGCATCGGTCTTCCGACCAAGACTTATTATCCGACCATCATCGCCGAGACCGCCAAGCGGCAGGGTCTGTTCGAGAAGGAAGGCATCAAGGCTGAGCTCACGATCTACCGCAGCGGCGCCGAAACGTTCGAGGCGATGGCAGCAGGCGCCGCCGACTTGCAGCTCAATTCCGCCGCGCTCGTTGCGGCCGGGCGTCTGAAGGGCGTGAAGACCAAAGCGGTCGCCGCCGCGGCGACCGGATATTTCGGCTGGTACCTGATGGTGAAGAACGACTCGCCGATCAAGAAGCCCGAAGACCTGGAAGGCAAGAAGGTCGGCATCACCGCCGCAGGCTCCGCATCCGACGTGCTGGCGCGCTGGACCATGCAGGACCGCAAGATCAAATTCACGACCGTTCCGCTCGGCGGCGGCGGTCTCGTGCCGAACATGCTTTCGGGCAATGTCGACGCGATCGTGCTGTACTCTCCCCTCTCCTTCCAGGTGATGATGAAGAAGCAGGGCCGCAGCCTGATCGACTACGGCTCCGTCGTCCCGCAGCACACGAGCGGCATCTGGATCGCGACCGACAAGTACATTCAGGAGAAGCCGCAGAACGTGCAGAAGGCGCTCAACGCGCTGTTCGGCGGCGTGGTGTACCTGCAGACGCACCGCGAGGATGCAATCAAGCTGATCGCCGAAATCGACGAGATCCCGCCGGAAGTCGCGGCTGCGGAGCTCGACGGTAACCTCAAGCACATGTCGACGACCGGCGAGATGAGCAAGGACTGGATGGTGCGCGCGCTCGACCTCGCCCGCCTCGTCGGCATGAAGGATCTCGCGCCGGTCGAGGAGGACTACACCACGCAGTTCAAGGTGGTGCCGACCAAGAAATAGCCCAGCGTCCATGACCCGGCTCCACATCGTCCTCGCGCGGCTCGCGCTTCTCGCCCTCGTCCTGGGCGCGTGGGAAGTGCTGCCGCGCTGGGGCGTGCTCGATCCGGTGATGCTACCGCCGCTCGGCGACGTGCTGCACGCGCTCGGCGGCATTCTTCTGCGGCCGGCGTTCCACGAGGCGGCGCTGGTTTCCGGCGCGGAGTTTCTGGTCGCCTACATCATCGCCGTGCCGCTCGGCCTCGCGATCGGCGTGCTGATCGCGGAGAACGAATATATCGGCGAGATTTTCCGACCAATCTTGTTCTACGTGTTCAGCGTGCCGAAATCGATCTTTCTGCCGATGTTCATCCTCGTATTCGGCATCGGCTTCGAGCAGAAGGTCGCCTACGCGGCGTTCTCGACGGTCTTCGTCGTCATCATGAGCGCGGCGGCTGCCGTCGAATCCGTCAAAGCGGACCACCTTTTGGTCGCGCGTTCCTACGGCGCGACGCGCACGCAGGTGCTGCTGCGCGTCTATGTGCCGAGCATGATGCCGGTACTGCTCGAGGCGCTGCGCATATCGATGATCTTCAACTTCACCGGCGTGATGATCGCGGAGATGTATGCCTCGCGCACCGGTATCGGGCAGATGATCTCGAACTGGGGCGAGAACTTCCAGATGCCGCAGCTTTTCTCCGGCGTCATCTTCCTCGCGACCGTCGCCATCGTGCTCAACGAAATCATCCGCGCCCTGGAGGCCAAATGCAGCACGTGGCGCGCGTGAGCATTGTCCGCGAGGAGACTGCGGCGCCCGCGATCGAGGTCGCGGGCGTAAGCCACGTCTATGCCGGGCGCGAGGGCGCGGTACCGGCGCTCGACGATATTTCATTGTCGGTGGGTGCCGGGCGCTTCACCGTGATCGTCGGGCCGAGCGGCTGCGGCAAGACCTCGCTCCTGATGATGATGGCCGGCCTGCGCCACCAGAGCAGCGGCATCATCAATATCGCCGGGCAGCCGATCACCGATCCCGATCCGCGGCGCGTTGGCGTCGTGTTCCAGGAAGCGAGCCTCTATCCCTGGCTCACCGCGCTCGACAACATCGAATTTCCGCTGGCGCTGCGCCATGCGCCGCGCGAGGAGCGCCGCCGCCGCGCCGAGGAGATGCTCACCCTCGTCGGCCTGCAAGGCTTCGGCTCGCGCTATCCGCACGAGCTCTCCGGCGGCATGAAGCAGCGCGTGTCGATCGCGCGCGGGCTGGTGCAGGACCCGCCGGTGCTGCTGATGGACGAGCCGTTTGCCGCGCTCGACGAGCAGACGCGCATGACAATGGGCCACGAATTGCTGCGCATCTGGGAAAAGACCAACAAGACGGTCGTATTCGTCACCCACAGCCTGACCGAGGCGGTTTACCTCGCCGACGAGGTGCTGGTGATGTCGGCGCGGCCGGGCAAGATCATCGACCGCATTCCCATCACGCTGGCGCGGCCGCGCACCTACGAGATGATGGCGACCGACGTGTTCGGGCGCCTGCGCGACCGCATCTGGCAGCAGATCAGGACGGGTTGACGCGATGCGACGCCCCTCGCCCACCGCCGTCCGCTGGATGATCCTCCTCGCCGTGCTCGCGGTCTGGGAAATCCTGCCGCGCGGCGGCTTCATCGCCGAACTGCTGCTGCCGCCGCTGTCGAAGACGCTGATGGCGCTGTTTCACGAACGCGCGCAGTACGCGATGGCGATGGTGGTCACGCTGTACGAGGTCGGCTTCGCAATGCTGATCGCCTGCGGCGGCGGCATCATTGTCGGCGCGCTGATCGGCGGACTGGCGCTGCTGCGAAAGCTGTTGCTGCCGGTTTTCTCCAGCCTCTATGCGGTGCCGATCGTGATCCTCTATCCGATCTTCACGGCGTGGTTCGGCATCGGCTCGGAATCGAAAATTCTCTTCGCCGGCGTGTACGGCTTCTTCCCAGTGATGCTCTCGACCGCCGCCGGCATCCGCACCATCGAGGAACAATTGCTGGTCGCCGCGCGCAGCATGGGCGCGACCGTGCCGCAACAGATCACGCGCGTAATCATCCCGGCGGCGATCCCGACCGTGCTCACCGGCCTGCGGCTCGGCGGCGCGCTGACCATCATCGGCGTCGTGGTGTCGGAAATGCTCACCTCCGCCGCCGGTATCGGCTACCTCGTCACCAGCTACCGCACCGTGCTCGACAGCCCGCACGTGTTCGCCGCCGTGCTGATGATCCTGGTGTTCTCGGTCCTGTTCGACGCCTTCGCGCGTTTCGTCGAGCGCAAGACGCTGATCTGGCAGACCGCCGGCCGCCGCGAGCGCACGACCGCGCGGCCCGACACGCGCATCGCCTCGGCCGCCGCGCCGGCCTAATTCGCTTTCAGGAGTTTCAAGACATGGCAGAGCCGCTTTTGCAGACGACCGTCGTCGGCAGCTACCCGCAGCCGGATTGGCTGGTGAACCGCGAGATGCTGTCGAAGGTCGTGCCGCGCGTGCGCATGACCGAGCTTTGGCGCGTGCCGCCAGAATTCCTCGAGCTGGCGCAGGACGATGCGACGATCCTCGCCATCCGCGACATGGAGCGCGCCGGGCTCGACGTCATCACCGACGGCGAGATGCGGCGCGAGAGCTACTCCAACCGTTTCGCCACGGCGCTGGACGGTGTCGACATCGACAATCCGGGTGAGGTGCAGGCACGCAGTGGCATGACCAAAGTGCCGCGCGTGGTCGGGAAAATCCGCCGCAGCAAGCCGGTCGAATTACGCGACATGCAGTTTCTTCGGCGCAACACGGAGAAGCTCGCCAAGATCACGCTGCCCGGCCCCTTCACCATGAGCCAGCAGGCGAAGGACGAGTTCTACAAAGACGACGAAGCGATGACGATGGATTTCGCGGTCGCCGTCAACGAAGAGCTGCGCGACCTAGAAAAGGCCGGCGCCGACGTGATCCAGCTCGACGAGCCGTGGCTACGCAACAATCCCGAGAAAGCGCGCCGCTACGCCATCAAGGCGATCAACCGCGCGCTCGAGGGCATCAAGGTGCCGACCGTCATTCACCTGTGTTTCGGCTATGCCGCCGTCGTGCCGGGCGACACCAAGCCGCAGAAATACGCGTTTCTCGCCGAGCTTGCCGGCACCACCGCGCAGCAGATCTCGATCGAGTCGGCGCAGCCGAACATCGATTTCGGCGTGCTCAAGGAATTGCCCGGCAAGAAGATCATGCTCGGCGTGCTCAACCTCGGCGATCTCGCGGTCGAGACGCCCGAGACGGTCGCCAAACGCATCCGGCGCGGGCTTGAGTATGTATCGCCGGAAAACCTGCTGCCGGCGCCCGATTGCGGCATGAAATATCTGCCGCGCGCGGTCGCCTTCGGCAAATTGCAGGCCCTGGTCAAGGGCGCGGAAATAGTGCGCGACGAGCTGACGAAGGCGTGAAGCGCGCCTACTGCTTTTTCTTCCACTCCTCGTAGCGCTTCTTGTTTTCCTCGTTCGGCGGGTAGAGGCCGGGCAGTTTCGCGCCCTTCTCGACTTCCTGCACCAGCCAGCTTTCCAGCCGCTCGTGCTCGGCGCCCTCCTCCGCCACGAAATCGGCGAGCGCCGCGGGGATCACCACGGCGCCGTCGTCGTCGGCGACGATGATGTCGTCCGGGAAGATCGCACAGCCGCCGCAGCCGATCGGCTCGTTCCAGCCGACAAAGGTGAGCTGATTGACGGACGCCGGCGCGGCGACGCCCGCGCACCAGACCGGCAAGCCGGTCGCAACCACGCCATGCTTGTCGCGCATCACACCGTCGGTGATGAGCGCTGTGACGCCGCGCTTGACCATGCGCATGCACAGGATGTCGCCGAAGATGCCGGCGCCCGTGACGCCCATCGCGTCGGCGACGACGACGCAATTCTCCGGCATCGCCTCGATCGCGCCGCGCGTCGATATCGGCTTCGACCAGCTTTCCGGCGTCGCGAGGTCCTCGCGCACCGGCACGAAGCGCAGCGTAAAGGCCGGGCCGACCACGCGCTTGCCGGAAAAACCGAACGGCATGGCGCCGGCCATCCACGAGCGCCGGATGCCTTTCTTGAGAAGCATTGTGGTGATGGTGCCGGTCGTGACGTTTTGCAGAATCTTGAGTGCGGAGGTCATTGGAGGTCCTTGTTGAAACATCAATCCCACTGTGGCGACCACGTCCAGTCGACGATGCGGCCGCCTCGGCGCGCGAGGCCGTGGATATCCTTCATCTCTTCATCCGACAGCGTAAACCCGAAAATGTCGAAGTTCTCTTCCAGCCGCTCGACCTTGCTGGTGCGCGGGATCACGACGATGCCCTGCTGCACCAGCCAGCGCAGCGAAATCTGCGCGGCGCTCTTGCCGTGCGCGAGACCGATACGCTCGAGCATCTTGTTGCCCTTGGCGCCGCCGCGCGCGACGGGGCTGTAGGCGACCATCGCCATGCCGTGCTCCTTGCATGCCGCGATCACCTTGTCCTGGTTGAGGAACGGGTGGCATTCGACCTGATTGCAGACGAGCGGCTCGGGCGACACCTCGTTCGCCTCGTCGAGCAGTGCGACGGTGAAATTCGAGACGCCGATCTGTTTGGCGTAGCCCTCACGCTTCATCTTCGCCATGGCGCCGAGCGTTTCGGACAACGGCACGCGCGCGTTCGGCCAGTGGATCAGCAGAAGATCGATATGGTCGAGCCGCAGGCGCGCCAGACTCTCCTTCACCGAGCGTTCGAGATCGGGCGGCGACAAAAGGCTCGGCTGCACCTTGGTGGTGACCATCACCTCGTCGCGTTTGCCGGAAGCGCGCACGCCCTCGCCGACTTCGCGCTCGTTGTCGTACATCTGCGCGGTGTCGATGTGGCGGTAGCCGATGCGGATCGCCTGCTCGACCAGCCGCGCGCATTCACGTCCGCGCAATTGCCAGGTGCCGAGCCCGACGATCGGAATCCGGAAGCCCTTGGCCTCGACGGCCTTCGCCGCACCGTCATCTCTGGTCATAGGATCAAGGCGTATCCCACACCGGCGCATGCGGCGGATTGACCACACGCATATTGTTGGCATTGAGCTTCTTCAAGTCCGCCATCTCGGCGTCGGTGAGTTTGAAGTCGAAGATCTCGATGTTCTCCTTCATGTGCGCGCGGCTGGAACTGCGCGGGATCGAGACGAGACCCATCTGCGCGAGATAGCGCAGTGACACCTGCGCGGCGCTCTTGCCGTGCGCCTTGGCGATACGCTCGAGCACTTCGGCGCCCGGAACCTTGCCGCGCGCGATCGGGACGTAGGCGACCACCGCCATTCCGCGTTTCTTCGTCGCCGCAATTACCTTGTCCTGATTGATGAAGGGATGCACCTCGATCTGGTTGCACACGAGCGGCTCGGTTGTAGCGGCCCATGCTTCCTCGAGCAGCGCGGTGGTGAAATTCGAGACGCCGATGTGCTTCGCCTTGCCTTGTTTCTTGGCCTTGCACAGCGCGCCGACCGTGCGGGCGATCGGCACTGTCTTGCTCGGCCAGTGGATCAACAAAAGATCGACATAAGGCATCTTCAAGTTGGCGAGACTCTGCTCGACAACTTCGGCAAAAGCATCCGGCTCGGCATGGTCCGGACGCACCTTGGTGGTGAGAAAGACGTCTTCGCGCCGGACCCCGGAAGCACGCAGGCCTTCCCCGTTCTCCCTTTCATTTCCGTAATGAGCCGCCGTGTCGATGTGACGATAGCCGAGTTCAAGCGCGGTCTTCACCGCCTGCACGCAGACGTCGTCCTTCAGCGTCATCGTGCCGAGGCCGATCATCGGAATGCGGGCGCCATGGGCTTCAACGAACTGCATCGGTTACTCCTGAAACGATTGCGGGAGGCGGAAATGGGGTGCCGGACGGCGGCGCGCAGAATGCCCGCTCGCCTCAACGCTGCCAACCGGGGTGTCTCCGGACGCCGCGCAGCGGGTGCGACAAAAATTATCCGCCGCCTTAACGCGCGGACAATCCTGCGGCAGCAAGCCGTTGGCCAGGCTTCTTACATTGGAATAATTCAAGAGTAGAAAAAGGCTATTGCATCAATGGGTTTTAATGCTTTTGTGAAGACTGGTTTCTATTGGACGGGATCATGCGCACACTTGTGTTTTGCCTAGCCCTGACCGGCGTATTACTGCTTCCCGCGGCGCAAGGGCGCGCCGACGACGGGCTCACCACGACCATCAAGGACCACAAATTCAACCCGGCCGAGATAAAGGTGCCGGCCAACAAGCGGGTGATGATCACCGTCATCAACGACGACCCGACGCCGGAGGAATTCGACAGCACCGCGCTCAAGGTCGAGAAAGTCATCCCCGGGAAATCGAAGGGCGTGGTGCGGATCGGGCCGCTCAAGCCCGGCAGGTATCCGTTCATCGGCGAGTATCACGAGGCGACTGCCAAGGGCGTGGTGATCGCGGAATAGGAAGACCATGCTTGGTGCGCTCATCATCGTATTTCGTGAAGTCATCGAAGCCGGCCTGATCGTCGGCATCGTGATGGCGGCGACGCGCGGCGTGGCCGGCCGCGGCCGCTGGGTTTCGTTCGGCGTCCTCGCCGGCGTGTTCGGCGCGACGATCGTCGCATTCTTCGCCGGCGCCATCTCGCAGGCCTTCGCCGGCTCCGGCCAGGAACTGTTCAACGCCTGCGTGCTCGGCATCGCGGTGGTGATGCTGATGTGGCACAACGCGTGGATGGCGCGGCACGGCCGCGAGATCGCCACCCACATGCGCCAGGTCGGCACCGAGGTCAGCGAGGGCGCCAAGCCGCTTACCGCACTGGCGATCGTCGTCGGCCTTGCGGTCCTGCGCGAAGGCTCGGAAGTCGTGCTTTTCCTCTACGGGATCTTCGCCTCTGGCACCTCGGGCGCGGCACTGTTGGTTGGCGGCCTGCTCGGCATCGCCGCCGGCGCGGCGTTCACGGCGCTCACCTATTTCGGCCTGCTGCAAATTCCGACGCGCTACATCTTCTCGGTGACGAGTTGGCTGATTGCGCTGCTCGCCGCCGGTATGGCTTCGCAATCGGTGCAATTCCTCAACGCCGGCGGCCTCCTCGTCGCGCTCGACCGCACGGTCTGGGATACCTCATGGCTGCTGTCGGAGGGGAGCCTGCTCGGCAAGCTCATGCATACCCTGATCGGCTATTCCGAGCGGCCGACGGAAATGCAGCTCATGGTCTATATCGCGACGCTGTTCGCGATGTTCCTGCTGATGCGGATCGCGCGCTACTCGCCGCCGAAGCGCGTCGCCGCCTAGCACGCTTTTTACGCAAGACGGCGCTTAGCGCCTTTTCCGCCCAGCGCCGCGAAGGCGGCGTCAGGCGCCTGGTCGATCAGCTTGAGCAGCGCCCGCGCCGGGCCGCGCGGCGCGCGCTTGCCCTGCTCCCAGTTGCGAACGGTCTCGACCGGCACCTCGATGCGCTCCGCGAACGCGGTCTGCGTAAGCCCGCAGCGCGCCCGCACGTGACGCACGAACAATCCCGGATCGGTATGATCGATCGCCCGCTCGCTGCCGTCCGGCATGATCTCGACGATCCGTCCGTCGGCTTTCAGCCGCACCCGCATCATGGCCGTTTCCCCATTGCTGGTTCGTCGGCCACCGCACTAGCTGATTCGCCGATTCGAAATGTTAATGCCTGTTGATAGGCCGGTGGCCGAATAGGCCAGTGAACTACCTGGTCTTCTCGAAAATCTCCCGGCCGATGAGCATGCGCCTGATCTCGGAAGTGCCCGCGCCGATCTCATAGAGCTTGGCATCGCGCAACAGGCGGCCGGTCGGGAATTCGTTGATGTAGCCATTGCCGCCGAGGCACTGGATCGCCTCGAGCGCCATCCAAGTCGCTCGCTCCGCGGCGTAGAGGATTGCGCCGGCGGCGTCCTCGCGCGTGGTGCGGCCGTCGTCGCAAGCGCGCGCGACCGCGTACACATAGGCCTTGGCCGCGTTCATGGTCACGTACATGTCGGCCAGCTTGGCCTGCACAAGCTGGAAGCGGCCGATCGGCTGGCCGAACTGCTGGCGCTGGTGAACGTACGGGATCACCACGTCGAGGCAGGCCTGCATGATGCCGAGCGGCCCGGCGGCGAGCACCACCCGCTCGTAATCGAGGCCGGACATCAGCACGTTGACGCCGTTGCCGACCGCGCCGAGCACGTTCTCCTCCGGCACCTCGCAATCGGTGAAGACGAGCTCGCTGGTGTCGGAGCCGCGCATGCCGAGCTTGTCGAGTTTCTGCGCCGGGGCAAAACCCTTCATCCCCTTCTCGATGACGAAGGCCGTGATGCCGCGCGCGCCCGCCGTGCGGTCGGTCTTGGCATAGACGACGAGCGTGTCGGCGACCGGTCCGTTGGTGATCCACATTTTCGAGCCGTTGAGCAGGTAGCGGTCGCCCTTCCGCTCCGCGCGCGTGCGCATGGAGACGACATCGGAGCCTGCGCCCGGCTCGGACATTGCCAGCGCGCCGACGTGCTCGCCCGAAATTAGCTTCGGCAGGTATTTGCGTTTCTGCTCGGCGGAGCCGTTGCGGCGGATCTGGTTGACGCAGAGGTTCGAATGCGCGCCGTACGACAGGCCGACCGCGGCGGAAGCGCGCGAGATTTCCTCCATCGCGACACAGTGCTCGAGATAGCCGAGCCCGGAGCCGCCATATTCCTCCTCGACCGTGATGCCATGCAGCCCGAGCTTACCCATTTCCGGCCACAGCTCGCGCGGAAACTCGTTGTTGCGGTCGATTTCGTCGGCGCGCGGCGCGATGCGGTCTTGCGCGAAGCCGTTGACGGTCCGGCGCAACAGCTCGACCTCGGCGCCAAGGCCGAAATCGAAACCGCTCCATGCGTTCGGGATCATCAAGCGCCTCCGCCCCTTGTCAGCGGCGGAGTCTATAAGCTGCGGCTCAGGCTGTCAGCGCCCGGGCAGGCGCCGGAACGGAGCGGATTACCGGCGTTTTCTCGGGCCTGACGCGGGCTTCAGTCAGTAGCCGGTCGATCATGAAGGCCGGCCCGGGCTTGGCGAACAGGTAGCCCTGCATCTCGTCGCAACCGGCAAGGCGCAGCAGCACGCGCTGTTCCTCGGTCTCGATGCCTTCGGCAAGCACGCTGACGCCGAGCGCCCGCCCGAGCACGATGACCGCCTGGATGATGTGCGCGCCGTTGGAGCCGCGGCTGAGATTGGCCACCAAGCTGCGGTCGATTTTGAGCTTGTCGAGCGGAAAGCGCTGCAAATAGCCGAGATTCGAATAGCCGGCGCCGAAATCGTCGAGCGCAATCCGCACGCCGAGCGCGTGCAGCTCCTCGATGACGCGGAGCACGTCATCCGGCCGTTCGATCAGCACGCCTTCGGTGATCTCCAGCATCAGCCGTGTCGGGTCGACGCCGGTTTCATGCAGCGTGGCGCGCACCCGCTCGACGACGGCGCGGTCGCGCAGCTGCACCGGGGACAGGTTGACCGCGACATAGAGGCCGGTCCATCGCCTGGCATCGGTGAGCGCTCGGCGCAGCACGAAGGCACCGAGC
This sequence comes from Pseudolabrys sp., assembly GCA_035546875.1. Classification (GTDB taxonomy): domain Bacteria; phylum Pseudomonadota; class Alphaproteobacteria; order Rhizobiales; family Xanthobacteraceae; genus Pseudolabrys. The sequence goes on from DASZVZ010000106.1 coordinate 22,895, forward strand.
TCGTCCATCAGTTCCATGCGCTCGGCGACCGCAACGAACGTAGCAGGCCCGATCGCGCCGCGCTCGGGATGCGTCCAGCGCAACAGTGCTTCGACGCCGGCGATACGCGCACCCTGCGCGGATACGATCGGCTGGTAATGCAGATGCAGTTCGCCGGCGGCCAGCGCGCGCGGCAATTCACGCCGGATGAAGGCCTCATCGGCCGAAGGCTTGCTGTGTGCAACAGACGAAGGACCGACCGCCTTTTCATCGGCGGCGGAAGGTCCGGCAATCTCGGCGTGCGGCGCGACATTATCGTTTGCCGCCGGCACTTGGCGCACGCGGCGCAATTGCCACAGGCAAAAGGCGGCGAAACCGGCGAACGCGGTGACGATGCCGGCGATGACCGGCAGCAGCCGGTCCATCAGCCGCGTCATGGGCCTTTCGTGCTCCCACGTGAAGAAGCCGACGATGCGGCCGTCGCTGTTGATGACCGGCTGCAGGTCGCGCGTGCCTGCCGGGTCGGTCTCAAACTTCAAGCCCTTGAGCTGGACGCTCTGCTCGACCAGACGCACGAAGCGCGGATCGACCTCGTCCGCCTTGCCGAACAGCGCACGGAATTCCGCAATTCCCTCGCGCAAGGCGACGCGGCGCTCGATGGCGGCACGCTCGTCGCTCACGCGCGCCAGCTCATATCCGACAGCGGTGGCGGCGAACGTCGCGCAAATGCCGAGCAAGGCAATGAGGACGACCAGGCGCGAAGCGGAAAAAATCCGGCGCCTGCGTTGCCCCGCGGGCGGCGCGCTCAAGGCCAACAGCCGGCGCAGGGCCCGGCCGTCGGCCGTTTCCGCACTCGATTTCCCACCCACTGCAAAGATCCCCGCCACGCGCAGGCACGCTAGGCAGACAGCCTTAATGGGTGGTCAGCAAAGATGGTGAACGATTTATTGCGCGGTCAGCGCAGGCCGAACCACAGCGTCGCGATGCTGAGAAAGGAAAAGAAACCGACGACATCCGTCACTGTGGTCACAAACGGGCTCGAGGCCACCGCCGGGTCGACGCGCATGCGGTCGAGTGCGAGCGGAATAAGGATGCCGCCGAGCGCGGCTGCAACGAGATTGCAGATCATGGCGAGCCCGATGACCAGACCGAGGCCGGGCACGTGAAACCAGACGTAGGCCGCAACGCCGGTGATGACGGCGAACGCTATTCCATTGAGAAAGCCGACCGACAGTTCGCGCATGATCACGCGCCAAGCGTTGGCGTCGGTGAGATCGTGCGTCGCCAGCGCGCGCACCGCAACCGTCATGGTCTGCGTCGTGGCGTTGCCGCCCTGGCTTGCGACGATCGGCGCCAGCACCGCGAGCGCGACCATCTTCTGCAACTGGCCCTCGAACAGACCGAGCACCGATGACGCGAGGAACGCGGTCGCAAGATTGACGAGCAGCCAGTTGAAGCGGCCGCGCGCGATGGTCAGCACCGAGTCGGACAATTCTTCGTCGCGGGTGACGCCGCCGAGCGCCTTGATGTCTTCTTCCGCTTCTTCCTCGATGACGTCGACGACATCGTCGACGGTGATCACGCCGACCAGCCGCTCGACCGCATCGACCACCGGCATCGAAACCAGATTGTAGCGCTCGAACTGGCGCGCGACCTCCTCCTGATCGTCGGTCGCATGGACGAACCGGCGCTCCTCGTCCATCAGCTCGGTGATCGGAATCGGGCGTTTGCTGCGCAGTAGCCGGTCGAGCGCCACCGCGCCGAGATATTTGTGGTCGCCGTCCACGACATAGAGCTGATAGAAGCGCTCGGGCAGATCGGCAGTCTCGCGCATGTAGTCGATCGCCGAGCCGACGTTCCAGGCCGGCGGCACGGCGATGAACTCGGTCTGCATCCGCCGGCCGGCGGAATCTTCCGGATAGTCGAGGCGTTGGGCGATCGCGACGCGCTCGAACGGCGGCAGTTGCGCGAGGATCTCTGTCTGCTCGTCCTTGGGCAGATCCTCCAGGATTGCGACCGCATCGTCGGAATCGAGGTCGCGCACGCCTTCCGCGACTGCCTGTGGCGGCAACTCCTCGAGGATTTCCTCGCGTACCGCGTCGTCGACTTCGGTCAGCGCGGTGTAGTCGAAGTGAATGCCGAGCAACTCGACGAGCTTCGGACGCAGTTCCGGCTCGAGCTGTCCGAGGAGATCGCCAAGATCCGCTTCGTGCAGGTCGCCGACCAGCGCGCGCAGCGACTTCTCCTTGCCCGGCTTGATCGCGCGCGTGACCTTCTTGACGAATTCCGGCCGAATGGCTCCGTCCTCGCCCCGGAGGGAGAGCTTGGTCCGCTTCGTTCTTTTGCGTTCTTTTTCGAGCACGCCGGAGCTCGCGAGGACGATCGTTAACGGCGCGGCGGTTGTACGCCGCACATTCCGAACGGGCAAATGATTAACGCGTAAACCGAACCCGCATCGCACGCTTGCCGGCCGCCGAGGCTTGGGATCAAGTGGCCGCGGCTCGGCCACCATGATTCGTCTCATCACCGCTCTGTCCATCGCGGCTGCAATCCCGTTTGCCGCAGCGGCCGAACCGTGCCCGGGCAATCCGGACGCGCTCGGCACCGCGCGCACGATCGCGGTCGACGCCGCGACGACCCCGCGGGTCGGCCGCAAGGAGTTTCCGGTCACGCTGCCGCTTGCGGACAAGGAACTCGTCCTGACTTTCGACGACGGACCGTGGCCGACGACGACGCCGCACGTGCTCGATGCCCTCAAGCACGAATGCGTGCTGGCCACCTTCTTTCTGGTCGGCAAGGCCGCCGCGGAGTTTCCCGCCCTTGCCCGGCGCGAATTGGCCGAGGGCCACAGCGTCGGCCATCACACGTATCACCATCCGCTGCTGAACCGGCTTTCACTCGCCACGGCCGAGGCCGAGATCGACCGCGGCATCGAAGCGGACGAGCTCGCGCTCTATGGCGAGCACCGGGCGACGCCGACGACGCCGTTTTTCCGCTTCCCCGGATTTGCCTCGAGCCCCGCCTTGCTCGATCGGCTGCAGGCCCGCAACATCGTGGTCTTCGGCGCCGACGTATGGGCGAGCGACTGGAATCCGATGACGCCCGAACAGGAGCTTCAGCTCATTCTCGCCCGCATCGAACATGTCAGGCGCGGCATCGTGTTGTTTCACGATACCAAATCGCACACCGCCGCCATGCTTCCCGCGTTCCTGCGCGCACTCAAGGCGCGCGGCTACCGAATCGTCCACGTGGTGGCGGCGGGCGCAAAGACCTCGCACTGAAAAAAAGCCGCGCCGCGCGGGCCATCAACAGCAAAACGTTCTGTGGACAAATACCGCCGTTAATTTCCGATTCATGTCGCGATCCGTAGCGTCCCTTCACCGCGCCGCCATCCGGGGGATTTAAACAACAAACGCGCGGGGACGGGGGTCAAAATGCGCCGTTTCGCGCTCGCTTTGTGTTGTCTTACGTTGAGCTCGTTTGCGTTGGTCGGAGTTCAGCAGGCAGCCGGCGCCGCAGGATGCCCAGGCAACCCGGATGCGCTCGGCACCAGCCGCGTGCTCACCGTCACGCCGGGCGAGTTCACCCGCCTCGGCAAGATCCAGTACCCGGACTCGCTGCCGCTCAACGACCACGAGGTGGTGCTGACTTTCGACGACGGGCCGATCCCGCCCTATTCCACCATCGTGCTCGACGCGTTGGCGGCGCAATGCGTGAAGGCAACCTATTTTCTGGTCGGTGAGATGGCGCATGCCTATCCCTCCCTGGTGCGCAGGATCTACAACGCCGGACACACCATCGGCACCCACAGCCAGGATCATCCATTCGCGTTCCAGCGGCTGACGGCCAAGCAGGTCGAGCAGGAAGTCGACCGCGGCATTGCCTCGGTCGACGCCGCGCTGGGCGATCCGCGCGGGGTTTCGCCCTTCTTCCGCATTCCGGGTTTCGGCCGCACCAAGTCGGTCGAACACTTTCTCGAGTCGAAATCGCTGGTGACCTGGAGCGCGGATGTTGTGGCCGACGACTGGTTCAAGGGCATCACCGCCAAGGAGATCGTGCGCAAGGCGATGCGGCGGCTCGAGGCGCGCGGCCGCGGCATCCTGCTGCTGCACGATATCCATCCGGCGACTGCGATGGCCGTGCCGGCCCTGCTCAAGGAGCTCAAGGCCGGCGGCTACAAGGTCGTGCAGGTCGTGGCGTCCGGCGAGCGGCCGAAGTCGGTGCCCGAACTCGTCGCGTCGGCACCCGAGCGCAGCGGCTGGCCGCGGATCGTGCGCACCAGTGCGACAAGCAGTCAGTCGGCGTTAAGCGCCGTGCGCCACCACGCGCACAAGCTCGCCGGCAAGCAGGCGTCGGCGGATGTCGCGCCGGTCAACATGGATTCCGCCTATGGCTGGCGGTCGACGGTACCGCAATAGCGCAATTGCTGTTTTCCGGCGCCTGAGCGCTACGTAGCGGCCCTTAGTGCGCGAGCCTTAGGGTGAAAATCTGAATTTGACGCCACGGCGAAATATTCGACGCTTGGCATGCACAGGGAGTGTGTCATGTCCGCAACGAGCGTCATTTCAAGTGTGCTGAAGTATCTTGCGGTTGCCGGCACTGTTGCCATCGCGGTGCATTTTTTCCCACAAGCGCCTCGGACCGCGCAGGGTTCGTCCATTGTCGAACGCCAGAATTCGGGCGCGCGGGAAGTCGTCAATCGCGCCGCCAAGGGCGACAGATTAAAAATTCCCGCCATGGCGGAACCTGCACCGGCGCCCCGCCCGCCGCGGCCCGCGCTGCCGCCGGGCAAAGTTCTCGTTGCCGTCCGCGTTTGATTTCCTCCGGCGCGCAACGCAACGCGCGAAGGCTGGTGCGGTCGAGAGGACTCGAACCTCCACGGGTTGCCCCGCTAGCACCTCAAGCTAGTGCGTCTACCAATTCCGCCACGACCGCATGGGGGAGAGGACGAAAAGCCCTGAAAAGCCAAGCTTAGTGGCCCCGCGTCCCAGACGGCGGACCATGTAACAAATAGGGTTTGAGGCTACAAGAGCCGCCTGGAAACGGCTCAGCGCATGTCCGGCGGGCGTTGCAGAAGCTCCGCGACCTCGACCGCGATCTTGTTGCCGTTGACCACCACCGTCCCCTGCGCCACCGGAAGATTGTTGGCGAGGATCTTCACCGGGTCGTCCTCCGAGGCATCGAGCTCGATGATGGCGCCACGGCCAAGCCGCAGTACCTGGTGGACCGGCATTTCGGTGGTGCCGAGCACCACGGTGATATCGAGCGGAACCTTGTCGATTGTGGCCACTTTTTTGAATTCCTATGTTCCGCTGGAGTGCGGGCGGCCCTCAGGTCACCATGGTATGGTTAGCGGGTGGTTAATACGCGCAGCGATTTGACGGTCGGGCTGCCGGCTGGACCCGAATCCGGGCCGGTCGAGTGGCGGATCAGCGAGAATCCCGAGCCTTATGAGGCCGCGGTCGCCGCCATGGAGGCGCGCGCCGCCGCCATCGCCGCGGGCGAAGCGCCGGAGCTCGTGTGGCTGCTGGAGCACCCGCCGCTCTATACGTCCGGCACAAGCGCGCAGCCGCGGGAGCTGATCGAGGCGCGATTCCCCGTGCACCAGACCGGCCGCGGGGGACAGATGACCTACCACGGGCCCGGCCAACGTGTGGCTTACGTCATGCTCGACCTCAAACGCCGCGGGCCCGACGTGCGGCGCTTCGTCGCCACGCTCGAGGAATGGCTGATCCGCACGCTCGGCGCCTTCAACGTGCGCGGCGAACGGCGCGAGGACCGCATCGGCGTCTGGGTGCGCCGCCCGGAAAAAGGCGACGGCCGCGAGGACAAGATCGCCGCGCTCGGCATCCGCGTGAAGCATTGGGTGACGCTGCACGGCATCGCGCTCAACGTCGATCCAGACCTGACGCATTTTTCCGGCATCGTACCGTGCGGCGTGCGCGAGCCGCGCTACGGCGTCACGAGCTTCGTCGATCTCGGCCTGCCGGTGTCGATGCCGGAAGTCGACGCCGTGCTGCGGCGGGAATTCGAGGGATTGTTCGGCGAAACCGCCGATCAGAATGTCGGCAGCACCGAGAAGGCCTCGCCGGGCCGGCGCAGCTTGAGCTCGTCTTTCGTTCCGTCGCGCTGATCGAGCGCATCGACGCGCGCGCCCGGCGGTCCATAGCGGGATTCGTCGACCGCCTCGGCAACCTTGCGCTCATCACCCGCGAACACCACCTCGACCGAACCGTCGCGCCGGTTACGCACCCAGCCCTCGAGGCTTCGCTTGCTCGCCTCGTATTCGATGAATGCGCGGTAGCCGACGCCCTGCACGCGGCCGCGGATGGTGATATGGCGAATGACGTTCACGCGACTTCCCCCGTCTCGACCGCGCGCGCACCGCGCAAGCCCGACGACAACCGCCGCTCAAGAGTGCGAACATAATCGGCGGGGAAATTCCAGTCGCGCGCTGCGTCGATAACGATTTCCATGTAGCCCGGCCGCGCGCGGCCTTCCTCGCTGCGCCGCGCGACATAGACCAGCACGGACTTCGCCTCGCCGTCGTGACGGACCACCAGACGGCGGCGGCCGTAGAGCTTGCTGTCGACGCTTTCGTAGGCGTTGAGCGCGGCGAGATCGCGCGCGGTCAAATCCCACAGGACACCGATGACCTCGCTGCCCGCCGCGCGCACCACCGAGGCATAACCGTCGAGCGTCACGATGAAGCGCCATCCGGCAAGCGTCGCGACGCCGAGCGCACGCGCCTGCGGACAGCGCCGTTTCATCGCCACCCGGCTCATGTTCGAACCGTATGCAAAATAGAGGGTCATCGCCCCCGCTTTAGCAAACGCCGCGCCTCCCGTCAGGGCTTCTCGCCGGTCCGTCCACGGCGCGCGCGTGCCACGTCGTCGATCTGCCGCTCGTAGTCGCCGGGGGTAAAATCCTCCTCCGGCTCGTCGTGGATCGGATGCTCTTCGACGCCGCCGTCCGGCGAGGGGCTTTGTCCGGATATCGGAATGTCCTCGTCGGTCTCAGGCAACGAGTCCGGCGGCGTTTCCCGCTGGTCGTTGCGACGCAGATCGCTCGGCAACTCATCCGGGTTCGTCGGCCGGTCGCGTCGCGGCTGTTTCGATTTCGGCGCCATGCTGGCCTCCCTGTGTCAGCCATCAACGCGGCGGCGATTGCTCCGGTTCCTATGAGCCGACCACGCTGCCGCCGTTCGGATGCAGCACCTGCCCGCTGATGTAGGACGCGTCTTCGCTCGCGAGAAACACATAGCAAGGCGCGACCTCATTCGGCTCGCCGGGACGCTCCATCGGAGCGGCGGAACCGTGCCTGGAAACATGTTTCGCGTCGAATGATGCCGGAATGAGCGGTGTCCAGATCGGACCGGGCGCGACCGCGTTGACGCGTATGCCCTCCTCGATGAGCGCTTCCGAGAGCGAGCGCGTAAAGGTCACGATCGCGCCTTTGGTGGCCGAATAGTCGAGCAACGTCTTGTGCCCCTGGTAGGCGGTGATCGATGCCGTATTGATAATCGAACCACCCTTTTTCATGTGCTTGAGCGCGTGCTTGGCCATGAAGAAGAAACTGAAGATGTTGGTGCGGAAGGTGCGTTCGATCTGGGCGGCCTCGATCTCGCGCAAGTCCTCGGTTTCATGCTGCTCGCCGGCATTGTTAACCAGGATATCGATACGGTCGAACTGCTCGATCGTGGACTCAATCGCGGCCTCGCAGAAGGCTTCATCGCCAACGTCGCCGGCGAGAAGAAGGGCGTCGCTGCCCTCCGCCCGCACCAGGTCGCGGGTCGTGTTGGCGTCCTTGTGCTCGTTGAGATAGACGACGGCGATGCGCGCGCCTTCGCGCGCCATGGCGACTGCGACGGCGCGGCCGATACCGCTGTCGCCGCCGGTAATGATCGCCACCTTGCCCTTGAGTTTCCCGACGCCGGGATATTTCGGCATGAACTTGGGTTGCGGCCGCATCTCGCTTTCGCGGCCGGGCTGCCGGTTCTGTTGTTGAACCGGCTCGGTCTGAACGGACATGGAACTCGCCCTTTCGCAGGATTAGTTGCAGGGCGAACGTTTGATCGGGCGCTCTGTTCCTGTCAGGCGAATTCGAGAATCACCGCATCGACCGCAAGACTGTCGCCGGGCTTGGCGTTGATCTTCTTTACGGTTCCATCGATCTCGGCGCGCAGCACATTCTCCATCTTCATCGCCTCGACCACGGCGACGGTTTCGCCCGCCTTGACCTCCTGGCCTTCCTTGACCGCGATCGAAACCACCAGACCCGGCATTGGACAACGCACTTGTTTGCCGCTGTCGGTCGCCTTTTTCTCCGGCATAAGCCGCGCATAGCCGGCCTCACGCGCGGTGTAGACGTAGGCCCTTGTCTCGACGCCGCGGTGGGAAAGCGCAAAGCCGTTCGGGACCGTACGCACCTGCACGGCAATCTTCTTGCCGTCGACGGTCCCGGACCAGAGCGGCTGGCCCGGCCTCCAATCCGATTGCAGGCGCCGGCTTTTGCCTTTGCCGAACCGTACGGCGAGGCCGCCATCGTCGCGCGCGATCTCCAGCCGGTGTTCGACTTCGTTCAGCCAGACCGCGCGCTGGCTCTCGCGCGTCACCATGCGGCCGTTCATCTGGCCGGAAATGCGCCGCTTGCGCTCCCCAGCGACATGATCAATTGCGGCAGCAACCGCGGCGAGCATTTCCGCTTCCTCACCTTGCGGCGCAATTCCGTGGAAGCCGTCGGGAAATTCCTCCGAGATGAAACCGGTCGACAGCTTGCCGGAGCGCCAGCGCGGCTTCGCCATCACCGCGGCGAGAAAGGGAATGTTGTGGCGGATGCCGTCGATGACGAATGCATCGAGCGCGTCGGCTTGCGCGTCGATCGCGGCGCTGCGCGTCGCCGCGTGCGTCACGAGCTTGGCGATCATCGGATCGTAATAGAGCGAAATCTCACCGCCCTCTTCCACGCCGGTGTCGTTGCGCACCGTGACGCCGTTCTCGCTGCGCTCGGCGGGCGGGCGGTAGCGCGTGAGCCGGCCGATCGACGGCAAGAAGTTGCGGTACGGGTCCTCGGCGTAAATGCGCGTCTCGACCGCCCAACCGGTAAGCGTCACGTCGCTCTGCCGGAGCGCAAGCTTCTCGCCGGCGGCGACGCGGATCATCTGCTCGACGAGATCGATGCCGGTGACAAGCTCGGTCACCGGATGCTCGACCTGGAGCCGCGTGTTCATCTCCAGGAAGTAGAAGCTCCTGTCCTGTCCAGCGACGAACTCGACCGTGCCCGCGCTGTCGTAGCCGACGGCTTTCGCCAGCGCGACCGCCTGCTCGCCCATCTTTTTGCGCGTCGCCTCGTCGAGCAGCGGCGACGGCGCTTCCTCGACGACTTTCTGGTTGCGGCGCTGGATCGAGCACTCGCGCTCGCCGAGATAGAGGACATTGCCGTGCTTGTCGCCGAGCACCTGGATTTCGATGTGGCGCGGATCGGTGATGAACTTCTCGATGAACACGCGGTCGTCGCCGAAGGATGATTTCGCTTCCGAGCGCGCGCGCACGAAGCCTTCCGCGACTTCGGATTTGTCGAAGGCGATACGCATCCCCTTTCCGCCGCCGCCGGCAGACGCCTTGATCATCACCGGATAGCCGATCTCCTCGGCGATGCGGATCGCCTCGACTTCGTTTTCGATGACTCCGAGATGGCCGGGCACGGTCGAGACTTTCGCCGCGGCCGCCGCCTTCTTCGATTCGATCTTGTCGCCCATTGCGGCGATGGCCTTGGCGTTCGGCCCGATGAACACGATGCCTGCCGCTTCGAGCGCTTTCGGAAATGCCTCACGCTCGGAAAGGAAGCCGTAGCCGGGATGCACCGCCTGCGCGCCGGTCGCCTTGCAGGCGGCGACGATCTTCTCGATGGAGAGATAGCTTTCGGCAGCCGCGGGCGGACCGATGGGCACTGCCTCATCAGCCATCGCCACATGCAAGGCGTCGCGGTCGGCCTCCGAATAGACGGCGACCGTCTCGATACCCATTCGGCGTGCGGTTTTGACGATCCGGCAGGCGATCTCGCCGCGGTTGGCAATCAGGATACGCTTGAACATGCGGGAGGTGACTTGTGCCTTTGCGATTTGCCGCGGATTCGACGGTTTGGCAACATTACTGTCTTGTTGCCGCCCTATCTAGCAAAGCGGCCCGGTTGAGCGAAAAATCCTTTCCTTTCACGCTCCTGCCGCCGAAGTCTTGTTTTACGCGCGCGCAAGGCGGTAGGCCATCGATACTCTTTTGCGGGCTCCCTATCCCGGCTTGGCCCGGATGCCTATATTGAAAGCCTGATTTCAGCGTCATTAGTGAAAGCTGAGCAAGTTTGGAGGGATAGGTCATGGCATTGGCAATTAACGACACCGCCCCGGATTTTGAGGCGGAAACCACGGAAGGAAAAATCCGCTTTCACGAGTGGTTGGGCAATTCGTGGGGCGTGCTGTTCTCGCACCCGAAGGATTTCACGCCGGTATGCACCACGGAACTCGGCACCATGGCGCGACTGAAGCCGGAATTCGACAAGCGCAACACCAAGATCATCGGCCTCTCGGTCGATCCGGTCGACAATCACAAGAAGTGGGGCCAGGACATCAAGGATGTCACCGGCACGGCTCCGAACTATCCGATGATCGGCGACACCGATCTCAAGATCTCGAAGGCCTACGGCATGCTGCCGGCCTCGACCAGCGGAACGTCGGAGGGCCGCACGCCCAACGACAACCAGACGGTGCGCAATGTCTTCATCGTCGGCCCGGACAAGAAGATCAAGCTGATCCTTGTCTACCCGATGTCGACCGGGCGCAACTTCGACGAAGTGCTGCGCGTGCTCGACTCGCTCCAGCTCACCGCCAAGCATCGCGTGTCGACGCCGGCGAACTGGAAACAAGGCGAGGACGTCATCCTCGGCGGCGCGATCACCGAGGACGAGGCGAAGAAGCTCTATCCGCAGGGCTGGAAATCGCCGAAGCCGTACATCCGCGTGGTGCCGCAGCCGCGCGGCTGACGGACGGCACAGTTTATGCCACAAGGGCGCGGGCCTTCCCCGCGCCCTTTTGCTTTTCTGACGCACCGGCTGGAGCGATTGCCATGATGGAAGACGCCGAAAAACAACCGCCCTTCGCCCAGTTCCTGGGCATCAAGGTCACGCACGTCTCGCCCGAACGCGTGACCGCCGAGATTTATGCGCGGGAGGAGTTCAACAATCGCCACGGCATCATGCACGGCGGCGCCATCATGTCGTTCGCCGACAGTCTCGGCGGCACCGCCACCACCGCCAACCTGAGGCCGGGTCAGGCGACGACGACGATCGAAAGCAAGACCAATTTTTTCGCCGGCATCCCGATCGGCGACACGGCCAAGGCCGAGTGCACGGCACTGCACCGCGGGCGCAGCACGATGGTGTGGCAGACGCGTATCACGCGCGGTGACGGCAAGCTTGCGGCGATCGTGACGCAAACGCAGATGGTGCTCGACCGGCGCGAGAAATAACGGCGTTATTTTCCCGCAGCCGACGCCGCGGCCGCATTTGCCGCTCCGCGGCTGACCACGAACACGCCCACCGCGCAGACCAGCATACCGCTGATCGACAGCACGTCGAGCTTTTCGCCGAACAACAGGTAGGCAAACAGCGCGGTCACCGCCGGCACCAGGTAGAACAGGCTGGAAAAGCCGGTCGCCGCCGAGCGGCGGATCAGCCAGTACATCAGCGTCACCGCCCCGATCGACAGCACGATCGTCAGCCACGCAATCGCGAAGACGAACTCGCCGGTCCAGTGGATTATCCGCGTCTCGAAAAGGAAAGCGGCGATCCAAAACATCGCCTCGGCGGTCAGATACTGCACGAAATTTCCGGTGCGCCAGTCGATGCCGCCGCAAAAGCGCTTCTGATAGAGCGTGCCAAGCGCAATCCCGATCAGGGAGGCAAAGCTCGCGGTCCAACCGATCCATGACCCGGCACCTGTGATCGTGCGGTCATGCAGCACAAGCACGACGCCGGCGAGCCCGAGTGCAAGGCCGAGCCATTGCACACCGCTCACCTTCTCGCCCAGCCAACGGTTGGCGATGGTGGCCGCGAGGATCGGCTGCAGCCCGGGGATCAACGCCGATATGCCCGCCGGCACGCCCTGACCAATGGCGAGAAACACACCGCCGAGATAGAGCCCGTGCACAAGCGAACCGGCGACCATGCTGTGCACAGTCTCCTGCGCGTTTGGCCAGCGCGCCATGCTCGCCCAGGCGATGATGCCTTGCAGCACAACCACGCACAGCATGCGCACTGCGAGGAAAGTCATCGGCTCGGCATAGGGCATGCCGAATTTCGCGCCGATGAAGCCGGTGCTCCACAGCAGTACGAACAGGACCGGCGCCGCGGCGACCGCGAGGGAGCTCAGACGCATTGCAATTTCTCTGGGGACAAATACCGGCCCGCGTGAATCGTCAGCGGCTATAGCATTGGCAAGCCACGCTGGCTTGCGCTTTTGCGCATGGCAGCCCGCGCGTGACGCCCTGCCCCGGCGGGCCTATTTATGGGATACTTACTGGACGCGCCGCAACCGGCGCGCTTATCGTTGCCGCTGGGGACACGGGCTCGAGGGGGAAACAGACTTGGGTTTGTACGACCGCGCTTGCGACGTCGTCCGCACGATCTACGATAGGCGGATCGACACGCCGGCCACGCTTGATCCGGCCATCTATTTTCCCGACGCCAAGCGTTTCACCGACCGCTGGCAGGACATCCGGCGCGACGCGCTGACGATCCGCGACAATCTCGACAAGGTGCCGCGCTTCCACGAGATCATGGGCGCGCAGTCCGACATATCCGCGACGGACGGGCGCGACTGGCGCATGTTCATCCTGAAAGCCTACGGCGTCGAGATCGAGCAGAACGTGAAGCGCTGCCCCACGATCGCTGCGCTGATCGAGGACCAGCCGGAGATCGTCTCCTGCGTGCTGTCGTTTCTCGCGCCCGGCAAGCACCTGCCGCGGCATCGGGGCCCGTTCCGCGGCATCCTGCGCTTCCATCTGATGCTGTCGATGCCGAGCGACGCCGACGGGCGGCCGGCCTGCGTGATGGACGTCGACGGCGAAGAATATCGTCTCGCCGACGGCGAGACCTTGCTGTGGGACGACACCTATCCGCACGAAGTGTGGAATCGCAGCGACGACGTGCGCATCGCCCTGCTGCTCGATGTGTGGCGGCGCAATATGCCGAAGGACATGGAAATGCTGTCGCGTCTCGTCATCGGCGGCGTCGGCCTGCGCATGCGCATGGGTGGCATTTCGTACGGCGGCTGACGCGCCTCTGGAATGACGACAGCGGCCGGCGCACGTCGGCCGCTGTTTCGATTTCCAATCGGTAGTCTATTGCACGGTTACGGTAATCGGCTTCGACATCACCGCAGGCTTGTGCGGAATATGCGACCAGTCGCCGAGTACGAGCTGCAAGGTATGCTTGCCCGGCGGCAGCGTCACCATCGCTTCGGTTTGACCGGCGCCGAAATGCACGTGCTTCTCGTCGACCGTGACCGGTGCTTGCATTTCTTCTTCCGTGAGCGTTGCGTCGATCACGAGATGATGATGTCCGGTATTGGGCTTTTCGACGCCGGCCGGCGCGACGCCCATTCCGGACATGCCGAACTGCACCAGAAACGGGCTTTTCACCGCCGCGCCGTCCTGGATGTTGATGATGTAAACCTTCGCGCCCGGCGGCGACGACGTCTGCGCCCAGGCTAAATTCATGCCGGCCAACGCAAGCGCGGAAAAAAGCGCGAGCGTCATTGTCCTCATTCCGCCCATGACTTCCTCCTGAATAGCGGCGGCCAAATCCCGCCTTGCCGGGATTCTGCCGCCGCGCCGCCATTTGGGACAAGGTCGGCGGCCCGCCGCCTGCAAGTAAAAATCGTTGAGGAGATGCGGAATAAACGCGCGGGAACGTTTCAGGCCAAGCCGTCTCGATGACGCATCGCACCGCCGCTATGAACGGGGGAACCAATCGATTTCGTCACAAGTTGACGTTGCGAACATCCCAACCGTTGCGAGGCACATCATGCCCACGCGAATCCCCTACCAGCGCCCGCGGATGGAACCGGCGGAAGATCGCGCCAGCGGCTTGCAGATCGCCGCGACCGCGATTGCGGCCGTGTTCATTCTCGCCGTGTTCTTCTACGGCTTGAGCAATCAGCGCGACGAAAATGCGGGCGAGCAGCAGACTGCGGCGACAACAGAAGCCACGCCGCAGGCGACGCAGCCTTCAACGCCTCAGCAGGGCGAGACCGGCCGGTCCACTCCGCCCGCCGGCAATCAGCAGCAGTCCAATTCGCAACAGGGCAATCAGAAACAGCAGCCCGCCAAACAGGCGAGCGGCAACAAGCCGCAGCAGGCGAACCAGCAGCAGAACAATGCCGAGAAGTCGATCCAGCAGAACGCCGCGCAAGCGCCCGGCGGCAGTCAGACCACCGGCCAGGGCGGCGGCGATCAGAACGCCAGTCCGCAGCGGAAACCGGCGCCGCAACAAAATGGCGCGCAGCCGAGCAATGTGCAGCAACAGCAACCGAACGGCGCCCGGCAAAAATCGCAGTAGCGCCTGAGATCAGCCGAACAGCGAATAAAGGCCGAAGCCGAGGGACGCGCTGACCACCGCCTCGATCGCCTCGAATTGCATGCCGCTCAGGCTGTCGCCGAGGTGCGGAAAGATCATGCGGCCGAGCGGCAGCATGAGCGCCGCGACCAATGCGACACACAGCAATTTGTTGACGAGCGGATAGTCAGGCATGCGCATTCTCCCCCGGAAGGGCTTGCCGCCCTTTTGGTTATCTTGTCATGGCCGGGCGCCGCTTCGCAATATTTTGCTTAAGGCCCGAATGCCGCATCGACGGGAACCCGGTAGCCGTTGGCGAGCCGGTTGGTTTCATTGGCCATTCCGGTGACGGCCATGACCTCCGCGAACATGGCTTCGCTCATGCCGGCCTTGCGGGCGGCCGCGGAATGGCTGGCGATGCAATAGCCGCAGCCATTGGTGACGCTGACCGCGAGATAGATCATCTCCTTCGTCAGCGGATCGAGCGCGCCGGGCGCCATGATCTCCTTGATGCTTTCCCAGGTGCGCCTGAGCGTCACCGGATCGCGCGCCAGATATTTCCAGAAATTGTTCACGTCCGGCACATTGCGGGTCTTCTTGATGTCGTCGAACACCGCGCGCACGGCGGGCGAAGCATCGGCGTATTCAATCGGGGCTGTGGCCATCGCAACCTCTCCTGGCAAGGCTTTGCGGCGGACATTTAGCACAAACCGGTTCCGCCCGTAGTATGGTCCGGTCCGTCGAACGAAATGCGGGGACTTGCAATGACGACATGGTGCCGCTTCGAACGGGACGGCAAGCCGAGCTACGGCTTGATCGAAAACGAGACGGTGGTCGCGGTCGAGGGTAGTCCGTTCGGCGCGCACAAGCGCACCACCCGCACCTTCCCGCTCAAGAGTGTGAAGCTGCTGATCCCGGCCGTGCCGCAAACGTTTTTCTGCGTCGGCGTCAACTATGCCGACCATGTGCGCAAGATGGCGGCAAAGCGCGGCACCGAACCCTCCTTCCCCAAGCGGCCTGACATCGGCTACCGCGCCAACAACGCGCTAATCGCGCACGAGGAAGACATCGTGAAGCCGGCGGATGCCGGCGAGCAATTCCAGTACGAGGGCGAGCTCGTCGCCGTGTTCGGCAAACGCTGCCGCAAGGTCTCGCGCGAGAATGCGCTCGACTACGTATTCGGCTGGACCATCGGCAACGACGTGAGCGAGCGGAGCTGGCAGGCGAGCGACCGCACGCTGTGGCGCGCCAAGAACGCCGACACGTTCAAGCCGATGGGCCCGTGGATCGTGACGGGCCTCGATCCCGCCGACATGCAGACCATTATCCGCGTCAACGGCGCGGAGACCGACCGCTTCGCCACCAACAACATGATTTTCGACACGGCGGCCTATATCGCGGAGGTGTCGAAATATTGCACCATCGAAGCCGGCGACGTGATGTGGATGGGCACCGACGGCTTGCCGCAAAATATCCGGCCCGGCGACACGGTCGAAATCGAAATCACCGGGATCGGTACGCTACGCAACCGCGTGGTGGCGGAACGCTAGTCCTTGGTCGCGGGGCAGCGCCGTTCCGGCAGGCGCGAGTCGCAGACCGAGACCTTCTTCAAGTACTGCACCCAGGTGACGATCTGCTGTTTGCTCGGCTGAAACTTGAAGGCTTTCTGCACCAGGTAAAGGCTGTCCTTGCCCTGGATTGCCTTGAAGAAAGTGATTTCCGGCTTGCCTGTTTCGCTGTTGAGCGGACAGGTCTGCAGCCAGATCAGCGCCGGGTAGCCGTTCTCGGTGACGCTCGCGACGTCGTTGAAAATACTGTGTGGGCAAGCCTCGCCCCAGAGCTTTTCGTTGCCGGCGCGAAACGTGTCGAGCGGCACTTTGAAATTATAGAAAATCTGCACGGTGACCATTTCGGTCCAGCCGTGCACGTTTTCGGCGGCCGGGACCATTTCCTGCATCATCATCTTGGCCGATTTTTCGCTGAAATCGACCTTGTAGCCGTCGGGCACCGCAACCAGGAGATTCTCGTTCACGAGTTCGGCCGCGGCCGGCGCGGCGGCAAAAGCAACCGCGCATATAAGCAGCGCGGCGCGCGCGACCGCTATGGATCCGCCGATTTTTTCGAACATCATCTCGCCCCGCAATAGGTTTAAATTATACACTCGCGCCGCAATGCGTGAAACGCCCAATATCGTGAGCCGCACGGGGGAGTAAATCAGGCCATGCCGAAGACGCCGGACTATTTCAAAGGGAAGACCATCGTCATCACCGGCGCGGCAAGCGGCATCGGCCGCGCCACCGCGCTGATCTTCGCGCGCGAGGGCGCCAACGTCGTGTGCGCCGACATCAACGAGAAGGGTGTCGAGGAAACGGTCGAAAAGATCAACGCCATCGGCAGCCAGGCGTTGGCACTTACCATCGATGTCACCAAACGCGCCGCCGTCGACGATATGGTCCAGCTTGCGATCGACGGCTTCGGCCGCGTCGATTTCCTGTTCAACTCGGCAGGCGCGGCGCTCAAGCGCGCGAAATTCCTCGAGATCGACGACGACCTGATCGACCGCGCCTTCGATCTCAACTTCAAGGGCACGTTCTACGCCATGCAGGCGGTAATCCCTCACATGCTCAAGAACGGCGGCGGCGTGATCGTCAATGTGGCGAGCATGGCGGTCAAACGCGGCGGGCCTGGTTCCTCGGTGCACTACGCGGCGGCAAAAGGCGCGGTGAACACGATGACGCTCGGCGTGGCGCGCGAATTCGCCAAGGACAACATCCGCTGCCTGTCTATCTCACCGGGCCCGGTGAGGACGGCGTTCGCGGCAGCGGCGGCTTCCTCCCCCGAACTGCTCAAACGCTTCCTCGACGACATCCCGATGGGGCGCTTCGGCGAGGCGGAAGAGATCGGCGAGTTAGTGTTGTTCATGTGCTCGGACGCCTGCCCGTTCATGACGGCGGACACGGTCTACGTGAACGGCGGCGGCGGCTGGCGCTGAGCTTTTTTTTGCGCGGAATATACGCGACTTGCCGCTGTTTGCTTGCGAGGCTTGCACCGTCTCTCAAGGAGGATGTCATGTCTCGGCTTGCGACACTCGCATTTAGCGCCGCCTTCATCTGCTTTGCCGGCGCGGCTAACGCGCAAGGCCAACCAACGCCGCCAGTCGGGCCGGACTGGTCGAAGGTGTCGGTGACGACCGTCGACCTCGGCCATCGCACCTACATGCTGTCGAACGGCATCAGCGGAAACGTGACGGTCGCGGTCGGCGACGACGGCATCATCATGGTCGACGGCCAGCACGCGCCGATGCACGACAAGCTCAAGGCGGCGATCGCGGCAGTGTCCACGCAGCCGATCAAGTATCTCGTCAACACGCACCACCACGGCGATCACACCGGCGGCAACGGCCCGTTCACGAAAGACGGCGCAACCGTCGTCGCCAATATCAACGAGCGCAACATGCTCGCGGCCGGCACAACCAGCAACACCACCGGCATCAAATTTCCGCCGGTAGCGCCCGAGGCATTGCCGAAGCTGACCTATGACGGCGACACCGGTCCGGTGCTGGAAGTCAAAGGCCGCAAGGCGGTGCTGAAACATCCCGCGAACGCGCACACCGGCGGCGATACGTACGTCTATTTCGCCGACGCCAATGTGCTCTCGACCGGCGACACGTTCACCAACGGCCGCTACGCCAATATCGACTGGATGAACGGCGGCTCGATCGACGGCATGATCAAGGCGACGGATGCCTATCTCGCGCTCACCAACGACCAGAGCAAGATCGTGCCCGGCCACGGCCCGCTCGCGACGAAGGCGGAGCTTGCGGCGTTCAACGCGATGCTCAAAAGCGCGCGCGAGCGCATGGCAAAGCTGATCGCCGACGGCAAGAGCGAGGACGACGTCTATGCGGCGAAGCCTTTCGCGGATTTCGACGCCACATATGCGGCCAACGAGCAGGCGGCGAAGAACTTCATGCGCGTGGTGTATCACTCGCTGAAGCAGTGAAGCGCCGCAGGCGGCCGCCGCCGAGAACGGTCGTCATCATCCGCGCCGGCGAATGATCCAGTAATCGTTGGCGTTTGCGATTGTCGCCGGCAGGGGGATTACCGGGTCCCGCTTTCGCGGGGACGACAGTTCACAGATACGGCCGACGGACTACCCCGCCCGCTCCTCGGCGAGGGTAAGCAGGTCGCGCGTGCGCGTGACACCGGACGGCCATGAGCGGTCGAAATCAGCGATCATGTCCTTGAGCCCCGGCGACTTCATCGCCGTGTCGAGATGCGCCTGATCGGCGAACGCATAGACCGCGTAGTGCACGCCCTTCTCCGCCGTGCTCCAGAAACGCCACGCCTTCTCGCATTTGAATTCGCGGCAGGCCCAGGGCAGATGATCGGCCGAATACCAGCGATCGAACTTGTCGCGCAGCTCGTCCGTCACGACCGCGCGCACCATGAAATAGGCTTTGGGCATTCGCGTTGCTCCTCGCTCAACGAAGGCGTCACCCTTTCTGTCATTGCCGGACTTGACCTGGCAATCCCGCTTGAGAACGCAATGCCTTCCTAAGCGGGGTCACCGGGACAGGCCCGGTGACGACATGTTGAGTACGACGCGGCACCCTATTTCACACCGAGCAGCTCGACGTCGAACATCAGCGTCGCGTTCGGCGGGATGACGCCGCCGGCGCCGCGCGCGCCGTAACCGAGCGCGGGCGGGATGATGAGCGTGCGCTTGCCGCCGACCTTCATGCTGGCGACGCCCTCGTCCCAGCCCTTGATGACGCGGCCCATGCCGAGCGGAAAGTCGAACGGCTCGTTGCGGTCGACCGATGAATCGAATTTCGCGCCCTTCGTCCCGTTCTCGTAGAGCCAGCCGGTGTAATGCACCTCGACGGTCTGCCCGCGCTTCGGCGACGGGCCGGTGCCGACCGTGGTGTCGATGATCTGGAGGCCGGAGGCTGTGGTCATGCGTTTTCCTGTCTGGGCGTGGGTGGGCACAAGCGGCGCAACGACAAGCGCGAGAGCGAGCGAAGCGAGCGCGATAAGTCCGGTACGAAGAGGCAAGGCAATTCTCCATCGCTGTCCTAGGACGGCTTCGGCTGCATTCTCTCGCCCGATATCGCCATAACGGCAAGGAAAAACGCGCCCGGGCTGGCGCCGGCCCCGGCAAGGCTTGCCTCACCCCTCGCCCGCCGGGTAATGAATTTCGGGGATTTTCGTACATCGGATTACAGGGCCTTGGCGGACTATCCAGTCATCATCGCGGGCGGCGGTATCGGCGGCCTGGCGGCGGCGCTGACGCTGCACCAGATCGGCGTGCCGTGCGTCGTCTATGAGGCGGCGCGCGAGATGCGCCCGCTCGGCGTCGGCATCAACATGCAGCCGAACGCCGTGCGCGAGCTCTACGACCTCGGCATCACGCAGGCCGATCTCGACCGCGTCGGCCTGCCGGCGAAGGAATGGGCGCTGGTGGGCTTGAACGGCAACGACGTCTATTCCGAGCCGCGCGGCCTGCTCGCCGGCTACAACTGGCCGCAATACGCCGTGCACCGCGGCCTCTTCCACATGCTGCTGCACGACAAGCTCGTCGCGCGCGCCGGACGCGGCACGGTGCGGCTCGGCCATCGCGTGAACGGCTACCGCAAGAACGCCGACGGCAGCGTGACCGCGCTGATCGAGCGCGCGGACGGCACGACCACGCACGCGACGGGCGCGCTCCTCATCGGCGCCGACGGAATCCATTCCGCGATCCGCGCGCAGATGCATCCCGACCAGCCGCCGATCCACTGGGGCGGCGCGGTGATGTGGCGCGGCACCACCTGGGGCAAGCCGATCCGTTCCGGTGCTTCGTTCGTCGGGCTCGGCACGCACCGCCAGCGCGTGGTCTTCTATCCGATCTCGCATCCGGATCCGGCGACCGGCCTCTCGATCATCAACTGGATCGCCGAGGTGACGATGGACAACCGCGAAGGCTGGAAGCAGAGCGGCTGGTTCCGCCAGGTCGCGATTTCCGACTTCGCGCATCACTTCGACGGCTGGGTGTGGGACTGGCTCGATGTCCCGGCGATGCTGCGCGAGGCCGACAGTGCGTTCGAGAATCCGATGATCGACCGCGATCCGGTGCCGACCTGGCAGGACGGCCCTGTCCTGCTGATCGGCGACGCGGCGCATCCGATGTATCCGACCGGCTCGAACGGCGGCAGCCAGGCGATCGTCGACGCGCGCGCGCTCGGCGCGGCGATGGTCGAGCATGGCGTGACGCCGGACGCGTTCGCGGCCTTCGACGGGAAATTCTGCGGGCCGATCTCGCAGGTGGTGCTGCGCAATCGCGGCGCGGGGCCGTTCGGCCTGCTCAACATGGTGGACGAGCGCTGCGGCGGCACGTTCGACAACATCGACGACGTGATCCCGCCGCAGGAACGCGACGCCTTCATGGCCGGCTACAAGGCTGCGGCGGGCATTGCGATCGATAGCCTCAACAAGGCGCCGCGGACGATCGCGCATGGCGCGCGCGTGCGGGAGCTGGCGTAGCGGACGGCAAAGCGCGCTTGCGCCATCTGTCGCGCGCGCCGGTCAAAATTTCAAACAGCCAAGCGCCAGCATCCCTGTTCTTTGGACGGCGCGGGATACGCCCTCTT
>DASZVZ010000107.1:0-23682 GCA_035546875.1 Pseudolabrys sp.
GCCCGGCCGCGGCGCCGCCGCCGAATACCGTTCGTCCTGCGCCGCCGCCGGCGCCGCCGGCACGGCCGCCAGCCCAGACCATAGCGGCGCCCACGGCGGTCGATTCCCGGCGATCCGACACTTATTACGAAACCAAGGGCACCATTTTCGGCGCGCTGATCGAGGCGATCGACCTCGCGCAGCTCGCGCGCCTCGACCCGGACTCGGCGCGCGAGGAAATTCGCGACATCGTCAACGAGATCATCGCGATCAAGAACATCGTGATGTCGATCTCAGAGCAGGAAGAGCTGCTCGACGACATCTGCAACGACGTGCTGGGCTTCGGACCGCTCGAGCCGCTGTTGTCGCGCGACGACATCGCCGACATCATGGTCAACGGCTCCGGTACGGTTTACATCGAAGTCGCGGGCAAGATTCAGAAGACCGGCATCCGCTTCCGCGACAACCAGCAGCTCCTCAACATCTGCCAGCGCATCGTCAGCCAGATCGGCCGCCGCGTCGACGAAGCCTCGCCCATCTGCGACGCGCGCCTGCCCGACGGCAGCCGCGTCAATGCGATCGTGCCGCCGCTTGCGATCGACGGACCCGCGCTCACCATCCGCAAGTTCAAGAAAGACAAGCTGACGCTCGACCAGCTCGTCAAATTCGGCACTATCACGCCGCAGGGCGCGGAAATCCTGCGCATCATCGGCCGCACGCGCGTGAATACGCTGGTCTCCGGCGGCACCGGCTCCGGCAAGACCACGCTGCTCAACTGCCTCACGCAGTTCATCGACGACGACGAGCGCATCATTACCTGCGAGGACGCGGCCGAATTGCAGCTGCAGCAGCCGCACGTGGTCCGCCTCGAAACGCGTCCGCCGAACCTCGAAGGCGAAGGCCAGGTCACCATGCGCGACCTCGTGCGCAACTGCCTGCGCATGCGTCCTGAACGCATCATCGTCGGCGAAGTGCGCGGACCCGAGGCGTTCGACCTGCTGCAGGCGATGAACACGGGCCACGACGGCTCGATGGGCACGCTGCACGCCAACAATCCGCGCGAGGCGCTCTCCCGTCTCGAATCGATGATCACCATGGGCGGCTTTTCGCTGCCGTCGAAGACCATCCGCGAGATGATCGTCGCTTCCGTCGACGTCGTGATCCAGGCCGCGCGCCTGCGCGACGGTTCGCGCCGCATCACCCACATCACCGAAGTGATGGGCATGGAAGGCGACGTCATCATCACCCAGGACCTGTTCGTCTACGACATGACCGGCGAGGACGCGAACGGCAACATCATCGGCCGTCACCGCTCGACCGGCATCGGCCGTCCGCGCTTCTGGGATCGCGCCCGCTACTACGGCGAAGAGCAGCGTCTTGCAGCGGCGCTCGACGCGGCGGAAGCCGCCAACGCGCAGGCATGACGTAGGAACGGAAATGCAAGCGATCGCCCTGTTCTTCCTGGCTACCGTCGCGGTCGGCGGCGTCACGTGGGTCTTCGTCTACCCGATCCTCTCCGGCGAGCGGAACGCCGAGAAGCGCGTCGCCAGCGTCGCGCGGCCGGAACCGGTCGCGCGCGTCAAGCGCAACCAGCAGAAGTCGCGGCGCGACGAAATCGAAGGCACGCTCAAGCAGATCGAAGAGCGCCACAAGAAGGAACGCGTATCGCTCGCGACGCGCATCTCGCGCGCCGGACTCGACTGGTCGAAGCAGAAATTCATCGTCATTTCAGCCGCGCTCGGCCTCGCCTTCTTCACCGCAGTGCTGTTTACCGGCGCAGGCCTGATACCGGCCCTGGCTGCCGGCTTTGCCGGCGCGTTCGGCCTGCCCTATTGGCTGCTCGCGTTCCTGCGCAAGCGGCGCGAAAACCAGTTCATCAACGCCTTTCCCGATGCCGTCGACATCATCGTGCGCGGCATCTAGGCCGGCCTGCCGCTGCTCGACTGCCTCAAGATGATCGTGGCCGAGGGCCAGGAGCCGGTCAAATCGCAGTTCCGCGCCATCGTCGAGACACAAGCCGTCGGCCTGCCGATCGGCGAGGCCTGCGGCAAGCTCTACGAGATGATGCCGCTGCCGGAAGCCAACTTCTTCGGCATCGTCATCGGCATCCAGCAGAAGGCCGGCGGCAATCTGTCCGAAGCGCTCGGCAACCTTTCGCGCGTCCTGCGCGACCGCAAGAAGATGAAAGCGAAGATCCAGGCGATGTCGCAGGAGGCGAAAGCTTCCGCGGGCATCATCGCCTGCTTGCCGGTCGCCGTGATGATTCTCGTCTACATCACCAGCCCCAGCTACATCTCGCTGTTGTGGACCGAACCGCTCGGCCGCCTGATGCTCGCCGGCGCGCTCGTCTGGATGTTCATGGGCGTGATGGTGATGAAGAAGATGATCAATTTCGATTTCTAAGCGGATGCTATGCTCGAGATCCTGACCGACGCAATCAACACCAAGACGCTGACGATGGTGTTCGCCGCCATCGCCGCGGTCGCGACGGTTTTGACTCTGGCGATGCCGCTGTTGTCATCCGACACGCTCGGCCAGCGCATGAAGGCGGTCGCGATCGAGCGCGAGAAAATCCGCCAGCGCGAACGCGAGCGCCTGGCCCAGGGCGCCAAGGTCAACCTGCGGCAATCGCCGAAACAGTACGTCCAGAAAATCGTCGACAGCTTCAACCTGAGCAAATGGGTCGGGCAGGAACAAGCGCGCCTCAAGCTGGTGCAGGCCGGTTACCGCGGCCATGCGCCGTACGTGACCTACCTGTTCTTTCGCATGGTGATGCCGGTCGTCACGTTCCTGATGGCGGTCGTCTATCTCTTCGTCATCCTTGACTTCAATCAGCCGCTGGTGGTGAAGCTCGGGATGTGCATTTTCGCCGGCTATCTCGGCCTGCACGCGCCGTGGATGTTCCTCAAGAGCAAGATCCAGCGCCGTCAATTGTCGATCAAGCGCGCCTTCCCCGACACGCTCGACCTGCTGCTGATCTGCGTCGAATCCGGTATGTCGATCGAAGCGGCGTTCAAGAAGGTGAGCGAGGAAATCGGCGCGCAATCGGTCGCGCTGGCCGAGGAAATCACGCTGACCACCGCCGAGCTCTCTTATCTGCCCGACCGCCGGCAGGCTTACGAAAATCTCGCCAAGCGCACCGATCTCGAAGGCGTCAAATCGGTCTGCATGGCCTTGCAGCAGGCGGAGCGCTACGGCACGCCGCTCGCCAGCACCTTGCGCGTGATGGCGCAGGAAAACCGCGACATGCGCATGGCGGAAGCCGAGAAGAAAGCCGCCGGCCTGCCGCCCAAGCTGACCGTGCCGATGATCCTGTTCTTCCTGCCGGTGCTGTTCATCGTCATTCTGGGCCCCGCCGCGATCAAGGTCATCGGCCTGCAATAGCCGTAACGCCCGCCAGCTGGCGAACGCGGCCGTCGCTCAATCGCGAATTGGAATCAGGAGCCGGTGTCGGGCGCGGGCACACGCGCCTTGCCGTATTTCTTGGCCTGGCTTTGCTCGGCCAGCATCTGCCGCAGGTAGGCGACATTGGCCGCGGCCTCGTCCGCCGGCAGATCGGCGCTTGCGATCTTCTCGGCTTCGGCAAACCGGCCTTGCAGGCCGACCACAAGGGCGAGGTTCTGGCGCACCTTGGGCTTCACGTTCGGTTGGGCGACCGCGCGGCGCAACGTGACCTCGGCGGCCTTCAGGTTCTTGGTCAGCGCATACGAGAGCCCGAGATTGGACAGGACCGACGGCTCGTTCGGAATGATCTTGAGCGCGCTCGAATAATAGCGCTGCGCTTCCTGGTGCCGCCCCATCTGGTCGAGCACCGCGCCCTGCACGTTGAGAATGCGCCAATCCGGCTGATCGGGCGAATGCGCGCGGGCAAGGACCTCAAGCGCCTGATTGTAGCTGCCGATGTCGGCAAGCGCCCGACCGTACTCGCCGAGTAATGTCTTGTTGGACGGATTCTTGATCGAGGCCTGCTCGAGCACGGCGGCCGCCTGCGCGCGCTCACCGGTCGCGCGCAGCGCGCGGGCGTAGTTCATGGCGGCTTCGGCATCGCCGGTGTCACGCCGGTAGCGCTCACCCCAGGTGGCGGCGTAGCTGCGCCAGTCGGCTTCCGTGCGCGGCTGCTGGCTCGTACCGAGCGAGCCGGTGATGCTGTCTCCCGTCGTCGTGCAGCCGCCGACAGGCGCGGCCAGAACCGCGGCGATGGCGGCGGAGGCGAGAAGGCGGGCGGCGTGGGCGCGGGTGAAAGCCATGGACATCCGGCGGCAGGCATCCAGCGGGATTCCCCGAGCAATAAAACGTTAACCCTAACGGCTGGTTAACTCGTAAAATCATGTAGTCTGGACCGGCCCATGGACCTCGGCCTCACCCCGCAGGAAATCGAGTTGCAGACGCGCGCCCGCGCCTTTGCCGACCGCGTCGTGCGTCCGCGCGCCGCGGCCATCGACCGCGACGAGCAGTACCCCTGGGACATCGTCGAGGCGCTGGCCAAGGCCGGCTTCACCGGCATGACCATCCCGCAAGCTTTCGGCGGACAGGGCCGCTCGTTCCTCGACGCCGTGCTGGTCGCCGAAGAAATGGCGAAGGCCTGCACGGTCACCTCGCGCATCGTGGTCGAGACCAACATGGGCGCGATTTCGACCGTGATGGCCTACGGCAGCGACGAGCAGAAGCGTCTCGCCGCCAAGCTTGTGCTCGCCGGCGACAAGCCCGCGATCTGCATCACCGAACCAGAGGCCGGCTCCGACGCCATGGCGATGACCACGCGCGCCGACAAGCGCGGCGACACGTTCGTCATCAACGGCCGCAAGCATTGGATCACCGGCGGCGGCGTTTCGAAGTTGCATCTCGTTTTCGCGCGCGTGTTCGACGAGCGCGGCGGAGAACTCGGCGTCGGCGGCTTCCTCGCGGTGCGCGACGAGACCAAGGGACTGCGGACCGTGCGCCGCGAACGGACGATGGGGCTGCGCGGCATGCCGGAAGGCGAGCTCGCCTTCGAGGACATGGAGGTGCCGGCCTCGATGGCGGTGATGCCGCCGTCCGGCTTCCGGCGCGGATTTGCCGAATTGATGAACGCCTACAACAGCCAGCGCGTCGGCGCCGGCACCGTGGCGATGGGCGTCGCGGCCGGTGCACTCGAGCTTGCGCTCGATTTCGCGAAGACGCGCGAGCAGTTCGGCCGCCCGATCGCCGAATTCCAGGGCCTGCAATGGATGCTCGCCGACATGCAGACGCAGCTCACCGCCTCGCGCCTGATGCTTTATGCCGCCGCGCGCTCGCGCGGACCCGGCGGCAGCGCGTTCCCGGATCCGATGCTGGCGGCGCAGGCGAAGATCCACGCCGGCGAAACCGCGATCAAGATCGTCAACGACGCTTTGCAGTTTTTCGGCGCGCGCGGCTATTCGCGAGACCTTCCTTTGGAGAGGATGGCGCGCGACGTGCGCATGTTCACCATCGGCGGCGGCACCGCGCAGGTGTTGCGCACGCTGGTCGCTTCCAAGATGCTGGGCTGGAAATTGCCGCAGACGCGCGACGGCTACGCGCCCAAGCCGGCCATGCGCGACGCCGCGGAGTAATCATGCATCCGATCTTTGCGACCGGCGGACAAGCCGCCAATGCCGTGCCGATCTGGTTTGTCACCGCTGCGACGCACGACGCGGTGCTGAAGAAGCTGGACGCCCAGGAGCGCGCTTTCGCGCGTAACGCCGGCTTCGAGCCGAAAGCGGGGCGTTACCTGCTGCTCTCCGGCGGCGACGGAAAATTCGCCGGCGTCCTGTTCGGCCTCGAAGCCGCCGACGATCCGGCCAGGGATCTGTTTCGTCCCGGCGCGCTCGCCGGCTTGTTGCCGGCCGGCACCTACCGCTTTGCCAATGCGCCGCACGACGCGCGCCTCGCCGCTCTCGCCATCGCGCTCGGCGCCTATCAATACGGCCGCTACCGCAAGGCGCAGGACCGCAACATAAAGCTCGTCGTGCCGGACGGCGTCGACGGCAACGAGCTCACGCGCACCGTCGAAGGCATGACGCTCGCGCGCGATCTCATCAACACGCCGTCGAACGATATGGGACCGGCGGAGCTCGAAGCCGCGGCGCGCCAATTGACCAAGACGCACGGCGCAACCATGCGTGTCGTCGCGGGCGACGAACTTGCCAAGAATTTCCCGCTGGTGCAGGCGGTCGGCTCAAGCTCGCCGCGCGCACCGCGGCTGATCGATATCACCTGGGGCAAGACGAGCGATCCGAAGATCACGCTGGTCGGCAAGGGTGTTTGCTTCGACACCGGCGGTCTCGACATGAAGAACGACGCCGGCATGCTCAACATGAAAAAGGACATGGGCGGCGCGGCGACCGCGCTCGCGCTCGCGCACATGCTGATCGCGCGCAAGGCCAAGATCCGGCTGCGCGTTCTGATCCCGGCGGTGGAAAATTCGACATCCGGCACCAGCTTCCGCCCGCGCGACATCTATCGTTCGCGCAAGGGCCTGACTGTCGAGATCGGCAACACCGACGCCGAAGGGCGGCTCATTCTGGCGGACGCGCTGGCGCTCGCCGACGAGGAGAAGCCGGAGCTGATCGTGGATTTCGCGACGCTGACCGGCGCGGCCCGCGTCGCGCTCGGGCCGGACGTGCCGCCTTTCTTCACCGACGATGACGCAATCGCGGCCGATCTCGTCCGGCATGGCGCGGCCGAGAACGATCCGGTGTGGCGGCTGCCGCTGTGGCGGCCTTACGACCAGATGATCGATTCCAAGGTTGCCGATCTCAACAATGTCAGCTTCGGCGGCCAGGGCGGCGCGATCACTGCGGCGCTGTTCCTGCGCCGCTTCGTGAGCAACGCCAAGGTATGGGTGCATTTCGACATTTTCGCCTGGACACCGTCTGCCAAGCCCGGCCGGCCGGAGGGTGGCGAGTGCCAGACGGCGCGCGCGCTGCACGCGCTGATCACCGAAAAATACGGCTAGCGCATGATCCCGAAAAGTGGGAACCGGTTTTCGGACAAGATCATGCGCAAAGGATAATCATGGTCGCGCTCGATCCCCGCATCAATCCGTTCCGGCCCGAACGCGCCGCGAAGCACCTGCAAGGCCAGGTCGAGGCCAAAGAATTCGTCGAAGGCACGTTCCGGCAAGTGATCGAGCCGCAGATCAGCGTGCGCCGCCGTCCCGCGCACGACGCACGCCTCGACACCGAGGCGCTACTGGGCGAACGCGTCACCGTCTATGAGACCACGGAGGAAGGCTGGGCGTGGGGACAGCTCGAGACCGACGGCTATGTCGGCTGGCTGTCGGCCGGCGCGCTGGGCGCGCTCGGCTCGGCGCCGACTCACAAGGTCTCGGCGCCGCGTACGCTCGGTTTTCCGGCACCCGACATCAAGACGCCGCCGCTTGCCGCGCTGCCGTTCGGCGCGCGCGTCGCCATCGTGCGGCAGGACGAGCGTTTCGCGGTGACGTCCGCGGGCCTGCATCTGCCGGCGGTGCACCTTGCGCCGCTCAAGTCGAGAGAGAGCGACTATGTCGCGGTGGCCGAGCGTTTTCTCGGCACGCCCTATCTCTGGGGCGGCAAGACGACGCTCGGTCTCGACTGTTCGGGGCTCGTGCAGATCGCGCTGCAAGCGGCCGGCCTGAGCTGTCCGCGCGACAGCGACATGCAGGAATTGGCGCTCGGGCGGCTTTCGCCCATATCGGATCTCAAGCGCGGCGACCTCGTGTTCTGGAAGGGACACGTCGCCATCGCGGTCGACGGCAACAAATTGCTGCACGCCAACGCGCATCACATGGCGGTGGCGATCGAGCCGGCGCGCGAGGCGATTGCGCGCATCCGCGCCGCCGGCAGCGATGTCACCAGCGTGAAGCGGCTCGGCTAACGGGGCGATTGTCCGCAGACGACATTGTCGCAACGTTGCACGGCTTCGATGATCCGCGCGAGCGA
Source organism: Pseudolabrys sp. (assembly GCA_035546875.1). GTDB lineage: Bacteria > Pseudomonadota > Alphaproteobacteria > Rhizobiales > Xanthobacteraceae > Pseudolabrys. The sequence goes on from DASZVZ010000107.1 coordinate 7,902, forward strand.
CTTCGGCCCGGGATAACCGAGAATCGCGACGCCCTTGATGACGAAACCCGGCGTTGCCTGGATGGCGAGCGCATCGCCGAGCTTTACGTGCTTCACCATGACGGCGCCCTGGCCCTTCTCGTTGGCGATCTTCATGATCTCGTCGATGTCGAGCCCCATCTCCTTCGCCACCGCGGCGGCGCGCGTCGCGTCGGTGACGCCGCGGCTGCTCATGATCTTCTCGTGGAATTCGTAGAATTTCTGCGGCGAGGCGACGCGCGCGACGCCGAGTTCGACCAGCGTTCCCTGGATCGAGGGAATGCCGAGCACCGGAAACGGCACGAGGACGAGCCGGAGCTCGGGGTTGCCGCGCACCATCGCGGCAATGTCGCCGGAAGCCTGGCGGCAAAAGGGGCAATTGAGGTCGTAGAACTCGTTGACGGTGACTTCGCCGTGCGGGTTGCCGGCGATGACCACGCCCGGCAGCTTTTCGATTTCGCTTTCGAGCTCGACCGGCACGCGGTGATTGTCGATGGCGGTGCCGTCATCCGCCTTAATCGGATACCAGCCTTCGTCGGCGCGCGCCGAAAGCGGCGTGGCAACAAGAAGACTTAGCGCGAGGAAGAACACGCGGGTGCGGTGCATATGTTTTTTCGCTGTTGAACGCGGACGCCGCGTGTTTGCCCGCCGGCGTGGTGTCGCGCGAATCACGAGTGCGTGAATCGCGGCCTTTGGTTACTGCGAAACCACGCCTTCGGGCGCGGTCTCCATCTTGAAGGCGGCGGCAAAGAGGGCGCGGGTGTAATCGCTCTTCGGCGCCTTGAACAACTCGGCGGCCGCGCCCTGCTCCACCACCTTGCCGTTGCGCAGGACGAGCAGCCGGCTCGCGAGCGCGGCGACCACCCGAAGATCGTGCGAGATGAACATGTACGTCAGGTCTCGGCGCTTCTGCAGGTCCCGTAGAAGATCGACCATCTGGGCTTGTATGAGCATGTCGAGCGCGCTCGTCGGCTCGTCGAGCACCACGAATGTCGGCTCGAGCACGATTGCTCGGGCGAGAGCGATGCGCTGCCGCTGCCCGCCGGAAAACTCGTGCGGATATCTGTGCCGCGTTTCCGGATCCAATCCGACGTCTGTGAGCGCGGCAATCACGCGCGCTTCGCGCGCGGCCGCTTTCATCTCGGGATGATGCACCCACAAGCCTTCCTCGATGATGTCGGATACCGACATGCGCGGCGATAGCGAGCCGTAAGGGTCCTGGAATACGATCTGCATGTCGTGGCGGAAGGGCCGCATCTCCTTGAACTTCAGCCCCTGGATCGTCTTGCCGAGAAAAACGATCGGGCCGTTCGAGGAGATCAGGCGCAGGATTGCCAGGCCTAGCGTCGTCTTGCCCGAGCCCGACTCGCCGACGACGCCGAGCGTCTCGCCCTTGCGCAGCTGCACGCTGACGCCGTCGACTGCCTTGATGTGGCCGACAACCTTGCGCATCACGCCGCGCTTGATCGGAAACCACACTTTCAGGTCATCGATCTGCACGATCACCGGCGCGTCCGGCCGCGGCGGCGCGGGATCGGGCTTCGGCTCGGCGGCGAGCAATTGCTTCGTGTAGGGATGCTCGGGCGCGGTGAACACGCGCTCGACCGGACCCTGCTCCACGATGCGGCCCTTGCTCATCACGCATACGCGGTCGGCGAGCTTGCGCACGATGCCGAGATCGTGGGTGATGAACAGGAGCGACATGCCCATGCGCTTCTGCGTGTCCTTCAGCAACTTCAGGATTTGCGCCTGCACGGTGACGTCGAGCGCGGTCGTCGGCTCGTCGGCGATCATCAGATCGGGCTCGTTGGCGAGCGCCATCGCGATCATCACGCGCTGACGCTGGCCGCCGGAAAGCTGGTGCGGATAGGCGCCGAGCCGGCTCGCAGGATCAGGAATGCCGACCTGGCCGAGCAGATCGACGATGCGGGCACGCGCCTGCTCTCCCGTAAGACCTTGATGCAGAAGCAAAATCTCCGCCAACTGCTTCTCGATCGTGTGCAGCGGATTGAGCGACGTCATCGGCTCCTGAAAGACGATGGTGATGTCGTTGCCGCGCACGTGACGGATCTGCGCCTCAGACAGCGTGAGCAATTCCTCGCCCTTGAACACCACCGAGCCGGAAGGGTGATGCGCCGATGGATAGGGCAACAGCTTCATGATCGACAGCGCGGTGACGGATTTTCCCGAGCCGGATTCGCCGACCAGCGCCACTGTCTCGCCCTTGCCGATATCGAACGAGACGCGATCGACCGCGAGCACTTCGCGCTCGCCCTGGCCGAACGCCACGGAGAGATCGCGGACTGACAGCAGTTTGTCGGCGCTTACGTCCATGTCCGTCACCTGAACGTCTTGCGCGGATCGAACGCGTCGCGCACCGCTTCACCGATGAAGATCAGCAGCGACAGCATGATCGCCAACGAGAAGAAGCCGGTGAGGCCCAGCCACGGCGCCTGCACGTTGGCCTTGCCCTGGCTGAGCAACTCGCCGAGCGACGGCGAGCCCGGCGGCAGACCGAAGCCAAGGAAATCGAGTGCGGTGAGCGTCATCACCGACGACGACAGGATGAACGGCAGGAACGTCATGGTCGCGACCATCGCGTTCGGCAGCAGGTGGCGGAAGATGATCAGCGTGTTGGACACGCCGAGCGCGCGCGCCGCCTGCACGTATTCGAAATTGCGCCCGCGCAAAAACTCCGCGCGCACCAGGCCGACCAGCGACACCCAGGAGAACAGCAGCAATATGCCGAGCAGCACGAAGAAACCCGGCACCAGCACCGACGAGATGATCAGCAGGAGATAGAGCGACGGGATCGACGTCCAGATTTCGATGAAGCGCTGGAACAGGAGATCCGTCCAGCCGCCGAAAAAGCCCTGCACCGCGCCGGCTGCGACACCGATGATCGAGGAAATGATCGTAAGCGTGAGACCGAACAGAACCGAGATGCGGAAACCGTAGATCAGGCGCGCAACGACATCGCGGCCGCCGTCGTCGGTGCCGAGCCAGTTGTATTCGAGATCGCCGCATTTCGCGAAATTATGCGTGGCGGCGAATTCGCAATCCTTCTCGTTGAGCAGCCACGTCGGCTTCGAGGGAAACGGCGACGGCGGCTTGCTCACCTGCGTGTTGTAGGAGAAGCGGATGGGCGGCCAGGCCATGCTGCCGCCCTCCTTCGCGATCAGGTCGAGCAGATACGGATCGCGATAATCGGCGGCCGTGCCGAACAGGTTCGGGTCCTGCTTGTCGCTGAACGCAGTGTCCGGATACGTGGCGAATACCGGGAAGAACCACTTGCCGTTGACGTGAATGTAGATCGGCTTGTCGTTGGCGATGACTTCGGCGAACAGCGACAGCACGAAAAGGACGATGAAGATCCATAACGACCAGTAGCCGCGCCGGTTCGCCTTGAAGTTCTCCCAGCGCCGGCTGTTGAGCGGCGAGATCGCAATCAGGCGCCGCTCCGGGGGCACCGCGAGCCCGCCGGGCGCCACCGCGACGGTTTCATCGACCTTGACGCCGGTGCGGGTGTCCACTCAGACCTCCCGCGTTTCGAAATCGATGCGCGGATCGACCAGCGTATACGTCAGGTCGGAAATCAGGTTCACGACGAGGCCGACCAGCGAGAAGATGAAAAGCGTGGCGAACACGACCGGATAGTCGCGGTTGAGCACGCTTTCGAAGCCGAGCAGGCCGAGGCCGTCGAGCGAGAAGATCGTCTCGATCAGCAGCGAGCCGGTGAAGAAAGCGTGCACGAAGGCGCCCGGAAAGCCCGCGATCACGATCAGCATCGCGTTGCGGAAGACATGGCCGTAGAGCACGCGCTTCCTGGTGCAGCCTTTGGCGCGCGCCGTGAGCACGTACTGCTTCCGGATCTCATCGAGAAACGAATTCTTGGTGAGCAACGTCATCGTCGCGAAGGCGGACAGAATCATCGAGATGATCGGCAATGTCATGTGCCAGAAGTAATCCAGGATCTTCTGCCACCACGGCAACTGCCACCAGTTTTCGGACACCAGCCCCCGCAACGGAAACCAGTCGAAGAAAGAACCGCCGGCAAACAGGATGATCAGCAGGATCGCGAACAGGAATCCCGGGATGGCGTAACCGACGATGATCACCGCCGACGTCCAGATGTCGAAGCGCGAGCCGTCGTCGACCGCCTTGCGCACGCCGAGCGGAATCGAGATCAGATAAGTCAACAGCGTCATCCAGATGCCGAGCGAGATCGACACCGGCAGTTTTTCCTTGATGAGCTGGAGAACGCTGACGTCGCGGAAATAGCTTTTGCCGAAATCGAAGCGCGAATAATTCCACAGCATCAGGAAAAAGCGCTCGTAGGCCGGCTTGTCGAAGCCGAACTGCTTTTCCAGGCTCTTGATGAACTCGGGATCGAGACCTTGCGCGCCGCGATATTTCGAGGTTACCGCGTCGACCTGAGAGCCGCCTTGCGCCATCCCGCGCGCGCCGAAGTCGCCGCCGGGCGATCCCGAAATGCGCGAGGTGGCGCCCGTATCGGCACCGGTAAGCTTGGCAATGACCTGCTCGACAGGCCCGCCCGGCGCGAACTGCACCACGACGAAGGACACCAGCATGATGCCGAGAATGGTCGGAATCATCAGCAGGAGCCGGCGGATCAGATAAGCGGTCATGTCAGCCTGTTAGCGCGTTATTTCCGTTCCGTCACCTTGCGGCGCTATTTCGCGATCTTCGCCGCCTTGCTGCCGTCGTACCACCAGGTTTCCGGAATACCGCGGAAGTAGCGCGGCCTCCGCTCGGGAAACCCGAACACATCCCAATAGGCGATCCAATGCGTCGCTTTGTACCACTGCGGAATCCAGTAGCGCCCCGAGCGCACGACGCGGTCGAGCGCGCGGCAGGCGGCCGTCAGCTCGCCGCGAGTTTTTGCCGCGATGATCCTGTCGATCAAAGCATCGATCGCGGGATCGGCGATGCCGGCGAGATTCTGCGAGCCCTTGATGGCTGCGGCTTGCGAGGACAGATACGCCCGCAGCGAGTCGCCCGGCGTCGACGAAAAGCTCATGCGCTCGATGGTGATGTCGAAGTCGAAATCGTCCAGACGGCGGCGGTACTGCACCGGATCAACGAGCCGCAGCGTGGCATCGATACCCAGAATTCCCAGGTTTCGAATATACGGCAGATGATGCGGCTGGACGACCGGCTCATCGATCAGGAATTCGATCGTGATCGGTTTGCCGTCAGGCAAGACGCGCTTGCCGTCCTTGATCGCGCAGCCGGCCGCGGTGAGCAATGCCGCCGCCCTGTGCAGCGCGCGCCGATCGCGCCCCGTGCCGTCAGTGACCGGCGGCAGGTAGACTTCGCCGAAGACCTCATCCGGCACCTTGCCGCGAAACGGCTCGAGCAATGCGAGCTCGTCCGGGCCGGGCTTGCCTTTCGCCATCATCGGTGAATTCTGAAAAATCGAAACCGTCCTGTCGTACGAGCCGTACATGACAGTCTTGTTGGTCCATTCGAAATCGAACGCATCGATCAAAGCTTCACGCACGCGCGCATCCTTGAACTGCGGGCGGCGCGTGTTGATAAACCAACCTTGCGCGCCCGACGGCGTATCGTCCGGAATCACGGCCCGCTTGACGCGGCCGTCCTTGAACGCGGGAAAGTCGTAACGTGTCGCCCACGTCCGGGACGTGAACTCCTCGCGGAACAGATAGTTGCCTGCCGTGAAACCCTCGAAGGCAACGTCGCGGTCGCGATAATATTCGTAGCGCACCACGTCGAAATTGTTCTGGCCGCGCGCCACCGGCAGGTCGGCGCCCCACCAGTCCGTCACGCGCTGGTATTCGATGAAATGCCCGGCCTCGAAATTCCCGACTTTGTAGGCGCCGCTGCCGAGCGGAACATCGAGCGTCGACTCATCGAATTTTTTCGTCGTGTAATAAGCCCGCGAGAAGATCGGCAGGCCGGCGACGAAAAGCGGCACGTCGCGCGCGCGCTTTTCGGCAAACCGCACGGTCACCGTACGATCATCCCCAGCTTCGGCGCCTTTGAAATCGCGCAGGAGCTGTGTGATGAGCGGGTGACCCTTTTCCTTCAGAGTCGCGAACGAGAACGCAACATCATGCGCGGTCAGCGGCGTGCCGTCGTGAAATTTCGCCTCGGGCCGCAGCAGGAATTGATAGGTGAGGCCGTCGTCGGAGATGCGCACGGCGCGCGCCGCAAAGCCATACATCGCATCCGGTTCGTCACCCGATCGCGCCATCAAGGTCGCAAACGTGTTGTCCATGCCGAACGCGCCGTTCCCCTTCAGGATGTAGCCGTTGAGCGAGTTGAAGGTGAGGAACGAGCCGTTGTAGGTGCGGCTCGACACCACTTCCGAATAGCGGCCGCCCTTCGGCGCTTTTGGATCGACGTAACTGAAGCACGCAAAATCCGCCGGGTATTTCAGGTCGCCGAAAGCCGACATGCCGTGGCGCTCGCCGTCCTGAGCGCGCGCGGATGAAATGACATTCGCGGCGGCAATTGCTCCGGCCGGCAAGATCAGTGCCTGGCGGCGCGTAATCACGATCGCCGCTGCACCTTGGCGGCCCTTTGCGCGTCCCACCACCAGACGGTCGGGAAGCCGGACATGCCGTATTTCGGCAATACGTCGGGACGGCCGAAGCGGTCCCAGCGGGCGCTACGCACCTTGCCATACGTCCATTGCGGCACGACGTAGAAATTCCACAGCAGCACGCGATCGAGCGCATGCGTTGCGGCGACGAGCTCGGCGCGGTCTTTTGCGTAGATGACGCGGTCGATCAACTTGTCGACCGCCGGATTCTTGATGCCGATCAGGTTGCGCGAACCGGGTTGGTCGGCGGCGGCCGAACCCCAGAAACCGCGTTGCTCGTTGCCGGGCGACAGAGACTCGCCCCACGACGCGATGACGATGTCGAAATCCCATTGCCGCATGCGGTTTTCGTACTGCGCGCTGTCGATGGTACGCACGGAAACCGTAACACCCATCCGCTCCAGCGACGGCTTGTAAAAGAGCATGACGCGCTCGAAGGCCGGCTCGGAAACCAGGAGCTCGACGGCCAAGCGCTCATTGGTCTTGGTGTTGACGAGCTTGGTGTCCTTGATCTCGTAGCCGGCCTTGCGCAAAAGACCCAGCCCCTCGCGCAGATTGTTGCGCACGTTCTGCGGATTGCCGCCGACCGGGTTGGTATAGGGCTTGCTGAACAGATCGGCCGGAACCTGATCGCGCACGGTTTGCAAAATCTCCAGCTCCTGCCCCTGCGGGATACCGGAGCACGCGAGCTCGGTGCCTTCGAAATAGCTGGCAATGCGCGTGTACTGGCCGAAAAAGATTTGCTTGTTCATTTCCTCGAAGTCGAACGCGAAATTGAACGCGCGGCGTACCAGCGGATCCTTGAACTTGTCGCGCCGGATGTTGAACGCAAACGCCTGCATGATCCCGAAATTGTTGATCGGGAATTCCTCGAGCAGGACGCGCTTTTCCTTCACCGCCGGAAAATCGTACGCCGTCGCCCAGCTCTTCGCGCTGTTCTCGGTGCGCCAGTCCACCTGATCGGCCTTGAACGCTTCCAGCGCGACGGTGGAGTCGCGGAAATACTCGTAGCGAATCTGCTCGAAATTGTTGGTGCCGACGTTCACGTTGAGCTTTTCGCCCCAGTAATCCTTGATCCGCTCATAGGCCACCGATCGGCCGGGCGTGAACTCCTTGATCCGGTACGGCCCGGACCCGAGCGGCGGCTCGAGCGTCGTCTGCGCGACGTCGCGCTTCTTGCCGGAGGTGTCGGCGCCTTCCCACCAGTGCTTCGGCAAGATCGTGAGCTGGCCGACGATATGCGGCAGCTCGCGGTTGCCCGGCCCGTCGAACGTAAAGGTAATCTCGCGCTCGCCGGTTTTTTCCGCCTTGGTCACGTGCCGGTAATAGGCGGCGAGCTGCGGGCTGTTTTTCTTGAACGCGTCGAACGAGAAGATGACGTCTTCGGGCGTCACCGGCTTGCCATCGTGCCAGCGCGCGGCCGCGCGCAGGCGATAGGTGACGGATGAATGATCGTCGGGATGGCTGACCGATTCCGCCAGCAAGCCGTACTCGGTCGATACTTCATCGAGCGCCGGCGTCATCAATGTCTCGGTTATCAGATCGACGCCGCTCGCGATGTTGCCCTTCACGCCGCTGATCACCGTATTGAAATTGTCGTAGGTGCCGAATGCGATCAGCCGTACGGTGCCGCCTTGGGGCGCCGCGGCGTTGACGTATTTGAAATTCTTGAAATCCGCCGGATAGCCCGGCTCCCCGAACAGCGACAATCCATGCTTCCACTTGCGCTCCTGGGCGGCAGCCGGCGGCAATGCGCCGAGAGCTCCGAGCGCGGGAGCGGCGAGCGCCGCGGCGCCAGTGCGAAGAACAGATCGGCGGGAAAGCTTCATACGAAAGGCTCCGGCGTCACTACGCCATCACCGCCGATTATGTCGGTTTTTCGTCCCGCATACACGGCAGGACGGGCGCAAACCGCGCTTTGACGGTCAAATTCCTGTGGGCGGGCGCCAAACGAAACGGCCGGGCAATCAGCCCGGCCGCGTTAATCCGATCAATACGCGCCTATTTCTTGGCGGGCTGCTGGCCCTGCGGCGCTTGGTTCTGTTGCGGCGCGCCACCGGCAGGCGCCTGGCCCGCCGGCTTGTTCTCCGCCGCCTTCGGCAGCGGCACCGGATTGTCGGCAAGCGTGCGCAGGTAGTCGATCACGTCGGCGCGCTGACTATCCCGCGCCAATCCGGCGAACGTCATTTTCGTTCCGGGAATGTAGCCCTGCGGATGAGCCAGAAACTTGTTGAGCTCGTCGAACGTCCACTTGCCGCCCTTTTTCTTCATGGCGTCGGAGAACGCGAATCCACCGCGATCTTCCCCGCGTGGGCTGTCGACGATGTTCCAAAGATTGGGACCGACGCGGTTCGGGCCGCCTTTCTCGAAGGTGTGGCAAGCCTGGCATTGCCGCGCCGTCTGCTTGCCGCGGTCGACGGAGGCCGTTTGCAGCAGCACTTCGATCGGCTCGCTCGGCTTCGCGGCCTCGCCCTTGCTTTCGCCGGCCGATTCCTTGACCGCGATCTCGAAACCCGGCTTTGCCGGCTTCTGCGGAGCGAAAATAGCGCCGGCGGTAATGTTGAGCGCGAGCAGGACCAGACAGCAGCCGAGGATGGCGCCAAGGATTTTGTTGAGTTCGAAGGAATTCATCGAAATGCGGCTCCCGGGACGGGGCGAAGCGGTGGGGGCGGAATGCCGCCAGCGTGCGGGCGGCGCCGGGACAGATACCGGTTTGCACCCCCTCTTGCAACCCGTATAAGCAGCGCGCCTGTGCGCCATTCGTCCATGTCGGCGGCGGTCCTGGACGAGCCAAACCGATGCCCAACGCGATCATCCTCATTCCAGCCCGCATGGCCTCGACCCGCTTGCCGGGCAAGCCGCTGATCGACATCGCGGGCGAACCCATGATCGTGCACGTGCTGCGGCGCGCTGCCGCAGCCCGCATCGGCGACGTGGCGGTGGCCGCCGACTCCGAGGCCATCGTCGCCGCGGTTGAAAAGGCCGGCGGCCGCGCGCTGATGACGCGCACCGATCACGCCTCCGGCTCGGACCGGATTTTCGAAGCGTTGCAGGCGCTCGATCCCGAACGCCGCTTCGACATCGTGGTCAATGTGCAGGGCGATCTGCCGACGGTCGAGCCTGCCGATATCCGCGCCGCGCTCGCTCCACTCGCAGACAGCGCGGTCGACATCGCGACGCTTGCCGCCGAGATCACGATGGCCGAGGAGCGCACCAATCCGAACGTGGTGAAGGTTTCAGGCTCGCCGATTTCGGCAAAGCGATTTCGCGCGCTCAGATTCACGCGCGCCGACGCGCATGGACCCGGCCCGCATTATCATCACATCGGTCTTTATGCTTACCGCCGCGCCGCGCTGGAACGTTTCGTCAAGCTGCCGCCATCCGTTAACGAGCTGCGCGAGAAGCTCGAGCAATTGCGCGCGCTCGACGCCGGCATGCGCATCGACGTTGCGATCGTTAACAGCGTTCCGCTCGGCGTCGATACACCCGCCGATCTCGCCAAGGCGCGCGCGACGATCGGCGGTTGACTCGGCGGCGCCCGCCCGCGTAACGGATCGGGTGGAGGCAAGGGACATGGCCAAAAAGAAGATCATTTTCCAGGGCGAGCCGGGGGCGAATTCGCATATCGCCTGCCGTGAGGCCTACCCGGACCACGAGCCGGTGCCCTGCCCGACTTTCGAGGATGCGTTTTCCGCACTCACCGGCGGCGACGTCGATCTCGGCATGATCCCGATCGAGAATTCGATCGCGGGACGTGTCGCCGATATTCATCATCTGATGCCGACGTCGAAATTGCACATCATCGCGGAGTGGTTTCTCCCGATCCGCAATCAGCTCATGGCGCCGAAAGGCGCGAGCCTGAAGACGATCAAGACGGTCGAAAGCCACGTGATGGCGCTCGGCCAGTGCCGCAACATCATTCGGCAATTGAAGCTCAAGCCGATCGTCGCCGCCGACACCGCGGGTTCAGCGCGCGAGGTCGCCGAGCGCGGCGACGTGACGTGTGCCGCGATCGCCTCGCGCCTCGCGGCGGAGATCTACGGACTGCAGATCCTGAAAGAAGACGTCGAGGACGAGTCACATTCGACCACGCGCTTCGTGGTGCTCTCGCGCGAGAAGAAATGGGCGCCGCCGCACAACGGCAAGGTGATCACCACCTTCGTCTTCCGCGTGCGCAACGTGCCGGCCGCGCTCTACAAGGCGCTCGGCGGATTCGCCACCAACGGCGTCAACATGACCAAGCTCGAAAGCTACATGGTCGGCGGCAATTTCTTCGCCACGCAGTTCTACGCCGACGTCGAGGGTCATCCGGACGACCGCGCGCTGGTGTTCGCGCTCGAGGAGCTCGCCTTCTTCTCGAAGGAACTGACGGTGCTCGGCGTCTATCCGGCGCACCCGTTCCGCGAGACGTTCAAGGAAGAGAAAGACTGAACGCGCGTCAGTGCGCGGGCTTTGCGCCCGGCTTTCCGCCGGCTTTCCCTTTTTTCAATTCGGCAAGCTCGCCGCGGATTTTTTCCAGATCGGCCTTGAGCGACACAATTTCCGCCCTGGCGGCGGCCAGCTCGCGGCCGGCGGCGGCGAATTTTTCCTGCGCCTCGCGGGCGGACCTGGTCAGCGCCTGCTGAAGGAACTGCACGTTGCTTTGCAGGCAACTGGTGCGCCGCTCCATCTGCTTTTCGGCGGTGCAGACTTCGAGGCCGCGGACATCCTGCGCCGCGGCCGGCACGACGAAAGCGATTGAAAGCGCAATCGCGCGCATCAGGTCATGCAGCCTCGGCGAGTCGCCCATGCCGCATGATGCGATGCATGGGCGACCCGGCGCAATGTCCGCTAGCCGGCGACCAGTTCTTCGAGCTTCTCGAGGCTCTGGCTCCAGCCTGCTTCCATGCCGGCGAGCATCTGCGGGGCGGCGGGCGTGATGCCGATACCCTTGGCGTCCACGGTCAGCCTGGTCTTGCCGCCGAGATCCTCGAAGGTCACCGTCGTGTGTGCCCTGAGTTGTGGATTGCCGTCCTTGTCCTCGGCCACCGCCGTAAACACCAGACGCTTCATCGGCACGATCTCGTGGAACGTTCCCGACATCGGAAAGTCGGCGTCGAAGTCGCTGCCGTGCGGCCCATGCATCACGATCCAAATACGCCCGCCCGGCCGCACATCCAGTTCGCACTCGGGATTGGTGAAACCTTTCGGGCCCCACCACTGCGCCATGTGCTTCGGATCGGTCCACGCCTTCCAGACGAGCGCGACCGGCGCGTCGTAAACTCGCGTCAAATGCACCGTGCGTTCGTTCGGCAGCGCCGCGATTTCGGCCTGTGCGTTCATTTTCCAACTCCGGCTTACTTGTGGGGTTAGGCGTCGACGACGACCTTGAAGCCGCCGTAGATCATGCGCTTGCCGTCGAACGGCGGTTTCCCGCTCATCATCTTGGCGATGCGCTTGTCCTTCATCACCTTGGCGTTGACCCGGTCGCGGTGGGCGCGCGAGCGATACACGATCCATGAGAAGATCACGGTCTCGTCGCGCTTGAGCTTGACGCTGCGCGGGAATGACGTGCGCTTTCCGACCTTGACGTCGTCGGCAACGCTCTCGCGGAACTCAAGCGCGCCGTAGCCGCGCCAGATACGGCCCGCCGACTTCGCCATGCGGCGGTAGGCCGCAAGCTTCTTCTTCGGCACCGGGACGAGGAATCCATCGACATAACTCATTGCAACCTCCTTACGCGTTACCTGACTTTGGCGAGATAGGCTTCGAGCCGCTCCATCGTGCCGGACCAGCCCTGACGCATGCTGTCGTGCGAGGAGTCAAACGTCTTCTGCTCTTCCTCGTTCGCCTCGTGCGTCGACCAGTGCACCGTGAATTTGGTCTTGCCGCCGGGCTGTTCCTCGAACGTCAGGATCGTGAGCATTTTCAACGGCCAGGTCGGCGCCATCGGGTGGCGCGTGACGCCGCCGGCTTCGTCCGAAAAGTTATTGACGGCAACGATCTTTTCCGGCGCGACGATCTCGCGATAGGTGAACTTGCCCCACATCGGCGTGCCGTCCGGGGCCTTCATGCCGTAGAGGTAGGTGCCGCCGGGGCGGAAATCCATTTTCGAGGAGAAGACGGTGAAACCCTTCGGGCCCCACCATTCCTTCATGCATTCCTGATCGCTGAACGCCTTCCACACCAGATCATGCGGCGCGTCGAACACACGTGAAATCACGAATTCCTTGGTCGCGGTCGCCGCCATTCTCTACTCCACTTTTGCAATAGTTCGTTCTTGCTCAGTTCGCGATGACCATCCAGTTCACGCCGAATTTGTCCTTCAGCATGCCGAAGCTTTTCGCGAAGAAGGTTTTGCCGAGCGGCATGCCGATCTCGCCGCCCTGCCCGAGCGCGTTGAAGAATTTGGCGGCTTCCGTTTCGTCCTTGGCCTGGAGCGTCAGTGCGAAGCCCTCGAATTTCGGATTGCCCTGGTTGCGTCCGTCAGAGATCAGCACGTCCGTATCGCCAACCTTGAAATGGGCATGCATTACCTTGTTCTCGCTGCCTTTCGAGACCATCGACTGATCCGGTGCCTCCTTGAAGCGCATCAGCATTTTCACTTCGGCGCCGACGGCCTTCTTGTAGAAATCGAGTGCTTCCTCCGTGTGGCCGTCAAAGAACAGATAAGGTTGCAGGTACATGATATTCCTCCTTCGATTTCGTTGATCAATGTTGCGCCGCTATTGCGGCCACATATTGCTCAAGGCGCGACATCGTCTGGACCAGACCCTTGTCGGCGCCGTAATCGCGGATCACGCGCGCGCGGTCTTCGGCGGAAGCAAATTCGCCGCGCCAGACAAGTTTCGTCTTGCCGCCGATGTCTTCGAACGTCAGCCTCTGCTTGAATTGCACCGGCTCGACGTCTTCGCCGCCGCCGTGACGATAGGCGATGAGTTCATTCGGCACGATTTCCTCGAACGTGATGCGGTTCTGATAATCGCGGCCGTCCGGGCCGTGCATGACGAAGCGCCACACGCCGCCGGCGCGGAAGTCGAAGCTCGACGTCGTGGTGGTGAACCCGTTCGGTCCCCACCATTGCGAAAGGTGCTTCGGATCGGTGAACACCGAGAACACCAGCGTGCGCGGCGCATCGAAGATGCGCACGCCTTCGATGACCTTCGGATCACTTTCGAGATCGAGCCTATTTCTTTCGGACATTTTTCCTCTCCTTGCGCGGCGGCTTGTCGTCCTTGCCCTGCAACTTGCGCAGATAGACGTCGAGGCGATCGAGACGTTCCTCCCAGAACCGGCGGTAGCGTTCGAGCCATTCGTCGACGCTTTTGAGCGCCTGCGGCTCGATCTTGCACGGCCGCCATTGGGCTTCGCGGCTACGGGTGATCAGGCCGGCCTTCTCCAGCACCTTGAGGTGCTTCGAGATCGCCGGCCCGCTGATATCGAAAGGCTTCGACAACTCGGAGACGGAGGTTTCCCCGAGCGCCAGCCGCGCCAGGATGGCCCGGCGTGTCGGGTCGGCCAGCGCTGCAAAAGTGTCGCTCAGACGGTCGCTCATATTTAGCCTATCAGTTAAATAACCTGTAGGTTAAATACGGCACACTGTCAAGCGGAAAAGCCGGAGCGGCTTTACCGGGCTTTTTCCGCCTCGTAGCGCGCGACGAAACGCGGGGACAGCGCCCGCAGCCGCTCGAGATCGACGCGCCCGGAACGCTGGATGTAGCTCATCGCGAACTCCAGCGACGGAAGCTCCATGTGTTCGGCGAAACTCTCGTACCAGGCGGCGCTGGCGCTCGCGCCCGCGACGAGCTTTTCCACGATCGGCCGCCGCGCCGCTTCGAATGCAGGCAATGCCGCGGCGACGTCGTCGCCATGTTGCGCGAGCGCGCGATCAAGCGCGATGGCATCTTCCATCGCCAGCCGCGTGCCGGAGCCGATCGAGAAATGCGCGGTGTGCAGCGCATCGCCGATCAGCACAAATTTTCCGTGATACCAGCGGGCATTGTGAACCTGCGGAAAGCGCCGCCAGATCGAATTGTTGGAAATGAGCCGCGCCCCACCGAGCGCATCGGCGAATATCTTCTCACAAAAGCCGCGCGCGTCACCCTCCTCCATCCGCTCGAACCCTGCACGGCGGAAACTTTCCTCATTGGTCTCGACGATGAAAGTGCTGCGGCCCGGCGCGTAGCGATAATGATGCGCGTTGAAATCGCCGATCGGCGTGTGACGGAACGTCTGGGTTAGCGTGTCGAATTCCCGCGTGGTGCCGAACCAGGCGAAGCGGTTGTTCATCGCGGCAATGCTCGCACCGAACTCGCCGGCAAATGTTTTGCGCACCAGCGAATTGACGCCATCGGCGCCGACAATGAGATCCGCGCCGGCGAATTCATCGAGCGACGTCACCGCACGCTCGAACGACGGATCGACGCCGACCGTGCGCAGCCTCTCCTGCAGGAGCTGCAAAAGCTTCAGCCGGCCGATGGCGGCAAAGCCGATGCCGTCAATGACGACGCGGTCGTTTCGATGCACCAGCGTGATGTCGTTCCACGTCTCCATCTGCGGGGCGATCGCCGCGTAGGTTTCCTCGTCGTCGGCGCGCAGGAATTCGAGCGCGCGGTCGGAAAACACCACGCCGAAGCCGAAAGTGGCGTTGGCCGGATTCTGTTCGAACACGCGCACGTCCGCATCCGCGCGGCGGCGCTTGACGAGATACGCGAGATAAAGCCCGGCGGGACCGGCACCAATGATGGCGACACGCATGGCATTATATCTACCTGTCGTCGCCCGGCTTGTCCCGGTGGCCTCGCTTAGGAAGGCATAACGCGTCCCTGCGCGGGATGGCCGAACAGAGCCCGGCCCTGACCAAATCAAATTGTTTGATTGTATTCGCCGACTTCCGGGTGCGTGCGCAGCACGCCGTCGACGGCCTTGAACATTTCGCGCATGCGCGCTTCCGAGACCGGGCTTTCGACGACGACCACCAGTTCCGGCTTGTTCGATGATGCACGCACCAGCCCCCAGGTGCCGTCCTCGACCGTCACCCGCACGCCGTTGACGGTGACCAGATCGCGGATCGGCTGGCCGGCGACCTTCTCGTTCTTCGCCTTCGCGTTCTGGAAGTGCTTCACCACCGCGTCGACCACCGCATATTTCTTCTCGTCGTCGCAGTGCGGCGACATGGTCGGGGAGCCCCAGGTC
>DASZVZ010000108.1:0-27697 GCA_035546875.1 Pseudolabrys sp.
GTGCTGCCGGGCTTCGTGAACACGCATCATCACCTCAACCAGTCACTCGATCGCGCCTATCCGCCGTCGCAGGACGGCAATCTGGTGCAATGGCTGAAGGGGCTCTATCCGCGCTGGGAACAGTGCGCGCCTGAAGATACCGAGCTTGCGACGGAGCTCGGTCTTGCGGAAATCGCGCTGTCCGGCGCCACCACCGTCGCCGATCACCAGTATCTCTGGCCGAAGGGCGTCACCGCCGCGAGGCAGTTCAATGCCGCGCGCAAGATCGGCGTTCGCTTTCACCTCGGCCGCGGCAGCCAGAACATTGGCCAGCCGCATGGCGGCTTTGCGCCCGTCTCGATGATCGAGGATGAGGGCAACGTGCTGGCGGGCACGACCGAGGTCATCGCGCAGTTTCATGACCCCTCGCCCGGCTCGTTTCGGCAGGTTTTTGTCGCACCGAGTTCGTTGCGGACGGCAACACCCACGTTGATGCAAAAGTCCGCCGAGCTTGCGGCAAAGCACAACTTGCGCTTCCATTTCCATCTCGGCGAGACGAAAGCGGAAATCGATTACGTCGCCGCAAAATACGGCAAGCGGCCCGCGCAATTTGCGCAGGAGCTGGGCTGCCTGACGCCGCGCTCCTGGGTCGCGCATGGGGTGCATTTCGACGACGACGATATCGCCCTGCTCGGCCGCTGCGGCTGCGGGATTTGCCATTGCCCGAGTTCGAACATGCGGTTGAGTTCGGGCATCGCGCCGGTGAGCCGATATCTCAGGAAGGGGCTGACCGTAGGGCTGGGCGTCGACGGCTCGGCGTCGAACGATTCGTCGAACCTGCTGGTGGAACTACGCACGGCGCTGTTGCTGTCCCGCGTCGCAGCCGAAGGCGATGCCGATTTTCTCACCGCGCGGACAGCGCTTGAAATGGCCACGCGCAACAGCGCGCGCCTGCTGGGTCGCAGCGATATCGGCATCCTCGCGCCCGGTTACGCCGCCGATTTCATCGCGATCGACACCGACCGTATCGAGATCGCCGGTTCCGAAGACCCCGTCGCGGCAATCGCATTTTGCGCGATGACCCGGGTCGACCATTCCTGGGTGCATGGGCGGCCTTTGGTTCGCCGCGGCCAATTGGCGGGCTATGATGTCGCCAATCTTGTGGAGCGCATTCGCCAACGATCGCGCAACAGGCGCGGCGTTAGTTGAGCTATAGTCGGCCGGCGCAGCTTGCCGGTCGTTTGGTGTGATCGGTTCTTTCGAGTCGACTGGAAATGAACGTACAAAAGCCATTCAAGCGCGCAGTATCCACCGACCCGACGACGGCGCGCCTCATTGCGCTGTCTGGTGTGCCGCTGGTGAACCCGGGTGACGATCTCACCAATATCATCCTTGCGGCTCTCGCCGCTTCGCAGGAACAACTGCGCGACGGCGACGTGCTCGTCATCGCGCAAAAGATCGTTTCCAAGTGCGCCGGCCGGATCGTGCGGCTCGGTTCCATCGAATCGTCCGCCGAGGCGCAGGCACTGGGGCGCGAGGTCAACAAAGATCCGCGCCTCGTCGAATTGATCTTGCGTGAATCGACCGAAGTGATCCGCAAGCGCCGCGATGTGCTGATCGTCGCGCACAGGCTCGGTTTCATCATGGCCAATGCGGGAATCGATCATTCGAACGTCGAACAAGGAATGGGAGATGATACCGCGCTTTTGCTGCCCGAGAATCCCGACGAGACCTGTGCAGCACTGCGGACACGACTTAAGGCACTGACGGGTGCGGACGTCGCAATCATCATCAACGACAGCCACGGGCGCGCATTCCGCAACGGGACCGTCGGCGTCGCCATCGGCGCCAGCGGCTTGCCGGCCTTGATCGATCGCCGGGGCGAGCCGGACCTCTACGGGCGCCGGCTGCAAAGCACGGAAGTCGCTCTCGCCGACGAAATTGCGGCCGCCGCGTCGATGCTGATGGGGCAAGGCGACGAAGGCCGCCCTGTCGTCATCGCACGCGGGATCCCGATGCAATCGCGCGATGGTTCGGCGGCTGAATTGATCCGGCCCAAGTCGCTCGATCTGTTCCGCGCGCCATCGGGCGCAAATCTCTTGCGCGGACGCCGCTCGATCCGGCGCTATCTGCAAAAACCGGTTCCCGACGCCTTGCTCGAAACGATCCTCGAAACCGCCGCTCACGCACCATCGGCGCATAACCGCCAGCCGTGGCGCTTCGCAATCGTCACGGACGCCGAGAACAAAAAGCGTCTTGCTGCCGCCATGGGTGACCGGCTGCGCGCCGATCGCACGCGTGACGGCGATTCCCCCGAAGCGATCGAGCAAGATGTCGCCCGCTCGTTTGCCCGCATTACGTCCGCGCCCGTCGTCATCATGGTGTGTTTGACGATGGAAGACATGGATATTTATCCCGATGCTCGCCGCAGCAATGCCGAGCATCAGATGGCAATTCAGGGCACGGCAATGGCGACGCAAAACCTTCTGCTCGCCGCGCATGAGGCGGGTCTTGGCGCCAGCGTCATGTGCGCCCCTCTGTTCTGCCCCGATACCGCGCGAAACGCGCTCGAGTTGCCGGCGCGCTGGGAACCGCAGGTGCTGGTGATGCTCGGTTACCCCGCAAACCCCGGCAAGCCAATCCGGCGCAAACCGCTCGACAGCATCGTGCACACCGTGAGAGCCAAGCCTTGATCCTCGCGCTTGCGGGCGGCGTCGGCGGCGCCAAGCTTGCTCATGGCCTGTCGATGCGGCTGCCCGCGGAAAAGCTGCGGATCGTGGTCAACACAGGCGACGACTTCGAGCATCTCGGTCTGCACATCTCGCCGGACGTCGATACGGTCTCGTATTGGCTGGCCGGCATCAACGACCGGGCGCGCGGCTGGGGCCTCGCGGACGAAAGCTGGAATTTCATGGCGGCGCTCGAAAAACTCGGCGGCCCCGCCTGGTTCAAGCTCGGCGACCGCGATCTCGCCACGCATATCGAACGGACACAACGAATGAACGGCGGCGAGTCGCTGTCGCAGGTCACGAAGTTTCTGTGCGAACGCCTCGGCGTCTACCACCTCATTGCACCGATGACCGATCGCCGGGTGCGGACGATTGTCCATACCGACGAAGGCAAGCTCGAATTTCAGCACTACTTCGTGCGACGCCAGTGCGAGCCGCGTGTGATCCGCGTGGAATATGAAGGCGCTGGCGAAGCCGATCCGAGCTCGGCGTTCGAAGCGACGCTGGCGCGTGACGACCTAGACGCGATCGTTATCTGCCCGTCGAACCCGATGCTGAGCGTCGAGCCGATATTGGCCCTGCGCGGCGTGCGCGCGAAAATCGAGCGGCAACGCGCGCCAGTGGTCGCGGTCTCCCCCATTGTCGGTGGGCAGGCGATCAAAGGCCCGGCCGCAAAAATCCTGCGCGAACTCGGCATCGAGCCGTCGGCGTTCGAAGTCGCCCGTTATTACGGCAAGTTGATTGACGGCTTCGTTATCGATGAGACCGACGCCGCGCTCCGGCAAAGCATCGAGAAGCTGAATGTGAACGTCATGGTCGCAAAAACCATCATGAAAAATCCAGCCGACCAGGCCGCACTCGCCGAGGACGTCATTCATTTCGCCGCCGATTTGAGCCGGCGCTGAAACCGCGCGCAAGCCGCGCTCCAGACAGACGTTTGATCCGCCGTTGACAAACGTTAGTTTAAGCTTAGACTTTTTATGTCTAAATATATCGGCGGACTTTCATGCGCGCGATCTGCCTCGGCGGCGGGCCCGGCGGCCTCTATTTCGCGATCTCGCTCAAGCGGCGCGACCGTTCCGCGGACATAACGGTCGTCGAGCGCAATCGCGCCAATGACACATTCGGCTGGGGCGTCGTGCTCTCCGACGACACACTCGCCAACCTCGAAAGGAACGATCCCGAAAGCGCCGCCGCGATCCGCAATAATTTCGTCTATTGGGACGACATCGCAGTGCATTATCGCGATACGGTCATGCGGTCGGGCGGCCACGGATTCTCGGGTATCGGACGCAAAAGGCTGCTCAATATCCTGCAGAAGCGTGCCCGCACACTCGGGATCAAGCTCCAGTTCGACACCGAGGCGCAGGACGTCTCTGCCTATTCCGACTACGACCTGATTGTCGCCGCGGACGGCGTCAATTCGCGGGTGCGCGCTGCGCACGCCGACGTGTTCAAGCCTGACATCGACGTACGGGCATGCAAATACATCTGGCTCGGCACCCACCAGAAGTTCGACGATGCCTTCACTTTCATCTTCGAACAGACGGAGCATGGCTGGATCTGGGTGCACGCCTATCAGTTCGACGCCAACAGCGCGACCTTCATCGTCGAGTGTTCGGAAGCGACTTGGCGGCGCGCCGGCTTCGACAAGATGACGACCGAGGAGACCATCGCGAAATGCGAGAAGATTTTCGCGCGTCACCTGGGCGGGCACTCGCTGATGTCCAACGCGCGCCATCTGCGCGGGTCGGCATGGCTTAATTTTACGCGCGTGCTTTGCGACAAATGGAGCCACGACAATATCGTGCTGCTTGGCGATGCCGCCGCGACCGCGCATTTTTCGGTGGGTTCGGGATCGAAGCTTGCTCTCGAAAGCGCCATCGCGCTCTCGGATTATCTCAAGAGCGAAAAGGACATGACCGCGGCCTTCCGCCGCTATGAAGACGAGCGGCGCCTCGAAGTGCTCCGGCTGCAAAGCGCCGCGCGCAATTCCACCGAATGGTTCGAGGATGTCGAACGCTATCTGCATCTCGACCCGGTGCAGTTCAACTACTCCCTACTGACTCGCTCGCAGCGTATCAGCCACGAGAACCTCCGTCAGCGCGACGCCGATTGGCTTGCCGAGGCGGAGCGCTGGTTTGATAGACACGCAACCGGGCGCGAGCCAAACACGCGGCGCGCGCCGATGTTCGTCCCCTTCCGCGTGCGCAGCCTTGAGCTCAAGAACCGCGTCGTCGTCTCGCCCATGGCGCAATATCGCGCCGTCGATGGCACGCCGACAGACTGGCATCTCGTGCATTACGCCGAGCGCGCCAAGGGCGGGGCCGGGTTGCTTTTCACCGAAATGACCTGCGTGTCCCCGGAAGGCCGCATCACGCCCGGCTGCACCGGCCTCTACAAACCAGAACACGAAGCCGCCTGGAAGCGCATCGTTGATTTCGTGCACGCCGAGACTGACGCCAAGATCGCAATCCAGCTTGGCCATTCCGGCCCGAAAGGTTCGACTCAACTCGGCTGGGAAACGACGGACGCGCCGCTGACATCCGGGAATTGGCCCGTGATGGGGCCCTCGGCGGTGCCGTGGAGCAGCGAAAATCAGGTTCCGCGCGAGATGACGCGCGGCGACATGGATAAGGTACGTGACGAATTCGTGCGCGCCGCGCAGATGGCCGAACGCGCGGGTTTCGACTGGCTCGAGTTGCACTACGCGCACGGTTACCTGATGTCGGCTTTTATTACGCCGCTCACCAATAAGCGCACCGATCAATACGGCGGCAGCCTCGAGAATCGTCTTCGTTTTCCACTGGAAGTCTTCCACGCGGTGCGCAAGGTATGGTCGGATCACAAGCCGATGTCGGTGCGTATTTCCGCCAATGATTGGGTCGGCCCGGAAGGTATCTCACCCGAAGACGCCGTTGAGATCGCGCGCATCCTGACCGAGGCAGGCGCCGACATGATCGACGTGTCGGCCGGCCAGACTTCAAAGCGCGCAAGGCCCGTCTACGGCCGAATGTTCCAGACACCGTTCTCAGACCGCATTCGCAACGAGGCCGGAGTCGCCACCCTCGCCGTCGGTAATATTTACGAACCCGATCACGTCAATTCGATATTGATGGCGGGCCGGGCCGATCTTGTTTGTCTCGCACGCCCGCACCTTGCCGATCCGTACTGGACGCTGCATGCCGCCGCGCAGCTTGGCTACCAGGGATCGCTCTGGCCGAAGCCTTACTGGCCAGGCCGCGATCAGTTGCACCGTCTCAAGTCGCGGCCGGATGTCATGACGGGAAAGGTGTGATGGCAGCACGCGAACAACGCCTCACCGGCAAGCACGCACTGATTACCGGCGGTGGTACCGGCATCGGCGCCGCTATCGTCCAGGCTTTCGCCGATGCGGGCGCCGCGGTTTCGATGGCAGGCCGCCGCAACGCGCCGCTTGCCGAACTCGCATCGCGCTTGCCGAAAGCGGCGGCAATCACCGCCGACGTGACGGACGCAAAATCCTGCGCCGCGATGGTAGAACGGGCGCGCGCCGCGCACGGTCCAATCGACATCGTCGTAGCGAACGCCGGTGCTGCCGACAGCATGCCGGTTGCACAAATTACACCCGAGCACTGGCAGCGAATGATCGGTGTTAACCTCACCGGTGCGTTCAACACCGTCCAGGCCGCGCTTGCCGACGTGAAGCGTGCAAAGGGCCGCGTCGTGTTTATCGCCTCGACCGCGGGTTTGCGCGGCTTTCCGTATGTCGCCGCTTATTGCGCGGCCAAGCATGGCGTCGTTGGGCTCGCCAGGGCACTCGGTGTCGAACTTGCGGCATCGGGCGTCGCCGTCGGCGCCGTGTGCCCGGGCTTCACCGACACGCCGCTGCTCGCGGCTTCGATCGATCTCATCAGCAAGAAAACGGGCAAGTCTGCCGCCGACGCGCGCGCCGCACTCGCGCGCGAAAATGCAGGAGGACGCTTGATCACGCCGCAGGAAGTCGCCGACAAAGTACTTTGGCTCTGCACCACGGACGGAGCCAATGGCCGGATCGTCGAGGTCGCCGCATGAGCGCGAAGAAGAAAATCCGGACCAACGACCATTCGTTGAGCAAGCAACGCCTGCGGCTCTGGTTGCGCATTTTGCGAACCGCGCGCGCGATCGAGGCGGAAGTGCGCGACCGCCTGCGCGTCGAATTCGGCGTCACGCTGCCGCAGTTCGACGTCATGGCCGCGCTCGAACGCTGCCCGCAAGGCATGAAGATGAGCGAATTGTCCCGCTTCCTGATGGTGTCGAACGGAAATGTCACCGGCATCATCGACCGCCTAGTCGACGACAACCTCGTTGTACGCAAGGCGCCCGCCGAAGACCGTCGCGCTATTGTGGTCCGCCTCACGCCGCAAGGCGCCGCGCAGTTCGCCGCAATGGCAAAGGCGCACGAAGGTTGGGTCAACCGTTTGCTCTCGGAGTTCAATGAAGCGGAGGCGTCAACCGTGATTCATCATCTCGACGGTCTCTCGGGCCGCATCCGCAACGGAGGGGCGCGCACATGAAGATGGCCGACTTCAAGCCGCAACATTTCAATTGGTATGCAGCAGAAGGCGTTGCGACCATTACGCTTGCGCGTCCGGAGCGGAAGAATCCCATCACATTCGAATCCTACGCCGAGCTTGGCCAGACGTTTCGGAAGCTTGCTCACGCAGACGACATCAAGGCAGTGGTATTCGGCTCGAACGGCGGCAACTTCTGCTCGGGCGGCGACGTGCACGACATCATCGGGCCGCTGCTCAAGCGTGACATGCCGGGCTTGCTCGACTTCACGCGGATGACCGGCGAACTGGTGAAGGCGATGCGCGCCTGCCCGCAGCCCATTATCGCCGCGGTCGACGGCGTCTGCGTCGGCGCCGGCGCCATGATCGCGCTGTTCTGCGACGTTCGGCTCGGCGCGCCGGCGGCAAAGACCGCGTTCCTGTTCACGCGCGTCGGGCTCGCCGGCTGCGACATGGGAGCTTGCGCGATGCTGCCGCGGGTGATCGGGCACGGGCGGGCATCAGAGTTGCTCTATACCGGCAGAACCATGAGCGCGGAGGAAGGCGAACGCTGGGGCTTCTTCAACCGTCTCGTTCCAGCTGACCAGCTCGATGGCGAAGCGCAAGCGCTGGCGAAATCGCTCGCGACCGGACCGACCTTCGCGCACGGCATGACCAAGACAATGCTGCATCAGGAGTGGGCGATGGCGCTCGACCAAGCGGTCGATGCCGAAGCGATGGCGCAAGCCGTGTGCATGCAGACCAAGGACTTCAAGCGCGCCTACGAGGCGTTCGTCGCCAAGCAAAAGCCCGTGTTCGCCGGAAACTGACCGATGCCCGAAGCGAGTTTTCTGTCTTGGCCCTTCTTCGAGGATCGTCACCGCAAGCTGCACGCGGACATCGACGCATGGGCCCGGAAGAATCTCGCCAATGTTGGTCATCACGACCTCGATGCCGCCTGCCGCGATCTGGTGGCGCGACTTGGCCGCGATGGTTTTCTGGAGCACACCGCACCGGACGAAAACGGCCGGGTGATCGATGTGCGCAGTCTGGCCCTGATCCGGGAAACGCTCGCGCGTCACGCTGGCCTCGCCGATTTCGTTTTCGCCATGCAGGGACTAGGCGCCGGCCCGATTTCGCTGTTCGGCACGGATGCACAACGCCGCGCGTGGCTGCCGAAAACCCGCTCCGGCAAGGCGATCGCCGCCTTCGCCCTTTCCGAGCCGGCGTCCGGCTCTGACGTCGCCCATCTGTCGACCGCGGCAAGGCGCGACGGCAGCGGCTATGTGCTCGACGGCGAAAAGACCTGGATATCGAACGGCGGCATAGCCGACCTTTACGTCGTGTTCGCCCGCACCGGCGAAGCGCCAGGCGCCAGAGGTCTCTCAGCCTTCATCGTGCGCGGTGACAATCCCGGTTTGCATGTCGCCGAGCGGATCGAAGTGATTGCGCCGCATCCGCTCGCCCGCCTCTCCTTCCGCGACTGCCGCGTGGACGGCGCGGCGCTCATCGGCAAGCCCGGCGAGGGCTTCAGGATCGCGATGGCGACGCTCGACGTCTTCCGCACCACGGTCGGCGCCGCTGCACTCGGGTTTGCCCGCCGCGCTCTCGATGAAACGGTCAAGCGAGCCGGCGCACGCGAATTGTTCGGCGCGCCCCTTGCCGAATTGCAGATGGTGCAAGGCCACATCGCCGACATGGCGACCGAGATCGACGCCGCCGCGCTGCTCGTCTATCGCGCCGCCTGGACCAAAGACAAAGGCGCCGAGCGTGTCACGCGCGAGGCCGCGATGGCTAAACTCTACGCAACGGAAGCCGCCCAACGCGTCATCGACGCCGCCGTGCAGCTTCATGGCGGCGACGGCGTGCGCTCCGGCCATCCCGTCGAGACGCTCTATCGCGAAATCCGCGCGCTGCGCATCTACGAGGGCGCATCCGACGTGCAGAAGATCGTCATCGCCCGATCGGTCCTTGCCGCGACGAGGCCATGACATGACAAGACCTTTGAAGCTCGGTCCCACCGCACACGTCGACACCTTCACGCGCGACAATCTTCCGACCTTTGCGCAGTGGCCGGACATCCTGCTCGACCGTCCCGAATTCCAGTACCCGGACTATCTCAACGCTGCGGTCGAGCTGACCGACAGGATGGTAGAGCGCGGTTTCGGCGACCGCATCGCCCTGATCGGTAACGGTCGCCGCCGCACCTATAAGGAGCTTGCCGACTGGTCTAACCGCCTCGCTCATGCGCTGGTCGAGAACTACGGCGTGAAGCCGGGCAATCGTGTGCTCACTCGTTCCGGCAACAATCCGGCGCTTGTCGCCGTCTGGCTTGCCGCGACCAAGGCAGGCGCCGTGGTCGTCAACACGATGCCGATGCTTCGCGCCGGCGAGCTTGCCAAGATCGTCGACAAGGCGGAGATTTCCCTCGCGCTCACCGACAGCCGCATCGCCGACGAACTGGTCGCGTGCGCCAAGGAAAGCAAATTCCTCAAACAGGTCGTTAACTTCGACGGCACCTCGAACCACGACGCGGAACTCGACCGCATCGCCCTCGACAAACCGGTGAAGTTCGACGCGGTTGCAACCGGCCGCGACGACGTCGCCCTCCTCGGCTTCACTTCCGGGACAACCGGAGAGCCAAAGGCGACCATGCATTTCCACCGCGACCTGCTGATCATCGCGGATGGTTACGCCAAAGAAGTGCTGAACGTGACGCCAGACGACGTGTTCGTCGGCTCGCCGCCGCTTGCCTTCACCTTCGGCCTTGGCGGCCTCGCGATTTTCCCGCTGCGCTTCGGCGCTACCGCGACACTGCTCGAGAATGCGTCGCCGGCCAACATGATCCAGATCATCGAGACCTATAAGGCGACCATCTCCTTCACCGCGCCAACCGCTTATCGCGCCATGATGGCGGCCATGGATAAAGGCGCGAACCTCTCCTCGCTGCGGCTTGCCGTCTCGGCCGGAGAAACACTGCCGGCGCCCGTCTTCGAGGAATGGGTGCGCAAGACCGGCAAGCCTATTCTCGACGGCATCGGCTCGACCGAGATGCTGCACATCTTCATCACCAACCGGCCCGGCGATGCGATGGCGGGCGCAACCGGCCGTCCGGTCACCGGCTACGAAGCCAAGGTTGTCGATGCGCAAATGAACGAGGTACCGGCCGGCACGATCGGACGACTTGCGGTGCGCGGGCCGACGGGCTGCCGTTACCTCGCCGACAAGCGGCAGCAGAACTACGTGACCGGCGGCTGGAATCTGACCGGCGATTCGTTCCTCAAGGACGAAAATGGCCGCTTCCATTTCGTCGCGCGCAATGACGACATGATCATCTCGGCCGGCTACAACATCGCCGGCCCTGAAGTCGAGGCGGCGCTTCTTGCACATCCGGATGTCGCCGAATGTGCCGTGATCGGCGCACCGGATCAGGAGCGTGGCCAGGTCGTCGCCGCCTTTGTCGTGCTAAAGGGCGGCGTCGAAGGCGACGCCCTGCGCGTCAAGGTTCTGCAAGACCACGTCAAGGCGACAATCGCGCCTTACAAATATCCTCGCACGGTGAAATTCGTGGCAACACTTCCCAAGACACAGACCGGTAAAATCCAACGCTTCAAATTGCGCGAGCAGGTCCAGGCATGAGCGACGTGGAAATCATTCAGCCGGATGGCTGGGCCGCGCCGAAAGGCTATTCGAACGGGATCAGCGCACGGGGACGTCACGTCTTCATCGCAGGTCAAGTCGGGTGGAACAAGCAATGTCGATTCGAAACGGACGACTTTGTCGGCCAGGTCGAGCAGTCGCTCAAGAATATTGTCGAAATCTTGAGAGCCGCTGGTGGTAAGCCGGAGCATCTCGTCCGGATAAACTGGTACATCACCGACAAGGCGGAATATGCCGCCAACCTTCGCAACATCGGCCAAGTCTACCGGCGCGTGATCGGGCGGCATTTCCCGGCGATGACACTGCTCGTGGTGGCGGGGTTGCTGGAAGCGCGTGCCAAGGTCGAAATCGAGGCGACCGCGGTAATCCCTTCCACGCCGTAAGCGTGCGCAGCACTTCGCCACTCGCGCTCTCAGTGGAACGGATTCGCCGCAACCCATTGCGCCGGTCGCGTTTGACAGGGCGCAGCGCACATACAACTATGGGCCCGAGAAATGACTTCAAATAAATCAGCTTCAGGGTAGGGAAACACAATGTTCAAATCAATAACGATCGCAGCATTCGCATCGATGGTCGCCGGGTCGGCATGTCTCGCGCAGGAAGTGACGCTGCGGGCGGTATCGGCATTTGCCGAAAAGACCACGTACTCGCGCGGCTTCGAAAAATTCATCGACCGTGTCAATCAATCCGGCAAAGGCGTCATCCAGATCAACTACATCGGCGGACCCAAGGCGATGCCGCCGTTCGAGGTCGGCAAGGCGCTGCAGTCCGGCGTGATCGACATCGCCAACACGACGGGCGCCTTCACCACCAACGTAATGCCCGAGAGCGACGCCTGGAAATTGACCGAAAAGCCGATGTCGGAGTTGCGCAAGAACGGCGGGTACGACTACATGGCCAAGCTCTATGCGCAGAAAATGAACGCGATTTTTCTCGCGAGGCTCGTCGACAACAATCCCTTCCATCTCTACCTGACGAAGCCGATCTCCAAGCCTGACCTGACCGGCCTAAAGCTTCGCATCACGCCCGTCTACCGCGATTTCTTCCAGGCGATGGGCGCAACCGTCGTACAGACGCCGCCCGGTGAAGTCTACACGGCGCTCGAGCGCGGCGTGGTGGATGGTTACGGCTGGCCCATTACCGGGATCTTCGACCTCGGCTGGCACGAGAAGACGAAGTACCGCGTCGACCCGGGCTTCTACACCGCCGAGGTCTCGGTGCTTGTCAACAAGACCGTCTGGGACAAGCTCAACGACGCGCAGCGCGCCGTGCTGCTCAAGGCGGGTCAGCAAGGAGAATCCGAAGCGGTTGCTGAATTCCAGGCCGAAAACGCGAAAGACACCAAGCGGCAGGCCGAGGCGGGCATCAAGACCATCACGTTCGATGCCGCCGGCGCAGCGGAATGGCGCAAGAAGGCTTACGACGCCGGCTGGGCCGGCATCATAAAGCAGAGCCCGGAGCACGGCCCGAAACTGAGAACGTTCTTTTCCAAGTCCAACTAGCCCTGCCCTTTTCGAGAACGCGGCATGGCGCGGCTGTCATCATTCTTCGGGCGGTTGCTCGACGGCATGATGACGCTCGCGTGCATTCTGCTGCTCGCCATGACGGTGATGATCGGCCTTGACGTGTTTTCGCGCAACATCGGCGCGGGGGGTATTGCGCCCAGCAACGAGCTGTCGGAAGACATTCTCTACGTCATCACCCTGATGGCCGCGCCATGGCTGCTGCGTCAGGGCCAGCACATTCGCGTCGACATTGTTCTACGCGCCTTGCCATTGCGCGTCGCCTGGGCGCTGGAATGGACCGGCGACATCGTCGGCCTGCTTTGTTCGCTCTATTTCGTCTGGTACGGCTTCCTGATCACGCGGACGAGCTACGCGGCCGGCGCCATCAACATCAAGACGCTGGTAACTCCGGAGTGGTGGACCCTCGCGCCTTTGCCGATCGCCTTCGCGCTTGTTGCAATCGAGTTCGTATTTCGTATGCATCGCCTCGCCACCGCGCAGGTCGGCCTGCGCGATGACGCCATTTCGACGGGCTGAAACGCAGCCATGATCATGTCCTGGCAAGCCGGCTCGCTGCTCCTTCTCGGAGGATCGACCGTCCTTCTTCTGATGGGAATTCCCGTCGCCATCTCGTTCGTCGCCATCAACATCGTCGGTGCGTTCCTGTTTCTCGGCGGCGAACCGGGATTGCAGCAGGTTGCGCGCAATAGCGTCGCCGCCACGCTCAATTTCGCGCTCACGCCCATTCCCCTGTTCATATTGATGGGCGAGGTTCTGTTTCACACCGGTCTCGCGATCAAGGTCATCGACGGCATCGAGCGTATCATCCGGCAGGTTCCCGGCCGGCTCGCGGTGGTGACCGTCGTGGCGGGCACGATCTTCTCGGCAATTTCCGGCTCGACGATCGCGACCACGGCAATGCTCGGCTCGCTGATGCTGCCGGTGATGCTGATGCGCGGTTACAACCCGGTACTGGCGACGGGCCCGATCATGGCGATCGGCGCGGTTGACATGCTTATCCCGCCATCGGCGCTCACCGTCCTGCTCGGCAGCCTGTCCGGTATTTCGATCTCGAAACTGCTCATCGGCGGCGTGGTGCCCGGTCTCATACTCAGCGTGGCCTTCGTCGCCTACATCGTCGTCCGCGTGATGACGCGCCCCGAACTCGCACCGGCCGCGCCGATCGAATCTCGCAGCGGCTGGGCGCGTTACGAATTGCTCATTCTCTATGTCCTGCCGCTCGCCTCGATCTTCGTCGTGGTCATCGGCGCGATGTCGGCGGGCTTCGCGACGCCCACGGAATGCGCGGCGCTTGGCGCGCTCGCCACCATCGCGCTTGCGGCAGCTTACCGCGCCATCACCCGCGACAACCTGATGCGCGCTTTGCGCGGCACCGTGGCAATTTCAGGAATGATCATGTTTATCATTCTAGGCGCCACGACGTTCTCGCAGATTCTTAGCTTCTCCGGCGCGACGCAGGGCATCGTCTCCGCCATTCTAAACAGGGGCCTTTCGCCGCAGGCGGTTCTCGCCGGCATGATGTTGCTGCTGATCTTCCTCGGCATCTTCGTCGACCAGGTCAGCATGATGCTCATCACGCTGCCGGTATTCATGCCGCTGGTCGAGCGGCTCGGCTTCGACCACATATGGTTCGGCGTGCTCTATCTGATTTGCATGCAGCTCGGCCTGTTGCTGCCTCCGCATGGCCTGTTGCTTATGACGATGAAGGGCGTCGCGCCGCCCGAAGTGACCATGGCGCACATCTTCCGCGCCGTGCTGCCTTATATCGCGATGAGTCTCATTCTGCTGGGCACGCTCATTGTGTTCCCGGCGATTGCGACCTGGCTGCCGAATTTATGGGGCTGATGCCCGAACGGGGACTTCTTTTGCGAAGGACTCGATGGTCTTGATAGTACCGTCGAGCGCCACACCCTCCTCGTCCATAAGCGCGGACCTGTGCAAGCGCCGCACCCATTCGGCTGCGTCGCTGCGCCCCTGCACTGAAATCGCCGCATTGAGCGCTCTGTCGAATTTCGATAGGCCGCGTGCATGCGTATCGGAATAGCCTTTGACAAGGCGGCGCAACTTCAGGATCTCCACCCCAAGCGCATAGTCACTTTGCGTGGCCGCCCGCGCGGCGCGCAACCAAGCATCGCGGTGTGCCACTTCCTGCCGGTGCCTAAGCATTGACCGACGGAACCGGCGCAGTCCGCCGAGCATGTACAGAAGCATAAACCAGCGCACCGTGGTCGTTCGTACTCGCCGGCCTTTATTGACGAAGCGGTCGAGCGCAGCCATGAGGCGCGGTCGCCGTTCCATCCAGAGTCCGAAACGCGCAGGCAGTGTGCCGACCACTTCCCGAATCCGCGGGTGCATGAACTCGACGGTGTTCACGATCGCGTCGGGCGACGGTCCGACCTCGTTGCGAACCCGCTCGAACCGTTTGGCACGCGTCTTTAAATCGGCGACACGAATGACGTCGTCGTAGGCCATGGCGACCGCGATGTATTTAGCCGCGTTCTTCACCAACTCCGCATCGCTATTGCGTTCGAGCGGCAGGAAATCCGCGACGAGCGAGAGATATTCGCGTCCATACGCGATATCCTGGTAATCCACCACCCGTCTCAATCCGGCGGCAAGCATCGCATGGGCGCCAGTAGGAAATCGGTTTCGTGCGTCCTCGAGCAAAGCATCGAAATCGGCATGGCCGATTGGATCGAGCGTCTCGATACGCTTCGGGTCGGCCGGAGCGACCACGGTGCGCTTGTTGCCGGCCGCGGTTGCCGCATCGTAGCCGGCGGAAAAGCCGCGCAGGCTACGTTCCGGACTGACACCCGATGCGCGTATCGTCGCTTCGTAAGTTTGACGCGAAAACGGCAACACGCCCGAACCGGCGAGCGCGCCGAACAAGACTGCGGAAATAGCGCTGCCGGTCTGCTCGGCAAGAGCCGCCATATCGAACGCCAGAAAACGCTTGGCTGCCGAGCCCGCCGCCTGAAACACCTTGCCGGAATCGGCGATGCTGTCACCGAGCCCCGTCTTCTCCTCGACGGCGAAGGAACGGTGCGACGACGTGATGAGCGTGGTGCGTTCCGGCGTCACGAAGCCGCGTTGAATCGCCCGCCCCGCCTCCATCAACTCGGCGCCGACGACAATGTCGACGTGGCCCGGCGACGGCATCAGGGACAGCACCGGATAACGGCCATCCGTCCGCCGTTTAATCATTTCGACGTAATAGACGGTTGCGCCGGTGCGTTGCGCCACGCCGGGCACCGAGGTTGCCTGTGCGATCCAGCCCTCGCTTTCGGCAAGCGCGACGACCCAGTCCATCAACACGCCGCCACCCTGCCCGCCCATCGCCAGCACGGCCATGGAGATTGGCTCGGTGGTGTCGAACGCAGGGCCTGAGTGGACTGGTGTCACGCCTTGACCGGCTGGGGAAAGGAGATGCGCGCACGATCGCGCCGGCGTTGCAGGAAGCCGATGACGGCTTTGCGCAGTGATGCCTTGAAGCGATCGAATTTGCCGGGATTGTAGATGACGTCGGCGCGATAGAACGACGGGCACAGCACCGCCGCATCGGCGACTTCGCCGCAATTGCCACAGCCGACACACGAATTATCGATCGCGGCGACCGGATCATCCTTGAGCGGATCGGCGCCGCGCTTCACCGATAGAGACGGGCAACCCGACAAACGGATGCAAGCATGGTCGCCGGTGC
Organism: Pseudolabrys sp.; assembly: GCA_035546875.1. GTDB lineage: Bacteria > Pseudomonadota > Alphaproteobacteria > Rhizobiales > Xanthobacteraceae > Pseudolabrys. Next base: position 16,106 of record DASZVZ010000108.1, read on the forward strand.
ATACGTCCTCGTCGACGCCGAAGCGCTCACGCACCACGCGGCGTCCGTCCTTGACGGCGGTGTCGAACAACGGCTTCGTGCGCCGCTGCTTGTTCAGCATGCACTCCGAGGAGGCGACGATGATCTTCGGCCCTGCTTCCCCGGTCGTCAGCGCTTCCTTGAGCGTGTCGCGCATCTTGGCGACATCGTAGGTGCGGTCGATCTGTCTTACCCAGGTTGCGCCGACGCCCTTCACTGCGGCGGTGATCGGATGCTGAGTCGAGCGCGTCTTGTTTTCGGCGCGTGAGGACGGCACGTCCTGCCCGCCGGTAGCCGACGCATAATAATTGTCCACGACCATCACGACCCCGTCGTGCTGGTTGAATACCGCGTTGCCGATGCCACTGGTGAGGCCGTTGTGCCAGAATCCGCCGTCGCCGATCATCGCGATCGGCCGTTTCCTGGCCTTGACGTTGAAAGCCGACGCCGATGCAGGGCCGAGACCGTAACCCATGGTCGTCGCACCGATGTTGAACGGCGGCAAAATCGAAAACAGATGGCATCCGATATCCGCCGCTACGTGATGCGGCCCGAGTTCTTTCTCGACGAGCTTCATGGCGGAAAAAATCGGGCGCTCGGGGCAGCCGACGCAGAAGCCGGCCGGGCGCGCGGGAACGACACCGGCAAGCGCCGCGACATCTTCATGTGTCGTGATCGGCGGGTTGTTTGTAGCCCTCACGTTGTCCGGCAAAGCACCGGGCGCGGCAGCGGACAGAAAGTCGGCGACGCCTTTTGACAGCACCGCCGCCGTATATTCGCCTGCCATCGGCAGCACATCCTTGCCAAAAAGACGCGTGGCGATGTCGGCCTTGCGCAAGATGGCGTGCAGTGCCTGTTCAATGTAGTTAGGCTGACCCTCCTCGACCACGAGAACGGCGTCCTTGCCTTTGCAAAAGGCGGTCACCTCGTCGTCGATCAGCGGATAGGTCACATTCATCACGTAGAGCGGCACGCGCGTCGCGCCCCAGATATCGGCAAGGCCGACGTCGCGCAGCGCACGGATGACGCCGTTGTACATGCCGCCCTGTAGGATGATCCCGATGTTCTCCAGGTCGCCGCCAAACATTTCATTCAACTCGCGATCCTTGATGAACCGGATCGCGGCGGGCAGACGGCGCTCGATCTTTTCCTTTTCATGCGCGAACGCCGCCGGCGGCAACACGATCCGGTTGGTATCGCGAACCGGATTTTCCAGCGCCTGCGCCAGCGTGAATGACGGTCGTTTATTTTCCTTCGCGCTGAAACGGCCGTGCACATGACAGGCGCGAATGCGTACCTCCAGCATCACCGGCGTATTCGACGCCTCCGACAACTGGAATCCATCCTCCACCGCTTTCACGATGCTCTCGAGGTTGGGCCGCGGGTCGAGCAGCCAGACTTGCGACTTCATCGCGAAGGCGTGCGAGCGCTCCTGCATGATAGAGGACCCCTCGCCATAATCTTCGCCGATGATGATCAGCGCGCCCCCATTCACGCCGCCCGAGGCGAGATTGGCGAGCGCATCGGATGCGACGTTCGTGCCGACCGTCGACTTCCAGGTAACAGCGCCGCGGATCGGATAGAGCGCCGAGGCCGCCAACGTCGCCGCAGCCGCGGCTTCCGACGCGGATGTCTCGAAATGTACGCCAAGTTCGTTCAGGATTTCGCCGGCGTCCGACAGTACGTCCATCAAGTGCGAAATCGGCGCGCCCTGGTATCCCGCCACATAACCGACACCCGACTGCAACAGCGCCTTGGTGATGGCCAGAATACCCTCGCCGTGAAACTCGGCGCCTTCACCGAGACGGAGTTGCTGCACTTCCTTCTTGAACGAGCGTTCTGCCATCTGCTGCGGTTTCGTGCGGCCCTATCGGGCTATTTTATCATCCAGCTAGTATTTAGCCACCGATACAGCGGCCGTGGCCGGGTTGCGGAGCGATCAAATCACCAGCGAGCCGACGCTGGAGCCGCCGCAGACAAAGAGCGTCTGCCCGGTGATGAAGCTGTTGGCGCGGTCAGCAAAGAACATCACCGCGCGCGCTACGTCGTCGGGCTGGCCCAGACGTTTCACGGGGATGGCGGCGGCGAGACTTTGCTCGCGCGGATCGCCGGCCGGAATGATTCCACGGAACATGTCGGTGCCGCCGATCGGCCCCGGCGCGACGGCATTCACCGTGATACCTGACGGCGCGAGCTCCAGCGCCCAGCTGCGCGCGAGCCCGATCACGCCCGCCTTGGTTGCCCCGTAAGCAGTGCGGTTGGCTAACCCTAGCGCGCCGCGCGTCGACATCAGCACGATGCGGCCGAAGCGCCGCTCTTTCATTCCCGGCAGCACTGCTTGCGCGAGCGTCAGCGCTGCGCCGATGTGCAATTGCGTCAGTGCCTCGAGGTCTTCGGCTTCGGTGTCCTCGATGGAGGCCGGACGGATCGTGCCTGCATTATGCACGAGGTGGGTGACCTCGAAGCGGCCGGCGAGATCGGCGGCGGCGTTTGCCAACGCGTCGTTGTCGAACAGATCGACTTCGACCGCGTGCAGCTTCGTGTCTGTCTCGCGCGGCGCCTGCCGGTCGAGCACGATAATCTCGTAATTGGCATCGAGCATGTGCCGGCAGATTTCCGCGCCGATACCCGACGCGCCGCCGGTCACCACAGCAACGTTTTCCGCCCCGCTCATGCGCCGCCCTCGACCAACGCCAGCACGCGCAGCGGGCTGCCGGAGCCCTGCTTGATCTTCAGCGGCGCTGCGACAATGACCGCGCCCTTGGGCGGCAGCTTGTCGAGATTGGTGAGGCATTGCAGGCCGTAGCGGCCTTTGCCGTGCATATAGAAGTGCGCGGGGTATGGCGGATTGAAATGCTGCCCCTGACCGTAGTCGGTGCCGATGGTCTCGGTGCCGAAACCGTGAACGTCACGCTCTTCGACCAACCACCTGACCGTCTCGGGCGAAGGCCCTGGCGTATGCGCGCCGTCATCACCCATGCCGGCGTACTCGGGATAGGGCTTCTTCGACCAGTCGGTGCGCAGCAGTACCCACTCCCCTGCGGCGATGCGGCCGTGCTTTTTCTCCCACGCCTCGACGAAATCGACCGTCAAGACGAAATCCGGATCAGTCGCGCACTCTTTCGAGCAATCGACGACCGACGCCGGCGCGATGAAGTTGCGCGGGTCGATGGTGTCGACCGCGTTGTTGGCGAGGTCCTTGCCGGAGATCCAATGGATCGGTGCATCGAAATGCGTGCCGGTGTGCTCGCCGAGCGTAATGTTGTTCCAGTACCAGGCCGGCCCCCGCTCGTCGTAGCGCGAGACTTCCTCGATGCGGAACGGCGCGCACTGGCCGAACTCCGGCGGCAGTACAATGGTCGGGAATTCCTGGGCGAGCGTCTGCGTCAGATCGATGATGCGGATCGAGCCCTGCGCTACCCGGTGTGCGAACGCGAGAAGATCGGAAGCCATGCTCTCTCCTAACCTGCGATCTCGCGCTCGAGCGCCTTGGGATTGACGGCAAGCCGCCCACGAATGTCTTCCGCGACGTCGCCAACGAAAACATCTTCGAGGCCGCTTTGCAGCGCCCGCACCACAGCTTTCGCCAAAGCCGAGGGCGCCACCTTCGGTGGCGGCACCGTCTGGAACCACTCCGTCTCGAGCGGGCCGAAAAAGACGTTGAGCACCTTGACCCCGCCGGGCCGCAATTCCGCGCGCAAACATTGCGCGGCCGAAAGCGTAGCTGCTTCTGCCGCCGAATAAGCACCGTAGGCCGGCCAGTTCATCAACGCGTGCACCGAGAGAAGATTGACGAAGGCCGCTGCAGAATTGACGCCGTCGGCGCCGCGCGAGCGCATCGCGGGCCCGAAAGCCTGCGCGAGACGCATCAGGCCGAAATAGCGCACATCCATTTCCTCGCGCGCAACAGTGAGCCCGTGCCGCTGCGCGATGCCGCCCGGCCGCACATGCTCGGCGGTGTTGACGATGATGTCGATGCGGCCGCCGTTCTGCTCGGCCTGCTCGGTGACCGATTCCGTGTCGGTGACGTCGAGCGGCACGATCTCGACGCGCTCGATGGCGCGCAGCGCATCCTGACCGGGAAACGGCTTCCATGGATCGGCGATGCCGACAAAGACGATGTTGGCGCCGGCTTCCGAGAAAGCTTTCGCCATCGCCTGACCCACCGCCGTGCGCCCGTTGGTGATGAGCACGCGGCGGAATTTCGGATCGCAGGTCATTTCACGCAGTTGCGGATCGTCGGCCATGTTGGGGGTATCTTTCTCCGGCAAGGCGATCAGCACGGGCGCTCCGCCTTTGTCGAGCTTGAGGTTGAGGCGCACGCGTTCGCCCTCGCGCACGTCGCCGTGCAGATGCGAGAGAACGACGGGTCCGCAGTCGAGCTTGGTCAGGCCGGCGCGCCAGGGCGTGCGTTCGCGGAAATACGGATCGGTCGACGTGTGAATGGTCGTTTCCGCCAGTACCTTTCCCCCGTTGTCAACAGGAATGAACGGCACGCGGGCCGAGAGGCAGTTCGGGCAGGCATCACGCGGCGGATAAAAGACGGTCTTGCAGTCGGCGCAGGTTTGCAGCTCGAAGCGCCCTTGTGCCGCAGCCGCGGTCAGACCCTGCGCGGTTCGGCTGCGGATCGGTTGCGGATAGAGCGGCTGCCGCGTCTTCTTGAGCGGATCCTTGCGCTTGGGGCGGACGAGCGGTGCAGTCACTTCAAGCCCTCGCGAGAACGGCTGCGCCGGAGGAAAGACCCCGGTCGTAGTTGATCATACCGAAACCGGAGACGATGGCGTGCTCGGCATTCGCCACCTGCTCGCCGATGGGCGCGCCGGTCAACTGCCGCATCGCCTCGGTGAGGCCGAGATAGCCGCCCGCCGCCCCTGCCTGGCCGGCCGAAAGCTGGCCGCCGGAAGTGTTGTGCGGGAAACTGCCGTCGGTTGTGAAGCTGTGGCCGCGGATGAAATCCGGGCCCTCGCCCTTGCGGCAAAAGCCGAGATCCTCGAATTGCATAGTGACGATGACCGGATAGTCGTCATAGGTCTCGACCAGGTCGATGTCGTCCGGCTTGATGCCGGCCATCTGCCACAACTCGTCCACATCGAGCGCCCAGCCGCCGCGATACTGGATCGGATCGTCGCGAAAGGCATTATGCCGCTCGACCGTCGACAGGATACGCACCGCCGGCAGGCCCAGTGATTTCGCCGTGTCCGCGCGGCAGACCAGGAAGGCCTCCGCGCCGGCGCACGGCATGACGCAATCAAACAGATGCAGCGGATCAGAGATCGGCCGCGCCGCCATGTATTCATCGAGCGTCAGCTTCTTTTTCATCATGGCGAAGGGTATCGCCAGCGCGTTGTCGCGCTGGGCAATGCAGAGCTTGCCGAAATCCTCGCGTTTGGCGCCGTACATATTCATGTAGTTCTTGGTGATGAGCGCGAAGGATGCGTTCGCCCCGCCCGAGCCGTACGGGTAAACGGCGTCCTGAGCGAAACGCGAAAACGTCGTCAGTGTCTTGCGGAAAGAGTCGACATGGTTGGTGTCGCCGGCAACGCAAGCGACGAGCTGCGCGTCGCCGCATTGCACCGCGCGCGCCGCGCGCCTCAGCCCAACAACGCCACTTGCGCCGCCGAGCGGCACATGATCGAGCCAGCGCGGTGTCAGGCCGAGATGCTGCGTGACGCCGACCGCTGTATCTGGGCCAAGCGTGAAGCTCGACAGCACAAGGCCGTCGATGTCATGGGGCCGGATTTTCGCGGCCTGAGTGAGCTTGTGCAGTGCGCGCCCGATCCACCAATGCGCGGTGTTGATCGAATAACGCCTGTAGGGAATTGTGACCGGAGCGCAGGCAACGACGCCGTCATAGGCCATGCGAGTCGCTGAATTCATGAGCGGACCGGCGAGCCGACGGTAAAACGCAAGTAGCGCATCACATGAACAACTGGATGTTGCCGAACGCGGCTTCGCTGTTGACGAGATCGACGCGCTTGAGTCTGATCTTCAGCGCGCCGTCTATCACCGTCAACGTGTGGGTCGCCCAGGCCGCGTAGAGCTGCTGGTCGTCGTAGCGCGTCTCGACATAATGCATCGGCGTCCAGGTGACGTATTCGTTTTTCGCCTCGTCGCGGCGGTCGACCTGCGGCCTTTGCAGCAGATGATGACAGCGGCTCTTCGGCTTCTGCGAGAAGGTGCGGTTGCCCTTGAGCCGCTCGACGCGGATCTTCAAGAGCAGCTTGTCTTCATGCATGAGCGAGGCGGTCAGCCGCGCGTCGGTCTGCCCCCACTCCAGCGGCATCCAGTAGATCCCGTCCTCGGCGAACAGGTCGAGCCATTCCTCGAAGCGATGCTGATCGATCAGCCGCGCCTCGTGCACAACGAAATCGATGAGTTCCTGATCCGTCGGCGCCTTCATACGTCCGCTCACATCGACATCGTCATGAACTTCGACCAGGCGTGAAACTGGTTGCGCATTTGCCATTCCGTGGTGCCGTTCGTTTCGGCGACGACATCGGGCTGCTCCGATGGATCGTACAGCCGCTGCACGTTAACCCATTGGTTTGCGTCGACATGCAGGCCTTCCTGAGCGCGCTCGTACATTTCGAGATCGTCGTGACCGACGACCGATGTCGGCGCGTTGATCAGCCGGTTGTACATGAGCGTGCGCTCGAGCAGAGTGTCCGGCGCATCGACCAGGCGGAACGTCCAGGATTCGACCAGCGTCTTGTTGGCGGCAAGCGGCTTGAACAGGCGAATGAGCTGGATCGGTCCCTTGATCATTAGGTTAGGGAAATAGATCGTGTTGTGCCGGTTCTCGCCGAGAATTTTCTTGGCGCGCTCCTCGCCGTAGGCCGCGACCATCTTCTCGAAATAGCCCGGGATCGCCGAGTAATCGGAATGGATCGAGTGGTGCACGCCGGTGTGGCCGTGACCGTTCGGCCAGACGCGGATGCCCATGTTCTCGAAGAATTCGTAGGGCGCCATGAACGGTGCGTATATTTCGACGGCCATCGGCTTCTTGGCGCCGGACGGCGCGTTCTCCCAGACCTTGATCGCGGTGCCCGCGGACGACTCGTGCGCGACCATCGGATGGCAGGTGTCGGTCTGATTCTCGACCAGCATTTTCCAATTGCAGTTGTGCATGTAGCGCAATACACCGCCTGCGACTTCGAGCTTTCCGGCCGGCGAGCGGTCGATCATGTTGTCGAAACTCGACAGGCTTTCACCGAAGAACTCCTCGAAGCCGAGGCCGACGTCGTTCAGCTTGGCGAAGATGAAGCCGCGATAATTGTGCATGTGGCGCACCGGCGCCATGCCTTTGCCGGCGTGGCTCTCTTCAAGGCCGGTGTTCTCGTATCCTTTGCGCAGCGGAATCGCGAGCAGCGAGCCGTCCGTGCGGAAACTCCAGGCGTGGTACGGGCAGCGGAAGAACTTGCCGGCATTGCCGCAGGTTTCGGTGGTGATGCGCGTGCCCTTGTGCGGGCAGCGGTTGTAGAGAACCTTCACCGTGTTGTCGGTATGTCGCACCATCAGGATGGGTTGCAGCCCGATGGTGGTGCCGAAATAGTCGCCAGGGTTGGGAATTTGGCTCTCGTGGCCGACATAGACCCAGGTGTTGGCGAACAGATGCTCCATCTCGAGCTGGAACACCTCCTCGTCTATGTAGACATCACGATGCACCTCCGCCGGACGGATCAGATTGCGTACTGCTTCGACATTGCCGCGGTATCTCGACATCGCTTCGCTCCTTCCGTCACAGATCGATGACGAGACGCGCCGTCTTCGATCGCGACACGCAAATCTGCATCTTCTTGCCCTCCGCCTTCTCGGCGTCGGAAAGAATGTAGTCCCGGTGATCGGGCACGCCTTCCAGCACCTGCACCTGACAGATGCCACAATCGCCGCGCTTGCAGTCGTGTAGCGGATCCTTGCCGGCCTCGATCAGCACGTCGAGGATGCTTTTGCCGGCCGGAATTAGAAAACTTTCGCTCGAGCTTTTCAACACGACTTCAAAGGATTGATCGCCGGCTTGCGGCGCGGCCGCGGTGAAGAGCTCGAAGCGCAAGCGGCCGTTCTCCCAGCCGAGTGCCTTCGCGGCAGCGAGGGCAGCATCGATCATTGCGCGAGGGCCGCAGCAATACACCGGCTCGCCGCCGCGCAGCGAGGCGAAAAGTCCTGGCACGTCGAATACGGTGCCGGCCATGTCGTCGGTGTGCAGAGACAAATGTTTGCCGCAGAGCTGTTCGATATCGCCGACGAAGGCGAGCTGATCGCGCGCGCGGCCCGCGTAGTGGAGCCGGTACGGGCGGCCTTCGGCGGTCAGTGCAGCCGCCATCGACATGATCGGCGTGATACCGATGCCGCCCGCAAGGAGCACCACCGGCTGCGGCCCCGGCTCGAGTGGAAAGTTATTGGCCGGCGGCAACACCCCAACTCGGTCGCCGGCTTTTAGCGCGTGCATGAAGCGCGAGCCTCCGGTACCTGGGTCCTCAAGCCGTACGCCAAGCCGGTATGCATCGGGCCGGGTAGTCGCGTGCGGATCGCTGCGCAGGTTGATCAGGGAATAAGAGCGGTCTTCGCCATTGGGCAGGCGCACGCGAATGTGCGCGCCCGGCTGCCATGACGGCAAGGGTTCGCGGTGGGGACGGGCAAGACTGATGGAGCGGATCAACGGAGTCTCAGTCCGCACCTCCGTCACGGTCAGCAGAAGTCCCTCGGTTTCCGCCATTGCCGAGATATTTTAGGTCTAAAATATCGGTTTTGGCAACGCAGCTCTTGGCAACGTCGCTAAAGGCCCTTCGGATGGCTCATGAATTCTTCGATGATTTCCGGCGGCGGCTGCACGAATTCCGCCGCGCGGCTGACGCCAAGACCGGCAAGCCGGCGCAGCTTGACCGCAAGTTCCGCCATCTTCACTGCGATCGGGATGCCGTTGATCACGGGGGCGCCGTCGACCGTATGTTCGTGCAGCGCCGAGAACAGCAGCATCGGGATCCCGCCTCCCGGGATCAGCACCTCGCAGCCGGCGGCGACCAGCGGCTTTGCCTGCTCATCGAACAACCGGCGCACCTTGTCGGCGAGCTCCTGCGATTCATAAGCCTTCAAAATCTGCCCCGGCTCGAAGCGCATGGCATGCACGCCGGTGACGCGCCGCTCGAGTCCGTACTTGGCGATCTGATGATTGAACCAGGGAATGTAGCGCGTGTTGATGGTGACGATGCCGATGCGCTGGCCAAGCTGGCAACTGTAGAGCATCGACGCTTCGCCCAGCGCAACCACCGGTATCTTCACCACCGAGCGGGCTTCGTAGAGACCGGCGTCCTGGAAGTGGCCGATGACGAACGCGTCGTAGCCTTCCCGCTCGGCGCGTACCGCGTTGCAGATCACCTCGCGCGCGCACCGCATCTCGACGATCGGATGCGCGTAGGAGTCGTGCGGCGTGATGCCTTTGACGTCGACCTCCGTGCCCTTGTCGACGATGTCTTTCAAATGACCGCGCAGGCGGTCCCAATAGGTCTTGCCATTCTCGTAGTCGACATAACTCTGGTACCAGATGCGCATTCCCGCCTCTCTTTCGTGGGTGCGCGAGCCGCCTGTCGCGTGACGTTGCCGCGCAAAGATGCTTTAAGTTAGAAGCATTTTCCGGAATGACCAATATGCCGGTCGGACAGACGCCCGCCATCCCGCTTGTCGATGACCTTTGCCGCCAATTCGCGCCGGCCGCGCGGACGGTGCCGGAAATGCTCCAGCGCCGGGCCGAACGTTATCGTGACAAGCCGTTGGTGTCCGCAGGTGGCAGTACCTGGAGCTACGTACAAGCCTGCGAGCAGGCGGCAAGCTTTGGCGCCACATTGCAGGCGGCCGGCATCAAACGCGGCGACCGGGTTGCCTTGATCTGCTCCAACCGCCTGGACTTCCTCCGGGTTTTTCTCGGCTGCGCCTGGATCGGCGCGGTTTCGGTGCCGATCAACACCGCCTCGCGCGGGCACCAGTTGCAGCACATCCTGTCCAATTCCGCGGCCGAGTTGCTGATCGTCGAAAGCGCTTTCGCCGGCAATCTCGATCATCTCGATGCGGCCGCCCTGCCGCTCAGAACGATCTGGACAATCGATGCCGAAATGCAAATCCGCGCGGGCGCCGTGGTCTCAACGCCGGTCCCGGCACCTGACGGCGCTTGCGCCGCGCAAATCCTGCGGCCGCGCGACCTGCTGACGATCCTTTACACATCGGGCACTACCGGACCGTCGAAGGGCGTCTGCTGTCCGCATGCGCAGTATTTCTGGTGGGGCGTCAACACCGCGGCGCTGCTCGGCCTCGACTCGGACGATGTCCTGCAATCGACCCTGCCGCTGTTTCACACCAACGCGCTCAACACATTCTTCCAGGCGATGCTGATGGGCATCTCGGTCAGGTACGAAAAGCGCTTCTCCGCCTCCGATTTCTATGCGGCGCTCGGCCGCTCGCAGGCGACCGCCACGTACGTGCTCGGCGCGATGGTACCGATCCTGCTCGCGCGCCCACGGTCGCCGGAAGAGCGCGCCCACCGCGTTCGCATCGCGCTCGCGCCAGGCGTTCCGGCCCGTTTCCATTCCGAGTTCACCGAGCGCACCGGCATCAAGCTGATCGACGGCTGGGGCTCGACCGAAACGAACTTCGTGCTCGGCACAACTTGGGACAAGCAGCGGCCCGGCACCATGGGTCCGGTATTCGCCGGCTTCCAGGCGCGCGTCGTCGACGATGACGATAACGACATTCCCGACGGCCAGCCCGGCGAACTGCTGGTGCGAGCTGATGCTCCCTATGCCTTCGCGACCGGCTACTTCGGCGCGCACGAGAAGACGGTCGAAGCCTGGCAGAACCTTTGGTTTCACACCGGCGATCGCGTCATCCGCGAGGCCGACGGATATTTCCGCTTCGTCGACCGGATCAAGGACGCGATCCGTCGCCGCGGCGAGAATATTTCCTCGTTCGAGGTGGAGCAGGTGCTCTTGAGTCATCCGGCGATCGCCATCGCCGCCGCCTTCCCGGTACGCTCGGCGCTTGCCGAAGATGAGGTCATGGCCGCGGTCGTGCTGCATCCGGGGGAGAGCGTCGCACCGCTCGACCTCGTCAAATTCTGCGAGCCGCTGTTGCCGTACTTTGCCGTCCCGCGCTACCTGGAATTCGTGAGCCAGTTGCCGACAACCGAGAGCGGCAAGGTGCAAAAATACAAACTGACCGAACGCGGCGTGACCGCCGGCACCTGGGACCGGGAGGCTGCGGGCTACAAGCTCAAGCGCGCCTAAATGCCCGTCCTGACGGGATTATTGACATCCGAAAGTCAATAATTTTAAGATTAAAATAATTGGCAGCGCCGACGCCAAAGCAATTCCCGCGGCAGTGAGCCGTCGCAATTCATTGCGGTTGCGTCGAGTGGCGGGTGCGAGCCGATAAAGCGAGTTTCACGAAAGCCCCGCGAGAGGGCGTCGTCAACAGTCACCTAGGGAGGGAGAACATCATGAGAAAACTGGCTCTCGGCCTGGCAGCCCTGGCCGGATTGTGCCTGGCCGCGCCGGCCGGCGCGCAGGATATCACCGTCGGCTTCGTCAC
>DASZVZ010000109.1:0-24711 GCA_035546875.1 Pseudolabrys sp.
TGGATCGTCAGGGCATTGCGATCATTCTTTGACCGAGATATGCCCGACCATGTTGGGATGGAATTTGCAGTAGTAGTCGATCTCGCCCGCCTTCTTCAGGGTTAGCGTCTGCTTCTTCCCCGGCATGATCATGTAGTCCCAGGATTTGTCGCGCGCGGTCGCGGTGTGCGCAACAATGTCCTTGTTCGACCATTCGATCGTATCGCCGACGCGGGCGGAAATGTCGACCGGTGCGTAAACCACCTTGTCGATTGCAACCTGAATTGTTGCCGCGCGCGACGGCACGGCGTCCCAGATCGACAGAGCGGCCAAGGCCGCACCGAAAAAAAATCCCGCCCGCATCGTCATTTTCATATCGCGCGTCCTTATTTCACGTCGGCCGCAACGTGCTCGGCGTGCTGCTGATGGCCCTGGAAAATCTTCAGGCCGGTTTCCAGCAACGACTTGAGCTCTGCATTGCTGGCCGACGGAATGAGCGTGTTTTGCAACGCGCCATTGACCGTCTTGTGATAAGCGACTTCGTTTTCGATGTAGGCTTTGTCGAACGCCGCGCCCTTCAACTTGGCGAGCTTGGCCCGCTCGTCCGCCTGACCTTTGGCGATCGACTTGCTGGTGTCATTGTCCTGCGGCGTGACCTTGAGCTTCTTCACCAGGGCGAGCGCCTTGTCGTTGACCGCCTTGTGGTCGCGCTCCATGTCTTGCGCGAAGGCGCGCACTTCCTTGTTCTTGGAAATTTTCAGCGCCTGCTTGGCATTCTCGATATCGGCAAGGCCTGCCGTATAGGCGATGTGTGCGATCTGCGCGTCGTTCGGCTTCGCGCCTTGAGCGGACGCCGCGCCGGAAATCAGCAGTAGCGCCGCGAATGCGGTTGCCAGCCTGTTAAACATCATTGTCGTTCTCCGTGTTTGAGCACGCGATTTGGAAAAGCGCGTTACACGGAGCATTGGATGCAAAGCGCGTCGAAAGGTTCCCGGGCCTCAGCGCAGGGATTCGAGACGGGCAATGACCTTGTCCGCCAAACGCTCGCAGCGGCGGCCGGCGAACGGAAACGTATCGGTCAAAAGCGGCCCGAACTGTTGCTCGAGATCCTTCCGCAGCATCGAACGTGCGCGGTGCAGGCGCGTCTTCACCGTCTCCGGCCGCAGACCGTAAAGCTCGGCGGTCTCCTCGACGCTCATCTGCTCGACCACGCGCGCGACCAGCACGACTCGGAAGGTATCCGGCAGAGCGTCAATCGCCTCTTCCAGAAGATTGCGAATTTGTGTCTGGGCCATGGCGCGTTCAGGGTCCGGTTGCGTGGAAGCAAGGGGGAACGGCACGATGCCGCCGTTCGGCCTTTCAGTTTCGCCGGTTTCGATCTCGGTGATGTCGACCGTGGGCCGCCGCCGGCGCAGGCGGCCAAGCGATTCGTTGACCACAATGCGCGTCAGCCAGGTGTTGAGGCTCGACTTTTCCTCGAATTCGGCAAGATGGGTGAAGGCCCGCACATAGGCCTCCTGCACCGCGTCTTCCGCCTCCCACTCATCCTTGAGGATACTGCGCGCCACCCGGAAAAGCCGCTGGTTGTTCTGCCGGATGATGGTACGCACCGCCGCCTTGTCGTGCTGGCGCGCCCGCGCGACGAGGTCGCGTTCGTCGTTGAGGGGCGTCAAGCCGGCCTGCTTTTGAATGGGCGTCATCTGCTCGCTTTCTACAGTGTCGGCCATTGGATGCCGTTAACGGCGCAAAGGTTCCTGGGGTATGGCCCAAGCCCCCGCCACAAGTGGACGAACCCTCTGGAATGGCTTCACATTCCCGTCACCGTGGCCTATTAGTAACCATTCGCTGCGTGGCGGCAGCGCCCGAAGGAGGTTGAGGAGCGTCGCCTTGAACGTCCATGTGTCGCCCGGCGGGTTTCCAGCCCTGGTGCTCAATGCGGACTTTCGGCCGCTGAGCTATTACCCCCTCTCGCTGTGGTCCTGGCAGGACGCGATCAAGGCCGTTTTCCTCGAGCGCGTGAACATCGTCGCCAACTACGACTACGCGGTGCATTCGCCCAGCCTCGAGATGAAGCTGCCGAGCGTCGTCTCGCTCAAGACCTTCGTAAAGCCCTCGACACATCCGGCCTTCACCAGGTTCAACGTTTTCCTGCGCGACCGATTCGCGTGCCAGTATTGCGGTGAGCGCGACGACCTTACCTTCGATCACCTCTTGCCGCGTTCGCGCGGCGGGCACACGACCTGGAGCAACGTGGTCGCAGCCTGCTCCGCCTGCAATCTGCGCAAGGGCAACATGACGCCGGACGAGGCGAACATGTGGCCTTCGCAGATGCCGTTCCAGCCGTCCGTGCACCACTTGCACCGTAACGGCCGCCTGTTTCCGCCGAACTATCTGCACGAAAGCTGGCTCGACTATCTCTATTGGGACACCGAACTCGAGCCCTGACGTCACCTGCGCGTCCTTGCATTGGCGCGTGAAAACCGGGCAGAAAATCCGGCGGCGCTTGTGCTCGGTTCCACACTGAACAACCTTTCATATTGAAACTGCGCCCGCGGATTTATCCGGAGGGCGCGGAACAGACGATACCGGCCAACCGTTCCTCTTCGATTGCAGGAAAGCCTGCATCCATGTGGAGGAACACCTATGAGATCGCATTTACTTCTCACAACCACCGCGCTGTCGCTGGTGCTCGCGGTCAGCTCCGCTCAAGCGCAGAGCCGCCCCGACCGCAGCGAAATGAAGAATGATCGCCCAGGCGTAACGCAGAGCCAGCGGCAAGATCGGCAGGCACAGTCGCGCGACCGCTCTCAACACAACGAGACCACCGGACAGGCGCAACAGCGTCCGCCGATGAATTCGGCCGGCGAGAAAAACGCTTCGGACGACAATCAGAAAGCTTCGGACAACAATCAAAAAACGGATGAAGGCTCCGACCGCAATCGCACACAGGCGGCGCCTTCAAAAGCCGACAACGACCGTGGCGGCTCATCGGGTGAAGACAAATCGGCCGCCGAGCAGCGCAACAGCAAGCAACCCGCGGCGGCGCAGAACAAGCAACAGCCGGGTCAATCGCAGCAATCCAAATCGGCCGCTGAGCAGAACAGCAAGCAGCCGGCGTCCGCGCAAAAGGAGCCTGCGAAGACCGAGCACGATCGCAACCAGGCGAGGAGCCAGCGGAACAACAACGAGGCCGATCGCAACGAGCCGAACAATCAGCAGCGCTCGGCCAGCCAGCAAACCCAGAAGAACGAGCGGCTTTCCGCCTCGCTCAAGGTCGAGCAGAAAACGCGCCTTTCACAGGCGATCACCAAGGTGAACGTCAAGCCCGTCACCAACGTGAATTTCTCGGTCTCGGTCGGCGTCGCGGTGCCGTCGAGCGTTGTCCTGCATCCGCTGCCGGCGGCGTTCGTCGAGATCATTCCGCAATACCGCGGCTACGATTTCTTCCTGGTGCGCGACGAGATCGTGATCGTCGAACCGCGCACGCATCACATCGTCGACGTGATCGAGCGGACCGGCGGCCCGGCCCGCGCCGAGGCGACCACCACCAAGCGCAAGGTCGAGCTTTCGAGCCAGCAGCGCGAGGTGATCCGCAAAAGCACGCGTCGCCACGCGACGACGGGCTCAAGCACGCGCACGAGCAAGATTATCGTCGGCGAGGAGGTTCCCGAATCCGTCGAGATCCAGACGTTCCCCGAAGAGGTCTATCGGGAGGTCCCGACGATCCGCACCTATCGCTACATCGAAAGCGGCCCGAACGTTTACCTGGTCGAGCCGCATAGCCGCCGGGTGATCGAGGAGATCGAATAACCGACCGGCGCGACGAAGGGCGGCCTATAAGGCCGCCCTTTTCATTTTGCGCGGCCGCCAAACGGCAGCATGCGCTGAAGCACGCCGTCGTGGCGCACGAAATAATGGTAGAGGGCGGCCAGCACGTGCAGGCCGACCAGCGTCAACATCACGTAGTACGCAAGCAGGGCGTGCAGGTCGCCTGTCCATCCCCAGCCCGGCGCGCGCGTGGCGATGAGCTTCGGCAGCTCGATACCGAACATGACGATGGGGAAGCCGCGCCACGACGCGTTGATCCAGCCGAGAACCGGCACGACGAACAGCAACAGATAGAGCAGCCAATGCACGATGCGCGCCGTTGCCGTCTGCCAGGGCGGGACCCCGTCGAGCGGCGTCGGCTCGCCGTGCGTGGCGCGCCAGATCAGGCGGACGATCGCGACCGCGAGGATGATCACGCCGATCGAGAAGTGCAGATTGATCAGCGTCTCCGGGACCGTGTTGCGCCCGATGTGCGGCATGGTCCAGGCGACCGTGAACTGTCCGATGAGCAGGAAAAGAATGAGCCAATGCAGCGTTTTGGCTGTGCCGGTGTAACCCGGGTTCTTTACGGTGGTGGCCATCTTTTGAGTCGTCCCTTGCAAAGCGCCGGAGCGCACCTACATAGCTTCAAACGACGATGTCGAGCTCAAAAAGTTCCATTGTCGTCCGCAAATCGGGGAACCCGGTTTGCGGTGAACGACCACGATAGGTCGGTGACGCCGGATGTACGCGCACCCACCCGTTCGTGGTCGTTAACATTTCAGGATCCCAGCTTCAGCCGCTCCTTGTCGTAGCCGGCGACGCGTTTGTAGCTCTCCGAGAGCGCGAAGAGCTCCTCGCGGCTGATGACGTCGTCGATGTTCTTGAACGGCTTGTCGCCGGTGCGGCGATAAACCTCGTGCAGGATGGCATCCGGCGGCGCGCTGCGGTTGGCAAGAACCACCTTGGCCGTCTCCGGCAGGCGCTTGGCCTCGTAGGCCTTGAGCGCCGCAGCCGGATCGGCATGGGTGGCGAGCGCATCGGCGAGCGCACGGCAGTCGAGGATCGCTTGCGCCGCGCCGTTCGCGCCGCGCGGATACATCGGATGCGCCGCATCGCCGAGCAGTGTCAGGCGACCGAAGCTCCAGCGCGGCAGTGGGTCCTGATCCACCATCGGGTATTCGAGAACGGCGTCGGCGCTGCGGATGAATTGGGGCACGTCGAGCCAATCGAAATGCCAGTCCGCCATCGCCGGCAGGAAGTCGTCGATATTTCCGCCCCTGTTCCAGTCGCGTGCCTTGTATTGCGGTGTCTCGATATCGACCACCCAGTTCACAAGCTGGCGGCCCTGCGCGTCGATGTTGTTGCGGATCGGATAGATCAAAAGCTTCGCCGGGTGATGCCAGCCGACGCGGATCATGCTGGCGCCGGACAAAAACGGCTCCCAGCGCGTCACGCCGCGCCACATGTTGATGCCGGAATATTTCGGCGGACCTTCGTCCGGATAGAGTTGCTTGCGCAGAATGGAGTGAATGCCTTCGCAACTCACGACAATGTCGGCGCGCAGTGGCGGCAATGCCTTGCCGTTCGCATCCTCGACATAGGCAAATGCTTTGTCGCCGCCGCCGTAATCGACCCGCGTGCATTTCACGCCGGTCGTGACCTTGCCCTTGCCGGCAGTGGCAAGGAACGCGTCGAGCAGCACCATCTGCAGATCGCCGCGGTGGATCGAGAATTGCGGCACGTCGTAGCCGGCGAACTTTCCGGCCGGCTCGCTGTAGATGAACTGGCCGAAGCGGTTGAAGAAGCAATATTCGCGGGTGGTAACCGCGACCTTTGCGAGTGCGTCTTCCAGGCCGAGCGCGCACAGTTCGCGCGAGGCATGCGGCAGGATGTTGATACCGACGCCGACTGCCTTCAGTTCAGGCGCGGCCTCGATGATGCGGCAGGCGATGCCGGCGCGATGCAGCATGAGGCCGAGCGTGAGGCCGCCGATGCCTGCGCCAACGATCAGGACGTCCATCTACGGCCTTTCATACGCCGCCTTGGCGCCCCAGGCGGCGATGGCGGCGAGCAGCAGCGACACCAGCACGTCATAGCCGGCGAGCGAAATGCCGAGAAAGCGCCACGCCGCCTCGTCGCAACGCACGATGTGGATGCTCTGCAACTGCTTCATCAGGTTGGCGGCGGAGCCGAAATTGTTCACCGGGCCGCTGCAATCGCTCGGCCCAGGCCAGAATTTCCATTCGATGCCGGCGTGGTAGGCGGAAAGGCCGGTGTTCCACAGCATGATTGCCGCGATGACCACGAAGCCGGCCACAATTACCTTGCGCGAGGCGCCATAATTCGTCCCCACCCACAACAGGACAGCGAGCGGCACTGACGCATAGAAGGCGTTGCGCTGGTCGAGGCAGAGCGGACAAGGCGGATAGCCGAGGCCGTACTGGAAGAACAGGAAGCCGGCGATGGTCAGCGCGCCGATGACGGCGAGCAGTATGGCGGCGGCGGACGGCCCGTCCTCGGCCCTCACCGGGGTATAGGCAACCATGGAAACTCCAAATCGGCCCCCCGGCCCATCGGAAAAATCGGGAAATGGTGCCCCTGGCCGGAATCGAACCAGCACGACCTTGCGGCCACCAGATTTTGAGTCTGGCGCGTCTACCAATTCCGCCACAGGGGCTTTTAGCCGGGCGGATCATAGCCAGCGACCCTAGCGGGTCAACGCCGGCCCGGAAGCAGCCTTTTGGCCCGAAAAGTGGGCCGGAATTAACCGGATACAAATGGTTACCGAGCCATAAACGGCAACGTCCGAAACCTGCGGAAATCGGCCGATGTGGCGCGTCTTTACCTGTCTTACCACCGAGCATGACTGGCGCCTGGTGCTGGTCGCGGCCGGTGTCTGCTATATCGCCAGCCTCTCCGCCGTCAGCCTCTTCCATCGCGCTCGCGCCACCTCCGGCCGCGCGCGTATCGCCTGGATCGTGACCGCCGGCATGACGACCGGCTTCGGAATCTGGGCAACGCATTTCATCGCGATGCTTGCGTACACGCCGGGCATCGCCATCGGCTACGACGTCGGCCTGACCGTCGTGTCGCTTGCCGCCGCGGCAATCGTCACGAGCATCGGGCTCGCGATTCCGACCTACATCCGCACATCCTGGAGCGCGCCGGTCGGCGGCGCGGTCGTCGGCGCCGGCATCGCGTGCATGCACTATCTCGGCATGTGGGCGGTCGAGGTACCCGGCCACGTTGACTGGGCCTGGGACATCATCACCGCCTCGGTCGTGCTCGGTCTGATTTTCGGTGCACTCGCGCTTCCGGTTGCCATCCGCTACGCGACCCGCCCCGGCACGGTGCTCGCGGCGGTCTTCCTGACGCTCGCGATCGTCTCGCATCATTTTACTGCGATGGGCGCTGTCGACATCGTTCCGGATCCGTCGCGTTCGATCGCGGCGTCCTCGCTGTCGCCGACGACGCTGGCGATGGTGGTCGCGAGCGCAGCCATCGCGCTCCTCGGCATGAGCCTCGTCAGCGCATTTGCGGACCGGCTGCTCGACGAAAAAGGCGTGATGCTCGAGATCGCGATGAACAACATGTCGCAAGGTCTGGTCATGTTCGACATGGCCGAGCGCATGGTGCTGTGCAATGAGCGTTACATCGAGCTTTACGGGCTGTCGCCGGAAATCGTCCGGCCGGGACTGTCGTTGCGCGATCTCATCAAGCATCGCAGCGATACCGGTAGCCTCGATCTCGACGTAGAGAGGTACCGGTCCGAGATTCTCAAATCGGTGAACGCCGACACGACCTATGCCCGCGTCGTCAACACGCCGGATGGACGCGCGATTTCCGTGATCAATAGGCCGATCGTCGGCGGGCACTACTGGGTCGGGACCCACGAGGACATCACGGAGCGCCAGCACGCCCAACAGCAGAACGCCAAGATGCTTGAACAAGAGCAGCGCCGCGCCTTTGTGGACGCCGCAATTGTCTCGTTCCGGCAGGGCGTCGAACAGATCCTGCGCACCGTCGGCGAAAGTGCGTCGGCCCTGCGCTCGACCGCGACCAGCCTGGCCACGTCGTCGAGCGAAACGTCCAAACAGGCAGCCGACGCTGTCGCAATTTCAAACGAAGCGTCGGTCAATGTCGGCGCGGCCGCTTCTGCGGCCGAACAGCTGCTCGCCTCGATCGAGGAGATCAGCCGGCAGCTCAGTCAGACCACCGACATGGTGCATACCGCCATGACGGAGGCGCGCCAGACCAACGAGGAAATCACCAACCTGTCCAAGTCGGCGCAGGAAATCGGCGACGTGGTGAAGCTGATCCGCAGCATCGCCGGCCAGACCAACCTGCTTGCGCTCAACGCCACCATCGAAGCGGCACGTGCCGGCGAAGCCGGCAAAGGGTTCGCCGTGGTCGCGACCGAAGTGAAGTCGCTCGCGGTGCAGACCGCCAAGGCCACCGAACAGATCGCCGCTCAGATCGCAGCCGTGCAGGCTTCGACCTCGAGCGCTGTGGAAGCGATTCGCCGCAACACCGAGCGCATGCAGGAAATCAACGGCTGGACCTCGACAGTCGCCGAAGCGGTGAAGCAGCAAAACGCGGCAACCGGTGAAATCACCCAGAACGTGGCCGGCGCGGCGACGGGGACGAAAGAGGTCGTGATCGTGCTCGACCAGGTTGCCGGCGCCGTCGTCGAGGCCCGCAACTCCGCCGACACGGTACTGACCGCTTCCGAAACGGTGGAAGCGGCGGCCAGCGCCTTGAACGAGAAAGTCGACAACTTCCTGCGCGCAGTCGCGGTCTGACGGCCTCAAACACCAGCTTGTGTTTTTGCGCGCGCAATATGCCGCGCTATGATCCACGCACGCCCCGTCTGCACCGACCCCGGGAGACCGCGATGAATGAAGACGTTCTCAACACCTCGCTGCGCAAATTCCTCAAGACCGTGGGCGTCACCTCGCAACGCGAGATCGAGAACGCCATCCGCTCGGCCATCGCCGACGGGCGGCTGAAGGGCGACGAAGCACTCCAGACGCAGATGGTGCTGACGATTGGAAAGATCGGTCTCAACTACAAGGTCGACGGCACCATCGAGCTCGAATAGCGCTCAGAGGCCGGCAAGCGCCTTCTCGTAATAGCCGAGATCGATGTATTTCTCGGGCGGTTGCGTCACGCCGCCTTCAAATTCGGCGCGGAGCTTGAGCACGTTCCTGAAGCCTTCGACGTCGAACTGGCCGTCCCTGGCAAAGCCGCCGGCCGGATCGGTTACCACCGCGTAGGACGCGGTCGCAGTTTCCGGATCGAGCCTGAGTCCTACGCTCAGCAAGCGAATGGCGTCGGTCTTGTTCTTCGGATCGAGCGACCAACGCAGGCCTTCGATATAGGCTTGCAGATATTTCACCAGAATGTCCGCATGTTCGCGCGCCCACGCGCGCAAGGTGATGCCGGCTGTTGCCTGATAAGGGCCGATCATGTTCTTCACCGGCCCCATGTCCTTGAGCCCGGATTTGACCGCAACGATCGAGAACGGCGGATCGAGAATGGCTGCTTTTGCGTTCTTGTCGTGCTGCATCACGTCGAGCCGCTTGAAAGTCGCACCAACCGAATGCACGGCATAGTCGCCCTTGTAGAGCTCGTTCTTCTTCAGGATGTCGTAGAGCTGGAACGCGTAGGCGGTGTTGAGTGCGTCGACCAGAATGTTCTTGCCGCGCAGGTCGCGGATGGTCTGGATATCCGGCTGCACGATCAGATGATTGAAGCTGTCGTCGCCGCCAATGACCGCAATCGCATCGACTTTGGCGACGTCGGCCATCGCGACGCCGTTGTCGACCACGGTGTGGATGATCTGCCACTGCCCGTCGGCAAGGCCCTTGCGCATGACTTCTGATCCGGGCGCGATCTTCACCGCGACCGAAAGCCCGCGCTTGGCGAAGAAGCCCTGCGATTGCGCGGCGAGAATCGGCAAATTCTGCACGCCGAGGAAAACCATGATGGTGAGCTTGGTAGTCTCGGCGCGTGCGGGCGCAGCGGAAAGCACGAAAGCCGCCGCGGCCGCAAAAGCCATCAGGCGCCCGAGCATTGGTCTCCCCTGAATGCTGTCAGTTCAAGACACCGGCTCTGCGCCGACATTCCGGCGGCCGAACGCAGCTTCCATCTCGCGGCGTACCTTCACCGCGGAATCGTGTGGATCGTAAGCCACATCGCTCCATTTGAGCGCGCCGCCCTCCGGAATATCCCGCTTGAGCTTGACGTCGTGGGCGAGACCCAGCGGCAAAAGCTCGTCGCGCAGCGAGACTTCAGCCGGCGTTTGCTTGCCCCAGACGCAAAAACCGCCCTCGCCGTCGAGCATTTCGCCGGCCTTGAGCGCGCGCTTGGCGGTTGCCACGACATCCGAGCGGAACCCCGTGGGCGCGCCGGTCGGCTCGCCGCGCAGTGCCGCGCTGGCAACGGAAATGCCGAGTTCGAGCCCGATCATGTGGATCGGCCGGTAGAGCGCGGCGTATTTCCCGCCCTTGTCCGGCAGCATGGCGTACTCCTTGAAGCAGCGCCGCGCGTACTCGGTATCGCCTTCGAAAACCACGTAAGTGCCGAGCGCGAGATGATGCGGCACGTCCTTGCCGTCGCGATAAACCGATGAGGTGACTTCGGTGACGCCGGCTTTTTCCAACGTGCCGCCATCGCTCTTCGGCTTGCAGACTTCGGCGAGTTCGAATCGCGTCGCCGGCGGGAAATGCAGACCGTCGCTCTGCGGCACCAGCCCGGTGGCGTTGCATACCGCGCTCATCTCGATGCCGGATTTGGTGCCGTCGACAAACGAATTGAACATCTTCGGATTGATCGACTTGCGATCGGTGATGTTCAGATACTTGTCGAGGATGTCCCAGACATTGTCGGGATTGGACTTATGATAGTGCGGCTCGTAGCGCGTGCCCTTGCCGGCGCAGATAACCTTGAAGCCGGCCGCGCGCGCCCAGTCGACATGCTCGCAGATCAGCGCCGGCTGATCGCCCCAGGCGAGGCTGTAGACGACGCCGGCCGCTTTCGCCCGGCGCGCCAGCAGCGGACCGGCGACGACGTCGGCCTCAACATTGACCATGACGATGTGCTTGCCGTTCTCGATGGCGCGCAGAGCGTGATGAATGCCGGCGCCGGGCACGCCGGTCGCCTCGACAATGACCTCAATGCCGGGATGAGCGATCAACGCTTCGGAGTCGGCGCCGACATGCGTGCCGCCGCGTTTTGCCGCTTCCGAAAGCGAGGACGCGGCAAACGCTTCCGCGGGCCAGCCGGCGGTCTTCAACTGGCTCCGCGCGCGCTCGACGTCGAGGTCGGCAACCCCGACGACGTGCAGGCCCTGAGTCAGCCGCGCCTGCGACAGAAACATAGTGCCGAACTTGCCGGCGCCGATCACGCCGACGGTGACGGGACGGCCGGCGGCCTTTCGTTCGAGCAGCTTGGCGTAGAGGTTCAAGGCGGGCGCTCCGGTTGCGAAGCGAAAACGAAACACAAGCGCACCGGCGGCACAAGCGGCCTTGCGGCGTTTGTCGGACGGGGAGCGGGAGAATTAGTTGCAGAGCACGCGGCTGACGAACGTCTCGGTCGTGCATTCGCCGGGCTCCGGCGCGCGGCCGGAAATCCAGACTTTCGCCGGGCATTTCTCGGCCGTTGTCATGTCGAGGCTCTTGCCGTTATTGAAGCCTTTTGCCTTGCAGGCGGCCAGCACGGCGGCTGTGCAATCGGGAGCGCCGTTCGGCGCTACAATGCAGCGCTCGTGGGTCTTGATCACGCGCGAGTTCGGCAAGCGCGCAAGCTGATCGGCAGCATCCTTGGCGGCGTCGGCGCCAGTCTTCGCCGCAATGCTTGCCTCGCGGCCGAAATTGTCGATCTGGGATTTCGCGTCCTTGACGTTGGCGTCAAGCTTGGTCTGCGCGTTCCTGACGTTCGCATTGAACGTCGCGAA
Source organism: Pseudolabrys sp. (assembly GCA_035546875.1). GTDB lineage: Bacteria > Pseudomonadota > Alphaproteobacteria > Rhizobiales > Xanthobacteraceae > Pseudolabrys. The sequence continues at coordinate 11,747 of DASZVZ010000109.1, forward strand.
CTGCTCATCAAACCAGCGGCCGATTTTGGCGAGAATATCCTGATTGTTGGCCGTTGATGCGGGCTTCTCGCTGCTCTGGGCGAGGGCGGAAAAGGCCGCAAACACCGTGACGAGCAGACACGCGCACGCAAACGACGCGGCTGACTTCCCGCCGCGGAATCTTGAAATCTGGATCGCGCCCATGGCCGGTGACATCGATTTGTTCGACAGCTCAGCGGCTTTCCTGCCGGCGACAGACTTAAGGCCGCGAGGTGGCGAAAATGAGGAATATCGATTCGCTAGATCAAGTATAGCGCCGCCACGATCCCGACGACGACTATGGCCGCGATGGCGGACGTCCAGAGTCCCAGCCTTTTTTCGATGATGTGGCGCGCCTGCTCGCCATAGCGGTTGAGCAGGAAAGCCAGCACGAAAAACCGCGCCCCCCGCGTCAGGACGGAAAAAAATACAAATAATCCAAAATTGTAGGCGGCAAAGCCGGAGGTAATCGTCACGATCTTGTAGGGGATCGGTGTCAGCCCCTTGAGCAGGATGATCCAGGCGCCCCATTGCGCATAGGCGGCGCGGAAGGCCTCGACCTTGTCGCCATAGCCGTAGAGCCTGATCAGCCACGTACCGATCGAGTCATAGAGCAGCGCGCCGATGGCATAGCCGACGATGCCGCCTATGACCGAAGCGACTGTGCACCAAACCGCGAAGACATAGGCGCGTCGCGGCTGCGCCAGCGACATCGGGATGAGCATCACGTCGGGTGGGATCGGGAAGAACGAACTCTCCGCGAATGCCACCGCGCTCATGGTCCATTTCGCATGCGGCTTGGCGGCAGCATCGACGCACCAGTCATAAAGCCGACGAAGCAGTGAGCGCGGCGGAGCGGCGTGATCGGTCATGACGCGAGGCGCTGACGAATGCGCTCAGCGGTGCTTGCGAGCGCGGCGGGTCTCGAGCGCGACGACCTTACGGCGCTGCGGCGCGTGGACCATGTCCTTCGGAATTTTTTCGGCGATGCCGAACATGCGTTCGCGCCGGCGCATTTCATCCCACACGTCATCAGGGCGCACTCCGGCGGAAACCCATAGCACAACCAGATTGTAGATGAGATCGGCGCTTTCGCGCACCACCGCGTCGGGGCGGTCGTTCATCGCGTCGATCACCACTTCGACCGCTTCCTCGGCGAGCTTCTTCGCCATCTTCGAGCGGCCCGCGCGGATCAAGCGCGCGGTCCGCGACTTTGCCGGATCGCTGCCACGAGCGGCGATGACGGCCTCATAAAGCCGAGCGACCGAATCAGTCATGGCGAAGGAGAATACTCGATATATGTGCGGGACCGGTTAATGAATGCAAACGGGCGGGCGGATGTTCCGCCGCCCGTCCGTTCGTCTGGTCGTTATGGAAGCGCTAGTGGCGGTGGTGATGGTGCCCGCCATGCCCGCCGTGCCAGTGGCCGCCCCCGCCACGCCAGTAGCGATAGTGCGGCGCATACGCGTAACCGCCATAGTAGCCGTAATACGGCGATGGATAGCCGTAATAGGCCGGACCGTAATACCCGTAGTAGTCGTTGCGGTAAGCGTCGGCGGCGGCAAGGCCCGCAATCAGGCCGAACATGCCGGCGACGGCGCCGAGCGCCGCGCCATTGCCGTGATGCCAATGCCGGCGCGCGCTGATCGTGGTGGTGGTGGCGCTGGCCTGAACGCCCTTCGTCGAAGCGGCTTGCGCTGGCGCCAGATTCAATGTCGTCAGCGCGATCGCACCTGCGAGCGCGGCGGCGACTGAACGTCGGATGGATGTGCGCATGGTTGTTGCTCCTTTTCTGATTCATTGAACGGACGGGCGGAGCGGACCCGGCTGCGACAAAACGGAGCGGCATTCACGATCGCGCGATTGCTGCGACGCAACGTGTCTTATGCGTAATGCGGGAACTAAACGCTGTCGGAAAGCAGCGTCGCGTTGCCTCCTGATGCCGCGGTATTGATCGTGACGACCTGCTCGAGCGCGAAGCGATGCAGATAATTCGGTCCGCCTGCCTTCGGTCCGGTGCCCGACAGTCCGCTGCCGCCGAACGGCTGGCTGTCTACCACCGCGCCGATCATGTTGCGGTTGATATAGACATTGCCGTTGGCAAGCCGCGCGGAGATCCGCTCCGCCGTCGCGTCGATGCGGGAATGGACGCCGAGTGTGAGCGCGTAGCCGTTCGCGGCGATATCGTCGCATAGCGCATCGAGCTCATCTGCGCGCCAGCGCACGACGTGCAGTACAGGGCCGAACACTTCCTCTTTCAGCTCGCGGGCGCTATCGAGTTCGATGATCGCGGGCGCGACGTAAGTGCCTTTGGCCGGGAGCGTGCGCTCGGCGTCCCAGCGGAAAATAACCGCGCCGTGGCTGTCCATGTCCGCAATCCAGCGGCCGAGCTTTCGTTTGGCGTCGGCGTCGATCACAGGCCCGACATGGGTCGCCGGATCGCGCGGATCGCCGAGCGCAAGCTCCTGTGCCGCACCTGCGATCATGGTCATGACTTTGTCGGCGACGTCCTCCTGCGCGCAGAGAAGACGCAGCGCCGAACAACGCTGCCCCGCCGAGCGGAAAGCCGAGGCAATAACGTCGTCGGTGACCTGCTCAGGCAGCGCAGTAGCGTCCACGATCATGGCGTTGATGCCGCCGGTTTCGGCGATCAGCGGCACGATCGGCCCGTTTCTGGCTGCGAGCTCGCGGTTGATGCTGCGCGCGACCTCGGTCGAGCCGGTAAAGACGACGCCGGCGGCGCGCGTGTCCGCTGTCAGCAGCGCGCCGACCTTGCCGTCGCCGGGAACGAGATGCAGCGTGCTCTTCGGCACGCCGGCGTCGTGCAGGAGCCGCACGGCCTCCGATGCAACGAGCGGCGTCTGCTCGGCCGGCTTCGCCACGGCGGCATTTCCTGCCGTCAGCGCGCCCGCGATTTGCCCGATGAAAATTGCAAGCGGGAAATTCCACGGACTAATGCACACGAACACGCCGCGCCCGCGATAGCGCAGCTCGTTGCTTTCGCCGGTTGGGCCCGGCAGCGGTTGCGGCGACAGCACGCGGCGCGCCTCCGCGGCATAATACCGGCAGAGGTCGGCCGCCTCGCGCACTTCCGAAACGCAATCGTCGAGCGTCTTGCCGCCCTCGCTTTGCAGCAGTGCGATCAGCCGACCGCGATTTTGTTCGATCAGGTCGCCGGCATGCGTGAGAATTTCAGCACGCTCGGCGACCGGCGTCGCATTCCACGCGGCAAAGCCCGCCTGCGCCGCCGCCATCGCAGCGGACACAATGGCCTCGTCGCCCTCCTCCACCCGCCCAATCACTTCGCCGTCGACGGGCGAAACAACAGTGCGTGCGATGCCGCGCACCGTGACGCCGTCGATCAGCGGCGCGGCTTCGGCCGTTCCGCGCGCCGCCGCAATCTCGGCCTGCAATGCATCGCGACCAGCGCGGTCGCCAAATTCGACGCCCATCGAATTGCGCCGCGACGGTGCGAACAGATCGCGTGGCAGCGGAATATGCGGATGACGCGCGGCTTGCGGCGTCACAATCCAACTTTGCGGACGCTTGATGATGTCGGCGATCGGCACTGACGGATCGGCCGCGGCCGCGACGAATGATGAATTGGCGCCATTTTCGAGCAGGCGACGCACCAGATAGGCGAGCAGATCGGAATAACCGCCGACCGGCGCATAAACGCGGCAGGTGACGCCGGGAAACTCCGCGAGCAGTTCCTCGTACAGGGCCTCGCCCATGCCATGCAGGCGCTGGAACTCGTAGCCATCGATTCCACCGGCGTCTTCGATAACGCTCGCGACGGTGAGCGCGTTGTGGGTGGCAAATTGGGGATAAAGACGCGGCCGCGCGGCCAATAACTTTCGCACGCCGTCGAGATAGCAAAGGTCGGTCATCGCCTTGCGCGTGAACACCGGATAGTCGGCAAGCCCGCGCTCCTGCGCACGCTTGATCTCGGTGTCCCAGTACGCGCCTTTGACGAGACGCACCATCAGCCGCCGGCCAAGCGCCCGCGCGACATCCGAAATCCAATCGATCACGGCAGGAGCACGTTTCTGATAGCTCTGAACCGCGAGGCCGAAGCCGTCCCAACCTGCGAGCGAGGGATCGCGCAGCACGGCGCCGATCACTTCGAGCGACAATTCCAGCCGGTCAGCCTCCTCAGCGTCGACGGTGAAATTGAGCTCATGATTTTTGGCGAGCCGCGCGAGATCGAGCAGCTTTGGCGAAAGCTCCTTGAGCACGCGCTCGCGTGACAGCGGCTCGTAGCGCGGATGCAGCGCCGATAATTTAACCGAGATGCCCGGCCGCAGCGGCAGGGCGGCGGGGCCACCAGTCTTGCCGATGGCATCGATCGCGTCGGCATAGGCCAGGAAATAACGCTCGGCGTCGACCGCCGTACGCGCGCCCTCGCCCAGCATGTCGAAGGAATAGAGAAATTCGCCATGGCCGCGCGCGCGGTCGAGCGCCGCCTCGATGGTCTGACCTAGCACGAAATGCGACCCGAGGAGGCGCATCGCCTGCCGGGTCGCGGCGCGCACCGCCGGCAGGCCGAGCCGCTTCACCAGCGTGTCGACGATGCCTTCCGGCGTCTCGCCGGGGTGGATGATCTGTGCGGTAATGCCGAGCGTCCACGCCGAGGCCGACACCAGCAGCGCGGCCGACCGCGCGTCGCGGTGCCCCCAATCGCCGGCCTTGAGCTTGTCCTCGATCAACCGATCTGCCGTGGCGGTGTCCGGCACGCGCAAGAGCGCCTCCGCCAGCACCATCAACGCGAGACCTTCCTTGGTGGACAGCGCGTAGGCGTGCAGGAAATCCTCGACCCCACCAAGCCCGCCGGTGCGCGCCCGGATGGCTTCGACCAGCCGTGTCGCCTGGCCGTCGATGCGCGTTTCCGCAGCTTCGCCGCGATCGGCCGCCGCGAGCAGCCGCGCGGCCAGCTCTGCATCCGCCGGCGCATATGGCGCGCGAAAGGACGGAATGTCGCGGGGTCCGCTCGCCGGCTTTGCGTCCGCCTGCATCGGTCGTCTCCAACCGCCTCGCCAAACCTTAACAGCGCGGCCGACTGCGCTCGATCACGAAAACGACGGTTTCGGGCGTTATCAAAAGCCAAACGGGAACGGATCCTCGCTTGCACCGGTTACCATTTGCGCGTCGATTGCTTGCGCTTTGCAGCGGCATGCTTTTTATCTCCCGGCCGCAGAAGGAAACCGCGATATGGGCGGCTTGTGCGCCCGGTGTTCGGCTCTGGCGTTTTCGCTGACGATGCTGCTTGCCGGCAGCGCCGCCGCCGAAACCAAATTGAGTTTTTCGCTCAACTCGCGCTTCGATGGCCCCTCGGCTCCATTTCTCGTCGCGATCGACAAGGGCTACTACAAGAGCGAAGGGCTGAACGTCAGTGTCGAAGAAGCGCCCGCGCCGGTTGACGCGATCAAGCGGGTGGCATCAGGCGATTACGACATGGGTGTCGGCGACATCAACGCCCTGATGAAATTCCGCGACGCTCATCCGGATGCGCCGGTCAAAGCGATCTTCATGGTCTACAACAAGCCGCCCTATGCGGTGATCGGTCGCAAGAGCCGCGGCATCTCGGGCGCGAAAGACCTCGAAGGAAAGAAGGTCGGCGCGCCGGCCGGCGACAGCTCATTTGCGCAATGGCCGATTTTTGCGGGCGCCAACGGCATCGATACGAAAAAGGTGCAGATCGAAAACGTGGCCGATCCCGTTCGCGTGCCGATGCTGGCGGCTGGCCAGATCGACGCGATCACTGGCTTCTCGTTCGTCGCGTTCGTCAACCTGAAGGAGCGCGGCGTTCCGGTGAACGACATCGTCGTGATGATGATGGCGGACTACGGCGTCACGCTCTACGGCGACGCCGTCATCGTGAACCGCAAATTCGCCGACGCGCATCCCGACGCCGTGAAGGGCTTCCTGCGCGCCTATATCAAGGGCCTCAAGGAGGCGGTGAAGGCGCCCGCTGCGGCAATCGATTCGGTGCTCAAGCGCAGCGACGACACGAGAAAAGAACGCGAAATCGAGCGCTTAAGGATGGCCTATCGCGACAGCATCGCGACCGCCGAAGTGAAGGCGCACGGGCTCGGCGCCATTGACCGCGAAAGATTTGTCCGCGCCATCGATCAGATCGATGCCGCCGTGGGCTTCAAGACCAAGCCGAAGCCTGAAGACATTTTTGACGATTCGTATTTGCCGTCCGCCGCCGAGCGCAAATTGTAGTCACGCCGCGGGCGTCACCTTCGTGAGATCGAGAGAAGACGCGAAGATGTCGAGCAGGCCGATCGACGCGGCGCCCTCCGGCCGCAGCACCTCGGCGATCGCATCGGCAAGCTGCTCGAGCGGCTCACGGTCGCTGCCCTCGCGGATATAGACGCCGCAATGGAGATTGCCGAGTCTCGGCAATGGCGCATCGTCCCAGGGACTGAAGCCGAACGCCATCGCGCGGCGGCGCGCGAACGCCATCACGCCGAGGCCAACCGCGACCGCTCCGGAAAGACTAAGCAGGCTCGGCCCGATGAAAACGTCCTCCCACTCAAGACCGGCGTCTTTAAGCGCGGTCACCGCCAGGAAGCGGTTGAGGCTCCGCTCACCGTAGGATACGAGCGGAATCGGCCGGGCGAGATCGACTTCGACATCCTTGCCGCGGATCCAGGCCACCTCTTCCGGCCAATGGTGGCGCGCATCGATCGGAGGCCCCGCCGACAGGCTGACGACCAGGTCGAGATCGCCCTGCCGCAGATCGCGGATCAAAGGCTCGTAGTTCGCCATGCGGACATTGAACCGCACCCCAGGCCACCGCTCGCGAAACTCGACCAGTGTCCGCGACATGACGGACGCCACGAAATCGCCCGGCGCGCCGACCCGAATGATCTGCTCAGATCGGGCGTCTGCACCCGCCATATCGACCATGTCATCGTTGATCGAGAGCAGTCGCCGGGCGCTGGCGACGATCTTGTCGCCGTAGGCGGTAAGCGCGACGCCTTGCGTGCTGCGGTCGAACAGGTCTCCGCCGAGCAAAAATTGCAAACGTTTGATCTGCGCGCTGACCGCCGGCTGGGTTATGCCAAGTGAAATGGCCGCTTTGGTAAAACTACGAAGATCCGCGACTGCGACGAGGGTCCGCAACAAATCGGTCGGGATGTTCGTCATGCGTCCCCCGCTAGCCGCACACTGATTGTTTGCATGCAAACGTATATCGCTGCCGTATAAACTTGCACCTATAGGTACAGGCGCGTCCAGTCTCGCGTGCTATGAATTATACTTCGCCGCGGAAATTCGAAATTTTGTGCGACGAATGGGCGGACGGCGAATAGTGATCGTAAACAGAAATCGAATTCTTTGCGGAAGATCCCGACGCGCCGCGATCTGACCGCGCGAGCAAGCTGCGCACAACTGAAAAACTACTTGATGCGCTCCAGAATGCTGACGTAGTTCGCGACCGACGTTCCGCCCATGTTGAAGATGCCGCCGAGGCGCGCGTTCTTCACCTGAAGGTCGCCGGCAGAGCCGGTGAGCTGCATCGCGGTCATTGCGTGCATCGAAACGCCGGTGGCGCCGATCGGATGACCCTTCGCCTTGAGACCGCCGGACGGATTGATGGGGAGCTTGCCGTCCTTCTGCGTCCAGCCTTCCTTGATGGCGCGCGCACCCTGCCCTTCGGCCGTGAGCCCCATCGCCTCGTATTCGATCAGCTCAGCGATGGTGAAGCAGTCGTGGGTCTCGACGAATGAGAGATCGCCGAGCGCAAGCCCGGCCTTCGCCAGCGCGCGCTGCCAGGCCTGCGCGCAGCCCTCGAATTTGAGGATGTCGCGCCTGGCCATCGGCAGAAAATCCTGCACGTGTTCGGCGGCGCGGAAAGCAACCGCCTTCTTCATCTTGAGTGCGGTTTCGACGTCGGCGAGCACGACGGCGGCTGCGCCGTCCGAAACCAGCGAGCAATCGGTGCGCTTCAGCGGGCCCGCGACGAACGGGTTTTTCTCGCTCTCGGTCCGGCAGAAGTCGTAGCCGAGGTCCTTGCGCATCTGCGCGTAAGGGTTGCCGACGCCGTTCTTGTGGTTCTTGGCGGCGATCATGGCGAGCGCGTCGGACTGGTCACCGTATTTCTGGAAATATTTACCGGCGATCTGGCCGAATATGCCGGCGAAGCCGCCGTCGATATCGGCCTCGTCGCGCACATAGGAAGCCTTGAGCAGATTGCGGCCGATTTCAGCGGCCGGCGTTGTCGTCATCTGCTCGACGCCGACCACGAGCACGATGCGCGCCATGCGCGCTTCGATCGCCTTCACGCCCTGATGCACGGCGGCCGAGCCGGTCGCGCATGCGTTTTCCACGCGCGTGGCCCGCTTGAAACGCAGATCGGGCGAGGCCTGCAAGACCAGGGCCGCGGTGAAATCCTGCGCCGAGAAGCCTGCATTGAAATGGCCGAGCACGATCTCGTCGACGTCCCTGGCCGCAATCCCGGCGTCGGTGAGCGCCTCACCCGCCACGCGCACGATCAGGCTTTCGACGGTCTCGCCATTAAGCTTACCGAAGGGGGTATGGGCCCATCCGACGATAGCAGCGGTCATCGCATTCTCCTTTGCCGAACTTTGGTCGCTTTCATCGGCGAAGAGCGGGGAGTCACCATAATACCAGCTCTGGGAACCGGCGGCTTTGCCTACCGTTTGAAGCTTAGATAGCCTAGCTTTGCCGCTTGTGAAACCCAGCCGATTCCGACCGCCGAGCAACCGACCGGACCGCGCGCCTTGATATTTCGCTTCGATCACCGCGCCCTGATCCTCGCCTGCACGGCAGGCGTCTTGTGCTTCACGGGCGCGAGCCGCGCCAATGCCGAGGCGCAGCTCCTCGTCGACGTTGCGACCGGCAAGGTGCTGTACGCCGAAAACGCGACCTATCCTTGGTATCCCGCCTCCGTCACCAAGATCATGACCGCCTACACCACGCTGCGCGAGGTGAAGGCGGGCCACATCACCATGAACACGCTGCTCACCGTCACGCCCGACGCGGTCGCGCAGCAGCCGACCAAGATGGGGCTCAAGCTCGGCACGCAGGTCACCGTCGACAACGCGCTGAAGATGATGATGGTGAAATCGGCGAACGACATTGCCGTGACGATCGCCGAAGGCGTCGGCGGCTCGATCGAGAAGTTCGCCGACATGATGAACGCCAACGCCCACCGTCTTGGCATGACGCAAACGAGTTACGTCAATCCGAACGGCTTGCCGGCGGAAGGCCAGATCACTTCCGCGCGCGACCTCGCGATCCTTACGCGCGCGCTGATTCTGGAATTTCCGCAGTACGGCGACTATTGGCACATCTCGTCGATCCGCTACGGCAAGCGCGTGATGCACAACTACAACAAGCTGATCGACCGCTACCCAGGCGCCGACGGCATGAAAACCGGATTCATCTGTGCGTCCGGCTATAACGTAGTCGCGACCGCGACCCGCAACGGCCGGCGCCTGATCGCGGTAATCCTCGGCGCCTACTCCGGCGCATCGCGCTCGCAGAAGGCGGCGCAATTGCTCGAGAACGGATTCAACAACGGCGGGCTGTCCTGGCTGACGCCTTCGCTTGGCACCGTCGACCGGCTTGCGCCGATCGACGCTCAGCCGGCCAATCTGCGCGACGAAATGTGCGGGCCGCATCGCCGCAAGCCGCCCTCGGAAGACAACGACGAGGAAGAGACGACCGCTGCGACCGGCGACACCAATTCGCCGCAACCGCTGTCGTCGCAGACATTCGCGCTCACAAACGCGAAGCCGGCAAAGTACGTTCTGCCGCCGCCGGTCGACACGACGCCGCCCGTGGTCGTCTTCACCGGGCCGGCGGATCACCCGGACAGCATCGATCAGACCGCTTCCGCGCCGGCCAAGCCCAAGCACAAGAAGAAAGTCGCGGCCAAACCGGACGCCAAGCCGGCTGCCGCGAAGCCGGCCAAGGCTGCCAAGCACGCAAAGCCGAAGGCCGCCGCGGCCACTCAATGAGTGACGGCGCCGACAGCGCCCGCAAGCGCGGGCCGGCAACGCCCATTCCGCTCACCGTGCTCACCGGCTTTCTCGGCGCCGGCAAGACCACGCTGCTCAATCGGCTGCTGAAAGACCCGGCGCTCTCGGGTACCGCCGTCATCATCAACGAGTTCGGCGAGATCGGCCTCGATCACTTGCTGGTCGAGTACGTCGGCGACAACATGGTGCTTCTGCAATCAGGCTGCCTGTGTTGCACCATGCGCGGCGATCTGGTCGACGCCCTGGAAACGTTGCTGCGCGATCTCGACAACAACCGCTGCACTTTCAGCCGCGTGCTTTTGGAGACGACCGGTCTCGCCGACCCGGCGCCGGTGCTGCACACGGCGATGGCTCATCCTTATCTTTTGATGCGCTACCGGCTCGACGGCGTCGTCACCGTGGTCGATGCGGTCAATGGCGTTGCGACCCTCGACCAGCATCCGGAAGCGGTGAAGCAGGCGGCAGTCGCCGACCGGATCGTCTTGACCAAGACGGACATCGCCGATGTTTCGCAGCGCGAGCGCATCGTTGCGCGCCTACGCGCGCTCAATCCGGCGGCAGCGATCCTCGACGCTGCCAAGGGCGAGGCAAAGCCCACAAAGTTACTTAACTGCGGGCTCTACGATCCTGCGCGCAAGATTCCCGATGTCAAGAAATGGCTCGCCGCCGAGGCCTATGCCGACGCGCATGACAATCATCACCACCATCACGACAAGAACCGGCACGACCGGCATGACGCCAACATTGCAGCCTTTGCGATCGCCGCCGATGACGCGATCCCGGCCGGCACACTGGAGATGTTTCTCGATTTGCTCCGCGCGCAATACGGACCCAGCCTGCTGCGCGTGAAGGGAATCGTGAAGCTCGCCGAAATGCCTGAAACACCGGTGGTGGTGCACGGCGTGCAGCACGTCTTCCACCCGACCGCCCGCCTGGAAGGCTGGCCCGATGACGACCACCGCACCCGGCTCGTCTTCATCACGCGCGACCTCGAGGAGCGCAAGGTGCGCGAGCTGTTCGCGGCTTTCGTCAATGCGGCAGCGCCCGACCGGCCCGACCGCGCCGCTGTTACCGACAATCCGCTGGTTCCCTTCGGCGGCGTAGACCGCTAGGCCTTGTCACTCAGGCCCGACTCTCCGATGCTGGCAAAGTTCGGGGATTGGCCGGGATGGGACTTTTCCAGCGTCTGAAAGGCGACTTCATCTACCTCAAGGGCGCCTTGCGCGCGCTCAGGATGACGACGCCGATAGCGAAAAACCCGGCGCGCGTGTTCCCGCATCTCATCGAGGATCTCGCCGCGCGCTTCGGAGACGCGCCGGCGCTGATCGGGCAGCGCGAGACACTGACCTACAGCCAGCTCGGCAAGCGCGCCAATCAGTATGCGCGCTGGGCGCTGGCGCAGGGTTTGCAGAAAGGCGAGGCGGTCTGCCTGCTGATGCCGAACCGTCCGGAGTACATGGCTATCTGGATCGGCATTATTCATACTGGCGGCACGGTTGCGCTCATCAACACCAATCTTGTCGGCGACTCGCTCTGCCACTGCATCGACGTGGTGGCGCCCAGGCACGTCATCGTCGCCGGCGAACTGATGGCCGCGTTCAAGGCCGTCGAAGACCGGCTCAAAAGCAAGCCGCGGGTCTGGCTGCACGGACCGGGCGAGCGGGAACGCATCGACATCGCGATTGAGGCATTCGACGAGAAGCCGCTGGAAGCATCCGAGCGCCGGCCGCTTACCATTGAGGACCGCGCGCTCTACATATACACGTCCGGCACCACCGGCATGCCGAAGGCGGCGAACATCAACCACTATCGCGTGATGCTGGCGGCGCTCGGCTTCGCCGGCATCATGAACACGACCGGCGCCGACCGCATGTACGATTGCCTGCCGATGTATCACACCGCGGGCGGGCTCGCGGCGACCGGTTCGGTGCTGGTCAACGGCGGCGCGGTGGTGATCCGCGAGCGCTTTTCGGCGCGTGAATTCTGGGACGACGTCGTGCGCAACGACTGCACGCTCTTCCAGTACATCGGCGAACTTTGCCGCTATCTGCTGCACACGCCGCCGAACGCAAACGAGACACGGCACAAGCTTCGCCTCGTCTGCGGCAACGGCCTGCGGCCAGACATCTGGGACGAATTCAAGCAGCGGTTTCACATTCCGCACATTCTCGAGTTCTACGCCGCGACCGAAGGCAACGTCTCGATGTTCAACTTCGAGGACATGCCGGGCGCGATCGGCCGCATCCCCTGGTTTCTCGCGCATCGCTTCCCGACGGCGCTGGTGCGATTTGACGTCGAGGCGGAACGCCCGGTGCGCAACGCGCAAGGCTTCTGCGTCGAGTGCGATGTCAACGAGGCGGGCGAGGCGATCGGGAAGATCCTGCACGACCCCTCGAAACCGGCCGCGCGCTTCGAGGGCTATGCCAGCAAGGCCGAAGACGAGCGCAAGATCCTGCGCAACGTATTCGAACAGGGCGACGCATGGTTTCGCACCGGCGACCTGATGCGCAAGGACGAAAACGGCTTTTTCTATTTCGTCGACCGTATCGGCGACACCTTCCGCTGGAAGGGCGAAAACGTGTCCACGTCGGAAGTCGCGGAGACGATCAATCTCTTTCCCGGCATCGTCGAAACGAACGTCTACGGCGTGTCCGTACCGGGCAAGGACGGCCGCGCCGGCATGGCGGCGGTCGTCGCTGAAGACAAGCTCGACCTCACCGGCCTGCGCGCGCATCTTGTGCAGCGCTTGCCGGATTATGCGCGTCCCGTGTTCCTGCGCATCCGGGGCGCGATCGAGGTGACCGCGACCTTCAAGCAGAAGAAAATGGACTTGGTGAAGCAAGGCTTCGATCCGTCCGCCACCACGGACGCCATCTACTTCAACGACCACGAGCGCGGCGCTTTCGTGCGGCTCGATCCGCATTTGTACGA
>DASZVZ010000110.1:0-9577 GCA_035546875.1 Pseudolabrys sp.
GGTGCCGTCGCCGTGCGCGAGACGCCGTCGCTTCTCGGCGAAATCGACGCCGCCGCCCTGGTGCGTGATCTTGCCGCACACCTTGCCGAATGGGACGAGACGTTGCCGCTCGAACGGAGGTTGATGCACGTAGCGGCGACCATGGCCTGCTACGGCTCAGTGCGCGCCGGGCGTCGCCTGAAACCTGAGGAAATGAATGCACTTCTGCGCGAAATGGAAGAAGTGCCCAATTCCGGACAGTGCAACCACGGCCGCCCGACTTACGTCGAATTGAAGCTTGCCGACATCGAGCGTCTGTTCGGCCGACGCTGAAATTAATACCGATTTTATTGGTGCTTTTTGCCGGTCCGTCAAGAATGGCGCGCGGTCGATCGGCCGCGCCAAATCAGGGGGACGACTTTGAAAACACTTTTTGTCGTTGCGTTGCTTGCTGCGCTCGGCTTTGCCGCGCCGGCGCTCGCGCAGAACGCGAAGCTGCTTGGAAATTACGTGGTTACGGGAACCGAAACCGACGGCTCGAAATACGACGGTGAAGGCACACTCGCGATAACGATGGACAAGAACGGTGCGCTCGAACTGAAGTGGGATAACGGCAAATATGTCGGCATCGGCCAGGTCGAGAGCAGCAAGTTGTTCGTCGGCGGCGTTGCCGATGGCCGCGCCGTCATCATGGTGATGGACATCAAGCCGGATGGCTCGCTCGAGGGCAAATGGTGGCGCCGCACCGACGCGGGCACCGGCGGCACCGAGGTCTGGAAGAAGAAATGACTAGACGGCGCGCAGGAAGACGAATTCGGTATCGTCGTAGCGCCGCCGTTCGAGTTCGGAGAAGCCGTCGGGCGCGATGAAATTCGCGTCGGCGGCTTCTTCCACGACGACCAGCGCGTCCGCCGCGAGCCATCCACCCTCGCGGGCCGAGGCAAGCGCTTTTTCGGCAAGTTGCCGGCCGTACGGCGGATCGAGGAAGACAAGCGAGAAGGGATCGAGCGGATGCGCCTTGCCGAGGCGCGTGGCGTCGCGCCGGAAAATGCGCGTGACTCCGCCAAGGCCGAGCGTCTCGATATTGTCACGCAGCAGCGCACGCGCCTCCACGCCTTCATCGACGAACAGCGCAAAGGCCGCACCCCGCGAAATCGCCTCGATGCCGAGCGCGCCGGTGCCCGCGAAGAGATCGAGCACGCGCGCACCGGCGACCGGATCGCCGTAGGCGTGCACCAGAATATTGAACAGTGCCTCGCGCAATCGGTCGGCGGTCGGGCGCACCGCATCCGACTTCGGCGCGGCGAGCGGGCGCGAGCGCAATCTACCGCCGACGACGCGCATCTATTTCGACCTCGGCCGCGATGGACGCGGCCCGTGCGACCGGTCACGGCGTTTGAATTTCTTTTTGTCGCGATCGCGCGTCGACCCGTCATCCTGGGGTGCGCGGCCCTGCCGCGCCTCGGAGGGCGACGGCCTCTGCGCCTTCCCCGTCATCCTTCGAGGCTCGCGCTCACGCGCTCGCACCTCAGGATGACGGCGCGAGGGCGTGCGCACCTCGTTGTCCAACACCGGTCCTTCGAAATCGGCTTGCGCTTGCGCAATGATCTCCTCGCCGAGTTGTTCGCGCAGCGCCGAGGTCTCAACTTCCTCCACCGCGCCGTCGTCAAGTTCGCCGAGCTGGAACGGCCCGAACGATACGCGGATGAGCCGGTTCACCTGCAATCCGAGATGGCGCAGCACGTTGCGCACCTCGCGATTCTTGCCCTCGCGGATCGCAAACGTGAGCCAGACGTTGGCGCCTTGCTCGCGGTCGAGCGTCGCCTCGATAGGCCCGTAACGCATGCCGTCAATGGTGACGCCTCGTCTGAGGCGGTCGAGCGCTTCCTGCGCAACGCGGCCATAGGCGCGCACGCGATAGCGGCGCAGCCACCCGGTCGCCGGCAATTCCAGCACACGCGCCAGCGCGCCGTCATTTGTAAGCAGAAGCAGTCCCTCGGTATTAAGGTCAAGGCGGCCGACGCTGATCAGACGCGGCAGGTGCTTCGGCAGCGCCGCGAAGATAGTGGGCCGGCCTTGCGGATCGGAGTGGGTTGTCACCAGCCCGCGCGGCTTGTTGTAAAGAAATAGCCGCGTCCGTTCGCGCCGCGGGAGCGGCTCGCCGTCGACTGTGATGCGGTCGGTGGGACTGACGTTGAGAGCGGGCGACGTGATGGCCTTGCCATTGACGGCGACGCGCCCCTCGGCGATCCAGGCTTCCGCCTCGCGGCGCGAGGCAAGGCCTGCGCGTGCGATCACCTTGGCGATGCGTTCGCCGGATTTTGCAGTGTCGGCCATGACTTCCCGCGTCATGCCCGGCCTTGTGTCGGGCATCCACGCCTTTATACACGGTGCGTCCTAAAAGACGTGGATGGCCAGGACAAGCCCGGCCACAACGAAAATGCCGTCCTTCATGCACATTGCGCTCGAGGAAGCCCGCGCCGCGGCGGCGCGAGGGGAAGTACCGGTCGGCTGCGCGATCGTGCGCGACGGCGCCGTAATCGCGCGCGCGGGAAACCGCACCCTGGAGGATCGCGATCCGACTGCCCACGCCGAGCTGCTGGCGATCCGCGCCGCGGCGGCGGCGATCGGCTCTGAGCGCCTGATAGAGTGCGATCTCTACGTGACGCTGGAGCCTTGCGCGATGTGTGCCGCGGCGATGTCGTTTGCGCGCATTCGGCGGCTCTATTTCGGTGCAACGGATCCGAAAGGCGGCGCGGTCGAGAACGGCGTGCGTTTTTTCGCTTCGCCGACGTGCCATCACAGGCCGGAAATCTACGGCGGCATCAATGAAAGCGAAGGCGGCGCGCTGCTGAAGGAATTCTTCGCCACGCGCCGCTGAAAATATTCAGATTGCTAGACGGTCTTGTCGACGAACTTGCCGGTGCCGGGCGGCGGCGGCGCCTGCGGACGCGGCGGAGGGCTCGCGTCGGCGTCACGATCATTCGCGGGCTCGGGCGCGGTCTGCTTCGGGTTCACGGCTTTCTGCGGCGTAGTCACCTGGATAGCGATATTTGCGACATACATGCGAGATGTCTTTCCGGTTGAATCCGTAAGCTAATGAAAAGGTGTCAACTTACGCCGATTATTTTGCGTCGAATTCGATGCAATCGGTCAATCTGACGTTGACCAACTTAATGCTGGCGGGCGAAATCCCACGCCTTCGCCGCGAGCGGGCGGATCATCTCTGCTTTCGCCGGCGCAAATTCGGACGTCGCGGTGCCGTCGCGCACGCGGCCGATGATGCCTTGCAGGATGGCGGCAATTCGGAAAAAGTTATACGCGAGATAGACCGGCAGGTAAGGCCGCGGATCGAGACCGGTGCGCGCCACGTAAGACTCCACGTATTCCGTCATCGAGGGGATGCCAAGCGCGGCAAGGTCGTGGCCGACAAGGGTCGCAGTGCCGGCGGCGCTTTCCGAATGCGGCATGTGCCACGCCATCAAATGATAGGAAAAATCCGCGAGCGGATCGCCGAGCGTCGATAGTTCCCAGTCGAGCACCGCGAGAATTTTTGGCGCGAGAGCATCGACGATCACGTTGTCGAGCCGGTAATCTCCGTGCACCAGGCGAACGGGGCCTTGCGGCGGTAGATGCTGCGGGAGCCATTCGATCAGCCGGTCCATCTCGTCGATCTTTTCGGTCTCCGACGCGCGGTATTGCTTCGACCAGCGGCCGACCTGCCGTGCGACATAATTTTTGCCGCGCCCGAAATCGGCGAGACCGATTTTCGCGGGGTCATATGAATGCAGTTGCGCAATGGTCGCGTTCATCGCGTCATAGACCGCGGCGCGTTCCATGGCGTGCGACGCCGGCATCTGCGGTTCCCAGAACACACGGCCTTCGACGAATGCCGAAACATAAAAGGCCGTTCCTGCGACGGCCTCATTGTCGCAATAGAGTAGCGGCTCGGCCACCGGAAAGCCCTGCGCGTGCAGCGCGCGGGTGACGCGATATTCGCGGTCGACCGCGTGCGCCGATGGTAAAAGCTTGCCGGGCGGCTTGCGGCGCAGCACGTAGCGGCGCACCGGCGTCTCCAGCAGGTAAGTCGGATTTGACTGCCCGCCCTTGAACTGCTTGACGGTCAGCGGACCGGAAAATCCTGCAATTTGCGCGGCCAGATGATTGCGAAGTCTCTCAACGTCGACGCGCAAAGCGTCTGCCACGTCCTTGGTCCCGGAAAAAGCGCTTTGCCGGTCTATGTTGGTCATGGTGAGAGTGTGCGGCGCGGCATGCGCACGCGATTGAACCAGCGGGCGAGCAACGGCGTAGACCAGAATATGAATATCGCGTCCGCCAGCAGCAGAAGCAGCATGGCGCCGAGCCCGATCGTAACGCGTTCGAGCGGCGAATCCGGCAGACGGATCACAACCTGCACGAAAAGCCAGTTGAAGACGATGACCGAGATCGGGCCGAGCAGCACCGTGTTGCGCATGCGCTCAAAATATTCCCTCTTCTCGATCACCGACAAGGTTGCGACCGCGAACAGGCCGGGAACCGGCAGAGCGCTCAGCATGCCGACCCACTTCGAATCGTAGGCATAGGCGGCGAACAGCAGGACGCCGAACGAGAGCGCGAACAGGGCCAGACGCAACAATCCGCCCGCGTTGCTCCAGAACGCCACGAGCGCCTGGAGATGATTGTGCGTGACAAACGGGGCGCTCCGGCGGTTATGCGGTTCCGGCTTCCAGAAGACGATTACCGCGATGGCTATGATGCAACATTGCATCGCAATCAGGATAAGCGGCCCTGGCGCATAGGCATGCCAGATGGTGACAAGCGGTGCGCAGACCGTCCACGCCGCCGTCCATACGATGAGGCGCGTCACCAGCCGGACGTTTGCAGGCGCGGCGCGAAACGGCGGCAGCACATCACAGAGCGCGATCATCGCGAACAATAACAGGCCATTGAGGATGACGACCGAATAAATCGAGTCGGCGACGGTTAGTGGGTCGCTGCCGGTCAGGATGCCGATGCCATTGAGAATTGGAAAAGTGAGCAGGACGCCGGCGATGTGCTTGTCATAAAGCCTGCCGACATAGCCAAGCACCGCGAAGACCGCGAGCCCAAGCAGCAGCTTGATGAGTGCAACTCCGGCCGCGGCAAACATGCTACTTGCGCGGTTCGAAGGCGATCGGCGCGTCGACGTAGATTTTGTAAGTTTGCGTCTTGGGTTTCGCTTTGTCTCCTTCGTTCACGTACTGGATCGAGCTTTTGCCGATGAGCGCGCGCGGCAGGATCATCACCCGCATGAAGCGGCTCGGCCGGTCAGCGGCGCCTTGCGCAAAAACCGGGTCGGGGCCGCTCTCGTACCAGGCGCCGCCTGGGCCGTATGATGTCGAGCGCCCGTGTGTGTCGATGCGGATGCCGCCTTCGATCAGGCAGCGGATGCCCGGCCCCTGATGGCAATGCAGGTAGGCGCAGCCGCCGGGCGGGAAGGCGACGCTGTCGCCACGCATCAGCAACTCGCCTTTCGGCATGGTTTCGAGGAACGCGCTGAGCTTTTCGCGCGTCGAGCGGCCCGGAACCGAAATAATGGACCCGCCGGCGTCGCCGCGCGTCAGCTCGAAACGCCAGCCCGTGACGCCTTGCGCCCCCGGTTTGAAATCTACCGCACCTTCGCCGTGCCACGCTTCGCCCTCCCGCACCGGCGTGCCGCCGACGATCGCTTCGCCATGCACGATGAAGATCATGCGCGGAGCCGGCGGCAACGAGAAGCCTTCGGGTGCCGCATTGGAGAGGACGTCTTCGTAGAGGCGCAGAACGGGATGCATGGAGCGGGTCTCGTGAAGTCAGGCGGTGAAGAACGAAAGCAGCGCAGCGGCGGTCGTGTCTGGATTTTCTTCCGCCAGAAAATGGCCGGAGTCGATCGGCTGACCGCGCACGTCATCGGCCCACTGCCGCCAGATGCCGAGCGGACCGGCGGTTTCGCTTGGAATGCCGGCAGAGCCCCATAGTGCCAGGAGCGGACAACCGATTTTCCTGCCGGCCGCGCGGTCGGCCTCGTCATTGGCGAGATCGGCGCCGCGTCCGGCGCGGTAGTCCTCGCAATGCGCGTGAATGCGGAGAGGATCTTCGAACGCAGCGCAGTAATGATCGAGGGCGCGCGGGTCAAAAGCTGAAAGGTTTTTGACCTTGGCCCAGCTCGCCATTTTCCATTCGAGATATTCGATCGGCGCTTTCGATATAAGCATTTCCGGCAACGGCTCGGGCTGCGCCAGGAATGGCCAATGCCACACCTTCATCGCCAGGTTGCGGTCCATGTTGTGCCACATGTCGTAGGTTGGAACGATGTCGAGCGTCGCCATGCGCTCGATTCTGCCGGGGTGGTCGAGCGCGAGCCGGTAGGCGACACGGCCGCCGCGGTCGTGGCCGGCGAGGCGGAAGCGCACGTGGCCGAGCTTTTCCATGACCTCGATCATGATCCTCGCCATCGAACGCTTGTCGTATGGCGCGTGCGCGCTATCGGCTTGCGGGATTGCGGACCAGCCGTAGCCCGGCAAGTCAGGGATCACCAGCGTGAAGCCCGCGGCGAGCGCCGGCGCCACGCGGTGCCACATCACGTTGGTTTGCGTATAGCCGTGCAGCAACAACAGCGGCGGGCCACTTCCGCCACCGCGCGCGAAGATTTTCCCGATCGAGGTGTCGATCCAGTGCGAGGCAAAATCGGGGTAGAGATCGGCGAGGTCGGGCATGGCGGGTCTGTCCGGGTCGCGACTTTATAGGCGCGCCCGCGGCAGACAAGGCCATGCGCGAACAGACGTGCAAATTACAAAACCCGGCCTTGCGGCCGGGTTTTGCGTCACGGAAACGGCGACGAGATCAGTTGCCGTTCGTGTTGAGTTGGTCGCCTTGCCGCAGCAGATCCATGCGGATCGTCGGGTCCGGATCGGCCCCGAGGAATTCGCCGTTGCGCACGACCGTGTTGGCGATCGGTGCGCCGAAGGCGTATCCGCTCATCGGATCGGAAGCGTAGGACATCGCCGCCTGATCGCGATAAACGCGATTCTTGGAAGCGGCCAAAGCCGGCGTTGCGACAAGAGCCGCCAGCGAAACGGCAATCAGATATTTCTTCATAGTCTTCTCCATCGTTTGTCGCCCGTCACGCAAGTTCGGAATAGAACACGCCGGAAGAGCGCGTGCATGCGAGCTGCGCCGAACATGTAGGAAAGGATTCGCCGAATGTGTGATCGCAATCACAAGTGCACGCAATCGTGAGATCAACGTGCGCAAAGGTGAGATCGACGTGAGGGAATTTTAGAAAATGATTATTCAGTTACCTTCTAGGCGCGCGATAGATGATCTGAAATTATTTTTTTCATCACGTGCGCCAATGATACGCAAAATTTATTGGCCGAAAGTCTCACGCGCGATTGCGCGATAGCCGATATCACGACGGCAGAAACCTTCCGGCCATTTGATTCGGTCGATCGCCGCGTAAGCGCGCGCTTGCGCTTCGCGCACATTTTTGCCGATGGCGCTGACGTTGAGAACGCGGCCGCCGTTCGAGAGGATTCGATTACCGTCTGATTTTGTGCCGGCGTGAAAAATTTCTACGCCTTCCGCTTTCGCCGCATTATCGAGCCCTTCGATCACGGAGCCCTTGGCATAATTTCCCGGATAGCCTTTCGCCGCCATCACGACCGTCAGCGCTGCATCGGGGTACCAGCGCAGGTCGAAGTTCCTGAGCACGCCGTCGCGCGCGGCAAGCAACGCCGGAACAATATCCGACATCATGCGCAGCATCAGGACCTGGGTCTCCGGATCGCCGAAGCGCACGTTGTATTCGATCAGCTGCGGTCCTTTCTCGGTGATCATCAGGCCGGCAAACAACACGCCCCTATAGGGTGCACCCATCGCTTTCATGGCGCGCACGGTCGGCAGCACGATCTCGTCCATCGTGCGCTTGTTGATCGCGTCGGTCATGATCGGCGCCGGTGAGTAGGCGCCCATGCCGCCGGTATTGGGGCCTTTGTCGCCGTCGAACGCTCGCTTGTGGTCTTGCGCCGATGCAAGCGGAATTGCCGTCTCGCCATCGCATAGCGCGAAGAAGGAAGCTTCCTCGCCGGCGAGAAATTCCTCGATGACGATTTCCCACGCCGGCGCCCCAAGCCCGCCGCCGAACATCATGTCGATGGCGTCTTCGGCTTCTTTGATGGTCTCAGCCACCACCACGCCTTTGCCGGCGGCAAGCCCGTCGGCCTTCACGACAATCGGCGCGCCTTTCCTGCGCACGTAGTCCTTCGCGGCCGCGGCCTGCTTGAAGCGCTCATAGGCGCCGGTCGGAATCTTGTTCGCCTTGCACATATCCTTGGTGAAGCCCTTGGAGCCCTCCAGCCGCGCCGCCCATTTGCTCGGCCCGAAGGTCTTGAATCCGGCGGCTTCAAGATCGTCGGCGATGCCGGCGCAAAGCGGCGCTTCCGGCCCGACCACGACGAAATCGATTTTCTTCTCCTTGGCGAAGGCGATCACCGCTGCGTGGTCGCTGATATCCACGGCGGCGCAGTCGGCAACTTGCGCGATGCCGGCGTTGCCGGGCAGGCAGTACAGCCGCTCGCACAACGGGCTTGCCGACATTTTCCAGGCGAGCGCGTGCTCTCGTCCGCCGGAACCGAGGAGAAGGATGTTCATGCGTGCATTTTCTCCACGTCATGCCCGGGCTTGACCCGGGCATCCATCCATCCGAAAGCCATAGTTTCGATGGATTGCCGGGTCGGAGCCCGGCAATGACAAGTGCTGTGGTGTAGCATGGCCCTTTGGCCCCGCAAGAGATTCGCCCCGTGCCCGAAGTCGCGCTCAACAATGTAATGGAATGGACCGTCTCCGAACTGTCGGCGGCGCTGAAAAAGACCGTCGAGGATGCCTACGGCTACGTCCGCGTACGCGGTGAGGTCTCCGGCTTCAAGGGGGCTTCGCCTTCGGGGCACTGCTATTTCCGTCTCAAGGATGACAAGGCCGTGCTCGAGGCGGTCATCTGGAAAACGACATTTGCCCGCATGCGCGTCAAACCCGAAGAGGGGCTCGACGTCACTGTAACGGGCAGGCTCACGACGTTTGCGGGCTCTTCGAAATACCAAATTGTCGTCGATACACTGGAGCCTGCCGGCATCGGCGCGCTCATGAAGCTTCTCGACGAGCGCAAGAAGAAGCTCGCTGCGGAAGGCCTGTTCGACGAAGCGCGCAAGCAGCTTCTGCCGTTCCTGCCGGAGGTGATCGGTGTCGTGACGTCACCGACCGGTGCGGTGATCCGCGACATCCTGCACAGGCTGGAGGACCGTTTCCCTCGCCGTGTGCTGGTGTGGCCGGTGCGCGTGCAAGGCGACAGCTCCGCGGCGGAAATCGCCAATGCGATCCGCGGATTCAACGCGCTGCCGGAGCTCGGCAAGATCCCGCGGCCCGATCTGATCATCGTCGCGCGCGGAGGCGGCTCGCTCGAGGACCTCTGGTCCTTCAACGAGGAGTTAGTGGTGCGTGCGGCGGCCGACAGCATGATCCCGCTGATTTCCGCGGTCGGCCATGAGACCGACGTGACGCTGATCGATTTTGCGGCCGACCGGCG
>DASZVZ010000111.1:0-34622 GCA_035546875.1 Pseudolabrys sp.
TGCGGCAGAAATTACGGACGATGGGGCGGCCGCCTGGAATCGATGGCGATTTCGGCGCCCTCACGCTCGGTATCCCGGCTCTTGATTCCGCGCTTGGCGGCGGGCTTGCGCGCGGCGCGCTGCACGAGATCGCCGCGTTGAGCGAGCCTCATCTCTTCGCCGCCACGGGCTTTACGCTGGGGCTCATCGCCCGGTGGCGCGGGCCGGTCGTCTGGATCGCCGAGGACATGGCGGTCGCCGAAAGCGGCGCGCCGTACGGACCCGGTCTCGACGCCTTCGGCCTTGCCCCCGAGCGGCTGATCGCGGTCACGGCCACGCATCGCCGTGACGTGCTGTGGGCGATGGAAGAGTCCCTGCATTGCCGCGCCGCCGGCGCCGTCATCGGCGAATTGCGCCACGGCGACATCGACGCGGTCGCGACGCGCCGCTTGTCGCTCGCCGCTGCCTCGCACGGCGCAACGGCGCTGCTGTTACGCGCCCAACCGGCAAGCGATGCGTCGACCGCCGCCACGCGCTGGATCGTGGCCGCCAAGCCGTCGCAGCCGCGATACGGGCCGGGTCCGCCATGTTTTGCCGTGCAGTTGAAGCGCAACCGACGCGGGCCGCTGGGGGCATGGACGCTGGAGTGGAGTGATACCGATGAGCGTTTCGTCCTCGCAGCAACGCATCCTGAGTCTATGGCTGCGCCGGCTTTCGACCGACCGCATCGCGCGGTCGCGTGAGCAGACCGCGCCACTCGTCGTCTACGGCAAGCGCGGCAACGCCGACGCGCTTGTCGCGGTCGACGACGCGGCGGAAGATCTTGGCCTTTCCCCCGGCCTTGCGCTGGCGCAGGCGCGCGCCATGCATCCTGCGCTCACCGCCCTGCCGAAAGACAATGCTGCCGATGCCGCTCTGCTCGAGCGGGCTGCCGACTGGTGCCTGCGCTATACGCCGCTCGTCGCCTGCGATCCGCCCGACGGCCTTTTGCTCGACATCACCGGCTGCGCGCATCTTTACGGCGGCGAGCGCGCCCTCACCGAGGATCTCGCCGCGCGCACCGAACGCGCCGGCTTCGCGCAGCGCATCGCGGTCGCCGGCACGATCGGCGCCGCCTGGGCCGCCGCGCGCTTCGGCAAGCCGGGCGGTCATCCGTGCGGCGCGGAACGCGCCCTGCTCGCACCGCTGCCGCTTGCCGCCTTGCGCATCGAGCCCGCGATCGTCGCCGCGATGGCGCGCCTCGGCCTCAAACGCATCGGCGATATCGCCGATCTGCCGCGCGCGCCGCTCGCCGCCCGCTTCGGCCTCGATCTGCTGCGGCAGCTCGACCGCGCGCTCGGCCGCGAGCTCGAGCCGCTCAATCCGCGCCTGCCGGTCACGCCTTATGTCGCCGAGCAGCGTTTTGCCGAGCCGATCATGCGCGATGAAGACGTGCTCGCGATTATCGAACGCCTTGCAGCACGACTGAAGCTCGCGCTGGAGCGCCGGGGCGACGGAGCGCGCCGCATCGAGCTCACGTTGTTCCGCACCGACGGTGCGCTGCGCCGCATCGCCGCCGGCACCTCGCGCCCCTTGCGCGATCCGCAGGAAATCCGCACGCTGTTCGTCGAACGTCTCGCCGCGCTCGCCGACGAGATTGACCCCGGTTTCGGCTTCGATCTGGCGCGGCTCGCCGTCGCGGTTGCCGAGCCCTGCCCGCCCGAGCAGACCGGCATCGGCGGCAGCGAGGATGGCGCGGAGATCGACCGTCTCGTCGATCGCTTGAGCGCGCGGCTTGGCGGCCAGCGCGTGCGCCGCTTGACCGCGCAGGACAGCCACATCCCGGAAATCGCCGCGGTCAGTATGCCGGCGCAGAGGCAAGACGGCGGCGCAGGTTGGGATGCATTCCGCCGCTATCGCGTGGAAGCCGGACTTGCGCCGCGCCCGCTCCGGCTCTTGCCGCAGCCCGAGCCGATCGAAGCGATCGCACAGGTGCCGGACGGACCGCCGCTGCGCTTCCGCTGGCGGCGCGCACTGCACGAGGTCGTCGCCGCCGAAGGCCCCGAGCGTATCGAGGGTGCGTGGTGGAACGAAGACAATTCACCGCAGGGCAATGCCGCGCGCGATTATTTCACCGTCGAAGACAAATCCGGTTTTCGCTTCTGGCTGTTCCGCGCCGGGCTGTACCGCGATCTCGCGCCCGGCACCGCTCCCGCCTGGTTCATGCATGGGAGCTTCGCGTGATGCTGCTTGCCCCTCTCCCCTCGTGGGAGAGGGTGGCGCGCCATTAGCATGTTACGCGCGTCTTCGACGCGCTATGGCGCGCCGGGTGAGGGGGAGATGAAATGCCGAAGTATCCTGTGAGTAAAATGAAACGACAGCAAGCTCTGCGTCTACGTAAGAATTCGACGGACGTTGAGCTCATTCTTTGGCGATTGTTGCGATCGCGGCAACTCAAAGGAATCAAATTTCGTCGACAAGTCCCTATTGGCCCATGGATCGCAGACTTCGTGACTTTCGAGCAAAAGGTGATCATCGAGGCAGACGATAGCCAGCACGCCGAGTCGGTAAAAGACCAAACCCGCGATGCCGATCTGCAAGTGCGCGGATTTCAGATTCTCCGTTTTTGGAACAACGACATCCTCGAGAATGAAGAAGGAGTCCTGCAAACAATTCTCCAACACCTCGACGACCCCCCTCACCCCGCGGCCTTCGGTCGCGACCCTCTCCCACCAGAGGGTAAACGTACCTTTGGCGCGTCATGACACTTCGTCACCAAACGCCGCGCTACCTCGAGTTCGCCTGCGCTTCGAATTTTTCCTTCCTGCGCGGCGCCTCGCATCCTGAAGAACTGATATTGCAGGCACAGGCGGTCGGGCTTGCGGGCCTGGGTCTGTGCGATCGCAACTCGGTCGCCGGCGTCGTGCGCGCGCATCTCGCCAGGCGCGAGCACAAGCTGCCGCTTGCCTATCACCCCGGCGCGCGGCTGGTTTTTGCCGACGGCACGCCGGACATCATTGCCTACCCGCGCGACCGCGCCGGCTGGGGACGCCTCACGCGGCTGCTCACCATTGGCAACCTGCGCGCGGAAAAGGGCGAATGCATTCTTCGCCTCGACGATCTGCTGTCGCACGTGTTCGGGCTGGAACTGATCGTTATGCCCTCTTCTTCCTTCACCTCTCCCCTGGTGAGAGAGGTCGACACGCCATTAACGCACGCTAATGGCGTGTCGGGTGAGGGAGAGAAAACTCTGAGCCCCCTCGCCCGGCGCGCCGCTGACGCGGCTCGCCACCCTCTCCCACCAGGGGAGAGGGTAAGACATGCTTTGTTGCAGTTGCGCGAGGCCGCGCCGCGCCGTGTCCGCCTTGCCGCCTCGATGCTCTATCGCGGACAGGACAAGACGCGCCTGGCAAATCGCGCGGCGCTGGCGTACGAGGCGCGCGTGCCGTTGATCGCGGTCAACGACGTCATCTTTCACCATCCTGACCGGCGCGAGCTGGCCGATGTGCTCACCTGCATCCGCGAGAAGCTGGTCATCGACAGGGCCGGCAGGAAACTCGCGATCAATGCCGAACGCTTCCTCAAGCCGCCTGAGGAAATGCTGCGGCTGTTCAGGGATTTTCCGGCCGCCGTCGAGGAAACCGAAGCACTGAGCGGGCAACTCACCTTTTCGCTCGACGAGCTGCGCTACGAATATCCCGACGAAAGCGTCGAGGGCTTCGCCACGCCGCAGGACGCGCTTGCGCATCTTGCCTATGAAGGCGCGCAACGCCGCTATCCCGCCGGCATTCCGGACAAGATCCGCGACAACATCGAGCACGAACTGGCATTGATCGCGCAGCGGCAATACGCGCCCTACTTTCTCACCGTGTACGACATCGTGCGGGAGGCGCGCAGGCTCAAGATTCTTTGTCAGGGCCGCGGCTCGGCGGCCAATTCCACCATCTGCTACTGCCTCGGCATCACCGAGGTCGATCCCGATCGCAACGACCTCCTGTTCGAGCGTTTCATCTCCACCGAGCGCGACGAACCGCCCGATATCGACGTCGATTTCGAGCACGAACGGCGCGAGGAAGTCATCCAGTACATTTACAAGAAATATGGTCGCGATCGTGCCGGCATCGCCGCGACCGTCATCAGCTATCGCGGCCGCTCTGCCATCCGCGAAGTCGGCAAGGCGTTCGGGCTTTCGGAAGACACGATCGGTGCGCTGTCTTCATCGATCTGGGGCATGGGCGGCGGCAGCGTGTCGAAGGACGCCATCACGCGCAGCGGTCTCGACGTCGACAGCCCACGCATGAAGAAGATCGCGGCCCTCGCGCGCGAGATCAACGGCTTCCCGCGTCATCTCTCTCAGCACGTCGGCGGCTTCGTCATCACGCGCAGCCGGCTCGACGAGGTGATGCCGATCGGCAACGGCGCGATGCCCGACCGCACCTTCGTCGAATGGGACAAGGACGACCTCGACGCGCTCGGCATTTTGAAAATCGACGTGCTCGGCCTCGGCATGCTCTCCTGCATCCGCAAGGCGCTCGATCTGGTGACGCGGCATTATACGCAAGAATGGGGCGACAAGCGCCTCGCTCTCTCCGAGATTCCAGCAGAAGAGAAACCCGTTTACGACATGCTCAGCCGTGCCGACTCGCTCGGCGTCTTCCAGGTCGAGAGCCGCGCGCAGATGAGCATGCTGCCGCGGCTGCGGCCTGAGAAATTCTACGACCTCGTCATCGAAGTCGCGATCGTGCGCCCCGGCCCGATCCAGGGCGACATGGTGCATCCTTATCTGCGGCGGCGGAGCGGAAAGGAAAAAGTCGATTACCCCTCGCCCGCGCTCGAAGCCGTGCTGTCGAAAACGCTCGGCGTGCCGCTGTTCCAGGAACAGGCGATGAAGATCGCCATCGTCGCCGGCGGCTTCACGCCGGGCGAAGCGGATCAATTGCGCCGCGCCATGGCCACCTTCAAGCGCACCGGCACCATCGGCACTTTCCGCAACAAGATGATCGCGGGCATGCTGGCGCGCGGCTATCCGCAGGATTTCGCCGAACGCTGCTTCGGGCAGATCGAGGGGTTCGGCGAATACGGCTTTCCGGAAAGCCACGCCGCGAGCTTCGCGCTCCTCGTTTACGCCTCGGCTTGGCTCAAGTGCCGCTACCCGGACGTGTTCTGCGCGGCGCTGCTCAACGCGCAGCCGATGGGTTTCTATTCGTCGGCGCAGATCGTGCGCGACGCGCGCGAGCACGGCGTCGAGGTGCGCGCACCGGACGTCAATCATTCCGATTGGGATTCGACGCTCGAGTCCGGGCCACGCGCGGCTGCGCGTTTGCATCCGTTGCACAAGGATATGGAAAACGATATCCGCGCCACGCATGCCGTTCGTCTCGGCCTGCGCGAGATCAAGGGCATAAGCGAGGATGATGCGAAGCTGATCGTGGCGAAGCGTGGTGATGGCTACGATTCCGTGCGCGACGTCTGGCTGCGCACCGGTCTGCCGCCGCGCGCGCTGGAGCGGCTCGCGGACGCCGACGCTTTCACCTCATTCGGCCTGACGCGACGCGAAGCATTGTGGGCGGCCAAGGCGCTCGGCCGCGTCGGCGACCGCGACGACGATCTGCCGCTGTTCGCCGTTCAGAACGAAACGCCGGTACGTATTGTCGCGCGCGAGCCCGATGTCGCTCTCCCGCCCATGCCTCTGGGCGAAGAAGT
This sequence comes from Pseudolabrys sp., assembly GCA_035546875.1. Classification (GTDB taxonomy): domain Bacteria; phylum Pseudomonadota; class Alphaproteobacteria; order Rhizobiales; family Xanthobacteraceae; genus Pseudolabrys. The sequence continues at coordinate 5,662 of DASZVZ010000111.1, forward strand.
GGTCAACGACTACCGCTTCCTGCGGCTGTCGCTCAAAGCGCATCCGTCGCAATTCCTGCGCGCCGATCTCGACCGCCGCGGCATCCTGCGCAACGAAGCGCTGCGCACCGCTCCCAACAACACGTGCGTGCGCATTTCCGGCCTCGTCACCTGCCGGCAGCGCCCGGGCTCGGCCAACGGCGTGGTGTTCATGACCATCGAGGATGAGACTGCGGTCGCCAACGCGATCGTGTGGCCGCGCACCTTCGAGCGCATGCGCCCGGTCGTGCTCGGCGCGCGCTATGTGGCGATCACCGGCCTAGTGCAGAAGGAAAACGAGGTCATCCACGTGGTCGCCGACGAGCTCGAGGATCTAACCTTCTGGCTCGCCCGGCTGGCGCAAGGCGGCGACGGCATCGACGGCCTCGCCCGTTGCGACGAGGTGCGCCGCCCGGTGCGGGAGCAGCCGGTGCAGAACCGCCGCCTTCTGAAGCTGCTCCGCGAAATGCCCGAGCTTGCCGCCGACCTCGATGTCCCCGCGCGCGGCTCGGCGCATGCGCCCAACCGCCGCGGCATCGCGCCGCCTAGCGCGGAATTACCTCGCCGCGCCCGACATTGACACGATCGGATTCGAGTACGCCGTTCGACGCTTTTTTGGCGCGCAGGACGGCGACATTGGCTCCCGGCTTGAGATCGCTCTTGTCGCCGATCGAATAGGCGAGGATCGTCGCGTCGGACGGCACGACGATCTTCTTCTCGCCGCCCTTGTATTTGACCGTCAGCACCGGCCCGTCGACGCTCGCGACCGTCTCGGCCACCGTCGCGTTCGTCATGGTGCTGTTCGGCACCCGGTCCCACGGCCGGAAACCCTCACCCACCCCGCGCTGGCTTTCCGCGAACACCGTCACCTGGATCGCGCGCTGGCTGCCGTCCGCCTGCGGCATCGCGCCGACGCCGATGAAAGCGCCGGGCTTGACGTCGGCCAACGTGCCTTTGCCGACGTTCACGATCGAGGTTTTGTCGGCGAGATTGACCGTCAGCGCGCTGCCGCCGTCATGTGGCCGCACCACGATGGTGTTGCCCTTCGCACTTTTGATCGTGCCGGCGATACGTTGCGCCGGTGCGGGCTGCGCGCCGGCCGCCGCGATCGCACCAAGCAACGCAATCGCAGCAGCACCCATTTTCCATTTCATTCCAATTCCCATTCCGTCACATCGCCGGCTTGACGTCGCGCCCAACATACAGTGTCTTCGCCAGCACCGAACCGTCCGCCTGCTTCTCCCAACCGAAAATAATGATGCTCGCGCCGGCTTTCAGCTCGCTCTTATTGCCGGGCGCGGCCGCGGCGATCACGGTCCGCGGCGTGACAATGATTTTCTTCTCGCCATCCTTATATTTCACCATCAGGACCTCGCCGTCCTTCTCCGCGACCGACGATTCGACATAAGCGTTGGTCATCGTGCTGCCTGGCCGCGCGTCCCACGGCCCGTGCCGGTCCGGCACGACCCCGCGCTGCGCCGGCAGGAACAGATGAATCGAAAATGCCTCGATGCTGCCGTCCGGCTGCGGCATGCCGGCGATGCCGATGAAGGAATCCTTCTTGATATCCGCCAGCGAGGCCTTGTTGAGCGCGCTCACGCGCGCGTCGTCGGCGATCTTGACCGTCATCATGGTGCCGTCGCGCGTCTTGACCGACAGCGTCGAACCGTCGGCCTTCTCGATCTCGCCGCGGATGCGCCCCGGCTGTTGCGCGAACGCGGCCGTCGCCGCAAAAAGAACAGCAACGGCGGCGGCGAATATGCGCGCTGCCTGCATACGCCCACAGTGCATGGTGTTTCTCCCGATGGGCCACGGACTTGCGCCGGGCTATCAGCGGAAAAACCCCGCCCCCAAGGCTGTTATTCCGGCGCCCGGAGGACCTACTTTTTCTTCAGGAGATCGGCCTCGACCAGCGCGCGCAGTTCCGGCGTCACCTGCGGACGCACGCCGAACCACAGCTGGAAACCGCGCACGGCCTGATGCAGTAGCATGCCGAGGCCGTCGGCGGTGCGCAGCCCACGCTCGCGCGCCATCTTGAGCAGCGGCGTTTCGAGTGGGTCGTAAACGAGATCGGCGACGACGAGAGACGGCGGACAGCGCAAATTGATGTCGAGCGCCGGCTGGCCGACCATGCCGAGCGTCGTGGTATTGACCAGGATACCGGCGCCGCCGAGCAGCCCGGTGATCTCGTTCCACTTGGCCGGGCGCACGCGCGCCCCGAAGCGCAGATGCAACTCCTCCGCCCGCTCGGGCGTGCGGTTGATCACGTAGACACGGCCGACCTCGCGCGCGAGCAGCGCGAAGATCACGGCACGCGCGCCGCCGCCCGCACCCAACACCACTGCGCTCGACAGGCCGCGGTCCCAGCCCGGCGTCGCGGCGTCGAGATTGGCGAGAAAGCCTTCGACGTCGGTATTGGTCGAGCGCAGCGTATCGCCTTCGAACCAGAGCGCGTTGACGGCGCCGACCGCCTGCGCGCGGTCGTCCGGCTTCGACAACGCAAGCGCCGCCTGCTTGTGCGGCACGGTGATATTGGCGCCGACATAGCCGTTGCCGCGCATCGCCGCGATGAACTCGGCGAATTTCTCCGGCGGCACCGCCTCGCGCCGGTATTCGGCGTCGAGCCCGTGCTGCTTGATCCAGTAGTTGTGAATCATCGGCGAGCGCGAATGCGAAATCGGCCAGCCGATGACGCACACCAGTTTCCGCGGGTCGCTCATTCGTCGACCACCGTGTTGCGCAGGATACCGATCTCCGGCACGTCGACCTCCACCGTATCGCCCGGCTTGAGCCACACGGGCGGCTCGCTCTTGTTGATCTTGACCGGCGTGCCGGTGACGATGATGTCGCCCGGCTTGAGCGTCATGAACGTGCTGACATAGACGATGAGCTCGGTGAACGACTGGATCATGCTCGTCGTCTGCGCCGCCTGCGTCAGCTCGCCGTTCACGCGCACGTTGAGCTGCAGCGGACCGGCGATGTTGATCTCGTCCGTCGTCACCAGCCAGGGGCCGATGCTGCCGGAAGCGTCGAAGTTCTTGCCTTGCGTGACGTTGAATTTGCCGTGCCGCATCCAGTCGCGTACCGAACCCTCGTTGCACAATGTGACCGCGACGATGTGCTCGAGCGCGCGCTCGCGCGGAATGCGGCGGCCGGTCTTGCCCATCACGATCGCGATTTCGCCTTCGTAGTCGAGTTGCTCGGATTCCTTCGGGCGCACGATCGGCTGCAAATGTCCGACCAGCGAGCCGGGCGCGCGATAGAACATGCTCGGATATTTCGGCGCGTCCGCGTCGCCGAAATCGGCATTGCGTTGGGCGTAATTCACGCCGATGCAGAGAATTTTTTCCGGCGCGGTGACCGGCGGCAGCCACTCGATCTCGGCGAGCGGATAGTCCGCCCGCACGCCGCGCGCCGCCGCCACGGCGTCGGCCAACGCCTCGCCGCGCAACAGGTCGAGCGCGCTGGCGTAGCGCGGGGCAAGGCGCAGCCGCAGGTCGATGACGCCGTCGCCATTGACAATCCCGAAGCTCTCCCGTCCGCGGACCTTGTAGCTTGCAAGCTTCATGCTGGTTTCACGCGGCTGTCGCGATCGCCCGGCGCCATGGATCGGCGGGAGCATCGGCGTTATGATTGCGGAACTTGAAAGGTGCTGCGGCTTCCCTGTTAATCGCCGCGCGCCGGGCCGTCAACGCCGGGGCAACGCATGCCGCGTATAACGTAACAGCACGATGCCGGTCCGTCCCTCCGTCCACAATCCGCCCTTCAATATCGTGCGCGCGAGCCACGTCGAATTCGGCGTGCGCGATCTGGCGAAGACGCGCGCCTTTTATGTGGATTGCCTCGGCTATCTCGTCACCGACGAAAGCAAGGACGCGCTTTACCTGCGCGCGGTCGAGGAGCGCAATCATCATTCGATCGTGCTCGCCAAATCGGGCGAACCGTGCGTGCATGCGCTCGGCCTCAAGGTCGCGAGCGAGGAAGACCTCGATCGCGCCGCGTTCTGGTTCGCGCGCAAGGGCCTGCCCACCTCGTTTCCGGAAGTGCCGTATCAGGGCCGCACGTTGCGCACGCTCGATGCGCTCGGTATGCCGCTCGATCTCTATTTCCGCATGGACCAGGCCGAGAGCATGATCCGGCAATACGCGCATTATCGGGGGGCGCGCATTCAGCGCATCGATCACATCAATTGCTTCACCCCCGACGTGCAGGCCTCCTACGAATTCTACAACGACCTCGGCTTCCGCCTCACAGAATACACGGAGACCGACGATCCGGACCCGAAACTGTGGGCGGTGTGGATGCACCGCAAAGGCAACGTACACGATCTCGCTTTCACCAACGGGCGCGGGCCGCGCCTGCACCACGTCGGCGTGTGGACCGCGAGCTCGCTCGACATCCTGCACATCTGCGATGTGATGGCTTCGTCGGGATTCCTGGCGAACATGGAGCGCGGACCCGGTCGCCACGGCATCTCCAATGCATTTTTTCTCTATGTGCGCGATCCGGACGGCCACCGCGTCGAATTGTTCACCTCGGACTATCTCACCGTCGATCCCGACCTGAAGCCGCTGCGTTGGTCATTGCGCGATCCGCAGCGCCAGACGCTATGGGGTCACCCGGCGCCGAAATCCTGGTTCGAGGAAGGCTCGTGCTTCCTCGACGTCTCCCTGCGCGAGCCGGCGCTGGCGGCGCAACCCATCGTGGCGCGCTAAGCCATGAAAACCATTTTCATCGACTGCAACGATCAGTTGGCACCCGTGTGGGAGCGCGTGCTCAAGCCCGACGATCCGCCGATCGACGTCAACCGCAAGGCGTTCGAGCGCGAGGAGTTGCCGTCTGTCATCCGCGGCTACGACATCGCCATCGACGATCACTCGTATATGCCGACGCCGCTGGTGGCACAGTGCCCCGAGCTCAAGCACATCGTCTTTCTCGGCACCGGCCCCTCGAGCTACATGAATGTCGCCGAGCTCGAAGCGCGCGGCACCAAGGTGCACATCATCAAGGGCTACGGCGACACCGCCGTCGCCGAGCACTCGATCGCGCTGATGGTTGCAGCCGCGCGCGACGTCGCCCGCATGGACCGTGAGATCCGTCACGGCGTGTGGACGCCGCACGAAGGCGTGCAACTCACCGGCAAGACGCTCGGCGTGATCGGCCTCGGCGGCATCGGCCGCGAGGTGGCGCGCATTGGCAAGGGCATGGGCATGAACGTGATCGGCTGGAATCGCACCAAGCATCACGACATCGCCGTGCCGCTCGTCGATATCGACACGTTGCTCGCGCGCGCCGACGTGGTGTCGATGAATCTCACGTTGACCGACGAGACGCGCGGCTTCCTGTCCCCGGAACGCATCGCGCGCATGAAGCCCGGCGTGATCTACGTCAACACCGCGCGCGGTGCGCTCGCCGACGAGGCCGCGCTGGTCGCCGCCCTTAAAAGCGGCCACATTCGCCACGCCGGGCTTGATGTGTTCCATGACGAGCCGCTCAAAGCCGCCCACCCGTTGGCGAAGATGGAAAACGTGACGCTCAGCGCGCACGCCGCGTTCCGCACACTGGAAGCGTCGATGACGCTGCTGCGCCGCGCCATCGATATCGTGCGCAATATCAGCGGATGATCAGACGAGGCCCGGCGTCGCTCCGCCGTCGACCGAGATCGCCGTGCCCTGGATGTGCCGCGCTTTTGCGCTCGCGAGGAACAGCGCCAACTCCGCCACGTCCTCAGGCAGGCCGATGCGGCGCGTGCCGCTTTTCTTCAGCGAGTCCGCGCGCACTTCCTCCGGCGTCCTGTTCTGCGCCTTGGCGAACTGCTGGAACAGCGTGACGACGCGGTCCGTTTCGACCATGCCGGGATGAATGACGTTGACGTTGATGTCGTCGCGATTGCCGAGCGCGGCGAGGCCCTTGGCGAAATTGGCAAATGCCGAATTGACCGATCCGCCGATCAGGAATTCAGCGCCCGGCGTGCGCGCCGCGCCGCCGATGATGTTGACGATGCTGCCGTGCGCGGCCTTGAGCAGGGGCCAAAACAGACGCGTGAGCCGCACCGCCGCGAAATACTTCAGCGCAAAGCCGTCGAGAAAAGCCTCATCCGGCAATTCGAAGAAATTGCCGCCTTTGGTCGCGCCGGCATTATTCACCAGCACGTCGCAGCGCTTGAACTTCTCGCTGACCGTCTTGAACAGCGCTTCGCAGCCCGCGAGCGTGCGCAGGTCCCCTGCGACCGTGAGCGGCGCCGGGCCGCCGGTCATTTCCTTCGCCGCCTTGGCGAGGTTGTCCGCGCTTGCAGCCGCCAGCACCACCTGCGCGCCCTCGCGCGCGAACGCGGCACCGATCGCCTTGCCGATACCGCGGCTGCCGCCGCTGACGACCACCACTTTTCCCTGGAATTCTCCCGCCATTCGAACCCTCCCGTGCGGCTCCGGCACATTGACGCGCCCGCCTTCTCAGCCAGAATAGGCCTAAAGAAAAGCAACGTGTCGAGGGGGAGACGTGAAGCCCGCGCCATTCACCTATAGGAAAGCGCGCTCGCTCGACGAGGCGATCGCGCTGTTGGGCGAGCACAAGGACGCGCGGCTGCTCGCCGGTGGGCAGAGCCTGATCGCCACGCTCAACATGCGGCTGTCTGCGCCATCGATGCTCGTCGACATCAACGGTCTCGACACGCTTTCCGGCATCGCGCGCAAGGAGGGCGCGATCGAGATCGGCGCCCTCACCCGCCACGTGCAGGCCGAACGCTCCGACGCCATTGCCCAACATGCGCCGCTGATCGCGCGCGCCATGCCGCAGATCGGCCATCCCGCCATCCGCAACCGCGGCACCATCGGCGGCTCGATTGCGTTTGCCGATCCTGCCGCGGAATTGCCCGCTTGCCTGCTTGCGCTCGGCGGCGAGGTCGACGTCGCCGGGCCGAAGGGCAAGCGCACGGTGAAGGCGGAGGACTTCTTCAGAGGCCTGTTCGAGACCGCGCTCGGGCCGCAGGACGTGCTCACCGCCATCCGTGTTCCGGCCGCGAACGCGCAGACGCGCGTCGGCTTCGCGGAGCTTGCGCGCCGGCACGGCGATTACGCGATCGTCGGGCTTGCCGCGTGCGCACGCGCGGACGGCAAGGGACTGACCGACGTGCAGCTCGCTTATTTCGGCGTCGGCGCGACCCCGATCCGCGCGCGCAAGGCCGAAGCGGCGCTCACCGGCGGCACAATCGACGACAAACGCCTTGACGCAGCAATTGCCGCGCTCGAGCTCGATCCGCCCGATGACGTGCAGGCGACCGGCGCAACGAAGAGGCATCTCGCCGGCGTGCTGCTGCGCCGCGTGGCAAAGCAATTGATGGAGGCGCGCTGATGTTTATTTCCGTCATCACCGGGCTTGTCCCGGTGATCCCGATAAGCCGGGCGCCGTGCAATCCTAAGCGGGATGGCCGGGTCACGCCCGGCCATGACTACGTGGCGGGTTCATGAGCGACCGCGTCGACATCACCCTCACCGTCAACGGCGAGCCCGTTTCCGAGCGCGTCGAGGCGCGCAAGACACTGGTCGATTTTCTGCGCGAGGATCTCGCTCTCACCGGCAGCCACATCGGCTGCGAGCACGGCGTCTGCGGCGCCTGCACCGTACGTGTGAACGGCGACATCGTGCGCGGCTGCCTGATGCTGGCAGCGCAATGCGACGGTGCCACGGTCGAAACCATCGAGGGCCTGTCGGATTCCGGTGAGATCGCGGATCTGCAATCGGCATTCGAGCAGCGCAACGCGCTGCAATGCGGCTACTGCACGCCGGGAATTCTCGCGACCGCGCAAGACCTTCTCAGGCAGGGCGGCGTCCCCGACCGCGCCACAATCCGCGAGCATCTTTCCGGCAACTACTGCCGCTGCACCGGCTATCATGCCATCGTCGATGCCATCGAGTCGGTCGCGCAAGCGCGCGCCGGAAAAAGGTAACCGCCATGGACGACCATCACCATCACAACGGCTCCTTGAGTTTGTCGGAACGCGCCGACGAGCTCGAAGAGGAAAAGATGCACGAGATGGAGCGCATCATCACCAAGTCGACCATCGCGCACCTCATGGACGGCGAAGTGACGATGGACACGAGTCCCGCGATGCGCGCGAAATATCCCGGCAAGTTCTTTCTGATGGGCGACGATCCGCGCTTGCCGCCGATGCCGGAGAAGCCGACGCTGGTCGACTATTTCCGCCATCGCTTTGCCTCTACCGCGCATCTCCTGCAAAGCGCGACGCACGCGCTCAAGGGCGGGCAACCTGAAAAGGTGGTGCTCGCCTGCCTGCTGCACGACATCGCCATCGTCAGCTTCATCCGCTGCGACCACGGCTATTGGGGTGCGCAGATGATCGAACCTTACGTCGACGAGGAAGTCGCGTGGGCGGTGAAGACGCATCAGGCGTTGCGTTTCTTCCCCGACGAGTCGGTGGGGTACGGCTATCCCGATCTCTACAAGGATCTGTTTGGACCGGATTATCAGCCTGAACCTTACATCGTCGAGGAATACAAGCGGGCACGCAAACACAAGTGGTACATGACCTCGCGCCTGATCTGCGTGAACGACATCTACTCGTTCGATCCGAACGCCAAGGTCAATCTCGACGATTTCGTCGATATCATCGGCCGCAACTTCAGGCAGCCGAAGGAAGGTCTCGGCCTCGACAACAGCCCCTCGGCGCACATGTGGCGCACGATCCTGTGGCCGACACGGTTTTTGTGATGGCTAGCGCGACCGCAACCTTTCCCGTTCGTCCCCGCGAAAGCGGGGACCCAGTTCTTCAAACCATTTGTGCGGCTCGCAAGAAGGCACACAAAGAAAGTCATTGCTTTTAGCCCCTGGGTCCCCGCTTTCGCGGGGGCGAACGGACAATAGACGCTCATGAAAATCGCCGAGGACAACCCGCCCATCCTCTCCGCGCTCGACCGGCCGAATTCCTACATCGGCCGCTCGGTGCCGCGGCCGAACATCAAGCGGTTGGCGCAAGGGCGGGGACAATACGTCAGTGACGTCACGCTGCCGCGCATGGGCCATGCGGCTTTCGTGCGCTCGCCGCACGCGCATGCCCGCATCGTGAAGATCGAAACCGCAAAGGCGAAGAAATCTCCGGGCGTGATCGCGGTCGTCACCGGCGCCGAGCTTGCCAAGGTCATGACCCCCTGGGTCGGCGTGCTCACGCATCTCAAAGGCCTGAAGTCCGCGCCACAGCACGCCATCGCGGTCGAGCGCGCTTGCTGGCAGGGCGAGGCCGTGTGCGCCGTGGTCGCGCGCACGCGTGCGGAGGCGGAAGACGCCTGCGAGCTTGTCGAGGTCGCCTATGAAGAACTGCCGGCTCTGACCGATCCGGAGACCGCGCTCGATGCGAAGACGCCGGTACTGCACGCCTCGCTCGGCGACAACCTCTGCTTCGAGCGCAAGCTCGACGTCGGCGAGGTAGACAAGGCCTTCGCCGAGTCGGACGCGATAGTCGAAACTACTTTCATGTTCGGCCGCCACACCGGCGTCACGACGGAAGCGCGCTCGATCGTCGCCGACTGGAATGAAGGTGAGCAGCGCATGACCGTGTACCAGGGCACGCAGGCGCCGCACATGATGCAGGACCTGTTCGCCAAGCATCTCGGCTTGGCGCACCAGCAGGTTCGCGTGCTGACCAAGGACGTCGGCGGCTCCTTCGGCATCAAGGTGCACACCTACGCCGACGAGATGGCGGCCGTCGCGCTTTCGAAGCTACTCAAGCGGCCGGTAAAATTCGTCGCCGACCGCATCGAGAGTTTCGTCACCGACATCCACGCGCGCGATCACCGAATTAAAGCGAAGATCGGCGTGAAGAAAGACGGCACCATCACCGCCTTCGAGATCGATGACCTCACCGGCATCGGCCCCTACTCGGTCTACCCGCGCACCAGCGGCATCGAGGCGAACCAGATCGTCGGGCTGGTCGGTGGCTCGTACAAATGCCCGAACTACCGCGCGCAGGCGCGCGTCGTGTTCCAGAACAAGAATGTCATGTGCCAGTACCGCGCGGTCGGTCATCCGATCGCGACCGCGGTGACGGAAGCGCTGGTCGAGCTCGCCGCCGCGAAGATCGGCATGGACCCGCTGGAAATCCGCCGGCGCAATCTGGTGCCGGACGACGGCTATCCCTGCGCCGCGCCGTCCGGATTGAAGTTCGAGCAACTCTCGCATCATGAATCGCTCGCGCATCTCGACTCGCTGATGAACTACGCCGGCCTGCGCGCCGAACAGAAGAAATTGCGCGAGAAAGGCATCTATCGCGGCATCGGCTTTGCGAGTTTCATCGAAGTCACCAATCCGTCCGCCGCCTTCTACGGCGTCGGCGGCGCGCGCATCACCTCGCAGGACGGCGCCACGGTGAAGCTCGACGCGCAGGGCATGATCTCGATCGCGTCCGGCGTCACCGAGCAGGGACAGGGCGCGGAAGCCGTGCTGGCCCAAACGGTCGCCACCTCGTTCGGCGTGCCGATCGAGAAGGTGCGCGTCATCACCGGCGACACCGACAACGTGCCTTACGGCGGGGGCACCTGGGCCTCGCGCGCGGCCGGCATCGGCGGCGAAGCGGCCTGGCAGGCGGGCAAGGCGTTGCGCGCAAACGTCCTCGCCGTCGCCGCCAGCATCTTGCAGGCCAAGCCCGGCGAGCTCGATATCCGCAACGGCGTCGTGGTCGATGCGGCAAGCGGCACCGAGCGCCTGCCGCTCGAGGAACTGGCGCGTGTCGCCTACTTCCGCCCGGACACTCTGCCGGACGGCATCCAGGCCGAATTGATCGCCACTCGCCATTACGTGCCGCGCAAATGGCCCTTCGCCTTCACCAACGGCATCCAGGCGAGTTATCTCGAAGTCGATGTCGACACCGGCTTCGTCAAGCTGCTCAAGCACTGGTGCGTGGAAGATTGCGGCACGGTGATCAATCCGCAACTCGTCGACGAGCAGATTCGCGGCGGCGTCGTGCAAGGCATCGGCGCTGCTTTGTACGAGCACTGCGTCTATGACGAGCGCGGCCAGCTCACCAACGGCAACATGGCCGATTATCTCGTACCGATGGCGGCCGAGATGCCGGATATCGAGATCGGGCACGTGGTGACGCCGACCGGCGACAGCGAGCTCGGCGCCAAAGGCGCGGGCGAAGCCGGCACGGCCGGCGCGCCCGGCTGCGTGATGAACGCCATCAACGATGCGCTGCGCCCGCTCGGCGCAACACCGTTGACCGACATGCCCTTCACGCCCGGCAAGATCCTTGCCGCGATCGGAAAGGCCTGACTCCCGCTGCGCTTTACTGAAGCGTCATCATCTCCGCGCGCGTGAGCGTGACTTTGGGCCCAATGCCGCCGGTGCCTTTCGCCAGCAGCCACGCCGTCGCTTGCTCATAAAACAGGTCCTCGGAGCTCATCAGATCGACCGGCACGAGCACCTTAAATCCCTTTACGGCGGCTTCGCTGCCTGCGTAAAGCACGGCGCCATGGGCCGCGGTCCCGCTCACGATCACCGTTTGAATGCCTTTGTCCTTGAGAATTTTCTCGAGGTCGGTGCCGGTAAATTTGTCGACACTGGCCGCGCGGACCAGCGGTTCATTGCTGGTCGGTGCCAGCTCTGGACGGATAGCATCGGCGTTTGCCATTCCGGACGTCGTATAGACTACCAACATGTTCTTGGCGCGTGCCTGATCCAGCAGCTTTTTCGCCGCCGGCAGCGATGCCAAGCAGCGCGGACGGTTCGGACAGTTCGGCTTCTGGAAATCGAGCAACAGCAGCGCCGTCGTTTTCGTATCGACCGTGACCGGCTTGACCTCCAGCGCTGGCGGCGCCTTCACATTCGCCCATTCCGCAATGATGTCGGCGCCCAACGCGGGGCCGACCGAGATTGTCGCCATCAGAAAGACCGCAGCTAAAATCCGCTTCATGCCACTCCATCCTCTTGTCATACTTGTAGAAACCCCGTGCGCCGTCGCATAGTGCCGACCGAACGAAAGATAATAAAGGGGCGGAAGGAAAACGTCATGAACATCAAAGTCGGCAAGGACGCGATTGCCGAGGCGTCCAAGAAGCTCTCCAACTGGGGCCGCTGGGGCAAGGACGACATGATCGGCACGCTCAATCATGTCACGCCGGAAGACATCGTGAAGGCGGCAAGCCTTATCCGCACCGGCAAGGTCTTCGCGCTCGGCATACCGCTCGACCGCACCGGCCCGCAAACCGGCCTGTTCGGCGGCCGCTTCAATCCCATCCACCAGATGCTCGCGACCGGCACTGACGCGGTCGCCGGCCGACAGGACTGGAACAAGCTGCGCTATGCCGACGACACGCTGATGCTGTGCGTGCAGGGCGCCACTCACTGGGATGCGCTCGGCCACATCTTCTATGAAGACAAGGGCTACAACGGCCACAAGGCCACGGACATCGACTCGCGCGGCCTCAACGTGCTCGGCATTGAGCACTCGAAGAACAAGATGGTCGGCCGCGGCGTGTTGCTCGACATCGCGCGCTTCCGCGGCGTCAAGTGGATGAAGGACGGCGAAAGCATTTCCAACGACGAGCTCGACAAGTGCGCAAAGGACCAGAACGTGTCCATCGGCCGGGGCGACTTCGTCATCGTCCGCACCGGGCAAATGGAACGGTGCCTCGCCGAAAAGGAATGGGGCGGCTATGCCGGTGGTGACGCGCCGGGCGTGAAGTTCGAGAACTGCTACTGGTGCCAGGAAAAAGAAATCGCCGCGATTTGCACCGACACTTGGGGCGTCGAAGTGCGCCCAAACGAAACCAAGGACGCCAACCAGCCTTGGCACTGGGTCGTGATCCCCGCGATGGGCCTCTGCATGGGTGAAATCTTCTATCTCAAGGAGCTCGCGGAGGATTGCGCGGAAGACGGCGTCTACGAATTCTTCTTCTGCGGGCCGCCGCTCATTATTACCGGCGGCACCGGATCGCCGATCAATCCGCAGGCCATTAAGTAATGGCCAATTTATTAGCTGGCGACGGCGGGGCATGGTAAGCGGCGCGCAAGCATAAAGGGAATGGCAATGCGCTTGATCCTTGCATGTCTTGTCGCTTTTTTCGTCACCGCGTCAGCCAGCGCGCAGCAGCAGCCGGCCGATCAGCCGCCGACCGCCGCCGAACAGGCGCCGCCGCCGGACAACACCGCGCCGCCACCGCCCGACGTTCAACCGCCCGCCCCGCCGCCGGCCGCGGCACCGAGCGCGCCGCCGCCCGCCGCAGCGCCGCCGCCTCCGCCGCGGGGCAAACCATCGACGGCGCTGCGTCCCCCGCCGGTCACTCAACCCGGGCCACCGCCCGCGCCGTCGGCACGCGGCGCCAACATGGCTTGCCGCGTCGAGGGGGCACGCCAAGGCCTGCGCGGCGAAGCGCTCATCGATCATGTTCAGGTTTGCGTGCTCGAGAAGCGGTTGCGCTGCCTGAAACAGGCCATCGCGCGGCATATCGTCGGCGCGGCGCGCCGAAGCTACATATTGTCCTGCGAGCGCTAGCCGCGCCGGCGCAAGACGTTCGAAGCCCCCGGGCTTGACCCGGGGGCTTCTCTTTTTCGATACAGTCTGGCGAACAAGAAACGAGGCCGCTCGCAGGCGGCCGCCCACGCCACTACCGGGAGAACGATCATGGCTCGCTGGCTCAAGCGCGGAATGGATGCGAGCGCCATCAAGGCAGCCGACGCCAAAGTGCGCGAAACGGTCGAGAGCATTCTCGCCGACATCGAGGCGCGGAAGGACGAGGCGGTAAAAGACCTTTCGAAGAAATTCGACAACTGGTCGCCCAGCGATTTCAAGTTGAGCGCGCAGGACATCGAGCGGGCCATCGCGCAGGTGCCGAAGCGAGATCTCGAAGACATCAAGTTCGCACAGGCGCAAGTGCGCAACTTCGCGCAGAAGCAGCGCGACACCATGCACGACCTCGAGGTGGAGACGCTGCCCGGCGTCATTCTTGGCCACCGCCACATTCCGGTGGATTCCATCGGCTGCTACGTGCCGGGTGGCCGCTACCCGATGGTCGCTTCGGCGCACATGTCGATCGTCACAGCGCGCGTCGCCGGCGTACGGCGCATCATCGCCTGCGCGCCGCCCTACAAGGGCGGGCCGCATCCCGCGATCGTGGCCGCGCAACATTTCGGCGGCGCCGACGACATTTACGTGCTCGGCGGCGTGCAGGCCGTCGCGGCGATGGCGCTCGGCACCGAGAGCATCAAGCCGGTGGACATGATCGTCGGCCCGGGCAACGCCTATGTCGCGGAAGCGAAGCGCCAGCTGTTCGGCCGCGTCGGCATCGACCTGCTCGCCGGCCCGACCGAGACTTTGATCATCGCCGACGACAGCATCGACGGCGAAATCTGCGCCACGGATCTGCTCGGGCAAGCCGAGCACGGACCGACCTCGCCCGCCGTGCTGATCACCAATTCGGAAAAGCTCGCACAGGACACGATGCGCGAAGTCGAACGCCTGCTGAAGATCCTGCCCAGCGCCGATCTCGCCGGCCAGGCGTGGAAGGACTACGGCGAAGTCATCGTCTGCGACAGCGAGGACGAGATGGTGCGCGAGGCCGACCGCGTCGCCTCCGAGCATGTGCAGGTGATGACGCGTGACCCGGATTATTTCCTCGACAACATGAAGAACTACGGCTCGCTGTTCCTCGGTGCGCGCACCAATGTCGCCTACGGCGACAAGGTGATCGGCACCAATCACACGCTGCCGACGAAGAAGAATGCGCGCTTCACCGGCGGGCTGTGGGTCGGCAAGTTCATTAAGACCTGCACCTATCAGAAGGTGCTCACCGACGAGGCGAGCGCGAAGATCGGCGAGGTGTGCTCGCGGCTCTGCGTGCTGGAAGGGTTCCTCGCGCACGCCGAGCAGGCCAACGTGCGCGTGCGCCGCTACGGCGGCCGCAACGTGCCCTACGCGCAAGCGGCGGAGTGACACCCTCTTGGGTGTCATCACCGGGCCGGCGCGATGCGCCGTGACCCGGTGATCTCGAGGCAAAACGCGACCGTGCCTTCCTAGACGGGATTGCCGGGTCAAGCCCGGCAGATAGAAAGAACGATGATCGACCTCACCACCACCCCCTCCTTCCGTCTCGACGGCAAGCGCGCGCTGGTGACCGGCGCCGGGCGCGGCATCGGCTTGACCGCCGCCTCCGCACTCGCCGACGCCGGCGCGCATGTGACGCTCGCCGCACGTACCGGCAAGGAAGTCGAAGAAGCGGCGCGCGCCATCCGCCAGCGCGGGCAGAAAGCCGAACCGCTCACGCTCGATGTCACCGACATAGACGCCATGCAGAAAGCGATCGCCGACGCGCCGCCGTTCAACATCCTGGTCAATAACGCGGGCACCAATCGGCCGAAGATGCTGACCGAAGTGACGGTCGAAGACTTCGACGCGATCATGTCGCTCAATGTGCGCGCGGCCTATTTCGTCGCCCAGGCGGTGGCGCGCAAGCTGCTTGCGGCACAGCAGCCTGGCTCGATCATCAATATCTCCTCGCAGATGGGCCACGTCGGCGCGGCGCGCCGCACGGTCTATTGCGCGTCCAAGCACGCGATGGAGGGCTTCACCAAGGCGATGGCGATCGAGCTTGCCCCGCACAATATCCGCGTGAACTCACTCGGGCCGACCTTCATCGAGACGCCGATGACGAAGCCGTTCTTCCAGAACAAGGCGTTCCGCGACGAGGTACTCGGCAAGATCAAGCTCGGGCGGCTCGGCCAACTCGACGAATTGACCGGCGCGATCGTGTTCCTCGCATCCGACGCGTCGTCGCTGATGACCGGCTCCGCGCTCGTCCTCGACGGCGGATGGACGGCGGAGTGACACCGTAGGTGTCATCACCGGGCGGGCGCAAAGCGCCGTGACCCGGTGATCCCGATCCGCAAACCGCCGCCTTGCCTTCCTAAGCGGGATGGCCGGGTCAAGCCCGGCCATGACAGGTCAGAGCTTCGGCAGGTCCGCGAAATAGTCCGGGTGCTCTTTCTCGACCTGTTGCATGAACTCGGGCCGGAACAGGCTCGGCACGTTCAGCCGCGGCGCGCCCTTGAGCGTGTTGGTGAGCACTTCGTCTTCGGCGTTCTCGAAAGCGCGCAGCACGTTCGGCGACATGCGCGGATCGAAGCTGATGTGCTTGATCGCCTTTTTGCCGATGGCAACGTCGGTGCCGGGCACCCACTTGGCGAAAATCTCTACCGCCTCGTCGCGATTCTTGCGCGTGAAATGCGACGACTGCGCCAGCCCCGCGGCGATGCTCTTGATCACCGCAGGCTTTGACTCGACCGTCGGCCCGTGCGCGACCGCAACCATCACGTACGACATGTGCTGGCCGCCGCGGATGACGAGATAGGAATCGGGCACCTGCGTGAGCGCCTGTGTCACATAAGGCTCCCAGGTCACGATCGCGTCGACCTTGCCTTCCTTCAACGCCGGTGCGAGCCCGAACTGCGACCAGATGTTCTCGATGTTGACGTCTTCGTATTTCACGCCGGCGCGGCGCAGCACCATCTTGAAATATTCGTCGGATGTCTGCCCGCGCGCAAGCCCGATCCTTTTCCCCCGCACGTCGCCGATCTTGCCGACCTCGATGCCCCTGCCCTTTTTCGTGACGATGGCGAGCGGCGTGTCGCAATGATCGTCGGTCGCGTCGTTCATGATGAGGCCGATCACTTGGAACGGATTGCCGGCGTGCACGGCCTTCAGATACGTCGTCGTGCTCATGTCGCCGACTTGTGCCTCGCCGTTGTGCAGCGCGTTGACCATGTCGGTGCCGGTGTCGACGACGCGGAAGCTCGCGTCGACGCCGTGGTTCTTGAAGAAGCCTTTCTCCGCGCCGACGAACATCGGCAGATGACCGAAATTATTCGCAATCACCACGTCGAGTTTTGGCAGATCCGCCATGACGACCTCCTCCCTGCTCCACCCGTCGTTCCCGCGAAAGCGGGGACCCAGTACTCCGAGGATTTCCGATCTTATCGCAAGTGCAGAGATTACTGGATCGTCCGCCTTCGCGGACGATGACGCCTCATTTGTCCAAGCGACTCATTTGCCCAACACTTCCGGATTGACGCAGTTGGGCGGCGTGCGGCCTTCGATCACAGCCTTGATATTGTCGACCACGATGTTCGCCATCAGGTCGCGCGTTTCGGCTACCGCGCTGCCGAGATGCGGCGTCAACACGACATTTTTCATCTTGCGCAAGGCCGGCGGCAAATTCGGCTCGTTCTCGAACACGTCGAGGCCAGCGCCGGCGATCTTCTTTTTCTTGAGCGCGCGCACCAAGGCGGCCTCGTCGATGATCGCGCCGCGCGCGGTGTTGACGATGTAGGCGGTCGGCTTCATTAGCGCGAACTGCTTGTCGCCGATCATGTGGCGCGTCTCGGCGGTGAGCGGCGGATGCAGCGAGACGAAGTCGGACTCGCGCAGCAATTCCTCGAGCGAGACAAGCTTCATGCCGAGCTCCTGCTCGGCTTCCGGCTTCGGGCGCGGGCTCCAGTACAGGAGCTTCATGCCGAAGCCGAGCGCGCGCCGCGCCGTCGCCCGGCCGATACGTCCGCCGCCGCCGATGAGCCCTATCGTACGGCCGTGCACATAGGTGCCCGCGAGATGATTGGATTGCGAGCCCGGAAATTTTCCGGCGCGCACCATGCGGTCGCCTTCGACCATGTGGCGCGCGACCGCGAGCATGAGGCCGAAGTGGATGTCCGCCGTCGCTTCCGCCACGATCGGCGGCACCACCGTCACGACGATACGGCGCTTGGTCGCCTCCGCCACGTCGATATTGTCCGGCGTGATCGACATCGAGGTGACCGCGCGCAGGTTCTTGTTGGCCGCGAGAATGGCGCGATCGATTTTGTCGTGCAGGAGCGAGAACAGGATGTCGCATTTCTTCACCGCCGCGATCAGCTTCGGCTTGGCGATGATCCGGCTCGAGTCGGTGTTGATCTTCACGTCCGCGATGGCGCGCAGCCGCTCGAGCGCGCGCGGCGCGATGGGCTGACTGACGAAGACGCGCGGTTTGCCGCTTACCGTTGCCATCGGACGATCCCGGCCACGCCGTCGACGGCGCATTGCACGCCGTCGGGAATCTTGCGCGTGGCGTCGAGCACGCCGAGCACCATCGGAATGCCGCGCTCGCGCGCGAGCGAGGCAAGATGCGACGTCGACCCGCCGAGCTCGGCGACCACGCCGCCGACGCGCGGCAAAATCTGCGACAGCGCAGGCCCGGCAACGCGCGTCACCAGGATGTCACCGATGCCGACGCGTGACAGCTCGCATTCGCAGTTGACCACGACCGCGCGGCCCGAACCCCAGCCGATGCCGGCCGGATGGCCGTTGATGCCCGGATGCCGCAGCCAGATTTCGTCCGGCACGTGCGCGGGCTCGACATGCAGCGGCCGCGCCTGCAACAGCTTGAAACCGCCCTCGTCCATCGCCCATTCGATCTCGACCGCACAGCCGACGACCTTCTCCGCCTTGCGCAGCAGACGGCCGAGCGTCACCGCCTCGCCGGCGGTGAGGCACGGCTCGCTGACCATGTCGTCTGGCACCAGTTGCGGCGCCGCGACGCCGTGCTCGCAGGTGTCGCGATGGCCTTTGCGGCCGGCGTCGATCGTGCGCAGGAAACCGTTTTTCGACAGCACGATGCGGTCCGGCACCACTTCGCCCTGCGCGATCGCCGAGCCGAGACCCCAGGTCGCGGACAAGAGCATGTGGCCTTCCGCGGTCTCGCTCAAACCGCCGCCGGACGCGCGCGCCGAGATAAGCGGCTGGATCAGCACCGCCATCGCCGTGTCGGCGGGCGACAGGCCGTTGTTCTCCATGTAGCGCCGCGCGTGCGAGGTCCACAGCGCGGCCCAGCAGGCGCGCACCGCGGTCAGGAATTCGCCTTCGTCGGAAAGGCCGAGGAAGCTCTCGAACTGCCCGGCGAAGTTGGCGCCTTTGCGGTCCTCGATCAGCGCCGAGGAACGCACCGCGCAGAGCGCGCCGCTTGCGCGGATCGTGCGCCAGACGTCGAGCAGCGGCGTAAGAATCGCCGGCGCGACCGGCTGTTGGTAGAACGCAAGCCGGATCGCCACCGACAATTTGCGCGCCTCCGGCAGGTCCGCGTCCTTGAAGCGCGCGATCGTCTCTTCGATGCCGAGATGGCGCGCCTGCGCACGATAGGCGTCCGCCGTCAGCGAGAAGCCGCCCGGCGTCGGCAGGCCCGCATGCGTCAGCGCCGCCAGATTCGCCGCCTTCGGCCCGACGGTTTCGGCGTCGGTGGCGGCGCGATCGGAGAGCGGGAGAATGAAGGCGGTCATGCGAACTCGTGTCGCTTCTTTTCTCTGTCATGGCCGGGCTCGTCCCGGCCATCCCGCTTAGGCACGCACCGTGCCAGCTTTGCTGATCGAGATCCCCGGGTCTCGCCTTCGGCTCGCCCAGGGATGGCTTCGGCTTTGGGCCGAAGTCATTTCACGTGATCGCCGTAGCCCGGCAGCGGATCGACGACCGTGATCTGCTTCACCGGGAAGTTCGACACGATCTCGATGTCGTTCTTGTGCACGATCAGCATCTCCTCGATGCGCACGCCGTAGCGGAAGCGCTTGCCGTGCTGCGTCTCGAGCGCGAACGTCATGCCTTCCTGGATCTCGATCGGATGGTCGAGCGACCAGATGCGCGAGATGACCGGCGGATCGTATTGCGCGAGGCCCAGGCCGTGGCCCCAGAGGTTCGCGGCGGCCTGATCTTCGTCCTCGTAGCCCCACGTCTCCATCGCCGACGGCCACTTCGACGCGATGTCCTTCGTGGTCGCGCCGACTTTCACGGCGCCGATCGAATCGTAGAGCCACTTGAGCGCGATCTCGTAGGTCTCTTTCTGCTCCTTTGTCGGCTCCTTGCCGACGCAATAGGTGCGGTAATAGCAGGACTTGTAGCCGTTCCAGGTGAGCGCGGCCAAATCCATGAACACGATGTCGCCCGGCTGGATGATGCGGTCGGAGAAGTTGCGCCAGTTCGGCCAGGTGTTCGGACCGGACGATACGATCACGTCCTCGACGTCCTCCATGCCGGCGAAGTTGTAGAGATATTCCATCAGGTGCGCGGTGACCTGGTTCTCGGTGATGCCGGGACGCAGGAACTTCATGCACTCCCAATGCGTCGCGTCGCCGATCGCGCCGACGATGCGGAAGCATTCCTGCTCGTCGATGTTCTTGACCGCGCGCGCTTCCATCATCGGGGTCATGCCGTCGACCCAGTGGATGTTGTTCTCCTTGAACACGTTGATCATGTTGATGTCGATGAAGTCGCAGCCGAGTTTCTGCCCCGCGACGCCGTTTTCCTTCATCGCCTGCTGAACGGCTGCGACGAATTTCTTGACCTGCTGCGTCGAGGCCGGACCGGCGGCGCCTTTGATCCAGGCGAAGGAGTGGCGGACGTTCTCTTTCGGAATCCATGGGCTATGGCGCTCGATCTGGAAACCGAGATCGCCCTGCTCGAACAGGATCGGCGCGCCGTCGCCGCACAGCATCGCGTAGCGCAGGCCGGGCTTCAGGCGATTCCAGCCGGGCGTGAGCGTGCCCGTGAGATAGCGGACGTTTTCGTCGTACATGCACAGCACGGCCCCGAGCCCGTGCTTTTTCATCATCGCGCGCGCCCGTTCGGTGCGGTATTTGCGCATGCGGTCCCAATTGACGCGCTGCTGCCAGTCGAGCCCTACCGTGCCGAAATTTGCCGTACCCATGATGTCCTCCCGCGGCGCGTTGCGCCCGTCGCTTTTCTCGATTGGGCGAAATGTTATGCGGGTGACAGCCGTAGCCGAAATAATATAATCTGCGCTTTGTCATTATTTTTTCTAATGGTGGTGGTTGTATGCGGAATATCCCTTTGCGGCAGATCCGGGCTGTCATCGCGGTGTGCGAGGAAGGCTCCTTTACCCGTGCCGCCGAGCGGGAAAACGCCACGCAATCGGGCATTTCGCAGCATGTCGCCGCGGTCGAGCGCAAGCTGGGCGTCAAGCTCTTTGACCGCGGCACCGGGCGCATCACCCCGACGCCCGCCGGCCAGCGCTACTACAAGAGCTGCGTCAGCGCAGTGGGCGCGCTGGAAAACGCGGCGGAGGAAGCGCGTTCGTTCGCGGGCCAGGTCACCGGCGAATTGCGCATCGGTTTGATGCCGACATTCACCCGCGCGGTGCTCGCCCCGGTCATCGACGATTTCCTGCCGCGTTATCCGGAGGTGCGGCTGCACATCGTCGAGGGCTACAGCGCGCTGCTCACCGAAATGGTGCTCGACGATCAGCTCGACTTCGCCGTCGTTCCCGCCTTCGAGGGCATGATCGGGCTCAAGTCGCGCCTTTTGGTACGCGACCGCGAGATGCTGCTCTCCGGCCCGCGCGCGGGATTCAATCCATTGGCTCCGGTGCGGCTGTCGGAATGCAAGCCGCTCAAGATCGTGATGCCGGGGCCCGACAATATCCGCCGGCGTAATCTCGAAACCTATTTCCAGACGCACGGCGTCGAGATCGAAGCGGTGCTCGAGCTCGACGCGATGATCGGCACGCTCGAATTCGTCGCGCGTTCGGATTGGGTGACCGTGCTGCCGAGCGTGATTTCGGTGAACGACATCGGGCGCGGCGAGCTCAACGTGAACCCGATCGTCGCGCCCGAGCTGCACGCCGAATTTGTGGTGATCCAGCCGACGCGGCGCACGCTCTCCGCGCATGCGCGACTGTTTCTCCAGCGCTTCGAGGACGAAGTCGCGCATATTCACGATGTGTGGGACGGAGCAATTCGGCGGCCGAAGGCGGGACGCGTTCATGCCTGACCGCGCCGCTCTGGCTGTCGCCGCTGTCCTCTCGCTATTTCTTGCGAGCCCCGGAGCCGCGCAGGAGTACCCGACAAAGCCGGTGACCATCATCACGTCGACGGCCGCCGGCGGCGGACCGGACGTAATTGCTCGCACCGTAGCCGATCAGTTGACGCAACTCTGGCGGCACCGCGTGTTTGTCGAGAACCGGCCCGGTTCGCTCGGCATTATCGCGACGCTCGCGCTGACGCATGCGCGTCCAGACGGAAACACGCTCTGCGTCACCCTCGGCTCAACCTACATTGTGCTGCCTGAAGTGCAGAAGAACCTGCCCTTCGACGTCGAACGCGATCTCGTTCCCATCGGCCTTGTCGGCGAGCAGCCTTTCGTCATCGCGGTCGATCCCAAACTGGGCATCGGCACGCTCGCCGATCTCATCGACTATGCAAGAAAGCGGCCCGGAGACGTTTTTTACGGCACGATCCGGGGCTCGATGCCCCATCTCGTCATGGAGCTTCTGCAAAGTCGCGCCGGCACGCGGATGGCGCTCGTGCCTTATCCGGCCACGGTCAAAGCCGTCAACGACGTGATCGGCGGGCGGATCGCCGTCGTCATCGACAGCCTGTCGTCGCTTGGACCCTTTGTGCAAAACGACCAACTCAAGGCGCTCGCCGTAACCTCGGCAAAACGTCTGCCCGACTTCCCGGATGTACCGGCGGTGGCGGAAACCTTCCCCGGGGTGGAAGGCACCGGCTGGTTTGCGCTGACCGCGCCCGCCGGAACGCCGGACGACATCGTGCGAACGCTCAACCGCGATTTGCGCGCCGTGATCGAGCGCAAGGACATGCGGCAAAGGTTTGCCAAGCTCGGGACCTATCCACGACCGATGTCGCTCCGGGAGACTGCACGCTTCATCCACCGTCAACGCGAAGTGTGGTCGCCCGTCGTCGAGAAAATCGGCCTGATGGCGCATTGAACCGCCCGTCAATCGGCGCGTTTCATTGTCCCCGCGCGTCGCGTCAGCGGCTTGACGACATCGCGGGCGCATTCGACGAAGATCTGCGCGGCGGGGCTCAGGGTCCGATTTTTCAACGTCGAAATCCCGACCGGTTCGGCGCGAATACCGAGGTCGACCGGCAGCACGCTGATCGAGTCTCCCTGCGTGCCGAACCGCAGCAGCGAGCCCGGGAACATCGCCAGGAAGCGCCCGGTGTCGAGTAATGCGAAGTGCATTCCAACCGAGTTGCACACGATGCCCGAGCGCGGCGGCTCTGCGCCGTTGGCGCGGAATGCATCCGCGATCATCTGCCCGGCGAGCGTCTCCGGGCGCGGCAGTGTCCACGGCTCGTCGGCGATTTCGGCGAACGTCACCCTGCGTCGGCGCACCAACGGGTTATTACGCCCCGCCACGACGAGCAGCGGTTCGTCGAAAAGTATCTCCGTGTGGAAATCCCCCAGCTCCGCCCGCTCCTGTACGCGGCCTATTGCGAGGTCGATCCTTCGCTCGAGCAGGTCGCGCTGTTGCAGGGCAGTGCCGGCAAACGGCGCGATCTGGAAGGACATGCGCGGATACCGGCGCGAGAGCCGGTCGAGGATGGCCGGCAGAACGCCAACCAGCATCGGCTCGCTCGCACCGATCCGCAATTCGCCGGTCCCGGGGTCGGCAAGAAATTCGATCTCGTTGACGCCTTGCCGGACGTCGTCGAACACCGCCGCGGACCACTTGAGCAGCGCACGGCCGTAGGCAGTCGGCACCACTCCCTGCGAGGTGCGGTCGAAGAGCGGAACGCCAAGCGTTCCTTCCAGTTCGGCCATCGCTTTCGACACCGCGGGTTGCGACAACGATAGCAGCGCGGCCGCTTTCGCCATGCTGCCCGACTGCGACACGGCGATCAGCGTGTCGAGATCGCGCAGTTTGAGCCTGCGCCGGAGTTGCCGGTCGGTTGCCAATGCCAATGCCGCCTCCCATAACTAGAAGTTAGAGGTATATAGAAAGATAGAACTTCCGCTTATGCCATGACCATGCCCTAGCTGGCGTCCGTTGGCCATCAAGGTCCGAGGAGCCGGTCATGCGACACATCACGTCATCTGTCGTTCTACTCGCCGCTGCGCTCGCTTGCGGCAATGCGTCCGCTCAGCAACAAGCGGGGCCGCAACCTTTCCCTCAGTCGGAGTACGGCCCGTCGATCGGGATCGACGATGCCATGAAGGTCGCGGCGGCGGCCGCCGCCGAAGCAAAGAAAAACAACTGGGCAATGTCGATCGCCGTGGTCGGGACTTCGGGCGACCTCATGTATTTCGAGAGACTCGGCAACACGAGCTTTGCCTCCATCGACCTCTCGATACACAAGGCGCGCGCCGCCGCGCGCTTTCGCAGCCCGACCGGCCGGTTCGCGGAACGGCTCGCGGCCGGACCGGCAAACATCTACCTGCTGTCGTTCGACGGCTTTATCGCCGGGCGCGGTGGCGAGTTGATCGTCGCCGGCGGCAAGGTGATCGGCGCGATCGGCGTCAGCGGTTCGACGGCGGCGCACGACGAGCAGGTCACGCGCGCGGGCGTGAACGCGATCAAATAGGCTGTCCGCATATCCGGCGCAGGCAATCGGTCAGCCCGGCACGCGTCCCTTCGCGGCGTTGGCGCGTGCGCTGCCGGTGACGCGGCCTTGCGCATCCACACGTAGCTTCGCGCGCACGCGTTTTTTCAGTGCATCGATGTCGCCTGACGCCATCGACTTCATCACCGAACCGATGCTCGGAATCATCAAACTATCGGCAAAGTAGTCGTCGAAGCTGGCATAGGTGTTCTGCACCGTGATCTCGCGGGTCTCGACGTCTTTAAGGCCAGCGCCGGTCCACAACTGGCGCATCGTTTCGATGCGCGACGCATCGGGTTGCGGCGGCCCGCCAACCTTGTGGCCGAGCGCGCGCAGTTCGGACATCACCGGCTCCCACGGAAATCCGCCGCCGGGAATGTCCCACGCGTAAGCCGCGGCGACGCCACCGGGACGCAGGACACGCACCATTTCGGCCACGCCCTTCGACGGCTCGGGAACGAAGAAAATCACCAGCGCCATCGTCGCAATATCGAAGCTTTTGTCGCCGAACGGCAAGGCCATCGCATCGCCCTGCTTGAACCGCGCATTCGGCGAGCGCGTGCGCGCGAACGAAATCTGGCCGTCCGACGGATCGACGCCGTCGACTTCGGCCGGCGCGCAGCGTTCGGTAATCAATTGAGTGAAAGCGCCGTTGCCGCAGCCGACGTCGATCCAGCGCAAACCCTTGCCGGGCGCGACCCAGTCGAGGAACGTGATGCCGGCAATGCGGCTCCAGCCGCCCATCATCCGCTCATAGGCGGCGCCGTCCTCGAACTTGATCTTGTGCTCGTCCATTTTGCCGGCCTTCCTGGTGTGTGCGCCCGCCGCCGTCTTATCACACGGTTTGCCAGGCCCCGTCTGCATCGGCCGACTTGAACACGGCCTCGAGCGCCGCCGCGGTCTGTAAAATTCCCTCGGGAGAGATAGGGAATGCGCCCTGTCCGAGCGCGGCCCGAGCAAAATAATCGAGATTGCGGCCGAGATGGTTGTCCGCCGGGCGCTCGACGATCTCCGGATCGTTCTTGCCCGCGTGGCGCACGATCAGCCGCGTCTCGCTGACGCTTTCGGCCCAGCAGTTCTCGCCGAACAGCGCAACGCGCCAGCGGAACGGCGTCTTGATCGTGGTGCCGAGCGTGCCGGTCGCGCCGTTCTCGAACTGGATCAGTGCCGCCGTCGTGTCGCCGGCCGCCGCCTTGATGACGCGGCTCGTCGAGAGCGCGGCGATGCGCTTCATCGGGCCGACGAAATCGCGGAAGCAGTCGAGCAGATGAATGCCCATGCCGGTCATGCCGCCGGCGCGGCTTTCCTCAGCGGCCATGCGCCAACTATCGAGCGGCATATTGGCGAGCCAGTCGTGGCTGTAGTTGCCCTCGGCATGCATGATGGTGCCGAGCGCGCCGGATTGCACGAGCTCGGCCAGCGCGCGCATCGACGGCATGAGCCGGAAATGGTGCCCGACGCCGATGACGACGTCCGCCTTGGCGCAGGCATCGAGCATGCGGCGCGCTTGCGCCTTGCTCAGCGCGAACGGCTTCTCACAATAGATGTGCTTGCCGGCCGCCGCCGCCGCGACGACCTGGTCGGGATGCTTGCTGTGCGGCGTCGCCAGCACCACCGCTTGAATGGATTTGTCCGCCAGCGCGTCCTCATATGAAGTGCCGATCGCGATACCCCGCTTCGTGGCGAAGTCGCCGAGCGTCTCCGGCTCGAGCGTGACGCCGCGCGAAAAGCGGATGGGCGCGCCGAAATCCGCCGCCGCCTCCACCAGCCGCTTGCCCCACCAGCCGAGCCCGACGATCGCCGCGTTGAGCATGCGACGTCAGGCCGCCGCCGGCGCGCCCGGCTGCCTGAGCGGGTGCGCGCGCGCGAAGGCGTCGTTCTGCATGCAGGTATCGACGATGCGCTTGACGGTCGGGAATTGCGCCAGGTCGACCTTGAAGAAGCCGGCGCCCGCCGCCTGGCTCGCGAGGCACACGTCGGCGAGCGTGATCTGGTCGCCCTGGCAGTAGCGCCCGGTCGCCTTGTCCTGCAAATGCGCTTCGAGCGCCGTGAGCGCGGCGCTGTGCCAGTGCTGCGCCCATTTCATCACGCCGGCCTCGTCGATCTTGAACTCGTGCGCGAGGAATTCGCGCACGCGCGGCACGATCAGGGGATGCGAGTCCGCGGTGACAATCTGCGCCAGCCCGCGCACCCGCGCGCGCGCCTTCGGCTCGGTCGGCAACAGCGGCGGATGCGGATGCACCTCGTCGAGGTACTCGACGATGGCGAGCGACTCAAACAGCGCCGGGCCCTCGCCGTCGATCAGCGCCGGGATCGCCATCATCGGGTTGATCGCGCGGAATTTCGCATCGCGCTGGTCACCCTTCATCAGGTTCACCTCGATCACCTCCGGCGCGATGCCCTTGAGGTTGAGCGCAATACGCACGCGATAGGTCGCGAGCGAGCGCCAGAATGAAAACAGCTTCATGGTCCCTCCTTATTGTCATGCCCGGCCTTGCGCCGGGCAACTCGCTTGGGGACGCAGTGTCTTCCTAAGCGGGATGGCCGGGACAAGCCCGGCCACGACAAATGTGATTACTTTTTCTTGCCGCGCTCCGCCCAATAGACCGACATCTGCGCGCCGTCGCCGCCGCCAAGCCCGTTGCGCACCGCATCCTCGAAGCCCGCGAGCGCCGCCTTGGTCGCGATCATGTCGGCGCCCTTGGCTTCGCCGGTCGCGACCATGGTGCGCAGGTCCTTGACGGCGTTCGCGATCGAGAACGTGGTCGGACCCGGATCGCGCCCCTCGAACATCGCGACCATCATCTCGGCGCGCGCCTTGAGCGCGTTGTTGGCGCCGTTGCTCTCGACGAACAGATCGAGCAGGCGCTTCGGCTCCCAGCCGACCGTGCGTGCGATCGCCATCGCCTCGCCGTAGGCCTGCCACGCCACCATCAGCGGCAGATTGATCGCGAGCTTCATTGCCGCGCCGGTGCCGACCGGCCCGCAATGCTCGACCTTGCGGCACAATTGCTCGAGGATCGGCCGCGCGCGCGCCGCATCCGCCGGCTCCGCGCCCATCAGGCCGAGCAGCTTCCCTTGCCGCGCGGGCGTCGTCGAACCGCCGACCGGACACTCGACGAACGTCGCGCCCTTGCCGCGCACCTTGGGCGCGAGATCGGTTTCGACCTTCGGCGCCACCGTACTCATCTCGATGAACAGCTTGCCCTTCACGTCGCCGGACAGAAGGCCGGAGGGGCCGTTGTAAACTTCCTCGATCGCCGCACCGTCGGTGAGGATGGTGATGACCGCCTCGCAGGCTGCGGCCAGCGCCGCCGGCGTCGCGGCGATTTTCGCACCAGCATCGGCGAGCGGTCTTGCCTTCGCCGCCGTGCGATTCCAGACCGTCACGTCATGGCCGACTTCGATCAGCCGCGCCGCGATCGCGGCGCCCATGGCGCCGAGGCCCGGTATTCCGATTTTCATGGCTCCTCCCGATTTTCTTTGCCGGCGACGATAGGCGATTGCGGCGCGCCACGAAAGCGGGACCGCAACGCTAAGCCCACTCGACAGGCCCCGCCTCGACCGCCTAAGACGGCGCGGGAATCGTTGCGCGTCTTCATTTATTGCCATCGGGAGAATCGGAATGGCTGCGGCCGGGAAGAAAAAGGGAAGCGTCGGCGTCATCGGACTCGGTATCATGGGTGGCGCGTTCGCGAAAAATCTCGCCGCTGCCGGTTGGCATGTCGTCGGCTTCGACCCCAACCCCGCCCGCCGCCGTGAAGCGCAGCGCGCCGGCGTCGAACTCGCGAAAGACGCCGCCGAGGTCGCGCGCGCGGCGCCCGTCGTTCTCACAAGCCTGCCCAATCCGAAAGCGCTGATGACAACCGTGCGCACGATCGCCGCCGCAAAGCTGCCGAAGCGGCTGATCGCCGAGATGAGCACGTTCCGCATCGAGGACAAGGAGAAGGCCGCGCGCGCTATCGCCAAGGCCGGGCATACGATGCTCGACTGCCCGGTGAGCGGCACCGGCGCGCAAGCGCGCAACAAGGACCTGATCTTCTACGCCAGCGGCGACGCCAAAAGCATCGCGCGGCTCAAGCCGATCCTCGACGACTTCGGCCGCGGCGCCTACAACGTCGGCGCTTTCGGCAACGGCAGCCGCATGAAGTACGTCGCCAATCTCCTCGTCGCCATCAACAACGTGGCAAGCGCGGAAGCGATGGTGCTGGGCATAAAGGCCGGCCTGCCGGCGCAGATGATCTTCGATCTGATCAGCGCCGGCGCCGGCAATTCGCGCGTTTTCGAGTTGCGCGCCCCGATGATGGTCAAGAACGACTACAAGGACGCGACCATGAAGATCGACGTCTGGCAAAAGGACATGGACGTGATCGGCCATTTCGCCAGGAAAATCCGCGTGCCGACGCCGATGTTCGACGCATCGAAGCCCATCTATGTCAAAGCCATGCGCAGCGGCCTTGGCGCGCGCGACACCGCCGCCGTTTGCGCGGTGCTGGAAAAGATGGCGAAGGTAAAGCGCGGCAAGGCAAAGCACGGCCGCTAGGAGCCGTCATCGCCGC